>CALUJL010000012.1 GCA_944320955.1 uncultured Bacteroidaceae bacterium
AGCGATTTAAATTATTGTAATTTTACGCTCGTCGGGACGGGTGGTCCCACCCCTTGGCGCTGGCCGTTCCCCGACCGATGAGTTTTCTAATAGGAAATATGCGTGACACAGTTTATTTTACACTACCCAAGAAATATCAAAATCAAACGAGAACAAAAAGGATTAGTGGTAATTGTTTACAAAGAAAGGAGCGAACCGTAATTTGCGATTCGCTCTTTTTGAGTTCATATCAGAAAAACTCCCTTGCAAGTTCCACCATTTCCTCGTCATCTATACAGATATACTTCAAAAAATTTTCTTCCGTTGTGTGGCCAGTAAATTTCATTACCATAAGACTATTATGACTCTTTTTATATAGATTGGTAGCAAAACTCCTTCGGGCTGTGTGACTTGAAACCAATTTCCATTTAGGTGTTTCCTCTTGTTCGGTTTTACCGCCTTTTGACACATTATTATATATAATTTCGTCTATACCTGCAATCATGGCGCACCGCTGGATTTGACGGTTAAAGGCAGATTTGTAAACGGGACTTGGAAATTTACCATTATACTTTTTATAAATAGAAACCACTTCATCAGACAAAGGTATTACCACTCGTTTTTGTGTCTTTTGGGTATTAACGGTTAACGTCCGATTTTCTAAATCCCATTGAGAAGCATTGAGCAAATGAAGGTCGCTTATGCGCAACCCTGTTTTGCAACCAACAATGAATAAATCTCTTGTTTGCTCTATACTACTTTTTAAGTCTATTTTATTTAGCACCTTAAACTCATCTGTAAAATCAAGTGCATAGATACGGCCTATTTCATCATCTGTAAGATAAATGTGTTTCACGTTATATCCCTTAGACTTCCAACTGTGAAATGACTTGTCAGTTATCAGCCCATCTTCTTCGGCTTGTTTTAGCCATACTTTCATAATTGAATTTGTCGCACATACAGTATTGGGAGTATAGCCGCAGTCAAGCAGGAGAAAAGCCTCCATCTTTTCTTCAAAGTACTTATTGAAAATCTGAAAACTATTTATCATACCATAGTGCTGCAAGAATTTTTTGAATCGGTTAAGCACTATTCGATGATTGCTTATCGTTTGAGGTTTCATAACTGTACCTGTACGCCTAATGGTGTGAGTTGGAAGTTTGGCAATGTATTCTTCAAAATACTGCGTAGGCGTTTGATTTTGCTTTTTAATTTCCTCGACTTCCTTTTTATGGTATTCCGTTATAACACCTCGGATAATCCTTGCTATTTGGGCTGGATAAGGAATTGCAATAACAGCCGTTTTTACTCTTCTCCATTCTTTATGCGCTTCAAAAATTTCTTCAAATCTCTGTTGAGCATAGTTCAAGAAACGATTTACACGTTTTGCATTTCGTGTATCGACTTGCTTTTGTTGCCCCGATTCTATAACAATGGCTCTTTGCATTTCCTTGTCCCACCATTGAGGCAAAACAGACTCTTGTAGAGAAATCTTGTACCGTTTATCCAGTGAAAACATGACATATAAAAGTGCAGGCTTGGATTTGTCGGCCTCACTCTTTAATACGAACTGAAACTTTGTTGCCTTTGCCATATCGTTTTTGGGTACAAAAGTATAAAAAAAATAATTGTACCCCACAAGCGCAGGGTACAATTTTGGGGTACAATATCAAAATTCAGGTTGGGAATTTAAAATACTGACACTTAGTAAATTCTATTATAAATACTTGAAAATAAATAGATTAAAATAGAGTTTTGCTATACGTCAGAGATGTTGTATTATTCCCACTCGATTGTGGAAGGCGGCTTGGAGGAGATGTCGTAAGTCACCCGGTTTACGCCTTTCACCTTGTTGATGATGTCGTTGCTCACCTTGGCCAGGAAGTCGTAGGGCAGGCGTGCCCAGTCGGCCGTCATAGCATCCGTGCTGGTCACGGCGCGCAGGGCCACGGCGCGCTCGTAGGTCCGCTCGTCGCCCATCACGCCCACGCTCTGCACGGGCAGCAGGATTACGCCGGCCTGCCACACCTGGTCGTAGAGTTTCCAGTCGCGCAGTCCCTGGATGAATATATGGTCGGCTTCCTGGAGTATCTGCACTTTCTCGCGGGTGATGTCGCCCAGGATGCGCACGGCCAGCCCGGGGCCGGGGAAGGGGTGGCGGGAAATCAGGTTCTCCGGCATGTGGAGCGCGCGGCCCACGCGGCGCACTTCGTCTTTGAAGAGCCACTTCAGCGGCTCGCATATCTTGAGGTTCATCTTTTCCGGCAGGCCTCCTACGTTGTGGTGGCTCTTGATGACCATGCCCGTGATGGAGAGGCTCTCGATGCGGTCGGGGTAGATGGTGCCTTGTGCCAGCCATTTCACGTCGGCCAGCTTGCGGGCTTCGGCTTCGAACACGTCGATGAAGCCTTTACCGATGATCTTGCGTTTCTTTTCCGGGTCGGTCACTCCGGCGAGTTCGGCAAAAAACTTCTCGCTGGCGTCCACCCCGATGACGTTCAGCCCGAGGCTTTCGTAGTCGCGCATTACCTCCTGGAACTCATTCTTGCGCAGCAGGCCGTGGTCTACGAAGATGCACGTCAGGTTTTTCCCTATGGCTTTGTTCAGCAGCACGGCGGCCACGGAGCTGTCCACGCCTCCGCTCAGGCCGAGCACTACCTTGTCGCTGCCTAACTCGCGGCGCAGTTCGTCGACCGTGGTCTCGATGAAGGAATCCGGCGTCCAGTTTTGCGAGCATCCGCAGATGCCGGCCACGAAGTTCTGCAGGAGTCTTGTCCCTTCCGTCGTATGGAATACTTCCGGGTGGAACTGTACGCCCCAGATGGGTTCTTCTTCGGCTTGATAGGCGGCCACTTCCACCTCGGCGGTGGAGGCGATGACGCGGAAGCCCCGGGGCAGGGCGGTGATCGTGTCGCCGTGGCTCATCCAGACCTGCGAGTTTTCTGACAGTCCCTGCAGCAGTTTGTTGCCGCGCTCCATCGTGGTCAGGTTGGCGCGCCCGTATTCCCGGCTTCCGGCGGGCTCCACTTTTCCCCCGCACGTGTAGGCTATGAACTGTGCGCCGTAGCAGATGCCCAATATCGGGTATTTTCCCCGTATCGGGGCCAGGTCCGTGCGGAAAGCGCGCTCGTCATATACCGAGAAAGGGCTTCCCGAGAGGATTACCCCCTTGACTTCCGGGTCGTCCTGTGGGAATTTATTGTAAGGGACGATTTCGCAATAGACATTCAGCTCGCGCAGCCGGCGCCCGATGAGCTGCGTCGTCTGCGAACCGTAGTCCAGAATGATGATTTTCTCTTGCATGTTGTATAAAAGGTATATAAATGGTTGTGTCGTTCGTTGCAGGGCGGTCCGGCAAAAGCGGCAGCGGAAAACCGCGGAAGTGCTGCATCTTTTTGCAGGAAGTGCAGGCGCTTTTCCTCTCTTGCGGCAGGGGAGAAAAAGTTCCCTCCCGCCGGCCTTTTCCCTCCGCACTGCGGTAGCGGCGTTTTCTGCCTGCGGCAGCGAAACCGGGCGGCCATGCGAAAAAGAAAATTCTTCGGGCCGATTCCACTTTTTTCAGCAGAAAACGATGCAAATATAGATTTTATTTTCTACTTTTGCAGCGACTTGAGAAAATAAGTTTTGCGGATAGGCCCGGAAAACTGCAAGCTCACGAGAATTACATTATAAACCAACCTAATAAACACTAACAGTACAATGATTAAAGTAGGTATTAACGGATTCGGCCGCATCGGACGTTTTGTTTTCCGTGCTGCTCAAAAGAGAAACGACATTCAAATCGTTGGTATTAACGACCTTTGCCCGGTTGACTATCTGGCATACATGTTGAAGTACGACACGATGCACGGTCAATTCGACGGCACTATCGAAGCTGACGTAGAAAAGAGCCAGCTGATCGTAAACGGTAAGGCTATCCGTGTTACCGCTGAGCGCAACCCGGCCGATCTGAAGTGGAACGAGGTAGAAGCTGAGTACGTGGTAGAATCCACCGGCCTGTTCCTGACCAAAGAGAAAGCCCAGGCTCACATCGAGGCTGGTGCAAAATACGTGGTAATGTCCGCTCCTTCCAAGGATGACACCCCCATGTTCGTATGCGGCGTAAACGAAAAGACCTACGTGAAGGGCACCCAGTTCGTTTCCAACGCATCCTGCACCACCAACTGCTTGGCTCCTATCGCAAAGGTGCTGAACGACAAGTTCGGTATTGTAAACGGTTTGATGACCACCGTGCACTCCACGACTGCTACCCAGAAGACTGTTGACGGTCCTTCCATGAAAGACTGGCGCGGCGGCCGTGCTGCTTCCGGCAACATCATCCCCTCTTCCACCGGTGCTGCCAAGGCCGTAGGCAAAGTTATCCCGGCTCTGAACGGTAAGCTGACGGGTATCTCCATGCGCGTTCCGACTTTGGACGTTTCCGTAGTAGACCTGACCGCCAACCTGGCTAAGCCCGCCACGAAAGCCGACATCTGCGCTGCCATGAAGGAAGCTGCCGAAGGCGAACTGAAGGGTGTTTTGGCTTACACCGAAGACGCTGTTGTTTCCTCCGACTTCCTCGGCGACACGCACACCTCCATCTTCGACGCCAATGCCGGTGTATATTTGACCGATACCTTCGTAAAGGTTATCTCTTGGTACGACAACGAGATCGGTTACTCCAACAAGGTGCTCGACCTCATTGCCCACATGGCTTCTGTAAACGCTTAATCTATCGTTGTCCGATAGTAAGTAAAAATATGGAGAGGCTGCTTGTCTGCGGACACGCGGCCTCTCTTCTCTTTTACCTCGCCGTAGCTTCTATGAATTGGATTATCCTGATTGTGGCCGGACTGTTCGAGGCCGGGTTTGCGTTTTGCTTGGGAAAAATGAAGGGCCTCTCGGGCTGGGAGTATTATGCGTGGGGAGCCGGCTTCCTGCTCTGCTTGGCGGTGAGCATGTTCCTGCTGGCCAAGGCGGTGCAGACGCTGCCCGTCGGTACGGCCTATCCCGTGTGGACGGGCATCGGGGCTGTGGGTACGGTCCTGCTGGGCATCTTTTTCCTGAATGAGCCGGTCTCCTTTGCGCGTTTGTTCTTCATCGCCACGCTCATTGCTTCCGTCATCGGCCTGAAGATGGTGTAGGGGGACGATGGGAACTGCCGGTGAAAAATCCCTAAATCGGCCGTTGTCTTTCCCCTTTGTCGTACCTTTGTGTGCCCGTTGGGGACAGCGCGGGAAGTTTTCGTATACATGGATTCAAGCGAACTGCTAACACTCATACGCAAAGGCCGCCCCATGACGCTGGGGCAGCAGTTGAGCCTTACGTGGAAGCTCAGCATCCCGGCCATCATGGCGCAGCTCTCGTCGATTGTCATGCAGTATATCGATGCCGCCATGGTAGGTAGTTTGGGGGCGGATGCCTCGGCTTCCATCGGGCTGGTGTCTACGACTACCTGGCTCTTCGGCGGCGCCTGCTCGGCGGCGGCCACGGGCTTCTCCGTGCAGGTGGCCCATTCCATCGGGGCCGGCGACTTGGGCAAGGCGCGCTCCATACTACGCCAGGCCCTGGTGGCCGTAGGGCTTTTCGGTATTTTGTGGGGCGTGGCGGGCATGTCCATCAGTCCTTTTCTTCCGGGGTGGCTGGGGGGCGACGTCTCCATACGCCGCGATGCGTTTCTCTACTTCCTGATTTATTCGGCTTTCTTGCCCGTCTTGCAACTTTATGCTTTGGCGGGCAGTATGCTGCGCTGTAGCGGCAATATGCGGGTGCCGAGCATTTTGAGTGTGTTGATGTGCCTGCTCGACGTAGTCTTCAACTTTTTCCTCATTTTCCCCACGCGCGAGGTCCGGTGGGCAGGCTTGGTTTTTTCTGTTCCCGGTGCGGGATGGGGTGTGGAGGGGGCAGCTTTGGGCACGGGGCTTGCCGAGTTGGTGGCCGCGGGGTTGATGTTGTGGTTTTTGTGCACCCGCTCCAAGGAGCTGGGACTGGCCCGGGAGCAGGGAAGTTTCCGGCCTACCGCCCCGGTCTTGAAGCACGCCGTGCGGATCGGGCTGCCGATGGGCGTGGAGCACTCCGTGATTTGCGGGGCGCAGATTATGACTACGGTGATTGTGGCTCCGCTGGGCATCTTTTCCATTGCCGCCAATTCGTTTGCCATTACGGCCGAGAGCCTGTGCTACATGCCAGGCTATGGCATTGCGGATGCCGCCACGACGCTTGTGGGGCAGAGTTATGGAGCCGGGCGTAAGGATTTGACCCGCCGCTTTGCCTATATCACGGTCTCCATGGGTATGCTGGTTATGGGACTCATGGGGGTAATCATGTATGTCGGCGCACCTTTTATTATTGGTACGATGACCCCCGATGCCGAGGTGCTGGCCTTGGGTGTGACGGCGCTGCGCATAGAGGCTTTTGCCGAGCCCATGTTTGCGGCTTCCATCGTGGCTTACAGCATTTTT
Source organism: uncultured Bacteroidaceae bacterium (assembly GCA_944320955.1). Taxonomy (GTDB): domain Bacteria; phylum Bacteroidota; class Bacteroidia; order Bacteroidales; family Bacteroidaceae; genus UBA1794. Next base: position 6,420 of record CALUJL010000012.1, read on the forward strand.
ATCGGGACGGGCAGCACAATCATTCCCAGCCTGATGAATTTCTTCAGTATCTGGGCCGTACGCCTGCCGCTTGCCGCGCTGCTTGCGCCGTCGATGGGGCTGAGCGGCGTATGGCTGGCCATGTGTATCGAGCTGTGTTTCCGGGGCGCCATCTTCTTGATCCGTCTCTGGTGGGTGTTCGGCCGCAGGCGGGCGGCAGCGGTTGCGACGTAAAGGGGCTGCGGGGATGATGCCGTATGTATAGGCATAATGAAAAGAGGGGGGCAAGCTGAAGTGGCTTGCCTCCCTCTTTTCGTATGGACAGCAGGGTATATGGAAGTTTTCCTTTGCTGCGGGCGTTAGTCTTGTGTGCCGGACTTTCCGATTTCGCCGAAGGCTTTCCACATCGGGTCTGCCGTAGGCAACGGGGCTACGAGGTGCAGTCCTTTTTTGCTGACGGGGTGGACAAACGTGGCCGAGCGGGCGTGGAGCGAAATGCCTCCGTCGGGATTGGAGCGGGGGTAGCCGTATTTCAGGTCGCCCCGTATGGGGCAGCCTATCTTGGCCAGCTGGCAGCGGATTTGGTGGTGCCGGCCGGTCAGAAGTTCTATTTCCAGGAGGAAATAGCGCTCCGAATGCCCGATCAGGCGGTAGCGTAGTATGGCTTTCTTGCTGCCCGGCACTTCGCGGTCGTGGGCAAAACTCTTGTTCAGCTTCTCGTTTCGCGTAATCCAGTGGGTGATTTCGTCTGCCTCGCGGGGCGGGCGGTTTTTTACGACGGCCCAATAGATTTTTTGTACGCCCCCGGTGCGGAAAAGTTCGTTCATCCGGGCGAGCGCCTTGCTTGTCCGCGCAAAGATAACCAGTCCGCTCACCGGGCGGTCCAGCCGGTGCGTCACGCCGATGAAGACGGCTCCCGGCTTGGCGTAACGCTCTTTGATGTAAGCTTTCACCTTTTCAGACAAGGGCTCGTCGCCTGTCTTGTCGCCTTGCACGATTTCGGAGCAGGTCTTACTGACGGCTACCAGGTGGTTATCTTCGTAGATGACTTCCATTGCCTTGTTTTTCTACATATTCATGCCGCCGCAGCAGTGGATGACCTGCCCGGTGACATAGGAGGAGAGGTCGGAGGCCAGGAAAGTAGCCACGTTGGCCACGTCTTCCGGCGTGCCGCCCCGGCGGAGGGGAATCTGTTTGGCCCATTCCTTGCGTACTTCTTCGGACAGCTGGTTCGTCATATCGGTAATGATGAAGCCCGGGGCGATGGCGTTGGCACGGATTCCGCGCGAGCCGAGCTCCTTGGCTATGGATTTGGCCAGTCCGATGAGGCCGGCCTTGGAGGCGGAGTAGTTGCACTGCCCGGCATTTCCGGAAACGCCTACCACGGAGGCCATGTTGATGATGCTGCCGCTGCGCTGGCGCATCATGACGGGGGTGAGGGCGTGGATGAAGTTGAATGCGGACTTGAGGTTTACGCTGATCACCATGTCCCACTGTTGCTCGGTCATGCGCATCATCAGCCCGTCCCGCGTGATGCCGGCGTTGTTCACCAGGATGTCTACGCGGCCGAACTCGGCGACGATTTCGTTTACCACCCGTTCCGTGTCGGCAAAGTCTGCGGCATTCGAGGCGTAGCCTTTGGCTTTTACGCCGTAGGCTTCGATTTCTTTTACGGTAGCTTCGGCGTTTTCATCGATTTTGAGGTCGGTGAAAGCTATGTTTGCTCCTTCGCTGGCATACTTCAGGGCAATGGCCTTGCCGATGCCGCGTGCGGCGCCCGTGATGAGCGCTGTTTTTCCTTCTAACAGTTTCATGTTTTTGTGTCTCCTTTTATATGTTAAGTTGTTTGTTGGGTTTCCGGTAGGGGTTTTGTGTGCCGGTGTTTCCTTTCTTTGGCTCAACGGCTTCCGCGCATCCCCGCCAGCGCGCCGAGTACGAGGTCTTCTACTATTTTCTTCCGCTGCCCGGAGGAAAGTTCGCCGGTCAGCTTGCCCAGGATGTAGGGGACTTCGATTCCTTTTACGCAGTAGTGGATGATTTTGGCCGTGATGTCGATGTCTTGTATGTGGAACAGGCCTTGTCCGACGCCTTCGATGAGGATGGTCTTGATGAGTGCTATCTCTTTGGAGTCAAACTTGCGGCGCACGTTTTCCACGCGTATGATGTCGCGGAAGAAATCGGCATGGAGATTGCCGTTGCGGCTGACCACGGTGCGTATCGTGTCCAGCCGTGCAAAGATCAGCTCGATGAGTTTCTTGTCGGGCGGGCAGTGGCGTGAGGCCACTTGCAGCAGCATGTCGGAGAGGATATCGAGTTCGTTTTCTACAACGGCATCGTAGATTTCTTCTTTGTTCTTGAAGTGGCTGTATACGGTGCGCCGGCCCTTGCGGGCTTTGATGGCGATTTCGCCGATGGTGACGTTGTGAAATCCTTGCAGGGCAAATAATTGTCGTGCGGCATCGATGATGGTTTTTCGCGTTTTTGTGGAGCTCATTTCTGCAAGTTGGTTGATGTGTGTAGAAAGAGTTGACGTTTTTCCGCGCAAAGGTAAGGTTTTTGGGCAGATAGGGCAAAACTTTCTTTCGCTTTCTTTGCTTTTTCCGGCGGAAAGCTGCGGGGGAGGGAGCGGGAATGGTGGGGGCGGATTCTTGCATTCGCCCTTCTCCGTGGGGCGAAGGGGAGGGGGGTATAAGAAAGAAGCCTTGGAGGGAATCCAAGGCTTCAGCAGCGGTTTGTAGCGTATCCGGGACTCGAACCCGAGTTTTCGGCGTGAGAGGCCGACGTCCTAACCGCTAGACTAATACGCCATCTTTTGGTTTTGCGGTGCAAAGATAGGCTTTTTCCTGAAACTGGCAAAGTTTTTGGGCAAAATTCTTTCGGGGATCTCCAAATTTTCTTTGAATCGGCATCGTTTTCCTTCCGGGTGGATGTGCAAAAGGCCTGCATCCGGCAACAACGGGATGCAGGCCTTTTGGGAAAAAGATGCGGCGCTTTTCGGTGGAAGTTGCGGCGCTTTTTGGCGGGTGCCCTGCTTCTTCCGTGTATTTCAGAAGCGTACTTGTACTTGTGCCTGGAGGAGGTTTCCGCCGCGTTGGTTGGGGTCGTGGAGATTGTCGCGGTAGGTGTAGACGAGCTGGAGGCGGCAGCGGGGATAAAACCAGTATTGGAGTCCGCCGATGTAGTTGGTCTGTTCGGCGGCGTTGCCCATGTCTTTGTTGCGTTGCAGGTAGTCGTAGGAGGCCAGGAGGTCGAGTTTGTCGGTGAGGTGGAGGTTGCCCACGACATAGTAGCCCTGGCTCCGCACGCCGGCGTCGCGCCCGGCCATGTATTCCCCGCGCAGGTCGGCCAGACGGGTCTTCACCTCGGCGCCGGCCGACCAGCGTGCGCGGCGGTAGTTGTCGCCCGTTTTGAGGCCGGGGTTGTAGGGGCTTTCGGCAATGGCGTGGCCGCGGCCTTCCCAGATGCTGGCGGCAAGGGTGGCTTCGGCGCAGGGTTTGTAGTGGAGGTAGGCTATGAGGTCTTTCTGCGTGTTCTTGTCTTTTACGTTGATGCCTTGCCCGTTCATGACGGCGAGCTTGTAGGTGAGGGCGTGGTACGCTCCCTTGTCGACGAGATTGCCGAAGACCATCAGTCCCTGGTCGCGGCCGCTGTGTCCGCCGTAGAGCGGGTCGGCGGAGGAGATGCCGGCCAGGTAGTTGCTGACGAGGGAGTAGGTTTCGATTTGTTCGATGAGGGTGGGGGAGATTTGGTTTTCGATGGAGAAGGGATTCTTGTACTGCCCGAAGCGTACTTGCAGGGCTTCGTGGAATTTGTACTCGGTGTAGGCTTCGAGGGTCTTGGGCCCTTTGAGGTCGAGCATGTAGTAAACGCGCCACTGCTTGGTGATTTGTCCGTCGGCCATGAGGATGGCGCGCTTGAGTTCGAAGGTGTTTTCGTCGCGGTCGGCGGTGTAGGCTCCCTGGACATAGCCGGAGAGTTTGATGCGCTCGCGCAGGGTATTGACCACCTTCTGGGTGTTTTCGTTCTTGAATACTTGGGCTTTGAGGGGGAGGCTGAGGGCCAGTGCGAGAGTGGCGAGCAGGATAGGGGCTTTCATGAGTGTGAAGTGTCTGTCTGAATGGGGGCGGATGGGGGTCATGCGGTTCGTCAAAAAATAAAGGTGTCTCCCCGTCTTGACGAGGGGAGAACACCTTTGTTGAGGTTGTTGTGCGGAGTTTATTCGCCTTTGATGGCTGCTATTCCGGGCAGTACTTTGCCTTCGATGGCTTCCAGCAGGGCGCCGCCGCCGGTGGAGATGTAGGATACCTGGTCGGCCATGCCGAACTTGTTGATGCAGGCTACGGAGTCGCCGCCGCCGATGAGGGAGAAGGCTCCGTTCTTGGTGGCCTCGGCTATGGCTTCTGCTATGGCGCGGGAGCCGGCGGTGAAGTTGTCGAACTCGAAGACGCCTGCGGGACCGTTCCAGAGGATGGTCTTGGCGTCCTTGATGGCTTCGGCAAATGCTTTCTGCGTCTCGGGACCTGCGTCGAGGCCTTCCCATCCGTCGGGAATATCATTGGCGGGGCATACCTGGGTGTGCGCATCGTTGGAGAACGCGTCGGCTATGACGCAGTCCGTACCCAATACGAGGTTCACGCCTTTCTCCTTGGCTTGCTTGATAATGTCGAGGGCCAGGTCGAGTTTGTCGTCCTCGCAGATGGAGTTTCCTATCTTGCCGCCTTGGGCTTTGGCAAAGGTGTAGGTCATTCCGCCGCAGAGGATCAGGTTGTCCACCTTGTTCATCAGGTTCTCGATGATGCCGATTTTCGTGGAAACCTTCGAGCCTCCCATGATGGCGGTGAAGGGGCGCTTGATGTTGCTCAATACGTTGTCCACGGCTTTCACCTCTTTTTCCATCAGGTAGCCGAGCATCTTGTGGTCGGCGTCGAAGTAGTCGGCGATGATGGCGGTGGAGGCGTGTTTGCGGTGGGCCGTGCCGAAGGCGTCGTTCACGTAGCAGTCGGCGTAGGAAGCCAGGTGCTTGGCAAACTCTTTCTGCTTCGGTTTGAGGGCGGCCTTGGCAGCGGCTTTCTCCTCGTCGGTGGCAAATTCGCCGCGGGGTTTACCCTCTTCTTCGGCATAGAAGCGGAGGTTTTCGAGCAGGAGTGCTTCGCCCGGCTTGAGGGCTGCTGCGGCTTCGTCGGCTTTCATGCAGTCGGGGGCGAACTGTACCTTCACGCCGAGTTTCTCGGATACGGCGTCGACAATCTGTCCGAGGGAGTATTTCATGTCGGGGTTCTTCTTGGGTTTTCCCATGTGCGACATGATGATTACGCTGCCGCCGTCGGCCAGGATTTTCTTCAGCGTGGGGAGCGCGCCGCGGATGCGGGTGTCGTCTGTAATCTTGCCCTCTTCATTCAGGGGGACATTGAAGTCTACGCGAATGATTGCCTTCTTTCCGGCAAAATTGAAACTGTCAATGGTCATATTGCTGTGTATTTTTAGGGGTTATGTTAGTTGGCTTTTTGCGGGGAGTGCTTACTGGAGCGGTTCCACGTCCTTGAGGTTTGCGGCGATGTCCTCGTCGGAGGGGGAGTAGTCCACCAGGTCTCCGGCCAGGAACTGGTCGTAGGCGGCCATGTCGATGAGGCCGTGTCCGCTCAGGTTGAAGAGGATTACTTTCTTCTCGCCGCTCTCTTTGCACTTGTTTGCCTCGCGTATGGCGGCCGCGATGGCATGGCAGGACTCGGGGGCGGGGATGATTCCCTCGTGGCGGGCAAAGAAGACGCCGGCTTTGAAGGTCTCCGTCTGCGGGAGGTCTACGGCGCCCATGTACCCGTCCTTCAGGAGTTGGGAGATGATGGTGCCCGCCCCGTGGTAACGCAGGCCGCCGGCGTGGATGTTGGCGGGCTGGAAGTTGTGGCCCAGCGTGTACATCGGCAGCAGGGGCGTGTAGCCGCTCTCGTCGCCGTAGTCGTATTCGAATTTTCCGCGCGTCAGTTTGGGGCAGGAGGAGGGCTCGGCGGCCAGGAACTGCGTCTTGGCCCCTTCCAGGATGTTGTGGCGCATGAAGGGGAAGGCTATGCCGCTGAAGTTGGAGCCGCCGCCGAAGCAGCCGATGACTATGTCGGGGTATTCGCCGGCCATGGCCATCTGCTTCTCGGCTTCGAGGCCGATGATCGTCTGGTGCAGGCTTACGTGGTTCATCACCGAGCCGAGGACGTATTTGCAGTTGGGCGTGGTCATGGCCAGCTCGATGGCTTCGGAGATGGCCGTGCCGAGCGAGCCGTTGCAGGTAGGGTCTTTGGTTATGATGTCCTTGCCGGCGCGGGTGGACATGGAGGGGCTGGCGGTGACTTGTGCGCCGAAGGTCTGCATGATGCTGCGGCGGTAGGGCTTCTGCTGGTAGCTGATCTTGACCATGTAGACGGCCAGTTCCAGGCCGAATGCCTTGCAGGCGTAGGAGAGGGCTGCGCCCCACTGTCCGGCGCCCGTCTCGGTGGTCACGTTGGTCACGCCCTCTTTCTTGCAGTAGTAGGCCTGTGCCAAGGCGGAGTTGAGCTTGTGGGAACCGACGGGGCTCACGCTCTCGTTTTTGAAGTAGATGTGGGCCGGGGTATCCAGCGCTTTTTCCAGTTCGTAGGCACGGACGAGCGGCGTGCAGCGGTAGAATTTATATTGTTCGTAGACCTCTTCGGGAATGTCTATCCACGTGTCGGTCTGGTTCAGCTCCTGCTGGGAGCAAGCCTGGTTGAAAATCGGGTAGAGGTCTTCCGCCTTGAGCGGTTTCTTGGTGCCCGGGTTGAGCATGGGCAGGGGCTTGTTTATCATATCGGCCTGGATGTTATACCATTGGGTAGGGATTTCATCTTCGGGCAATATGAAGCGTTTCGTTTTCGTAGCCATAAGTAGTAAGTCTGTTTTCTGATTTTGATGGCAAAAATAGCGATTTTTTCTGAAGGTTGTTCCATTCTGTCCCGTTTTCTCCTTATTTTATTTAAAGCGGCGGCCCGTGCCGGGACAGGAAGATGCAGGACTTTTCGGGAAAAGTGTTGCCGCTTTTTCCGGAAACCGCAGGCGCTTTTCCTGTTTTCCCCTTGGGCTGTTCTGTGCTGCCGGAAGTGGCCTGTGGTTTGCGGGGCGGGGATTTCTTCGGCGCTTTGCGGGATAATTCGCGGGAAATGCTTGCGGTTTCGGGTTAAAATGCGTTCCTTTGCTATCGTTTCTTTTTACCCATCAAAAAAACTATCGAGTGGAAACTAATATGAAAGCGTGCCTCGTGTGCCTCCTTCTGGGCGGGACGGTGCTCCTCTCCTGCCGGCCGGAAGCGGAAGGGCGCAGCGGGGAGCAGCCCGCGGCGGCTGTGGAAAAAGCCGAAACCCCGGAGCCCCGGATGCAGCCCTCTGCGGCTGAGGGGGCGGCGCGCATCGGAAGCGGGGAATATACCTATAAAATCCGCCGTAAGGCGGACGGGACGCTGCCCCGGGTGGAGCTGGAAGACGGCACGCTCTACGAGGACAATACGATCGAGTTGCAGGTGTTCCGCCCCGACGGGTCGCAGCTCTACGCCCATACGTTCCGCAAGACGGACTTTTCCTCCGTGGTGGACGAGCCGTTCCTGAGCCATGCCATCCTGGAGGGGCTGGTCTTCGACCGCGTGGACGGGGGGCGCCTCCTCTTTGCCGCCAGCATCTGTTATCCGCAGACCGACCTCTATATGGCCGCGCGCGTCTACATTTCCCCTTCGGGGCAGCTGAGCATAGAGAAAGAGGACGCCATGGACGACACGCTGGCCGACGACCCGGCGGAAACGGAGCAATAGACTTGTGGAAAACGAGCTGGTTCAAGTGTTGGTGGACTGGGGCTGTTTCGGCCTCTTCCTGTCGGCTTTTCTGGCCGGCAGCGTGGTCCCGTTCAGTTCCGAGGCCGTGTTGGTGACGCTGGTCTCGCTGGGCGTGAATCCCGTGTGGGGCATCCTGTGGGCCACGGTGGGGAACACGCTGGGGACGCTCACGTGTTTCGGCATCGGCTACCTGGGCAAGGAGGAATGGATCGAGCGCTACCTGAAAGTCAAGCCCGCGCGGGTGAGGCTCATGCGCCGCTTCCTGCGTGGAAAGGGGGCGCTGATGGCCTTTTTCACCTTCCTGCCCACCTTCGGGGAGCTCATAGCCATCACGCTGGGCTACATGCGGGCCAATATTTACCTGACGGTAGTCTCCATGTTCGTGGGCAAAATGGTGCGTTACATTGTCATCCTCCTGGCCGCGAACCACGTGATTTCCTATTTTGCATAAAAACGGGCGCAGCGCCCGGGCGGCTTTGTTCGGCCAGTCCGGGCGCTGCGGCATAAAAAAGGGGCAGGGGGGGAGCGGTCAAGGCTCTTCCCACTCTCCGTATTTGTTGAAGGAAACCACCTTCCGCGCCTCCTTCCGCGATTTCTTCCGCTTGGGCTTCGTGGGGTATCCCACTACGATGTCGAGCAGGATGCGCTTCCCCTCGGGTATTCCGGCCAGGGCTTTGAAGGCTTTCTCGTCGAACCAGCCCAGGATGCAGCTGCCCAGCCCCTCGGCTTCGGCGGCGAGCGTGATGTGTGCGGCGGCGATGCCGATGTCGATGAGCGGGAAGTATTTGTCTTTTATTTTGCTCCCGAGGAAAGAGGTGAAGTTGGCGCTCTCCTCGGTGATGAGGATATGCACGGGGGCGTCCTTGGCAAACTTGTTCATGCCCAGCGAAGCGGCGGCACGCCCCATGCGGTGCGTGATTTGCGGGTCGGTCACGACGGTGAAGTGCCACGGCTGCGCGTTGCAGGCCGAGGGGGCGAGGCGCGCGGCCTCGAGGATTCGCTCCAGTTTCTCGGCCTCCACCGGGCGGGCGGCGTCGTAGGCGCGGTCGCTCTGGCGGCTTCTGGCGAGTTCCAGTAAGGGATTTGTCTTTTCCATGCCGCTCTTCCTACAGGTTGCTGAAGTGACTGAGCCGGGCCAGGTACTTCCCGATGACGTCGAACTCTATGTTGACGATGCTTCCCGGCTGTATCCGGTGGAAGTTGGTCTGCTCGTATGTGTAGGGGATGATGTTCACCTGGAAAGTGTCGTCCGTCGGTTGGCAGACGGTGAGGCTCACGCCGTTGACCGTTACGGAGCCTTTGTCCACGGTGAAGTATCCGCGCCGGGCCATCGCCGGGTCAAAATCGTAGCGGAACGTATAAGTCCAGCTTCCGTTCTGGTCTTCTACTCCGATGCACTCCGCCGTTTGGTCCACGTGCCCCTGGACGAGATGCCCGTCGAGGCGTCCGTTCATTTTCATGCTGCGCTCCACGTTGACCAAGTCCCCGGTTTGCAGAAGGCCCAGGTTGCTTCGCTCCAAAGTCTCGCGCATGGCGGTGACGGTGTAGGCACCGTTGTCGATACGCACTACCGTCAGGCAGACCCCGTTGTGGGCAATGCTCTGGTCGATGCTCAGCTCTTCGACGAAAGAGCAGGTGAGAGTGAGGTGGATGTTGTCGCGGTCGTGTTCGATGGCAATGACCTTTGCCGTTTCTTCGATGATACCTGAAAACATAGGCTATGATATTTTTGAGATGTATTGCGGGGGATATTACTGATGCTTCCAGAACTGGGGGGTGAAAAGCAGCAAGATCGTGAAGAATTCCAGCCGGCCTACGAGCATCATGAACGAGCTGGCCCATTTCCAGGCCGGGGAGAGAAACGAGCAACTGCTTCCGCCGAATTCGCCGAATGCCGCGCCCGTGTTGCCGATGCAGCCGGCGCAGTAGCTGATGGAGCCTACGAAGCTGTAGCCGCTCTCCATGCAGAGGAAGGCAAAGAAGAGCGAGAAACCGACATAGAGGAAGATGCAGATGAAGACGGTCAGCACGGTTTGCGTGCCGATGGGCTGCTTCCCGATGCGCAGGGGCAGGACGGCGTTGGGGTGGACGATGCGCCGGAATTCATTGCGCACGGCCCGGTAGAGGATCAGCAGGCGGATACACTTGGCTCCGCCGGTGGTGGAGCCGGACGATGCCCCGGAGATCATCAGCAGCACCAGCGGGAACCAGGTGCAGCTGGGCCAGACGGTCAGGTCTTCGGAGGTGAATCCCGTGGAGGTATGTATGGAAGTCACCTGGAACAGCGCGGCCCGGAAGGCCGGCTCCCAGTCGCGCCCCGAAAAGTAGACGAGGGCGCAGGCAATGAATAAGGTGCAAAGCAGTGTAGACCCGGTGTACCACTTGACTTCGTCGCCCTGGATCCGTTTTCGCCTGCGGCTGGAGAAGAGGGAGTACAGCGTGACGAAGTTGATGCCCGAGACAAACATGAAGATGCTGACCACATATTGGATATAAGCGGAGTCGTAGACGGACATTCCGGCCTGCTGGGTGGAGAAACCGCCAGTGGCCGTGGTGCAGAGCGAGTGGCAAAAACTGTCGAACAGCGGCATTCCTCCCAAAGAGAGCAGCGCGGCCTCGAGCAAGGTGATGGCAATATACATGGCCCAGATGCGCCGCGACGTGATGGCCACGCGCGGATGCAGCTTGTCCTTGGTCGGGCCGGTCATTTCTGCGGCGAAGAGGTGTACGCCCGTCCCGCCGAAGTAGGGGAGTATCGCTATGGTGAAGAAAACGATGCCCAGTCCGCCGATCCACTGCATGAGGGAACGCCAGAAGAGTATGCCGTGCGGGAGCGAGTCGATGTTGTCCATTGCCGTAAAGCCCGTGCTGGTGAAAGCCGACATGCACTCGTAGTAGGCGGCGGAGAAGGACATCTGGTATCCGCCGAGCAGGAAGGGGAGTGTCCCGGCCAGCGACCAGAGGACCCACGTGGCGGAAACGATGAAGTAGCCGTCGCGGATGGAGAATTTCTGCGGGGCTTTTCGCCCGAAGAGCATCATGATTCCGCCCGAAGCCATGGTGATGAGGGCGGAGAGGAGAAAGGCTTCCAGGTCTTCCTCGCCGTATCCCCATGCGACTGCGGCACAGATGAGGAGGAAGATGGCTATGACCTGCAGGAGCAACCCTAATATCCGGGAAATGAATCTGCCGTTTATCATGAATTTCTGTTGCTATGGATTCAGGAGTGTAATGCGGGGAGTTTTATCGGAAGAAGCGTTCTATCTTCTTGATCATGCTGCTGCCGAGGCAGAAGACGATGACGTGGTCATCGGGGAGGATGTGCGTATCGCCCGATACCATGATGCCTTTTCCGTTCCGCACAAGGCCTCCGATGGTCGTCCCCCGGGGCAGGCCCAGGTCTTTCACGGCCTTTTGGGTGATTCTGTCGCCTTCGCGGACTGTAAACTCTGCCACATCGGCGTTGCTGAAGGTGAGACTTTTCACATTGTTGACGTCGTTGTCCAGCATCATCTGGTAGATATGGCTGGCGGCGATGATCTTTTTGTTGATGACCGAGCCGATGTCCAGGCTTTCTGCCATGGGAATATAGTCGATGTTCTCCACTTCTGCCACCGTCTTCTGCACTCCCATCCGTTTTACGGCCGAGCAGGCCAGGATATTGGTCTCCGAACTGTCGGTAAGTGCCACGAAAGCGTCGGTTTCATGAATGCCTTCGCGCACGAGGAGGTCGATGTCGCGGCCGTCGCCGTTGATGACCATGATTTTATCGCTTACGGCATTGGCCACCAGCTCGCTCTTTTTCGGGTCGTTCTCTATGATTTTTATCCGCATGTAGTCGGGCGCTTGCTGGGCGGCCCGTATGGCGATGCGGCTTCCGCCCATGATGATGACGTTCCGCACGTCGGGGAAGTGTTCTTTCCCCGCCACTTCGCGGATGTGTGGAATGTATTTTCGCGTAGTGGTGAAGTAGACTATGTCGTTGAGCTGCACCATGTCGTTACCTCCGGGGATGATCATCTCGTGTTCCCGCTTGATTGCGACCAGATGGTAGGGGATATCGGTGCCAAGCTCATAGAGAGGTTTGTCGAGTATCTCGGCTCCTTGCCGGATCTTGACGCCCAAGAGCAGCAAAGCCCCGTCGCTGAATTCCCACCACTGCCGTATCCAGCTCATGCGGATGGAGGAAATGATTTCCTGCGCTGCCAGAATTTCCGGACAGATGAGGGAGTGTATGCCGACGCGGGCGAAGAAGTCCCGGTTGCGCGGCATGAGGTATTCCTGGTTGTCGATGCGGGCGACGGTTTTTTTTGCGCCCAGGTTGGCGGCCAGCATGCAGGCGGTCATGTTTTGGCTTTCGTCCGGGGTGACGGCGATGAAGAGGTCGGCCTGGGCGACGCCCGTTTCTTCCAGCCCGATGACCGAGGTTGGGGAAACGGCCAGGGTCATCAGGTCGAAATTGCTTTCCAATGTTCCGAGAAGTGCCGGGTTTTCGTCCAAAAGGATGATGTCTTGGTTTTCTGAGGAGAGCAGTTTGGCGAGGTGGGTGCCTACTGCCCCGGCTCCGGCTATGACGATTTTCATAATTGGAGAAGGTTTTGGCAAATGGAGTCGGCATCCATTCTGCACAAGTGGTATAACTCTGCTATGGTTCCGTGTTCGATGAAATGGTCCGGTATGCCGATATGGCGTACCTGGGGAGTATAACCGTGCGATGTGAGGTGCTGGAGTACCGTGCTGCCCATGCCTCCGGCTATGCAGCCGTCTTCCACGGTCAGGATTTTGCTGAAGCGGCGGCCTATCTCGTCGAGCATCTCTTCGTCCAGGGGCTTGAGGAAACGCAGGTCGTAGTGGGCGATGCTGAGGTTGCCCGCTGCTTCGGCTTTCCGGATGCCTTCGGCGGCGGTCTGCCCGATCGGGCCGATGGAGACGACGGCCATGTCGCTTCCTTCCTTCAGGCGGCGCCCTTTTCCTACGGGTACTTCCTCCAGCGGGCACCGCCAGTCGGCGAGATTGCCGCGTCCCCGGGGGTAGCGTATGACGAATGCGCCCCGGCCGGGAAGTTGGGCTGTGTACATGAGCCGCCGCAGCTCGTGTTCGTCGTAGGGGGAGGCAATGGTCAGGTTGGGGACGGGGCGCAAAATGGCCATGTCGAAGGCCCCGTGGTGGGTGGCGCCGTCCTCGCCGACCAGACCGGCGCGGTCCAGGCAGAGAACGACGGGGAGATTCTGTATGGCCACGTCGTGGATGATGTTGTCCACGGCCCGCTGCGAAAAGGAGGAGTAGATGTTGCAGAACGGTTGCAGCCCGCTGTAGGCCATTCCTGCGGAGAAGGTCACGGCGTGCCCTTCGGCAATGCCTACGTCGAAGGCCCGATCCGGCATGGCCTTCATCAGGATGTTCATGGAGCACCCGGTGGGCATGGCCGGAGTCACCCCTACGATGTGCGGGTTCATCCGCGCCAGTTCCAGCAGTGTCTCGCCGAAGACTTCCTGGTAGCGCACGTGTTTTTTCCCGTCGGGCTCGGCCGGTTGCTTCAGTATCTCTCCGGTGTCGGGGTCGAAGCAGCCCGGTGCGTGCCACAGGGTCGCGGCCTGTTCGGCCGGGGCAAAGCCTTTTCCCTTGACGGTATGGATGTGGAGGATTTTGGGCCCGGTCATGTCTTTTATTTCCCGCAGCACGCGCACGAGCCCCTGCACGTCGTGCCCGTCGACCGGGCCGAAGTAGCGGATATTCAGGCCTTCGAATATGTTTTGCTGGTGGGTGAGCATGGACTTCAGGCTGTTGTTGAAGCGGATGATGGCGTTGCGGCGCGCTTCGTTGAGCCAGCCCCAGTTGGTAAACATGCGGGAGAGTTTGAATCGCATGCGGTTGTAGTGCGCACTGGTGGTGAGCTGGATCAGATAGTCCTTCATGCCTCCGACGCTGCGGTCTATGGACATGTTGTTGTCATTCAGTATGATCAGCAGGTTGTTCGGCGTAACGGAAGCGTTGTTCAGCCCCTCGAACGCGAGGCCGCCGCTCATGCTTCCGTCGCCTATGATGGCCACTACGTGCTGGTCGTCGCGGTGTTCCTTGCGGGCGGCCACGGCGATGCCGAGGGCTATCGATATGGAATTCGAGGCGTGGCCGCAGACGCAGGAGTCGTATTCGCTCTCCTTCGGGGTGGGGAAGGGGCATATTCCGCCCAGTTTGCGGTTCGTGCAGAAGGAATCCCTGCGCCCCGTCAGGATTTTATGCCCGTAGGCCTGGTGGCCGACGTCCCACACCAGTTTGTCGTAGGGGGTATTGAAGACGTAGTGAAGTGCCACGGTCAGCTCCACGACTCCCAGGCTGGCGGCGAAATGGCCGGGGTTGTGCGACACTTCGTCGATGATGTCTCGTCTGAGTTCCTTGCAGACTTCCGCCAGTTTCTCTTCCGGCAGTTGGCGCAAATCGGCGGGGTTGTCGATTTTCCTCAGCAGACTGTATGTGGAATCGTCCGTCATTCTTACGATATTTTTGCGCAAAAGTACAATATAATTCCATGAATTGCCTACTTTTGCGCAAAGATTTTCCCCTTTGCGGAAGGCCGGAACGCCGCTTGTTCCGCCTCGGGCGGGGGAAAGACGGAGTGCCGGAATTTGTAACTCATGAAACTTCAGACAGAAATCAGCATACCCGCCTTGGCGCCCCCCTTGCGCTACGATGAGGCTTCCCTGCTGCTCGGCTCCTGCTTCTCGGAGGCCATCGGGCGGCGGATGCAGCGTTTGCGTTTCGACTGCACGGTCAATCCTTTTGGCATTCTCTTCAATCCGCAGTCCGTCCTGCAGGCTTTGGCGCGCCTGGCGGAGTTTCGTCCGTTCGAGGCCGGTGAGTTGCAGGAAACGCCCGGGGGGGCCTATTGCAGCTGGATGCACCACGGGCGTTTCGCGGCGCCCTGTCCTGACGAGGCCCTGCGGCTCATGAACGGCGAGTACCGCCCCGCGGCCGAAAGGTTCGCGCATCTCCGCACCCTTCTGCTGACGTGGGGGACTTCTTACCTATATATATTGCGAAGCAGCGGGGAGGTGGTGGCCAATTGTCACAAGTTTCCCGCCTCCCTCTTCCTGCGCCGGCGGATGACGGTGGAGGAGATTGTGGAAGGGTATGCTGCCTTTCTGGAGCGTTGGTTTGCGGAAAGCGGCGACGGCGGCGGGCGCAGGGTGGTCCTGACCGTCAGCCCCGTGCGCCATCTGCGCGACGGGCTCCACGAAAACCAGTTGAGCAAGAGCATACTCCTGCTGGCCGCCGACGAGCTGGCCGGGCGTTTTCCCGGGCGGATAGCCTACTTCCCGGCCTACGAGTTGCTGCTCGACGAGCTGCGCGACTACCGTTTCTATGCGCGCGACCTGCTCCATCCTTCGGAGGTGGCAGAGGACTACGTGTTTGAGCGTTTCGCGGAGGCCTGTTTTGCCCCGGATACCCGGAGGGCGATGCAGGACATCGGCGAGTGGGTGCAGATGGCGGAACACAGGCCGCTGCATCCTTTCGGGAAAAGCTATGCCGCTTTTCGGGAAAACATGCAGCGCAAAAAAGAAAAACTGCTGGCGCAATATCCGTTCCTCTCCGGGCGTTTATGAGAAAACACAATACAGAAGATCAGAAAACCGATAATTCCAATCATGACTTACCTTATATCCCAGATAGCCGAAGTGCTGGACGCACAGGTCTGCGGGGCGCAGGAAGTGCCCGTCGACTGGCTGCTTACGGACAGCCGCTCCCTCTGTTATCCGGAAGGCACGCTGTTCTTTGCCATCCGCAGCCCGCGCAACGACGGGCACAAGTACATCGAAGAACTCTACGGGCGCGGGGTGCGCGCCTTCGTCGTGGAGCACTTGCCGGAGGGCGATGCGCTGCATCCCGATGCCGTCTACCTGCAAGTCCCCTCGTCGCTGCAGGCCCTGCAGGCGCTGGCGCGGCACCACCGCAGCCGTTTCTCCATCCCCGTGGTCGGCATCACGGGCAGCAACGGCAAGACCATCGTCAAGGAATGGCTGGCAGCCCTGCTCCGTCCTTCGGTCCGCACTACCCGGTCGCCGCGGAGCTACAACTCCCAGGTAGGAGTGCCCCTCTCCGTCTGGCAGATCGACCGGCATACGGAGGTGGCAATCATAGAGGCCGGCATCTCCGAGCCCGGCGAGATGCAGCGGCTGGAGCCCATAGTGGAGCCGACAATCGGCATACTCACGCATCTGGGCGCTGCACATCAGGAAAACTTCAGCAGCATGGAAGAGAAATGCCGGGAGAAGCTCCGGCTGATGCAGCACTGCAAGACGCTGATTTATTGCGCCGACAACGAGACCGTGGCGCGCTGCGTGGAGGAGTTTAACCCCTATGTCGAGCGTTTCGGATGGTCTGCCACGGACGAGCAGGCCCCGGCTTTCCTTGTCTCCGCGGAGCAGGAAGAGGGGGAGTGGACCGTGCTCCGCTACCGCATCACGCCCGCCGCTCCGGAAAATCTGGCGCGGGGCGAATACGTGTGCCGCATCCCCTTTGCCGACAACGCTGCGGTGGAAAACGCCATGTACTGCATCTGTGCCGCCCGGCTCCTGGGGCTGGAGGGCGACGAGATAGCCGAACGGGCTGCAAAGTGGGAGCCGATAGCCATGCGCATGGAGGTGAAAGAGGGGAAGAACGGCTGCATACTGGTCAACGACTGCTACAACTCCGACCTCTCTTCGCTGGAGATAGCGCTCGATTTCCTCTACCGCCGCTCGCAAAGTTGCGGCCTGAGCCGCACTCTGATACTCTCCGACCTGCTGGAAACGGGTGAGGAGCCGGAAGAGTTGTACCGCAAGATAAGCGAACTCATACGCCGCCGCGACGTGCGGCGGGTAGTGGGCATCGGCAGCCGGGTGCACCTCCTGTCCATTCCCGGCATGTCGCTCTTTGCTTCCACCGGGGAATTCCTGGCCTCGCCGCTGCCCGGAGAGCTGCGCGATGAGGTCATTCTGCTCAAGGGCGCCCGCTCCTTCCGTTTCGAGCGCATCGTCGAGGCGCTTTCGCGCAAGGTGCACGAGACGATACTGGAGGTCAATCTGACGGCCCTTGCGGAGAACCTCAACGAATACCGCGCCCGTCTGAAGCCGGAGACGAAGATGGTCTGCATGGTGAAGGCGTCGGCCTACGGCGCAGGCAGCATAGAAGTGGCCAAGACGTTGCAGGACTTGCGTGTCGACTATCTGGCGGTCGCCGTGGCCGACGAAGGGGTGGCGCTGCGCAATGCAGGCATCCGTACGGGAATCATCGTGATGAATCCGGAGATGGCCGCGCTGCCCACTCTCTTCGAATACGGGCTCGAACCGGAAGTCTACAACTTCCGCTTGCTCGAAGCCCTGCTCCACTCGGCCCGCCTGCAAGGCATCACGAACTTCCCGGTGCACATCAAGGTGGACACTGGCATGCACCGCATGGGTTTCGCCCCTGCCGACATGGCCCGTCTGGGCAGCATCCTCCAGCGGCAGAGCACGCTGCTTCCGCGCTCGGTGTTCTCCCATTTGGCCGGAAGCGACAGCGCCGAGTTCGACGATTTCACGCACCGGCAGATCGAGACCTTCCGTGCTGCGGCCGAGAAGCTGCAGTCCTTCTTCCCGCACAAGATAATCCGTCACATCCTGAATACGGCGGGCATCGAGCGTTTCCCAGAGCATCAGATGGAAATGGTGCGCCTCGGACTGGGACTCTACGGCATCAGTCCGGTGGACAACCGGCTGCTCCATCCGGTGAGCAGCCTGCGCACGACAATCCTGCAGCTGCGCGACGTGGCGGCCGGCGAGACGGTGGGCTACAGCCGCCGCGGCAGAATCCTGCGTCCCTCCCGCATTGCCGACATCCCGATAGGCTACGCCGACGGGCTCGACCGTCATCTCGGCAACGGCCGGGGCTACTGTCTGGTCCACGGGCGTAAGGCTCCTTTCGTGGGCAACATCTGCATGGACGTGGCCATGGTAGACGTTTCCGGCATTTCCTGCGCCGAGGGCGACCCGGTGGAGCTCTTCGGGCCGGAACTGCCGGTGACGGTACTCTCCGATGCCCTGGACACAATCCCCTACGAGGTGCTGACCTCCGTGTCGGAGCGGGTGAAGAGAGTCTACATCCAGGAGAGCTGAGGGGAGAGAAGCGGCAGCATTTTCAAGTAAAAACCTACATAGATATTCAGACTTATGGGAACACCTTTTTTGTTTTTGAATCTCGGTATGGGCGAAATCGTGCTCATCGCCCTGGTCGTGTTGCTGCTCTTCGGCGGAAAGAAGATACCGGAACTGATGAGCGGCCTGGGCAAAGGCGTGAAAAGCTTCAAGCGCGGTATGCAGGAGACCGAGGAGGAACTGAAGAAAGCGATGGACGAACCGGAGCCCGAGAAGCCCGCAGATACCGGAGAGGCGAAGAAGTAGCCGCACACGGCGGCAGCACTTTTCGCGAAAAGTGCTGCCGCCGTGTGCAAAAAGTGCTGCCACTTTTTCAGAAAAGCGTTAGGGGAATATGTCGGAAAGGGATACGGAGTCGATGACCTTCTGGGAGCATCTGGACAGTTTGCGCCGGGTGCTGCTGCGCATCGTGGCCGTCCTGGCCGTCTTGTTCGCCTTGTTTTTTGCCCTGATGCCCCGCCTGTTCGACTCGTTCGTGCTGGCCCCCTGCCGGAGCGGCTTCGTCACATACCGCTGGCTGCACCGCCTGGAGGCGGAAGTCATGCCCTCGCTGGCCGGAGGGGCGGACGATTTCGGCGTACAGCTCATCAACATACAGCTCACCACGCCCTTCTTTCTCCATCTTTCCACGGCCTTCTGGTTCGCCCTCGTCTGCTCCGTCCCGTTCATCCTGTGGCAGATCTGGCTTTTCGTGCGCCCCGCGCTCTACGAAGGGGAGCGCAAGGGGATGAGCGCGGCCTTCCTCCTGAGCAGCGTCTTCTTCTATCTGGGGGCGGCCTTGGGCTATTTCCTGATTTTTCCCCTGACTTTGCGGTTTCTGGCCGGCTATGAGCTGAGCGATGCAGTGCCCAACATGCTTTCGCTTACTTCTTACATGGACAACTTCCTGATGCTCATCCTTTTCATGGGGCTGGCTTTCCAGTTGCCTTTGCTTCTGACGCTGCTCCAGCGCATCGGCATCCTCTCGCGCAGCCTCCTTACGGGCCACCGCAGGCACGCTTTCGTCATCCTGGTCGTGCTTTCGGCCATTATCACTCCCACGGGCGACCCGTTTACCCTGCTCCTTGTGGCCTTGCCGCTCTATTTGCTCTACGAGTGCAGCATCTTTATGATGCGCCGGGCGTAAATCTTCCCGTGACGGGCGGGGCTGTTTCGCATTATTTCCTTACCTTTGGAGCGCAATGCTTGTCGTGAGATACATAATCCGCTTCGTGCGCTATGCCTTTCTGGCCTTGTTCGTAGCTGTCGTGTCGGCGGGCTTCTTGTTTTACCTGCCCCCGGTGCAGAGCTGGCTGGGAGGAAAAGTCTGCGGGCTCGTGGAGAGTTCGGCCGGAATCCCGCTGAAGATAGAGAAACTGCGCATCGTTTTCCCTCTGGACCTGAGGCTGGAGGGAGTCGACGTGGGCCGCCGCGGTATCCGCGTGGCTCATCTCACGCTGCGGGTAGGCCTCTCGCGCTTGCTCGAGGGGCGCCTCTCGGCAGAAGAATTCACGGTGGGCGGGCTGGAGATGCAGAGCGGCGATTTGATCGGGGGAGTGGCCCTGGATGGCACGGTAGGCACCTTGCGCGTGCGGGCGGAGCGCTGGGACTTGCTGCGCCGTACACTTCTGGTCAACGACCTGCAGCTCAGCGATGCCAATGTGCAGCTCTCCCTGCGCGATACCGCGGAGGCTGTTCCCAAGGAGCCTTCCCCTCCTTTCCTCAGCAAGATAAACCTTCTGAAAGGCGCTCTTCGCGATGTGCGCTTCTCCCTCCGTATGCCGGAGGGCGGGATGCGCCTCGCTTCCGCGGTCGACACGCTGCTCCTGCGCCGGGCAAGCATCGATTTGGCGAACCAGGTATACAAGGTGGGCGAAGCCTCGCTGCAGGCGCCGGCCCTTGCCTTTGCCCTGCGCACCGATTCCCTGCCGCAGGACCAGCCGGACAGCCTCTCCCTCTCGTTGGAGAAGAGCAGGCTGGAGTTCCGTTCGGCATACGCCGATCTGCAGAAAGCCCGGTATTCGCTTGCCCGGTTGGGCTTCGCCTCGGAAGAAATCGCCTACCGGGCCGACGGAAAGAAGCCGGCCGAAGGTTTCGACCCGAACCATCTCGCGCTGGCATCCGTGGCGCTGGAGACCGATACGCTGTGCATGGAAGGCAGCCGCTACGAAGCGCGGATTACGCATCTTGCGGCCCGCGACCGGAGCGGCTTGCAGCTCAGTTCGCTGGCGGGCAGCCTTTCTTACCGGGACACGGTGGGGATAGTGGCCGATGTGGTGCTGGAGACCCCTCACTCCCGCATCCGTCTGAACGGCGGCCTGCGCAGCTATCTCTGGAGCGGGCAGGGCGACGACGGGGAGTCGGCAGCGTCCTACGATATCCGCGTAGGCTATCGCGACCTGCGCCTCCTCTCATCTTTGTTCTTGGGTATGCCGGGGCGCGACTTCCCGGCCCGTGATTTGCTGTTGGGCGGCCGTGTGGCAGGGCGGGGGCGCAGCCTGACCGTGCAGAAGACGACCGCCCTTTTGCCGGGAGTCCTCTCCTTGTCCCTCCGCGGGACGTATGATTTCGGAAAAGAAGCGTTGCAGGCCGCGTTGCAGGCCGGGGGAGAGGACCTGGACCTGCTGGTGCCCTGGATGACCGGGCAGCCCGCGGCCGGGAAAGCCGAGGGCCCGGCGCTGCGTTTCCCCGAGGGATTGCAGCTGAAAGCCGACGTATCGGGACGAAAGAGCCTGTACCGCGTGGCGGCGGAACTGGCCGATGAGCCGGGAAAGGTGTTGCTGGAAGGGAATTACGACACGCGAAGCGAGCGTTATGCAGCCACCCTCACGCTGGACAGCCTGCAGGTGAACGATTTTTATCCGCTCGATTCCGTAGAAGACGTATCGGCAGTGCTCAGCCTGCAAGGGCGCGGGACGGATATCTACAGCCCGCGTACCCGAATGGAGGCCGGCTTCTCGCTGGAGCGCATCGGTTTTCGCCATGGGCAGCTGCGCTTTATCCGTTCCGCGCTCCGGTTGGAGAAAAACAGGCTGGACGCCAGCCTGAATGCGGACAATCTTTTGCTGAAAATGGATGCGCAGCTGGGAGCCGAGCTGCGGCGGAACAAACCTCTCCTTGCCGATTTGTCGATGAACGTTTGGGATGCCGACCTGAAGGCCGTGGGCCTTGTCCAAAAGCAGCCGGACCAACCGTTCGGAGTGAGCCTCGAAGCGCATTTGGGCGAGGAGATTACGTCGATAGGCTTGCAGACTGGGGATTTTACCCTCTTCATCGACGGAAAAGCGCACGTCTTTTCCCTACAGGAGCAGGTGACGGACTTCATAGCCCTGCTGCAAAAACAATTGGAGGCGCGCAATCCGGAACATGAAGTGCTGAAAGCGCATTTCCCGGAAGCGCAAATCATATTCCGTGCGGGGGAAAACAACATTGTCAACTATATTTTGAAAGAAAGGACTTCGCTTTCGGCAAAAAGGATAAACCTGCATCTGCAGACCTCTCCCGAGACCGGAATCTCGGGGCAGGGCTATTGCTATGCGCTGCAGACCGGCGAAGACCTTACGCTGGACACGCTGCTCTTCCGTGCAGCACAGGATTCTGCCGGCATGGCGTTTTACACCACTTTCATCAACGGGCCGCGGAATCCGGCCTACTCGTTCCGGGCGCAGGTCAATACCTTGCTGAGCAATCATGAGGGGAAGATGCGGATTCACATGCGCGACAGCGAGGGAAGGGTAGGGGCAAATCTCGGTTTGCATGGACTTATGGCCGACGACGGCTATCATATTTCGCTTTACCCTGCCGAACCGGTCATCGCCTTCCGCAAGATGCGCCTGAATCCGGACAACGGAGTCTGGATAAACCAAGCGGGACGCGTATTTGCCAATATCCAACTGGAGGAAAGCGGCAGCGGAAATACGTCCATCGCCATCCATTCGAACGACACGGTGCAGGCCAAGCAGGATTTGTCCTTCAGCATTGCCAATCTGGACATGGCCGACGTGGTGCGCTCGCTGCCCTTCCTGCCCGACATCGGGGGCGTGCTGGACGCCACGGTCTCCATAAGGGACGAGAAGCGCCTGCGCTTCCTGGTGAACTCCCGCCTCCGGGAGGGAAGTTTCAACGGGATGGAGCTGGGAAACCTTGCCTTGCGGGGCGGATACATGCCGGACTCTTCGTTCGACACGCACTCCGTGGCGGCACAACTGACGCGCAATGAGGAGCGGGTGGTGAGCCTCGGGGCCAAGTTCCGCAGCGAAAGCAGCGAGTTGCTCTCCTCCCTGGTCACAATCCACAGCCTCCCCCTGGAATTCTTCAACGGCTTTGTGCCGGGTTTCAAGACCTATTTTACGGGTACGCTGGAGGGGAAGCTGCAGGCCACCGGCGCTTTGGACCAGCCGATGCTCAACGGGGAACTGTATTTCGACTCGTCGCGCGTCTTCGTGCCTGCCGCCAATCTGCACCTGGCGCTGGACTCGCAGAAAATCCACGTGCGCGACAATGTGCTCCATTTCCATGAATACGACATCTATGCCTCGGGCAAGGAGCCGTTCCGCATAGACGGCACGGTAAGCGCGAAGGACTTTGCGGAGATGCCGGTGGCCGACCTGACGCTGCAGGCCAGCAATTACCAGCTCATCAACCAGCGCCACCGCGACAAGGGCACGCTGCTGCTCGGAAAACTGATAGTGAATCTCAACTCGACCGTCCGCGGGCCGCTTGACCGCCTGCAGATGCGGGGAAACATGCGCATCCTCGGCTCGACGGATCTGACGTATATCATGGAGAATTCCCCCCTCACGGTGGAGGACCAGCTGAATGAGCAACTGACATTTGTGGACTTCTCCGATACGCTTGCGGCAGCGAACCAGACGGATTCGCTGGCCAGCATAGTGGCCTACCGCCCCTCTTCGCTCGACATGATGCTGCAGCTGACAATCGATCCCACGGTGCACATGCGCGTGGAGCTGACGAAAGACGGGGAAAGCTACGTCGACCTCGAAGGAGGGGGCAGCCTGACTCTGCAGGCTTCCCCGCTGAACGACCTGAGTCTTACGGGGCGATATTCGCTGAACAACGGCACTATGAAGTACGCCTTCCCCATGATTCCGCTCAAGGAGTTCACCCTTCAGCCAGGGAGCTACGTCTCCTGGAACGGGAACCTGATGAATCCCTCGCTGCACCTGACGGCGGTGGAGACGATACGCTCCACGGTGACGGACGAGGACAACCGCTCCCGCGGAGTGAACTTCGACATTTCCGTCAATCTGACCAACACGCTGGAAAATCTGAGCGTCTCTTTCGACATTGCGGCCCCGCAGGACGCAGCCATGCAGGAGGAACTGAACGCCCTCACCATGGAAGAGCGGAGCAAGCAGGCCATCACGACGCTCGCGATGGGTACTTATACCGGTTCTTCCTCGGGGGGAAGCCTGAAAGTGAACGACGCTTTGAACTCTCTGCTGCAGAGCCAGATCAACTCGCTGGCGGGGAACGTGCTGAAGAGTACGGACTTGTCCATCGGCATGAGCTCCTATTCGAGCGACGGGAGCGCCGAGGGCGGGCAAAACACGACGGACTATACCTACAAGTTTGCCCGCCGTTTCTGGAACAACCGCATCCGGGTGGTCATCGGCGGGACGATTACGCAGGGAGCCAATGCCACGAACCGGACGGAGTCTTTCATC
Organism: uncultured Bacteroidaceae bacterium; assembly: GCA_944320955.1. Lineage (GTDB taxonomy): Bacteria > Bacteroidota > Bacteroidia > Bacteroidales > Bacteroidaceae > UBA1794. Next base: position 30,056 of record CALUJL010000012.1, read on the forward strand.
GACAATATCTCGATCGAGTACAATATCAACGATGCGGGCACGAAATCGGTGCGCATCTACTACAATAAGAACTACGAGAGCGTGCTGGAGGGCGAAATCATAAAGACCGGGGCGGGTTTTGTCTTCCGGAAAAAGATGTACACGCTGCGGGAGTTGATACCCTGGTACCGGTATCGCCGGAAAGAGACGAAGGAGGAAGAAGAGGATGGAAAGAGGAATTGAAAAAAAGCGGCAGCGCTTTTCGGAAAAAGCGGCAGCGCTTTTCGGGAAAAGCGGCAGCGCTCTCCGGCCGTTCGTGCGGGGGAAAGGCGGGCTGCGCGGCTTCTGCTGCCGGATGGCGGGGGGACTCCTCTGCCTGTGCCTCGCGGTGGTGGCTGCCGGATGCTCCACGACCCGCAACCTGCCGGAGGACGAGGTGCTCTATACGGGGGTGAAGAAGATACAGTTGCTCGATACGGACAAGGAAGTGCTGCGCCTGGCCGATGACGCCCTTACCGAGGCCAAGGCGGCCATCAGCGTGGCGCCCAACAATTCGCTGTTCGGGAGCGCCTCCCTGCGCAGTCCTCTGCCTGTCGGGCTGTGGGTCTACAATTCCTTTGCCAAGTATAAGAAAGGAGTGGGGCGCTGGATTTTCCGCCATTTTGCCGCCGACCCGGTGTTTCTCTCCTCTGTCAATCCGGAGGTCCGCGCCAAGGTGGCCACCAATCTGCTGCACGACTACGGTTTCTTCCGCGGGGCGGTGGACTTCGACACCCTGCCCGCCGGCGACCGCAAGGCCAAGCTGAGTTACGAGATTTCGCTCGGGCTGCCTTACTACATCGATACCATCATGTACCGCTCCTTCAGCCCGGGCATCGACAGTCTGCTGCGGAAGGCGCAGGGCGAGAGCTACCTGCGTCAGGGCGACCTCTTCAGCGTGGAAAACGTGCAGCAGGAGCGGAAGCGCATCCAGACCCTGCTGCGCAACCGGGGGTACTACTTCTTCGAGTCGTCGGCCCTGCAGTTCGAGGCCGACACGGTGCACGGTCCCGGCCGGATCAGCCTGCGCATCTCGCCCGTGCCCGGCCTGGCCCGGCGGGTGCGCACTCCCTGGCGCATAGGGCGGCGCAGCGTGAATCTCTACCACTATGCCGGAGAACCGCTGACCGACACGATACATTATGAAGACCTGACCATCCGCTACAACCGGACGTTCGACCTGCGCCGCGCCGTCATCCTCTCCAATTTCCGCCTTCCGCCGGGCGAACTCTATACGGAGTGGAGACACGACCTGACGTCCCTGCGCTTCTCGCGGCTGAACATGTTTCAGACTCTGAACATCGGCTACCGCGCCGACTCGGTCGGGGAGAACCTCCTGGACGTGACGGTGGAGGGAGTCTACGACGCTCCCTACGACGTGACCTTCGAGTCGGACTTCACGATGAAGAGCAACAGCCAGCTGGGGCCGGGGGCGGCGCTTACGATCACGCGGAAAAACATCTTCGACGGTGGTGAGGCGCTCTCCCTGAAGCTGGAGGGAAGCTATGAGTGGCAGACGCGGCGCACCTCGCCCGCCAGCGACGAGTCGCTGATCAATTCGTGGGAGATGGGTGCCTCGCTCTCCCTTTCCTTCCCGCGCCTGCTCTTGCCCGGGGAGTCGGCCCGGGAGAGGCGCTTCACGCAGTCGACAGACCTGAAGCTGTCCTTTACCCGCTATACGAGGGCCAATTACTTCCGGATGCTCTCCTTTGGCGGGGAAATTGCCTACCAGTACCAGAGTTCCCCGGTGCTGAAGCATGTGATCACGCCCTTCAGCCTGACGTTCAATGCCATCCGGGCCAGCACGGCGACGTTCGATTCCATCCGTGCGGCCAATCCCGTGCTGGACCTGAGCCTGCGCAACCAGTTTATCCCGGCCATGAAGTACAGCGTGACCTTCGACAACTCCGGAACGCGGCACCGCAACAAGCTCTGGTGGCAGCTGAATTTCTCCTCGGCCGGCAATCTGACCTCACTCATCTATCGTGGTTTCGGCAAGAAGTTTGACGAGGAAAAGCAGCTCCTCGGGGCCTCGTTTGCCCAGTTCCTGAAGTTCTCGGCCGAAGGACGCTACAATCTGAAGATCAACAACGCGCAGAACCTCGTGTTCCGCCTCTACTCCGGCATAATCTATTCTTACGGGAACAGCCGGGTGGCGCCCTACAGCGAGCAGTTCTACATAGGCGGCGCCAACAGCCTGCGGGCCTTTACGATCCGCTCCATAGGCCCCGGCGCCTATACTCCCGACCCGGACAACGAATACTCCTACATGGACCAGGCCGGAGACCTGAAGTTTGAGGCCAACGTGGAGTACCGTTTCCGCCTCTTCGGCTCGCTCCACGGGGCGGCCTTTGCCGATGCCGGCAATGTCTGGCTCCTGCGCGACGACCCGACGCGCCCCAATGCGACGCTCGACTTCTCCCGTTTTTGGAAAGACCTGGCCCTGGACGTAGGAGTGGGCCTCCGCTACGACCTGGACTTCCTCGTCCTGCGCCTCGATGTGGGCTACGGGCTTCATGCCCCCTACCATACGGGCCATTCCGGGTACTTCAATATCCCGAAGTTCAAGGACGCCGTCGGCCTGCAGCTGGCCATAGGCTATCCTTTCTGAGGCGGGCGTTTCCCGCATGGGGAGGCGGGGGCGGCGGTTTGCTCCCCGGAAAAATCGGGCAGGGGGAGTGCCGATAGTGTGGTTTTCTGCAGAAAAGTCAACAAATCGTATGGAGATTCAATCGGGAAACCGTAAATTTGAGCGGACGTTACACCTGCTTTACGCATAAATCTCTACCATCATGAAACCAAGAATACTGCTGAATCATGCCATTCTGGCACTGATGTGCGCCTGCAGCGCATCGGTATGGGCGCAGGATGCCGGGACCATATTGTATAAATACGTCATGCACTCGAGCGGCAATGTGCTCGGTAAAGGTGCGGACGACCGTGCCGTGCTTCTGGACAAGGGCGACAGCCGTGCTGGGAAGCTGCAACTTACGCCTGCCGGCAATGGATACTATTATATAAGCGCGGCCGACGGCGCGGGCTACATGCAGCTCGAAGGCAGTTGGGACACTTATTTCCGCCGGGACAACTCTGCGGCCAATGCGCAATATGCCGTCGAGACTTCCGAGGGGCGCTTCGTAAAGCTGCGATGCCTTGCGAACGGCCGCTATCTCGGCACAGACGGTGCGGAAGCCGGGGCCCACGTATATTCTGACAAGGACGGCAACAATACGCTGCACAGCTGGTATCTTGCGGACGACAAAAACGCAGGAGTACCGGTGGACACGATGGTGAATGTGATCAACCCCGACGCCGTGCGCCAGCAATTCGAAGGCTGGGGAGTCTCGCTGTGCTGGTGGGCGAACATGTGCGGGAAGTGGAGCGACGAGAAAATAGACGAGCTCGTGGACTGGCTGGTCAGCCCCGACGGATTGAACTACCGCATATTCCGATACAACATAGGCGGAGGCGACGACCCGGAGAACCGGAACTGCACGCCGCACCACATGGGCAACGGAAAGGGCCTGCGCGCCGAGATGGAAGGATTCAAGGATTCGCCTGACGGCGACTACATCTGGACACGCGACGAGGCACAACGCAAGATCATGCTGAAGATAAAGGAAAGAAGACCAGATGCGGTATTCGAGGCATTCAGCAATTCATGCCCTTATTATATGACCTACAGCGGATGCTGCGCCGGCAACGACAATGCAGGCGAAGACAATCTGCGGCCGGAATACTACGAGGAATTCGCCCGCTACCTGGTCGACGTGTGCAAGCATTACAAGGATGAATACGGGATAGAGTTCCGCACGCTCGACCCGTTCAACGAGCCCTTGACGAACTACTGGGGCAGGAATGGCGGACAGGAGGGATGCCATTTCGACGTGGAGTCGCAGATCGCTTTTCTGAAGATACTTCACCCGATTCTTCAGGAGTCGGGCCTGACGACCGTGATCTCTGCATCGGACGAGACCGATGTGAGCCGCTCCGTGAGTACCTTTGAGGCTTATAAGGAAGCGGGCGTGCTGGACATGGTAGGACAGTGGAATACGCACACCTACGGGGTCGACAACAAGTCGCGCACGCGTCTGCGCGCACTTTGTGCCGATGCGGGCATGAGGCTGTGGATGAGCGAGACCGGGCTGGGGGGCAACGGCATTTCGGGCAACCTCGAACTGGCGCAGCGGCTCATGGACGACGTGCGCTACATGATGCCCGCGGCATGGATCGACTGGCAGTATGTGGAAGAGGGCAACGACCAATGGTGCACCGTGAGGGGCGACTTCGCGGCACAGACTTATACGAGGGTCAAGAACTACTACATCAGGCAGCAATTCAGCCGTTTCATAAAGGAGGGCTATACGATTCTTTCCACAATAAACGACAATGTGCTCGCCGCACGCAACGGCGCGGGCGACACGCTCGTAATAGTGGCCATGAACCGCAGTGCTTTGCCTGTAGTGCAGTCCGTAGATCTCTCGTTTTACGAATCGGTAGGTAGCGGTATCAAAGGATGGCGCACGAGCGAAAGCGAGGATATGGCAGCATTCGCTGGTTTTGAGCTGGAGAACAGCCGACTTGTGTTTGAGACTCCGGGACTGAGCGTGACTACGCTTGTCCTGCCGGTCAAGATGAAATCAGCTCCCCAGTACGGGAGTCTGGAGGAAGGAGTCCCGTATATTATTATTCCCCGTATGGCTTCGGGTATGTCGGTCCAGGCACAGTCGGGCGGGAATGCCCATCTGGAACCAGTCTCGCTGTCGGAAGACAAGGCTTGGAAGCTCGAAAAGGACGGGAATGGATGGAAAATAGTGTGCAACGGCGTAAGGCTGACATACGGCGATGGCTACTTCGTGACAGCACAGGCGGCCGATGGGGCAGGCGGCCAGACGTTTGTGTTCGAATCTATCGACGAGCCTTACTTTAAGATAATGACCGGGGACGGGACAAGAGCTCTCGACCTGGAAAACGAAGATACCGGTTCGGGGACCAATGTAGGGGTATGGGAATACGGGACTGTTCCTACCGCTGTACACCGCCAGTGGCTTGTGTTGCGTGTTCCGGAAGGTATGGAAGACATAGCCGAAGGTATTTCCAATCTTGGCAGCGATGTGGAAAAGGACTATATAATAGGTATGGATGGAGCTGTGAAGATTTGCGGGAAATGGACAGTGCGTCTGTACACAACCGGGGGCATGCAGATATCATGCTTTGAGAGCAAAGAAGCGGAAAACTTAATCCCGATGGCCGAGGGGCTATACCTCGTTTCGCTCGACAACGGCCGGGAACGGCATGCGAAAGTGGTATGCGTGAAATAAGCAACCCGCCCGCCTGTCCGGGAATGCTTGGGAAATTTCGGATAGTGGAATAAAAAAGCGGGACGAATGGGCGGGATTCATGTTTAATTCACTATTTTTGCAACAGTATATGCTTTAATCTAATTATAAATACTAAACATCTACAGCCAATGAAACCTACATTGTTTGTGTTAGCAGCTGGCATGGGCAGCCGTTACGGTGGCCTCAAGCAGCTCGACGGTCTGGGCCCCAACGGGGAGACCATCATGGATTACTCTATTTTCGACGCCATCCGTGGCGGGTTTGGTAAAGTGGTATTTGTTATCCGCAAGGACTTCGAGCAGGATTTCCGCGAAAAAATCCTGAGCAAGTATGAGAAGCGTATCCCGGTGGAGCTCGTCTTCCAGGATATTCACGACCTGCCTGCCGGATTTGAGTGTCCCGCAGAGCGCACGAAGCCTTGGGGTACGAATCATGCCGTGCTGATGGGTAAGGACGTGATTAAAGAGCCTTTTGCCGTCATCAATGCCGATGATTTCTACGGACGCGACAGTTTTGCCGTGATCGGCCGTTATCTGAGCGAACTGCCCGAGAATGCTACCAATAAGTACTGCATGGTAGGCTATCGTGTGGGTAATACGCTGAGCGAGAGTGGCGCTGTGGCCCGCGGTATCTGCGGTACGGATGAAGAGGGGAATCTCACCAGTGTGGTAGAACGTACTGAGATTATGCGCGTGGATGGCCCTGTATGCTACAAAGACGAAGAGGGAAAGTGGCAGCCGATAGCAGACAATACGCCTGTTTCCATGAATATGTGGGGCTTTACGCCCGACTATTTCCAGCACTCGGAGGCGTACTTTGTGGATTTCCTCAAAGAGAATCTCAATACTCCGAAAGCTGAATTCTTCATTCCGCTGATGGTGAATAAACTGATCAACGAGAAGACTGCCACGGTGAAGGTGCTTGATACGACGGCTAAATGGTTCGGTGTGACTTATGCGGCCGACCGTCCTGCCGTAGTGGCCAAGATACAGTCGCTCATCGATGCCGGCGAATATCCTCTCCACCTCTTTTAATAGTGAAGACTTCTAAGTCCGGGATTTTGTAATCCCGCATTTTTAAGGGAAACCTCTTCCGCTCTTTTATAGAATGGGGGAGGTTTCTTCTTTCTTATATTTTGTGAGCAGATAGAGTGGGGAAGTCTTTTTTTTGTTACATTTGCTGCGGTATCTTCTACCTATTATAATAATAAGGAGATTTCGCTATGAAAAAGAAAAAAGTGTTGTGCGTAATTGCGGGCTGCGTAGTGGCACTCGTGTTGGTAATGGCCATTGTTCCGCTGTTTTTAGTGGGGAAAGTGGAAGACATTGTACGCCAGGAAGGCGGAAAGTTGCTGAAGGGGCAGTTCGATTTTGAATCGCTCGACATCAGTTTGTTCCGCGATTTTCCCCGTGCTTCTGTGGCATTGAATGGTTTCTATCTGGCCGGTGCTGATGAATTCAAGGGCGATACGCTGGTGAAGGCCGGGCGGGCTGCGGTTTCTGTAGACGTCTTGTCGCTGTTGTCCGATAACTTCCGGATTGAGCGGGTAGCACTGGAGAAAGCCCGTGTGCACGCTATTGTCCTGGAGGACGGGCGCGCAAACTGGGATGTGGTAAAGACTGATACGACGGCGGTGCAGGAACCGGAAGAAGAGACATCCGCTTCCGGAGGATTCGGTTTGGAGTTGAGGCGCTTGTCGGTAGAGGATTTGGACGTAGTATTCGATGATTATCAGTCCGGGCTTCATGCGTCGGTAGAGGGCTTTACGGCCAGTTGCTCCGGTGACTTCAGCTCGGATCAGACCGATGTGTCGCTCTCGGCGGCCATCGAAGCGCTTTCGTTGCGGATGGGGCTGGTGCCTTACGTGGCGGATGCGGAGATAGAGACGGATATCGACCTGACGGCTGATCTTGCGAACAGCAAGTTTACGCTGCGGGACAATCGTATCCGCATCAATGCCTTAGAGACTTCCGTGGACGGGTGGGTGGCTTTCCCCGACAGTTCGCGTACGGAAATGGACCTGAAACTGAATACAAACGAGATAGGATTCAAGGAGTTGCTCTCCTTGGTGCCGGCCATTTACAGCAAGGAGTTTGCCGAACTGAAGACCGAAGGCACGGCTTCGTTGGATGTGGAGGCTAAGGGAGCGCTGGCCGGCGACTCGCTGGTTCCGGCTTTCCGGGTGGCCTTGCAGGTGAAAGATGCTTCGCTGCGCTATCCTTCTTTGCCTGCCGGAGTAGACAAGATACAGATCAGTGCCGAGGTCAGCAACCCCGATGGCAGTCCGGATGCCACGGTCGTAAAGATTGCTCCCCTCAGTTTGCAGATGGCCGGCGTGCCTTTTGCCCTGAATGCCACGGTGAAGACACCGGTAAGCGACCCGGATTTCAATCTGCAGGCTTCGGGAAAGCTCGATTTGTCGAACATCCAGAAGGTTTATCCTCTGGAGCAGAATACGAAACTGACGGGCGTATTGACGGCCGATGTGCAGATGCAGGGCCGCTTGTCTTATGTGGAAAAAGAACAATTCGACCGTTTTCAGGCCAAAGGCACACTCGATTTGCAAAACCTGTTGCTGCATACGGAGGGGATGGATGAAGTGAAAGTCAACCGTTCGCTGCTTACTTTCTCGCCGAAGCAGGTAAGCCTTAGCCAGACGGAGTTGTTGATTGGAAAGAATGACCTGGCAGTAGAGGGTGCGCTCAGCAATTATTTAGGCTACCTGCTGAAGGGGCAGACTCTGAAAGGCTCGCTCGGATTGACTTCAAGCTATTTGAATTTGAATGACTTCATGGGGGGAACTTCTACGGAAGGGAATGCTCCCGAAGAGACTGCGGCAGGAGAAAAGGAGCCTTCCGAAGCAGAGGCGGACTCAACCGCAGGAGCTTCTTCCGGGGCAGGTAGCGTAATCGAAGTGCCGCGCAATATCGATTTTCAGATGACGACGGCCTTGAAGAAAGTTCTCTTCGACCAAATGACTTTGGAAGACATACAAGGCAAGCTGGCAGTGCAGGGCGGGACGGTAGACATGCAGGGGCTTTCGCTCAAGACCATGGGCGGAACCGTCCGTCTGAACGGCAGCTATTCCACGGCGAAGAGTGTGAAACAGCCGGAAATGAGCGGCGCTTTCCAATTGGACGGGCTGTCCTTCTCCCAGGCATATAAAGAACTGAATGTCATTCGTTCCTTGGCTCCGATTTTTGAGAAGCTGCAGGGTAATTTCTCCGGGAGCATGAATTTGAGCATGGTTCTGGATGAAACCCTCTCGCCCGTTACGGAAAGCATGAACGGCGGCGGCACTCTCTCGACAAAAGACGTGAATCTTTCGGACATCGAGATACTGAAAAAAGTAGCTACAGCCTGCAACAGGACCGACCTGCTGGCACAGAACGTGAAAGATCTGGATATACATTTCAATCTGGTCAACGGCAAGTTGATAACGGAGCCTTTCACCATCCGTCTGGGCGACAAGTATTCGCTGAAACTGGAAGGTACCACTTCGCTCGACAAGGCCATCGACTACACGGGAACGATTGCCCTCCCTGGCGGTGAAAACAGCCTGCTTTCGTCTGTCAACCTGAAGATCGGCGGAACGTTCAGCTCTCCGAAGATTTCGGTGGACACCAAGAGTATGGCGAAGGAAGCCATCAGTTCCGTAGCCGGGAATGCACTCGAAGCTGTCGGAAACAAGCTGGGTATAGACCTCTCCGATGCCGAGAAACAAAAAGAGGCCTTGGTGGCCGAGGCGAAGAAGGCTGGCGACAAACTCATAGCCGCAGCGCAGAAGCAGGCCGATGACCTGCTGAGTAAGGCCGAGGGCAAACCCCTGCGTGAAATAGCGGCCAAGAAGTCGGGTGAAGCCTTGGTGAATGCAGCCAAAGAGCAGGCTGCAAAGCTCGTGGCCGAAGCCGAAAAGCAAGGCGATGCGCTGATAGAGAAAGCAAAATCGGCGCAATAATCGCTGGCCACTGCCGAGCCTTTTGAAAAAGGAGATTCCCCCTATGTTGAAACGACTTTATGAAAAAAACAACCGTCCCGCCGAGCTGGAGCAAATCTGCTCCATGCTCCGCGACGGGGCGCTCGTCATCTACCCGACCGATACGCTCTATGCCATAGGTTGCTCGGCATTGGCCGTGCGGGCGGTGGAGCGGATTTGTACCATCAAGAAGGTCGATCCCCGAAAAAACAATCTGTCCGTCCTTTGCCGCGACTTCAGTCAGGCCGCCGAGTATGCCCGGATTAGCGACCGCGTGTTTCGGCTGATGAAGAAAAACCTGCCCGGGCCTTTCACTTTCATTCTCCCCACGGGTTCCAAACTGCCTCACATTTTCCGGCTTCGCAAGGAAGTCGGCATTCGTATCCCGGCTTGTCCCGTGCTGAAGGAACTCTTGGAGGTGGCCGATGTGCCGTTGCTTTCCATGAGCGTGCCTGCGGAAGAAGACGATGAGCCGGCATTCCGCACCGACCCGGAGCTGATCTATGAGCGGTGGGCCGATGAGGTCGATCTCGTAATCGACGGGGGAATTGCTCCCGGGATGCCGAGTACCGTTGTAGACTGTACGGGCGAGGAAGTCGAAATCGTCCGCCAAGGAGCCGGCGTGTTGCAGGATTGACATCGGGGCAGCAGAAAGATACATCCTTTCACAGCCTTGATTCGGCACGAGCCGCCGTAGGAGTAATAAAAAAGAAGGAGTTGTCAAACAGACAACTCCTTCCTTTTTTGCAGTGATTCCGATGCGATTCGAACGCATGACCCACAGCTTAGAAGGCTGTTGCTCTATCCAGCTGAGCTACGGAACCGACCGTTTTCAGATTTTCAAGGCGCAAAGATACATATTCTCTACGGGAATGGCAACAGCGCGGCGGGAATTTAACAGAACTTCCCTATGCCCAGACGTCCAAAACGGGGAAAGTTTCGAGCGCCGTGTCCGGAAATTCCCGTTTGAGGTAGCGCTGCAGATAGCGGAAAGTGTCGTCCCGCAGCAAGGAATTCGTTTCCTCCGGGTAGCTGTTGTAGAGCACCCTGTCGAGACGGATGCCGCGTCTTTTCACGGCTTCCAGGCTGAGCAGCGTGTGGTTGATGCTCCCCAGCCGCCCGGAGGTGACGAAGATCAGCGGATATTGCCGCCGGGCTATGTAGTCTATGGTCAGCAACTCTTCGGTCAGCGGCACCATCAGTCCGCCGGCTCCCTCCAGCAGGACCCGGTCGTAGCGCACGGCCAGCGTGGCGGTGGCCCGTTCGATTTTTCCGAAATCCACCGCCCGCCCGTCGATTTTCGAAGCCAGCAGGGGCGAGGCGGGGAAGGTGAAGATTTCCGGCATGGTGAGCCTCTCCCGGTCTTCCGGCAGCAGCCCGCAGCCCATGATGCGCCGGTGCAGCTCGATGTCCTCGGAGCGGCCGGCGTTTCCCGTCTGGATGAATTTCTGTGTGATGGTGCGCAATCCCTGTTCCCTCCAGCAGCGTGCCAGGAACCCGGTCGCGTAACTCTTTCCGGCATCCGTGTCGATGCCGCTTACGAAGTAGACTTTTTCTTCTTTCTTCATGATTCTTCTTTTCCTTGTTTATGCTTTTTCCGCCACGAAGTATAGCGGCTGGTAGGTCAGCCGTACCGGCTTGTCTTCTCCTTCCCCGCCGGTTGCCGGGAACTGCCGCCGGTATTCGCGTGAGAATTCCTGCAGCCGTCCGGCTGTCCAGGCTTTCCTCGGGCCGGGGAGGCCCGTGACGCCCGTGCGTTTCAGGTGGCGCAGGACGTCCGTCGGCGAGGAGAATACGGCCGTAGTGTCCTGCTCTTCGGCATGGAGCAGGCGGAATCCGGCTCTCTCCAGCATCCTTCTCCATTCCTCCAGCGGGTAGTAGGCCAGCCCTGCGCCTGTGAGCGCGCGTATTTCCCGCAGCGTTTCCGGGCCGAATGTGGAGGCCGCCATCTTTCCGCCCCGGCGCAGAAGCGTGCGGCATCGGGCCAGGAATTCCTGCGGCCGCTCCATCCACTGGAGCGTGGAGCAGGAGGTTATCAGGTCCCATCCTGCGGGAAAATCCAGAGTCTCCGCGTCGCCCGGCAAAAAGCTCAGGCACTTTTCGGAAAAAGTGCTGCCACTTTCTGAAGAAAGCGCTGCGTCTTTTTCCGCCTCCCCTTGCCCCAATCGGTCGAGGCAGAAGCGCCCGGCCTCGGGGCAGAGGTCGTTGAGGAGGAGCCGGACGGGGGAAAACTGCTCCAGGAGCAGCCGTGAGTAGAGCCCCGTGCCGCACCCGAATTCGAGTATGCGGCATCCTATTGGCAGGCGGGCGTAGCGCTTGGTCAGCTGTGCCATGTGTTCCGCTATGTCCCGTTGCACGAAGGCTTCCCCCTCGTAGGTCTCCAGCGCACGGGCGAAGCGGCGGGATATGGTTTCTTTGTCTCTTGTCATGAGTCGAACAGGTATTTCCATGAAAATCCTTCTTCCTCCCTGCCGGAATGTATGGCGGCAAACGGCCAGTGGCCGCACGGCAGGGTCCGTATCTCCGCCTGTCCGTCCCAGGCTGCCCGCTGGGCCTCGGGCGGAAAGATGCGGTCGGCCTCGCCGATGCAGGCGCGGCTCCAGCGCAGGGGAGGGGCTTCGTCCGTGGTTTCCCCTTGGCGGGTTTCGTAGCGTGTCCTGAGGGCTTCCAGCTCTTCGCGCAGCTCTGTTGCGGGACGTTGCGGGCGCAGCTCCATGAAGCGGGCAAACTCTTCTCCCGTGTGGCACATGCGGCGATAGAATTCTTCGGCATTCCGCCCGTCCCTCATGCCCCGCTCCGTCATCCGGTATATGCGCGGGTCTATGCCCCGTGTGGCATCGATGGGGCAGGGCGTGCCGTTCAGGGCCACGGCCGCGCGCAGGGGCGGGAGCGAACCTCCGTGTGCTCGCCAGACCTCGCTGCCCATCCATACGCCCATCGACCAGGCGGCCAGGCGCACTTCCCCGTAGCCGGCGAGCAGAGAGGGGCGGAAGTCGGCCGAGCGGTAGTCGCAGCAGACCATGCAGTCTTCTCCCTCGTCCGGGCGAAACGGGCGGAACGGCCTCTCGTCCATGCCCCATCCGGCAAAGAAGAGGAGCAGGCGCCGGTTGCCTGAGTTGCGTACGGTGAATATTTGTCTCATAGCGCTTCGGCCAGTTTCTGCAACGCCTCGTCCGGGAGGGATGCCGTGAGCGAAATGCGTACCCGGGCCGTCCCTTCCGGCACACTCGGCGGGCGCACGGGGAGCACGTAGAAGCCCCTTTCCTGCAGGCGCAGGGCCAGCTTGGCAGCCTCGCTGCTCGTGCCGGCAATGAGGGGGACGATGTGGCTCGTCGAGGGGCATAGGTAGCCCCTCGCGTGTGCCGCCCGGCGCAGGAAGTGCCCCATGCGCCCCAGGCGTTCCCTGCGGCCGGAGAGGGCGGGCAGCCGGTCGAGCAGGAAGGAGGTCCACTCCATCTGCCAGGGCGGCAAGGCGGTGGTGAAGACGAAGGTGCGCATCTTGTTGACCAGGTAGTCGCGTATCGTCCGGCTGCATACGACGAATGCCCCGGCCGAGGCCAGCGCCTTGCCGAACGTGCCGACCAGCAGGTCTATCTCCGGCAGGCAGCCCTGCTCTTCGGCGCAGCCCAGTCCGCGGTTTCCCCGCAGGCCGAAGGCGTGCGCCTCGTCCAGATAGAGCAGCACGCCGGGATACTTCCGCTTCAGCGCCGTGAGCCGGGGCAGGTGGGCCTCGTCGCCGTCCATGCTGAAGATGCTCTCCGTGGCAATCACGATGCTCTCGAATTCTGCCGCGTGGCGGGCGAGGAGCTGTTCGAGTTGGGCGTAGTCGTTGTGGCGGTAGCGTATGCAGCGGGCGGCGGAGAGGCGCATCCCGTCGATAAACGAGGCGTGCATCAGCTTGTCCGCCAGCACCAGCATCCGCCCGTGCCCTATGGCGGGGAGGATTCCGGCGTTGAGGTGGTAGCCGCAGGAGGCCACGAGGGCGGCTTCCTTGCCGTAGAGTCCGGCCAACTGCTGCTCTATCCGGCGGTGGGCGGCGAAGGTGCCGGTCAGTAGCCGGGAGGAAGAGGCCGAGGGGAGGAAGCCTTCGGGCGTCTGCCGCCGGAGGAATTCGGCGCGCAGGGCGGTGTCGGCAGCCAGTCCCAGGTAGTCGTTGGACGAGAGGTTGTGCATCTTCCGTCCGTCTGCTACGACGAACTCTCCTTCGCGTTCCGTCCCGGGAAGGGAGCGGTAGTTGCCTTTTTCTTTCAGGCATTCCAGTTCTGCCTGTAGGCGTTGCTCAAGGGGTGAGGGGGTGCTCATCGGGAGTGGGGTTTTACAGCTCGGATACTATTTTTACCAAAGCCCCGGTCAGCCGTTGCAGCTGCTCGCGGGTGACTATGTAGGGCGGCATCAGGTAGACCAGCCGCCCGAAGGGGCGTACCCACACGCCTTCTTCCACGAAGCGGCGCTGTATGCGCTCCATGTCGACGGGCTCCTTTGTCTCCACCACGCCTATGGCGCCCAGCACGCGCACATCGCTCACCTGCGGCAGGCGGCGCGCCGCTTCCAGCCCTTCGGCAAGTCCCCGCTCGATATCCTGCACCTGCTTTTGCCATTTTCCCTCCAGCAGCAGCCGCATCGAGGCGCAGGCCACGGCGCAGGCCAGCGGGTTGCCCATGAAGGTGGGGCCGTGCATGAAGACGCCCGGGGCATGGCCGGATATCGCATCTGCCACTTCGTTGGTCGTGGCCACGGCGCTCAGCGTCATGTAGCCCCCGGTCAGGGCTTTGCCGATACACATGATGTCGGGCACGACACCGGCATGTTCGCAGGCAAACATGCGGCCCGTCCGGCCGAATCCGGTGGCTATCTCGTCGAAGATGAGCAGCACGTTGTGCTTCCGGCACAGGGCTTCGGCCTGCCGGAGGTACTCGGGATGGTAGAACCACATGCCGCCGGCTCCCTGCACCACGGGTTCCAGTATCAGGGCGGCCAGCTCCGGGGCGTGCCGTTCGAGGCATTGGCGCAGGGGGAGCAGGTCGGCTTCGTCCCATTCCCCGTGGAAGCGGGAGGAAGGCGAGGGGAGGAAGTGGCGCACGGGCAGGGCAGGGCCGAAGAGGCTGTGCATGCCCGTCACGGGGTCGCATACGGACATGGCGTTCCAGGTGTCTCCGTGGTATCCGCGGCGGATGGTGACGAAATTGGACTTCCCGGCCTGTCCTTTTGCCGTCCAGTACTGCACGGCCATCTTCATGGCCACCTCCACGGCCACGGAACCCGAGTCGGCATAGAAGAGTTTCTGCATCGGGCGGGGCAGCAGGCGCAGCAACAGCCGTCCCAACTCGACGGCCGGGCGGTGCGTGAGCCCGCCGAACATGACGTGGGCCATCTGTCCCGTCTGCTTCCGGACAGCCTCGTTCAGCGCCGGGTGGTTGTAGCCGTGGATGGCGCACCACCAGGACGACATGCCGTCCACCAGCACCCGGCCGTCTTCCAGCTCGATTTCTGCCCCGCGGCAGGCACGCACGGGATAGACGGGGAGCGGGGCGGAGGTGGAAGTGTAGGGGTGCCAGAGGTGGAGGCGGTCGAATTCGGCGGGCGGGAGCCCGTAGCCTGCGCGAAGGACTTGCTGCTTGTCGGAGTCGACGGTGTTGCCCGTCGTGGTCAGCATGTCGCCCGTGATGGCCGAGTTGATGCCGATGTGCAGGGCTTTCTGCATCTCCTCCGGAGCGAGCCGTGCCCGTCCGCCGGCAAAGCGCAGGTATGCCCGGGGATGGATGAAGCGGAAGAGGGCTATCGTGGTGTAGATTTCCTCAAGGGACAGGAGGGGCTGGTGCTCCAGCGGCGTGCCGGGTATGGGATTCAGGAGGTTGAGCGGGATGGACTGCGCGCCTGTCTTTTTCAGTGCGAAGGCCAGTTCGATGCGTTGCTCCGGGGTTTCGCCCATCCCGATGATGCCTCCGCTGCACACCTCCAGCCCGGCGCGGCGGGCGGCTTCGAGGGTCTGGAGTTTCTGCTCCTGCGTGTGCGTGGTGCACAGCCGGGCGAAGTGGGAAGGGGCAGTCTCCAGATTGCAGTGGTAGCGGGTGAGTCCGGCTTCGTGCAGGGCCCGGAGTTCTTCCTCGGAGAGCAGTCCCAGCGAGGCGCAGAGGGGGATGGAACTTTCGCGCCGTATCCGGCGGATAGACTCGCAGAGTTCGCGCAACTCGGCGGGCGAGAGCTTGCGTCCGCTAGTCACGATGGAGAAGCGGTTTACTTCTTTTTCCTCGTAGTAGAGGGCGGTTTCGAGCATCTTCCCAGCGGATAGCAGGGGGTAGTGTTCGGCTTGTGTCTTGTGGTGCAGCGACTGGGCGCACCACTTGCAGTTTTCCGGGCAGCGGCCGGACTTGGCGTTGACGATGGCGCAGAGGTCGAACTCCCGGGGAGCGCAGTGGCGGGTGATGCGTGCCGCGGCTTCGTAGAGGGCTTCCTTGTCCGGATACGCGGCCAGCTCCAATGCTTCGGGAGGCGTAAGGTCGTATCCGGCGCATACTTTGGTTTCAAGTTCTTCGATGTGCATCTTGTTTTCTCAGACAGGGTATAAAAAGGGAGCGAAACGCACAGTCTTGTGTGTTCCGCTCCGGGTATTGAAATAGGTTCCCTTATATATATAGGTATAGGGCATGCGCTCTTCTTCTCCGCAGGTAACGGCCGGGGAGAAAAGAGTGCAGGCAGAAAAGGCGAAAAGGGTGGCTTGTCCGGATGGGACGGGCGGCGGGTTGCCGATGTCGGCCTCGAACTCCGGAGAGGAATCCTCCCGCTGCACCGGCACAAGCAGGGACAGCCGGTTGGTTTTCCCTATCTTGCAGAGAGAAGCATCGGCGGCACTCTGGCGTAACTTCCCGATGACGACATGGAGCCTGAGCGACGCGAAAATGGCGTACGGCTTGCGGCTCCATCGGCAGAAGCGGGCGGTTGGGGAGTGCGGGGTAGGCAATTTCATGACTGGCCGGCTATTTTCGCCTGCAAATGTAGCAAATCTCCAGCGAATAAAGTGCCTTTTTCTGCCAGTATCGGCCACAGGAAAAGATGCGCGTAGCAGGGCTTCTGTGCATGTATAACGTTTTTTAGAGCAGACTACGGTGCGGCAGTTAACAAATTTATTTACCTTTGCACGAATTTCAAGCAACGATTATTAAGACTTCCCTATAGTTAAGGATTTGACGAGTAGGGACAAACCATGTGCGTGTGCACAGAGATTAGATAGTATGATAAAGAAAATTTTAGTAGCGAACCGCGGAGAAATTGCAGTGCGCGTCATGCGTTCGTGCAAAGAGATGGAGATTACCTCCGTCGCCATTTATTCAGAAGCGGACCGGACTGCCAAGCATGTACTTTTTGCTGATGAGGCATATTGCGTGGGCGGGGCTGCTTCTCAAGACAGCTACCTGAACATTGAGAAAATCATTAAGGTCGCCAAAGAGCACGATGTGGATGCCATTCATCCGGGTTATGGCTTTTTGAGCGAGAACTCCCGGTTTGCACGCCGCTGTCGGGAAGAGGGGATTATTTTTATCGGCCCGCTTCCTGAGACGATGGACGAGATGGGCGACAAGATTTCGGCCCGTAAGAAGATGATTGCGGCCGGCATTCCCGTAGTTCCGGGGACGGAACAAGGGTTGCAGAGCGCCGAAGAGGCCCGCGAGATCTGCCGGGAGATCGGTTTCCCGGTGATGCTGAAAGCCTCGATGGGCGGCGGCGGAAAGGGTATCCGCCTGGTGTATAGCGAAGATGAGGTGGAAGAAGCATACAACAATGCCAAGAGCGAATCGCTCTCGTCTTTCGGCGACGACACGGTGTATGTGGAGAAATTCGTGGAAGAGCCGCACCACATAGAATTTCAGATACTGGGCGACACGCAGGGCAACGTCATCCACCTCTGCGAGCGCGAGTGCAGCGTGCAGCGGCGTAACCAGAAAATCGTGGAAGAGAGCCCGTCGCCTTTTGTGACCCCCGAGTTGCGGCAGAAAATGGGGGAGAAGGCCGTGGCGGCAGCCAAGGCGGTAAACTACATAGGTGCCGGAACTATAGAATTCCTGGTCGACAAGGATCGGAATTTCTATTTCCTCGAAATGAATACGCGGCTTCAAGTGGAGCATCCGATCACGGAGGAAGTAATCGGTGTGGACTTGGTGAAAGAGCAAATCAATATAGCCAACGGCTTGCCCCTGCGTCTCAAACAGAACGATGTGATGCAGCGCGGCCATGCCATCGAGTGCCGCATCTGTGCCGAGGACACGGAGTTCAATTTCATGCCCTCGCCGGGAATTATCCGTCAGATTACGGAGCCGAACGGAATCGGGGTGCGCATCGACAGCTATGTCTACGAAGGTTATGAAATCCCGGTGCACTACGACCCGATGATCGGCAAGCTGATTGTGTGGGCCGTTACCCGGAAATATGCTATCGAGCGCATGCGGCGCGTGTTGCACGAGTACAAAATCACGGGAGTCAAGAACAATATCAGCTATTTGCGCTGCATCATGGACACTCCGGACTTCGTGCGGGGCAAATACGACACGGGATTCATCAAGAAAAATGCCGAGCGTCTGCAAAGCGGAATTACCTCTACCGACAAGGAAACGGAGAATATTGCAATGATCGCAGCATATATCGATTATCTGATGAATCTGGAGGAGAATTCCCCGGAGCATAGCACGGACAACCGCCCCATAAGCCGGTGGAAAGAGTTCGGCCTGCACAAGGGCGTATTGAGGATCTAAAACGAAAAAGCAGCATAAGAATGGAAGTAAAGATAGGCAATCGTACTGCCGAGATAGAGCTGATCAGCAAAGAAGGCAATAATGTAAGCCTCTCCATCGACGGGGAAATATACGAGATAGACGTCACTATGGTGGAAAACGGGCTTTGTTCCATCCTCCACCGGGGACACTCCTACACTGCCGAGCTCATCCGTTCGGAAAACGGGAAGAACTATAAGGTAAATACCCACTTCTCTTCGTTCAATGTGGACATTATCGATTCCACAGCCAAGTATCTGCGGCTGAAAAAGGGCGAGAGCGAAGTCCAGGACGACAAGATAGTTTCGCCCATGCCGGGCAAGATTGTCCAGATTCCGGTCAAGGCAGGCGACCATCTGCAAGCCGGGGACACGGCCGTTGTCATAGAGGCGATGAAAATGCAGAGCAACTACAAGGTAAATTCGGAGTGTATCGTGCGGGAAGTGCTGGTGGAAGAAGGCGATACCGTCAACAGTAACCAGACGCTTATCCTCTTGGATTTAATAAATAAGGAAGCATAACAACATGGAAACACAAGACCAATACCGCGAATTCGAGCAGCGCAATCGCAATGCGGAGCTGGGCGGTGGCATCGACCGCATAGAAAAACAACATTCGGGCGGCAAGTTTACGGCTCGCGAACGCATCGAAAAACTTTTGGACAAGGGCTCTTTTGTCGAGCTCGACAAGTTTGTGCAACACCGCTGCACCAATTTCGGAATGGAGAAGAGCCATATCCCGGGCGACGGCGTCGTTTCGGGATACGGCAAGATCGACGGGCGGCAAGTCTTTGTCTACGCCTATGATTTTACGGTGTACGGCGGGACGCTCAGTGCAGCCAATTCCCAAAAGATAGTGAAAGTACAGGCCTTGGCGCTGAAGAATGGTGCGCCGGTCATTGCCCTGAACGACTCTGGCGGAGCGCGCATCCAGGAAGGCGTGGAGAGCCTGACGGGATATGCCTCCATTTTCTATCAGAACACCATCGCTTCCGGCGTGATTCCCCAGATCTCTGCCATATTGGGCCCCTGTGCCGGCGGAGCGTGCTACTCCCCTGCGCTTACGGACTTCATCTTTATGGTAAAAGACAAGAGCCACATGTTCGTGACAGGCCCCGATGTGGTGAAAACCGTAACGCACGAGGAAGTAAGCAAGGAAGATTTGGGCGGAGCCTATACGCACAGCAGCAAGAGCGGCGTGACTCATTTCCTTTGCAACGACGAGGAAGAACTGCTCATGGGCATCCGCGAGCTGCTTTCCTTTCTCCCTTCCAACAATATGGACGAGGCCAAACCGATGCCCTGCAACGACAGTCCGCAGCGCGAGGTGGAGGAATTGCAAAACGTGGTGCCCGCCGATCCCAATGTGCCGTATGATATGAAAGATATCATAGAGCCGGTGGTCGACGATCACTACTTCTTCGAGGTAATGCCCCATTTCGCGAAGAATGCGATCGTGGGCTTTGCCCGTCTGGCAGGCAAGAGTGTGGGCATTGTGGCCAACCAGCCGGCTTTCTTGGCCGGAGTTCTGGACATCGATGCTTCCGACAAGATAGCCCGCTTCATCCGTTTCTGCGATTGTTTCAATATTCCGATTGTGACGTTTGAGGATGTTCCCGGCTTCCTGCCCGGGACAAACCAGGAGCACAACGGCATTATCCGCCACGGGGCGAAGATAGTCTATGCCTATGCGGAAGCCACCGTGCCGAAAATCACGCTCATCACGCGCAAAGCCTATGGCGGTGCCTACATCGTGATGAACTCCAAGCAGACCGGCGCGGACATCAATCTGGCTTATCCCACGGCCGAGATAGCCGTGATGGGTGCCGAAGGTGCGGTCAACATCCTCTACCGCAAGGCCGACGAAGAGACGAAGAAGAAAGCTGCTGCCGACTATCGCGAACAGTTTGCCAACCCCTACCGGGTGGCCGAGCTGGGCTATATAGACGAAATCATACTCCCGCGCCAGACGCGCGTAAAGCTGATTCAGGCACTCGACATGGCCAGCAATAAAATGCAGACCAATCCTCCGAAGAAGCACGGCAATATGCCGCTTTAGTACGGAAGGTGTTTCTTGGAAAATACAACAGGGCAGTTCCCGGTGGGGGCTGCCCTGTTTCTTATGTACCCAAGGTGGGGAGGTGATTTTCGCAGTGTGCCTTTGTTTGGTGTGGACTATTTCTTCAGCGAAAGTGCCGGCGCTTTCCGGAATGTGACGCAGGATCTCAGATAGTAAGATGGAATGCCTTTTCCGGCAAGGGGGACGGCATTGCCTACCTCGTCCTTTGCCGCCGGTGCTCCGGAGGCAGGGGAACCGGTGTGCAGTAGCCGGCTGATCCAGCCGAAGCAGGCACGATAGAATTCCTCACGCACGGGGCGCGAAGAGAGGGCCAGGTCGTGCATTCCGCAGGGGATGGGGAGGTATTCCACGTTTTTTCCCAGCCGTAGCCCATAGCGGTGTATGTCTTCCACATCCAAGACGATGTCTTTCCGCCGGAAGTCTTCCTGCCATTGCCCTTCTTCCCGTGCCGAACTGTCAGAGGAGAGCACCAATACGGGGCAAGTCAGTTCTGTGCCTCGCTGCAGTTCCCGCTGTGCGCGGTGTATGGCCCGCAACCAGCCGGCACGTATGGGGTATCCTTCCGGTTTTTTCCAGTCGGTATTGAAATTCCATTCTCCCTTTTTGTCCGCCAGCAGTGCATCGGCGTAAAAACTGTGCTGCCCGTCTAATACTTTCCAGTGCGGGAAAACTCTTCCCAGGCCTGCAACGACGGGTACGAGGAAGTTCTCCAGGAAAGGGCTCAGGTTCCAGTCCAGGAAAGGGCTGTTGAGGATGAGGCCCTTTATGGGGGAAACTTTGTTTTCACCCCGTCTTTTGTGCAGATAGTAAGCCGCAATCAATCCGCCGGTAGAGTGCCCCATGAGGATGACGCGCCGGTTTCCTTCGGCACGCAGGGTGGAGAGTGCCGTGTCCAGGTCGCAAAAGTATTCTTGTAAGTCCCGGCAGTAGAAAGCCTCGTCGCCAGGCTGCAGCGAGCGGCCGTAGCCGTGGAGATCGAGTGCGTAGAAGTTCATGCCGTGTGCCGTGGCGCTGTCGCCCAGTGCGGTCTGGAAGAAATAGTCGTTGTAGCCGTGCAGGTAGAGCAGTGCGTCGGTTGTCCCTTCCTGCAGTGGCTTCCGGATGAGCGTGCAGCGTGTGGAGTCGCCTCCGCGTAGGGTATACCGGAAAGTACGGGCTTCGTAGTCTCCACCCAGCAGGTCGGCGTGATATTGGGCTGCGGACGGCAGGCTACAGACCAGCAGGAGCATTAGCCAGGCGGCTCGCAGGGCAGGGCAGGGCGATGGAGGATATTTCATTGTCTGGTTTCTTTTTGGTGGAGATATGGGTAGCTGGGATTTTGTTTCCCATAGAGATATAAAAAGCGTCCGTTGCCCCTTTTCCCCTTATCGGATGGGAAAATCCGGATGGCAACGGACGTATGGTCTTTTTCAGGCAGGTTCGGTATTCCGGGCCGCCGGGCTTATTTTTTTTCGAATATGCCCAGGTTCCATTCTGCGTGCCAAGGGATGGTGACTTTCCCGTCCTGGCCGAAGATGACCGGCAGCCAGATGTAGCGCGAGTTGGCCAGATCTTTCTTTTTCCACATGTCGAAGCAGGCTATGAAGGCATCCTCTTTTCCGGCAACGGGTACTACGTAAGTGCTCTGTCCGTAGAATGTCTTGTCGGCATCGGGGCCGGTGCAGGGATTGCCCAGCACGGTCCATTCGCCCCAGATGCTGTCGGCCACGGCCAGTTCTGCCTGGTTCGGATCCCATCCCGTACAGCCGCTGGAGAGCATGTAGTATTTTCCTTCGTGCTTGAATACGGCCGGTGCCTCGCGGGCCTTGTCGATAAAGCGGCGCACGTAGCGGCCCGTCGGTTTTAGGTAGTCGTCCGTCAGTTCGTTGATGTACATCGTCTGGTTGTGCTCGGAGGAGGCAAACTGGTAGGCCTTGCCGTCGTCGTCGACAAATACGGTCTGGTCGCGGCTCATCGCGTCGTTCGGGCGGAAAGAGCCGAGGTACTCGAACGGTCCTGTAGGGCTGTCGCTGACGGCTACTCCTGCTGCCGCTTTGGCGTAGTCGGCACTTTCTACGTGGGCCCACATGACGAATTTCTTGGTCTTCTTGTTGTAGACGACTTTCGGGCGTTCGAGGACTTTGGAGGGATGCAGGTCGTGGTTGGGGTCGTCTTTCACGGCTTTCAGGCATACGCCCTCGAATTTCCAGTTCAGCAGGTCTTTCGAGGAGTAACAGCCTACACCCGTTACGTCCGTGCGGTAGCACTCCCACGTGGCCCACGAGGGGAGAATCGTCTCGCCCACCTTGTATTCTCCATACCAATAGTATGTACCGTTGTGGTAGAGCAGGCCGCCGCCGTGGGCGTTGATGGGGTTGCCGTCCGTATCAAGCCATTCCTGTTGGGGCTTGAAACTCTCGTTTTTCACTTTTTCCTTTGCTTGCACGGGCAGGCAGGCTCCTGCCAGAATGAGGCAGGCTACGGGGCAGAAGGCCCTTTTCAGTAAGTTCATAGGCAATAAAACAAGGATTAGTTATTCTTTTGTTTCCGAAGTTTTTCTGGTCTGCGGGCAAAGATAAATATTTTTGGCGTAACGGGAAAAACGAAAGCGGAAAAAGCGTGCGCGATTTGTTGCCGGGTTTCCAGATCCGGCGGGATAGGGGCGGCAGAGGGGCCAACCCACAGGCCGGAAAAGGAGATAAGGCATAAAAAAATCCTCTGGTTCTTTAGTTTCGAACCAGAGGATTTTTCTTTCTCTTGCGGTGCGTACGGGACTTTAACTTACACAATCAAGAAATCTCATAAAACTGCAATATACTGATAATAATCAAGTTATTATAAATCGGCTATATTACTAAATATCATTAAATATCTTTTGCTATTTCAATTATTGGGTGTATATTTGGGTGTTGAATTTCAAACGCACCCAATTATGAATATCAAACGAAACATCATCTTTTCATTGGAAAGCCGGAAGAAGAACGGAGTGCCAATCGTGGAGAATGTCCCTATCCGTATGCGTGTGGTTTTCGCCAGCCACCGCAT
>CALUJL010000013.1 GCA_944320955.1 uncultured Bacteroidaceae bacterium
TCCCTTTTTTATTTTGTATTGCCGGTGACCCGTTGCCAGGCTACCACCGCCTTCCTCCGCCCTTTCCGCTACGCTCCAAGGACGGAGGAAGGCGGTGGCTGAGTTGCACTTCTAACTTGACGGTAGCCCAAAGGACAGGCAGAATACAAAAAAGAAACCGGGGCCGCATCCTGCGGATGCAACCCCGGAATGGTTCTTATACCTTAATTAAATGACTTTCTTAGAAGCGGTAAGCGATACCAACATAGGAATCCTCGAACAAGGTCAGAGCGAAACTATTGTTCTTATTGTCCTCAACTTTCCTATAGTCATAACCGAACTTACCAAAGTTTGCAGAAAGTACCCACTTGTCGCTCACTGCATATTCAAAACGAGCAAAGTGAATACCCACATTCATGTCAAAGATACTCTCATCAATGCTGGTATCCTCATCAATATCTTGAGTGCTATTTCCAAATCCCAAACCGATATAGAACTCAGGAGCCCAAGAGAAGTTGGCGCCTAATTCTTTCTTATAGCGGATAGTCGGCATAATATTAAAGGTAGTCTCCTTGCTGTCATTGACTTTATCCTTATCATAGTTAAAACCGATATGTCCACCAATAGCCAGATTATCGGTCATGTAATACATGAGAGAGGGCATGATCGAGAAACCGAATGTCTCTTCGGTCGTTCTCGTCACATCATCATCTTTCACTTCTTCCTTATCAGTCGTAATACCGAAGCTTCCGCCGATTTCCATTACACCTTGTTGTGCAAACGTAAACGTGCTGGCTGCACAAAGAGCTACTGCAAGAATAATCTTTTTCATAATCATTAAGTTTTTTAATTAACCAAAGATTTTATTGTTTTTGTTTCTTGTTGGTCTCAAATTCCGCAGGGCGGGATCTGATTTCCGCTTGCAAAGGTATGGGTTTATATTCGATATAGCGGATATGTTCTACAACATTTTTTGCTCAAATAAGCACTTTTGACCACAAATAAGGCCTTTTTGAGGATTTCGAGACCAGCAAAAGAGAGATTCTTCGGTAAAAACTCCTCGCCAAGGGACACAAACCCCGAATGGTCAGCAGTTCTTTTTCTCACAATCGGAAGCATCCTCCACTGCCGACTGGCAGTCTATCCGCATTTTACAAAAAGAACTAAAAAAGAGACCTCGCCCCTTTGCTTACTTCAGCCGTATGTTCCGCCGGTTGAGCGCCTGTTGGTAGAGGCGGGCATTGCGCCGGTGTTCGCTCCAGGTGGCGGCAAAACGGTGCGAACCGCTGAAGTCCTCGCGGGCACACATGTAGAGATAGTCGTGCTGCTCGGCATGGAGCACGGCATCGATGCCCGCAATGCTGGCAATGCGGATGGGCCCCGGGGGAAGCCCTATATATAAATAGGTATTATAGGGCGAGTCGACCGAGAGATGCTTGTGCCCCACACGCCGGATGGAGAAGTCGCCCGTGGCAAAGACGGCCGTCGGGTCACTCTGGAGCTTCATCCCGCGGCGGAGGCGGTTGAGGTAGAGGCCTGCCACGCGGGGCTTCTCGGGATTGTAGTTGGTCTCGGCGTCCACGATGGAAGCGAGCGTGGCCACTTCCTCCGGCGTCATCCCCATCTTCCGCGCCGCCTCGCGCCGCCCGCGGGCTTCCCAGAAGGCATCGTGCTCCCGCTTCAGCCGGCTCATGAGGGCGCGGGGGCGGATGTCCCAATAGACCTCGTAGGAGTTGGGCACGAAGAGGGCGGGCAGCGTCTGCGGCGTATAGGCGCCGAGGGAGTCGATGTAGGCCGTGTCGGCCATCAGTGCGGCTATTTCCGCCGAGTCCGCCTCCAGTTGTGCGCCGAGGCTGCGGGCCAGGTCGAAGACGGTGCGCGGATTGCCCACGGCCAGCATCAGGGGCGTCTGCCGCCCGGAGGAAATCTTGCGGTAGAGTTCGAGGTTGCTCTCGCCGGGCTCCACGGCATAGCGCCCCGTGCGCACGCGGTAGCCGCGCGTCTTCATGAGCACGGAGAGGGTGCGCAGGGAGAGGGTGCTGTCCATGCGCCCCAGCTTGTGCAGCACGGAGTCGGGCGTATCGTCGCGGTCGACGTAGAGATAGGCTGTCTGCCCCGGCCGGAAGTGCGGGCCGAGCAGGCTCCAGAGGGCTGCCCCTCCCACGAGGAGCAAGGCCAAGACCCCTGCGGCGCAGGCCGCAAGCCGCTTGCGGCGGGGGGAAAGGCGGGAGAATGCGTCCATAGTGCTAAGCGAAAGTGCCGGACAAAGGTAGGAATTAAGCACGGGGCACAGCAGGCCGCGCTGCGATTTTCTGCATAATTAACCTATTCTTCGAAAAGCCCCGGCGCTCCCCACACGCCGGGGCAGGTCAGGGTTTCAGTTTCGGGGCGAGGAAACGCGCCGTGTAGCTCTCCGGGCAGGCGAGGAGGCCCTCCGGCGTACCGCAGAAGAGGAGGTTTCCGCCTTTGTCACCGCCTTCGGGGCCGAGATCGATCACATGGTCGGCGCACTTGATGACGTCCAGATTGTGCTCGATGACCACCACCGTATGCCCGCGCCCTATGAGTGCGTTGAAGGCCGAGAGCAGGCGGCGTATGTCGTGGGTGTGCAGTCCGGTGGTCGGCTCGTCGAATACGAAAATCGTAGGCTCCGCCGCTTTCTCCTGTGCCAGGAAATAGGCCAGCTTGACGCGCTGGCTCTCGCCGCCGGAGAGGGTGCTGCTGCTCTGCCCGAGCTTCACGTAGCCGAGGCCCACGTCGGCCAGCGGCCGGAGCCGCGCGACGATGCGTTGCTCCCCGTGTTGCGTGAAAAACTCGATGGCCTCGTCCACGGTCATCTCCAGTATGTCGTAGATGTTGCGCCCCTGATAGCAGATCTCCAGTATCTCAGGACGGAAACGCTTGCCGTGGCAGGCCTCGCAGGGTAGCACCAGGTCGGCCATGAACTGCATGGGTATCGTGACGGTGCCCTCCCCCTTGCAGTCGGGGCAGCGCCCTCCGCCCTCGGCGTTAAAGGAAAAATGGGCCGGCGTGCATCCCATCTGCTTGGCCAGCGGCTGCTCGGCCATGAGGCGGCGGATTTCGTCGTACGCTTTCAGGTAAGTAGCCGGATTGCTCCGCGATGATTTCCCGATGGGGTTCTGGTCCACGAGTTCGATGCCCTTGGCTGCCAAGACATCGCCGCCCAATCCGGCAAACTCGCCGGGACGGTCGGCCAGCTCGCTGTACTCGCGCTTGAGGGCGCGGTAGAAGATGTCGCGCACGAGGGTGGACTTTCCCGAACCGCTCACGCCGGTCACGACGGTCAGCACATTGAGCGGGAAGCGGACGGTGATGCCCTTCAGGTTGTTCTCCCGCGCGCCGCGCACCTCGATGGCGCGGTTCCAGGCACGCCGCGAGGAGGGGACGGGTATCTCCTCCCGGCCCATGAGGAAACGGACGGTATGGGAACGCTCCACCGTTTCGGGGGAAATGTGCTGTAGCTCGTCGGCCGTAGGCACGGGGCCTTGGTAGACAATCTCGCCGCCGTGGCGCCCGGCCTCGGGGCCCACGTCCACCAGATAGTCGGCGGCACGCATGATTTCCTCGTCGTGCTCCACGACGACCACCGTGTTCCCTATCGCCTGCAACCGGCGGAGCACGCCTATGAGGCGCTGCGTATCGCGCGGATGGAGGCCGATGCTGGGCTCGTCCAGGATATACAGCGAGCCGACCAGGCTGCTGCCCAGCGAGGTGGCCAGGTTGATGCGCTGGCTCTCGCCGCCGGAGAGGGTGTTGCTGCGGCGGTTGAGCGTAAGATAGCCCAGGCCGACGTCGCACAAGTACTGAATCCGGCGGTCTATTTCGAGCAGGATGCGGCGGGCCACCATCTGATCGTGCCCGTCCAGCTCCAGGGAGGCGAAGAACTCGCGCAGGGCATAGATGGGGAGGTCCACCAGTTCGGGCAGGCTCCGGCCGCCTACCTTCACATAGGAAGCCTCCGGGCGGAGGCGCGTGCCGTGGCAGTCGGGGCAGACGGTCTTGCCCCGGTAGCGCGCCAGCATGACGCGGTACTGTATCTTATACTGGTTCTCGCGCACCATCTGGAAGAAGCGGTCGATGCCCTCGACCTCGGCATTGCCGTGCCAGAGGAGGTCTTTCTCGGCTTGCGTCAGCTCGTAGTAGGGCTTGAAAATCGGGAAACCGTATTTTTCCGACCGTTCGACGAAGTATTTCAGCCACTCGCCCATCTTCTCCCCGCGCCAGCAGACGACGCAACCGTCGTAGACGGAGAGGCTCTTGTCGGGAACCACCAGATTCTCGTCGATGCCGACGACGCTCCCGAAGCCTTCGCAGCGGGGGCAGGCTCCGACGGGGGAGTTGAAGCTGAACATCTGGTCCGAGGGTTCCTCGAAGCGGATGCCGTCGGCCTCGAAGCGGACGCTGAAGGAGTGGACATGGGAGTTGCCCCCCTCGCCGTAGAAGCGCAAGAGGCAGGTCCCGTCGCCCTCGTAAAATGCCGTTTCGGCCGAGTCGGCCAGGCGGGAAAGGGCGTCTTTCGCGCGGCTAACCTGCAGGCGGTCGAGCACAATGTAGCAGGTACTGTCCGTATGGAGCATGGGGATTCCCCCGCCGGCCTGCCCTCCCGGCGACTCGGCCAGGGCTATGAGCTCGTCGATGCGGGCCACGGCGCCATCGACCTCCAGGCGGGAGAAGCCCATCTTCTGCAACTTGCGGAGATAAGCGCCCGAGGGCGTTTCCTTCACGGGGCAGAGGACGGTGAAGCGCGTGCCCTCGGGATAGGAAAGGGCACACTGGACTACGTCGTCCACCGTGTTCTTCTTCACCAGCTTGCCGCTGACGGGCGAGAATGTCTGCCCCACACGGGCGTAGAGCAGGCGGAGGTATTCGTAGATTTCGGTACTGGTGCCCACCGTGGAACGCGGGTTGCGGCTGATGACCTTCTGCTCGATGGCCACGGCCGGGGGAATGCCTTGTATGAAGTCGCACTCCGGTTTTTTCATCCGGCCCAGGAACTGGCGGGCGTAACTGCTGAGACTTTCCACATAGCGCCGCTGCCCCTCGGCATAGAGCGTGTCGAAAGCGAGCGACGACTTGCCGCTTCCGCTCAGCCCGGTCACGACAATCAACCGGTTGCGCGGCAGGTCGACACTGACGTTCTTCAGGTTGTTGACCCGCGCGCCACGGATGGATATGAATTTCTGTGCACTCATCTTGAGGACAATTCGTTACTTCTTTTTGTAAGGGAAGCCGCCACGCCCGAGGTGTCCCGGCTTTGCGAAAAAAGCGGCTGCACTTTCACCGGAAAGTGCCTGCGCTTTTCTGGAAAAGCCCTGCCACTTTCCGACCCGCGCAACAGCAGAAATCTCTGCCCCGCCCGCCCCGGCCGGAACACGGCGGAAGCCGGCATGCGCCCCTCCCCCTGCGGGAAGAGGCGCACGCCGCTCTGATTATTTCTTGCTCTTAATCCACTCCCGTGCGTTGACGAAGGCCTCGATCCAAGGCGTCACCTCGTCTTTTCCGAGGCGGTCGGCAGGATAGTCGGCACACTGCCAGGGCAGGAAAGCACGCTCCAAGTGGGGCATCATGGCAATGTGGCGCCCGTCGCGGCTGCAGAGGGCAGCCGTCGAAAAGTCGGAGCCGTTCGGGTTGGCGGGATAGGCATCGTAGCTGTACTTGGCCACGATGTTATAATGGTCTTCCCCGTAGGGCATGGAGAATTTGCCTTCGCCGTGGGCCACCCAGACGCCGATTTTCGTGCCGCTCAGCGAGCCGAGGAGCACACTGCGGTTCGTCGGGATGGTCAAGCCCAGGAAGCGGCTCTCAAACTTGCGGCTGTCGTTGTGGAGCATGCGGGGCTTTTTCTCATCTTCGGGGTTGATCAGGCCCAATTCGAGCATCAACTGGCAGCCGTTGCAGATGCCCAGCGAGAGCGTGTCCTCGCGGGCGTAGAAACGGTCGAGGGCTTCTTTGGCTTTCGGG
The DNA here is from genome assembly GCA_944320955.1 of uncultured Bacteroidaceae bacterium. Lineage (GTDB taxonomy): Bacteria > Bacteroidota > Bacteroidia > Bacteroidales > Bacteroidaceae > UBA1794. Next base: position 5,962 of record CALUJL010000013.1, read on the forward strand.
TTGAAGAGGAAAGCGCCGGCCCAGCCCTTTGCCGAGCCCAGCACGTCGCTGTTGGAAAATCCGCCGCAGAAGACGATGAAATTCACCTCCTCCAGCGTCTCGCGCCCCGTGACGAGGTCGGTCATCGTCACGTCTTTCACGTCGAAGCCGGCCAGATACAGCATGTAGGCCATCTCCCGTTCGCCATTGGTGCCCTTCTCGCGGATGATGGCGGCCCGGATTCCGCTCGGAGTGCGGCGGTCGGGGTCGATGCCGTAGTCTTTCATCCGCCCGGTGAAGCCGGGGAGGAAGCATTGCTCCAGGGGTTGCTCCTTATAGTTGCGGAAGCGTTCCTGGGCGCAGCCGTTGAGACTCTGTTTGCGGTCGAGCAGATAGGAAGATTCGTACCATACGTCGCGCAAGTGGTCGATGCCGAACTGATAAGTAGCCCCGTCTTTGTGCAGCAGGATGTGGCGCTCGTCCACCGGATGGCCCAGCTTGACGAAGCCGATGCCTGCGTCCGTGAGAATCTCCTCCACTTCTTTCTTGTGCCGCACCTGGATGATGACGCCGGGATTCTCGGCAAAAAGGATTTTCACGAGGTCTTCTTCCTTAAACCCGTCGAGGTCCAGCTCCATGCCGCCCTCCACGTTGGAGAAACACATCTCCAGAAGGGTCGTAATCATGCCGCCGGCGCTGATGTCATGCCCGGCGAGCACCAGGTCCTTGCCTATCAGTTCCTGAATGGCCTGGAAGGCATCGCGGAAATAGTCGGGATTCTGCACCGTGGGCACGTCGCTTCCCACTTTATTGCGGCTCTGGGCAAAGGCGGAGCCTCCCAGTTTCAGGCGGTCGAAGCTGAAGTCTATGTGGTAGATGTACTTCTTTTCGTCGTTCACCAGCACCGGGCTGACCACGCGCTTCACGTCGCTCACCTGGGCGCCGGAACTTACGATGACCGTGCCCGGGGCTATGATCTTGGTACCGTCGGGATATTGCTGCGTCATGGAGAGGGAGTCCTTGCCCGTGGGCACGTTGACGCCCAGCGCGCAGCAGAAGTCGCTCAACGCCTCCACGGCTTTATAGAGGCGGGCATCCTCGCCTTCCTGGCTGCGGCAGGGCCACATCCAGTTGGCCGAGAGCGAAACGCCGTCCAGGCCGTCCGCCAGCGGAGCCCACACGAGGTTTGTCAGCGATTCCGCCACGGAAAGCACGCTCCCCGCAGCCGGGTCGGCCAGGCCGGCCTGCGGCGCATGGCCCAAGGCGGTGGCTATGCCGCGCGTTCCGCGGAAGTCTAGCGCCACCACGCCGCAGTCCGAGAGCGGAAGTTGCAGCTCGCCGACGCACTGCTGCCGCGCCACGCGGCCCGTGACGGAGCGGTCCACCTTGTTGGTCAGCCAGTCCTTGCAGGCCACGGCCTCCAACTGGAGCACCCGGGTAACGTATTCCTGCAGTTCGGCCGCATCGTACGTCACATTCTCGTAGCGCCGCTCCACGGTCTTGTCCACCATATAGGTCTTCGGTGAAGAGCCGAACATCTGGCTCACTGCCAGGTCGAACGGGCGGACACCGTCTTTCTGCACAAAGGCGAAGCGCGCGTCGCCGGTGGTCTCCCCGACTACGTACATCGGAGCCCGTTCGCGCTCGGCTATCTGCCGCACGTGGTCGATGGCCTTCTCCTGTATGAGCAAGCCCATGCGCTCCTGGGATTCGTTGGCTATGATTTCCTTGGCCGAGAGCGTCTTGTCGCCAATCGGCAGCTTGTCCATCTCGATAAGCCCGCCGCAATCTTCGACAAGCTCGGAGAGACAGTTGACATGGCCTGCGCTTCCGTGGTCGTGGATGGAGACTATCGGGTTTTCCTCTTCCTCGCAGAGGGCGCGGACTACATTATATACACGTTTCTGCATCTCCGCATTGGCGCGCTGCACGGCGTTGAGCTCGATTCCGCTGCTGTAGCGGCCGGTGTCGACGCTCGATACGGAACCGCCGCCCAGGCCGATGCGGTAGTTGTCGCCGCCCATGACGACAATCTTGTTGCCCTTTTCGGGCGTGCCCTTGAGGCAATCGCGCCGGGTGCCCGTGCCTACGCCGCCGGCCAGCATGATTACTTTGTCATAGCCGTACTTTTCGTCACCTTCCTTGTGCTCGAAGGTCAGGACGGAGCCGCAGATGAGCGGTTGGCCAAACTTGTTTCCGAAATCGCTGGCACCGTTGGAGGCTTTGATGAGGATTTGTTCGGGGGTCTGGTAGAGCCATTTGCGGACGGGGAGCACTTGTTCCCATTCGCGCCCGGCTTCGGTGCGGGGATAGGAGGTCATGTAGACGGCGGTGCCTGCGATGGGCATGGAACCTACGCCGCCGCCCATGCGGTCGCGTATCTCGCCGCCGGTTCCCGTGGAGGCACCGTTGAAAGGTTCTACCGTGGTGGGGAAATTGTGGGTCTCGGCTTTCAGGGAGATGACGCTCTCCACGTCTTTGATGCGGAAGAAATCGGAACGGGAGTGGTCTTCGGGCGCAAACTGCTCGATGACGGGGCCTTCGGCGAAGGCTACGTTGTCCTTATAGGCAGAGATAATTTTTCCCGGATGCTCGCGGGTTGTCTTTTTAATCATCTGGAAGAGGCTGCTCGGCTGCTCTTTTCCGTCGATGATGAAGGTGCCTCCGAAAATCTTGTGGCGGCAATGCTCGGAGTTAATCTGCGCGAAGCCGAAGACCTCGCTGTCTGTGAGCTGGCGGCCCATGTCTTTCTCGACGGCCTTGAGGTATTCTATTTCTTCCTTGGAGAGGGCAAGGCCTTCCTGCTCGTTGTATTCCTCCAGGTTCTCGATTTTCCGGATGGGCTCTGCCTTGAGTCCGGAGGTGAAGATGGCTTGCGAGAGTCCGTGGTACATGCGCTGGAGCATCTCGTCGTGCTCGGCCGTCCCGGAGGCTACGGGGAAATATTCTTCGATGCGGCTGATGCCGGAAAGTCCCATGTTTTGGGTGATTTCCACGGCATTCGTGCTCCACGGGGTAATCATTTCCTTGCGCGGGCCTACGAAGAAGCCGCTGAGGTTTGTCTCGTTTTCGGGCGTTGCTCCGCCGAAGAGCCAGCAGAGGCGGGCAGATTCGTCAGCCGATGGGGTGTGGTCCATCTCCACGGCTATGATGTTCTGGAGAGGGGTTCTGAAAAATAGAATCATGGTTCCGTACTTTTTGGTTCTACGCCTGTAGTTTCGTTATAGCTGCAAAGGTAGTTTTTTTCGGCCAGCCACGCAAGATTTTCGCAGAGATGCGGGGGAATCGGGAGAAAGCGGCAGGACTTTCCGGGAAAAGCGGCTGCGCTTTCCGCAAAAAGGGGCTGCGCTTTCCGGAAAAAGCCCAAGGGCTTTCTGCAAAGGGCGGCAGGGGGCGGGGTCAGAAGGCTTCGTTGATGTTGAAGACCAGGCCGTGGGTGTCTTTTCCGAAGCCGTAGTCGACGCGCACGTTGACGCGGTTCTTGAACTCCCAGCGCAGCCCCAGCCCGTAGTTGGGCAGCACGTGGCCGAAGCGCAGGGCGCCGAACTCGGGAAAGACGGTACCGCCGCCCACCCAGACGACTGCACCGATACGCTTGTAGATGCGCTGGCGCAGTTCCATTTGTGCCTCCATGAGGTTTTTGTCGCGGTAGCGCCCTTCGTAGTATCCGCGCATGCGGCTGCCGCCGCCCATGGAGGAGAGCATGGTCCAGGGCACATGGCCGGCATGGAAGAGGCCGTGGACATCGAAGGCGAGGATGGCGCTTTTCCAAAGGCGGGTGTAGAAATCGGCCGTCACCTCGGTGGAGGTGAAGAAACCGCCGCGGTTTCCCAACCAGCGGGGATAGAAAATCTGGTCCAGCTTGAGGTACCAGCCACGGTAGGGGTTGGTGATTACGTCGCGCGAGTCATGCTGGAAGAAAAATCCGAGGCCGGTGCTGGCGTATTCCGTATGCTGCCCGGCGGGAATGTAGGAGAGGTGTCCGATGTCCTTGCCGCGCGTGTAGTTGAATTCGGCGTCGATCCCGACGTACCATGCGGGGGAAAAGCGGTACATGAAGTCGGTGCGGACTTTGACCTGCTGGCGTTCCATGCGGGTCTTGGTGGAGTCGCGCCCGTTGTAGAAGCCCACTCCCCAGAAGTCGCTGGGCATGGAGTAGAAGTAGCCGGTATAGTCGAGGCGGAAGCGGCCTCCGCGGAAAAATGTGTTGCCGCGCAGGCCGAGGACGTAGAAGCCGGAGGTGGAAACGTTGGCAAAGAGCGTGGCATTGGAGGGGGGCAACGTGAGATTCTCGCGGTCGAGACGGAAGAGGCCGGCGGCCATGACGCCCAGGCCGAGCTCCGTGGTGGAGGAATAGTGCGGCCCGCCGAGGACGGAGAAGTCGAACTTACGGGTCAAGGTCTTGTCCTTGTTCGACTCGGCGAAGTAGCGGTAGACTTTTCCCGCCCAGCCGCGCTGCCACCAGTCTGCCGAATCGGGCGCTCCTGCCGGCAACGGGAGGGCCGATGTGTCGGGAGCAACGGACAGAACCGGCTCTGCGGGCCGGAGAGACGACTGCCCCGACCGCTCCCGGGCGGAAGCGGAAAACACAAGAAGACAGGACAGTAAGAGCGGGAAGAGGATGCGTTTCATGCGGCAAAGGTAGGACTATTAGGAAAAAACGGACACTTTTCTGCCCGAATTAGGCCAAGAGAGGCGAACTTTAGGCACTTCCGGAGGACAAAAACGGGAAAGGAAGCCGGGAAATGCGGTGTGCGGAGGAGTAAACGGGGGAAAAGGAAGCCGGGAAGAACTCCCCGTTTCGGGGTCTTTCTTCCCGGCTTTTCAAGTTTATTCCAGGCAAGGGGCAGGGACTTGCCCGCCCCTCTGTGCGGACTGCTGCCTACTGCCGGCGGGAGCGGGGCGCATCGTGGCGCGGGCCGCGGGGGCGCGGGGCACGCTCTTCGTAGCCCTCGGGCTTCTCTTCCAGCACTTTGTGGGAGAGACGGAACTTGCCGGTTTTCGGATCGATGTCGAGCAGTTTCACCTTGATGGTGTCGCCTTCCTGAAGGCCGGTCTCTTCGATGCTGACAAAGTGCTTCCACCCGATTTCGGAGATGTGGAGCAAACCGTCGCGGCCGGGGAGGAACTCGACGAATACGCCGTAGGGCATGACGGAACGGACTGTGCCGTCGTAGACTTCGCCTACCTCGGGAATGGCCACGATGCTCTTGATCTTGGAGATGGCGGCTTCGATGCTCTGGCGGTTGGTGGCGGCAATCTCGATTTTGCCCACGCCGTCTACTTCGTCGATGTTGATCGTCGCACCGGTTTCCTCCTGCAATCCCTGGATAATCTTTCCGCCCGGGCCGATGATGGCGCCGATGAATTCTTTCGGGATGGTCATGTTCTCGATGCGCGGTGCGTTGTCCTTCAGCGTGGGACGCGGCTCGGGCAGGCATTCGAGTATCTTGCCGAGGATATGCTCGCGGCCGGCTTTGGCCTGGGCGAGGGCCTTTTCGAGGATATCGAAGGAGAGTCCGTCGACTTTGATGTCCATTTGCGTGGCAGTGATGCCGTCTTTTGTTCCCGTCACCTTGAAGTCCATGTCGCCGAGGTGGTCCTCGTCGCCGAGAATGTCGCTGAGGATGGCATATTTGTCTTCACCGGGATTCTTGATCAGGCCCATTGCGATGCCGCTCACGGGCTTCTTGATGGGCACACCGGCGTCCATCAGCGCCAAAGTGCCGGCGCAAACGGTGGCCATCGAGGAGGAACCGTTGGACTCCAGTATGTCGGACACGACGCGCACGCAGTAGGGATAGTCGTCGGGCAGCATGCCTTTCAGGGCGCGCCAGGCCAGATGGCCATGGCCTATCTCGCGACGGCCCACGCCCCGCTGGGCTTTTGCCTCGCCGGTGGAGAAGGGCGGGAAATTGTAGTGCAGCAGGAAGCGCTGGCGGCCCTGGTTGAGCACGTCGTCCACGATCTTTTCGTCCGACTTGGTGCCGAGCGTCACGGTCGAGAGCGACTGAGTCTCGCCACGGGTGAAGATGGAAGAGCCGTGGGGCACGGGCAACGGGCCGGCTTCGCACCAGATGGGGCGGATTTCGGTAGTGGCACGGCCGTCAAGACGCTTTCCTTCGTCGAGAATGCAGCGGCGCATGGCGTCTTTCTCTACATCGTGGTAATAACGGTCTATGAGAGGCGCCTTCGTCTCCAGCTCCTCTTCGGTATATTGGGCCTTGAATTCTTCGCGGATGGCGTCGAAAGCATCCTGGCGCTCGTGCTTGTTCTTATTTCCGGAAGCAGCTATGGCGTAGGCCTTGTCGTAGCAGGCCTTGCGTACTGCCTCGCGGAGTTCTTCGTCGTTCTCCTCGTGGCAATAGACGCGCTTCTCGGTCTTGCCGGCCTCGGCGGCCATCTCCATCTGCGCCTTGCACTGGGGCTTGATGGCCTCGTGGGCGGCTTTCATGGCGGCTATCAGGTCGGCCTCGCTCACTTCGTCCATTTCGCCTTCGACCATCATGATGTTGTCATACGTGGCAGCGACCATGATGTCCATATCGGCTTTTTCCAACTGTTCGAACGTGGGGTTGATGAGGAACTGCCCGTCGACGCGCGCCACGCGCACCTCGGAGATGGGGCCTCCCCAGGGGATGTCGCTCACGGAGAGGGCGGCGCTGGCAGCCAAGCCTGCCAGGGCGTCGGGCATGTCTACGCCGTCGGCCGAGAAAAGTATGATGTTTACGTAGACTTCGGCATGGAAATCGTCCGGGAAGAGCGGGCGCAGGGCGCGGTCTACCAGGCGGCAGGTGAGGATTTCATAGTCGGAGGCGCGGCCTTCCCTCTTGGTGAAACCGCCGGGGAAGCGGCCGAAAGCGGAATATTTCTCTTTGTACTCTACCTGCAAGGGCATGAAGTCGGTGCCGGGAACGGCATCTTTCGCGGCGCAAACAGTGGCCAGGAGCATCGTGTTGCCCATGCGGAGCATTACGGATCCATCGGCTTGTTTGGCCAATTTCCCGGTCTCGAGCGTAATTGTCCGTCCGTCGGGCAATTCGATCGTCTTAACAATTGGATTAACCATAAAGTTGAAAAAATTGGATTCTGTAGTTATTTATCTCGTGTAAATCGGCGCAAAGATAGAAAAACTTTTGCACCCTTCGGCCAACCCGGGCAGAAAGATGGCGGAAAAGGGGCTCTTTTTTTGGACATTTCCCCGCAAAGCGCCTATCTTTGCGCCACAAACCGGCCGGCGGCCTGCCCCGCGGCAGGAAAAGCGGCAGCACTTTTCGGGAAAAGCCCTGCATCAAACCGGGAAAAGCGCCGGCACTTTTCCGCCATTCCCCTGCCGGGAAACAAACACACACACTGCCCCATGACCCAAAAAGCAATCCTCCTCCTGACCACAATACTGGCGCTCGCCTCCTGCCGCGGGCGCGATACCTTCAGCGTGAGCGGCACGCTGGAAGGAACCGGCGAGGGACAAATGGTCTACCTCGAACACGAAAGCCTCGAAGGCATCGTCCCCCTCGACTCCGCCGAAGCGGCAAGCGACGGCTCGTACAGCCTGTCCGGCCCCGCCCCCGGGGCCCCCGACTTCTACCGCCTGCGCGTGGGGGACGAAATCGTGCACTTCTGCATCGACAGCTGCGAGCAAATCAGCCTCAGCGGCAAGCTCCCCGGACTGAGCACGAACTACTCCGTAGAAGGCAACAAGGACTCCCGCAAAATCCGCGAAATAGCCCTCAAGCAAGCTGCCGTGCAGTCCGCCATAGCCTCCCTCTCCGCAGCCGTCAGGAGCGGCCGGATGGACGCCCGGGCAGCCGCCGACAGCGTGCGCCGCACCGTGCTCCGCCACAAGGAGGACATGCGCCTCAACTACATCTTCGCCGCGCCCCAAAAGCCCTACGCCTACTTCGCACTCTTCCAGCAGATCGACGGAATCCTGCTGTTCAACGTGGACAGCGAGGCAGACATCAACCTCTTCCAGGCCGTAGGAACCTGCTGGGACACCTTCTGGCCCCAGTCGTTGCGAGCCCAAAACCTGCACAACTACACGATAAAAGGCCTCCAGGGCATACGCATCGTACAGGCACGCCAGCAACAACGCGTCCCGACCGAAAAGATTCAGGAATCCGGCGTCATAGAAATCAGCCTCCCCGACAAGCGCGGCACCACGCAGTCGCTGCAGGCACAGAAAGGGAAGGTAGTGATTCTCGACTTCACCATGCAGGGAGCCGACTTCTCCCCCGCCCACAACCTCTTCCTGCGCGAGCTCTACAACCGGTACCACGGGCAGGGACTGGAAATCTACCAGGTGAGCGAAGACGAAGACCGGCACTACTGGCGCACCGTGACCGACGCCCTGCCCTGGATCTGCGTGCAAGAAGACAATTCCGCCCCCGGGGCCGTAGCCGCCACCTACAACGTCGGCACACTGCCCACAGCCTTCCTCATCTCGCGCGACAACGAACTCCTCACCCGCCATACCGACCACGAGTCACTCCGCAAGGCCGTGGAAAAACAGTTCTGACACCCGCGCTCCCCTCCTGCGGCACAAAGCGGAAAGAGCCGAAGCATTTACTAAATCAAGTTAAAACGTTTTGACCGTCCGCCGCTTTCGCATATCTTTGTCCCCCACATACAAAACGGCAAAGACAAACACGAGTTCCGACACCAAGACCTGTCGGAATTCTTTTTTTTGTCGGCCGAAAAGAGAGATAACAACCCGTATTCATCCTAATAATACTAATGTAAAGGAGGAACCAATATGGCATACATGTCCGAAGAAGGTTACAAGAAACTAACCGAAGAACTGCGCTATCTCGAAACCGTGAAGCGCCCCGAAATATCCCGCCAGATAGCCGAAGCACGCGACAAGGGCGACCTTTCGGAAAACGCCGAGTACGACGCGGCAAAAGAAGCGCAGGGATTGCTCGAAATGAAAATCAACACGCTGAAGAAGACCATAGGAGAAGCAAAAATCATAGACGAATCCAAGCTGAAGACCGACAGCGTACAGATTTTGACCAAGGTCACTCTGCGAAACACCAAGACAAACGCCCGGATGACCTACTCCATCGTGCCCGAGAGCGAGGCCAACCTGAAAGAGCACAAGATCTCCGTGCAAACGCCCATAGCCCAAGGGCTGCTGGGCAAGAAGGTAGGCGACACGGCCGAGATAACCGTGCCGCAAGGGAAGGTGTCCTTTGAGATAATCGAGATAAGCATCTGAGCCGGGGCGTAGCATATTTTTCCAAAACCATACAGCCATGACTATTTTCAGCCGAATCGCCGCCGGGGAAATCCCCAGCTACAAAGTGGCAGAAGACGAGCGCTTCTACGCATTTCTCGACATCAATCCCGTAAAGAAGGGGCACACTCTGGTCATCCCCAAGCAGGAAGTGGACTATATACTCGACCTTGAGGATGAGGAGTACGCCGCGCTCCACCTCTTCGCCAAGCGCGTGGCGCGCGCCATCGAGCAGGCTTTCCCCTGCCGCAAGGTGGGAATGACCGTAATGGGGCTGGAAGTCCCCCATGCCCACATCCACCTCATCCCGCTCGATACGGAGGGAGACATGAACTTCGCCCGCCCGAAGCTCCAGCCCACCCCCGAAGAATTCGAGGAGACGGCCGCCGCCATCCGCAAGTACTTCAAGTAAGCCCCCGCAGCGGCACAAGTTTCGGCGCCGGGTTGCCCGCCCCATCGGCAGGCAGCCCGGCGCTTTTTTGGAAAAGCGCAAGCGCCGTCGGCAAAAAGCGGCAGCACTTTTGCCGGAAAGCGCAGGCACTTTTTCCGGAATCCGCCTCCGCCATTTCCATAAAAGCCCTGCCGCCCGTCCCCTTCGGGGCAAAAGAAAGCCGCGCCGCCCCTCCGCCTTGTGCGGGAGGACGGCGCGGCCGTCGTTTGCCTGCCTGCCCCAGAGAAGCAGAGGCGGGCTTAATCGCGCGGCTCGGTCTTCTCCGGATTGTCGAAGATATTGTCCGGACAGATTTCTATGTAGTCCATCATCAGCTCGATGCCGTCGTTGTTCACCATCGAGCGGGCGCGGACGTAGATGGAGCCGTCCTCGGGCAGCGTCGTACGGCCGAGAATCACTCGCTGCGGCGAGTGGCCCGTTCCGATGTCACGCAAGTTCTTGTCGTTTCCGTTTGCGCCACGCCAGGAATTCGGGCCCTTCATGCGGCCCTGGTTGCGCATATTCTTATCGTTTTCCTGTATTTCTTCCTCAGAAGAGAACTCACTATCGGCCACATAGCCGAAGTTGGCCACGATTTGGGTCAGGTCTACCGGGATGCCGCACGGCACCATGCTGGAGAAGTTCTCGTTCTCCCAGTCGCAGTTGGCATCGTTGCCCATGTAGAACTGCGCGCATCCGCGGTGGTCGGAGGAGGAGAAGCCGACGCGCACCTCGTAGTTCCCGGCCGGAACGGGCGGCAGGCGGAGCACAAAGTCGTAGTTGCGGCGGAAGAACATCTCGTCCGCCTCATGGCTGTTGTAGCCGCCAGGGCTGGCATTCGTATTGGGGCAAATCATGAACATGACGGTCTGCGTGGTAAGGAACTTCACATTTTGCAGATAGCCTTGCGGAAATACAATCCGGCCTTGCTGCGTGTACTTATAGCGGAAGTCGTTGTCCTGAATCTCCGGGCTTATGCACGACAAGTCGATGCGGAAACGGTGGCCGCGGAACTCCTCCCGCGTAAAGGTGAGGAGGTCTCCGATTTCGTGGAAGAAGCCGTTCTCCGTGGTGTAGGTGGTCGGCAGGACAATCGGGCCGTCCTCCTTGGGGCGCGACCAGTCTTTGTCGTCCCGCCATATCGCGTCTTTGTCAAACTCGCCCTTCGGATTGAGGGTGACGCGGTTCGGGTCGGGATCCACGCCGTCGGGCCAGGCGTGTCCGTTGGCCAGTGCCGAGACGTAGAGTATCGTGTTCGGCGCCAGGGTCTCGTGGTATTCGCGGGCATGGTTGTATCCTTGCTCCATGGCCAGCGTATATCGGGTGAAGTCGGCCCGGGCTATTTTCTTGTTGACGATGTGGTAGGCCACAAAGCGGTTGAGGTAGTTGTCGGGCGAGGCCCAGTTTTCGTTTTGCCCGGCCTGCAGGACGGTCGGCGCATCGTCATATTCCCTCAGGAACCACTCCATGGCATAGTCTTTCACGGCCTCCAGCGTGTCCTCCCACGAGGTGGCGGCGCGGACTCCGGGGAGCTTTTCGCCATAGACCGAGTCGCTCTCGAGGAAGACGGTATAGAAGAATTTCAGGGCCTGCGGCGCTTCGATGTGCAAGTCGTGCTCCTGGAATTCGCTATAGTCCGTATTGTCCGGAACATAGCCGTAGTCTTCGGGCACGGTGTTGATGCGGTTGGCCACTTCCGTCAGTTCGCACAGGCGGCCGAAGATGGAGAATTTGGGATGCTGCTCGAAGAAATCTTCGAATTTCATGTCGGAAGGCGTCAGTACATGGTCGAGTCCGTGGAGAACACCATTGTGAAGTTCCACGTCGCGCAGCACTACCGTCGCCTGGTCGTTGAGCCGGTAGGTATCGCCGAGGTTGGTTACGTAAATGATCTTGTCGTAGAGGTTGGCATCGGCCAGCTTTTGGTCGAAATACTGGGTTTCGTAGACTGTGGCGTTGTAGCTGGACGAGATGACGTGCATCTTGGCCACGAGGTCGATGATGGAGTCGGCCGAGGCGGCGGGCATCACGTCGTAGAGCCCGTCGATGGTCTCACAGCCGAACTGCTCCAGATAGTCCACCATAGCGCTGTCCGTGGGGGCAAAGCAGGTGTAGTAGCCGTAGGATCCGAGCAGGGAGACGAGCGAGGCCCCGGTGACGCTCTGCGTGGCGCGGTGGATGATCTCGTCGTACATGCTGAAGCGCGGTTCGGAGGCGAGATAGTCTGCGATGGTTTGCCCCGTAAAGGTGTAGTAACTGTCGCTGGGAATGTCGTCATTCGTACAGGAATAATTCAGAAAGAGGCACAGCAGTGCCACAAGCGGGAGTACAGTCCTTCTTCGCAGGAGAGAAAGAAATCCCTTTTTTGTCAAGCGTTTATCCATTTTTGACAGGTAGATTGTTTAGATGATATACGGTTATTAGTCTTTTCGCAAGTAGCAAATTGAAGTGCCAAATATACGAACTTTCCCAAAAAGTGCAAAATTTTCTCCACAAAAGGCAATATTTTCCTACACTTTCCGCATATTCTCCTACAAAAAAGCCCCGCCCTTCGTCCCTGCCGGGGCAGGGGGGACCGGGACGAAGGTCTGCCGCCAAGCGCCAAAAGCGCTGCCGCTTTCCGAAAAAAGTGGCAGCGCTTTTGGCTGTTTGATGCAGGGCTTTTTCAGTCGCGCGGCTCGTTGACGTACGGATTGTCGTAGATGCTGGCCGGACAGATCTCGAAGTAATCCATCATGAGCTCTACGCGGTCGGCCGTCGTGGCGTTGCGTGCACGGATATATATGGGGCCGTCTTCGTCGAGATGGATGCGTCCCATGATATAACGCAGCGGGGAGTGGGCCGTGCCTGCGTCATTTTCCGTTTGGCGCAGGGTGCGGTTGGTACAGCCGTTGTTGCAAAGCCAGGAGTTCGGGCCTTTCATCCATCCGCGGGCGCGCATTTCCTTGTCGGTGTCGTAGTCGGCGTCGGTTCCGTCGTCGGGTTTGAATCCGTACTTGTCGGCCGTCTGCGTCATGTCCACGGGAATTCCGCAAACGGTGAGGTTCGTCGTGTCCGTGCCGAGGAAGAGCTGCGAGCAACCGCGTATCTCGGCCGCCGTGAAGCCCAGGCGTACCTCCCAGTCGCCTGCCGGCACGGGCGGGAGGCGGAGCACGAAGTCGTAGTTGCCATAGACGAAGGCCTCGTCGCCGCGCATTCCGTTCCAGCCGTAGCCCACGCCTTGTCCGTTGTAGCTCTTCGGGGTAATCATCAGGAAGATGGTGCCTTGCGATTTGAACTTGATGTGGCTCAGATAGCCCTCGGGGAAGATGATGCGCCCGCCGCCGCCCGTGGGATAATAGGAGTAGCGGATGTTGTTGCTCATCACTTCGTCGAAGATTGTCCATATATCATGACGGAAGCGGATGGTCTGGAATTCCTTGCGGGGGTAGACCAGCATGTCGGAAATCTCGTGGAAGAATCCGTTTTCCGTAGTGAGTTGCTTTCCGGTGATGATGGGCCCGTCGACGGTGGGGCGGCGCCAGTCGCGCTCTTCGTTGAAGTATTCTTCGTTTTGGTGCGAGGGATTGAGCACAACGCGGTCGGGATCGGGATCGATGCCGCCCACCCATGCGTGCCCGTTAGCCCCGGCGGAGACTTCGATGAGCTGGTTGGGGGCAAGAGACTCGTAGAATTCGTTGAGACGGTTGTAGGCGGTGATGAGTCCCACCCGGTAACGCGAGAAATCGTCGTGGTCTATCTTCTTGTTCACCACGTGGTAGGCTACGAAACGGTTGAAGTAATTCTTCGGATCGCCCCAGTCTTCGGTGTTTCCCTCGGCGAATTCCTTGGAATCGGAGTCGTATTGGGAGGAAAACCAGTCGAAAGCGTAGGCGCGCACTGCGGCCAGCGTATCTTCGAGCGTAGTGGCCGAGGCGATGGCGGGAATTTTTTCGGTATAGACTTCGTCGGGTTCCACAAAGACGGTGTAGCCGAAGTATTTCTTCTGCGGCACGGTGGGATCGTGTGCGTCGTCGCCGCCCTTAGTGTCGCTGTAATCGGTCTGATCAGGCACGTAATCGTAGTCTTCCGGCACGGTATTGATGCGCTCCTCCAAGTCGGTTGCCACCAGGAGCCGCCCGAATATCGTGTACCGCGGGTTGGCTGCGAAAAACTCCTGCAGCTTCATCGTAGAGGGCTGCACGACGGAGTCCAGGCGGTGCACGAATCCGTTGTGGCACTCTATGTCGCGCTCGGTGATGTGCGCCTGGCTGTTGACAACGTAGCCCCCGTCGTCGGCCATGCTGATGTAGATTACGCGATTGAGGAGGTTCAGATCGCCGAGTTTCTCGGAGAAGTCTTTCGATTCATAGGCCACTCCGGCTTCGTTGGAGCTGACGACGTGCATTTTGGCCACGACGTCGATGATGGAGTCGGCTTTCGTCTTTCCCTCGTAGCCGTGGCCTTGTGCGGCCTGGCTGCCATACTTTTCCTGCATTTCGGCAAAGCTGGCGCACTCGAGCGTAGCCAGATAGTCGGTCATGGCCTCGTTGTCGGGGGCGAAGCAGGTGTAGTAACCATAGGAATTGAGCAGCGAGGAGAGGGAGGAACCGTCGTCGTCGGTCCGGGCGTTCCGGATGAATTCGGCATAGATGCTGAAGTCGGCATTGCCCTCCAGGTAGTCATCGATGGTTTGCCCCGTAAAGGTGTAGTAACTGTCGCTGGGGATGTCGTCGTTCGTACAGGAGACTGCCGCGAAGCCGCACACCAAGAGCGAGAACAGGAGAAGCAGCGGGTTCATGCCGCCGCCATGCTTATTTTTCATAGCATTCATATTATTAAGATTATCTGTTTCAGGTTATAGTTTTTTAGGTAATTGGATTGGCTACAAAGATAGAGCCTTTCTGCTTTTCTTGCAACAGGATAAAGCATTTTATGCCTCCGGTTCCGAAAAAAAGCGGCAGGGGAAACGGGAAAAAGCGGCAGCACTTTTTGCAAAAAGCGCTGCCGCTTTTTGCAGAAAGCTGCGGCACGGCCCGAAAGGGGCTCTTCACCCGCCGCCCCAAGGAGCGGCGGGTGAAGGCAAAACGCGCCCGGCAGGACATGCCTGCCGGGCGCGCCGGTTTGAAAAACAGTTACTTACAAGAGGCCCCCGCTACGGCTCTTCCGAGGGGAAGAGCTCCTCGATGCCCGGCCTCAACCAGCGGCGCACTTGCGCCATCGGCAGGGTGACGCGCGGGGCGCCCCCGGCGTAGCAGGCTATCTCGTAGGGCTGATAGATGAAAGTGACGCCGCTCGGGTCGACGCTCACGTTGGGGGTCAGGAAGACTTCTTCGAGATTGATGCAGGTCTTCTCGGCCAGTTCTTCGGCCGTGCGGCAGCCGTTGTCGGCCAGGAGCGCCTGCTTCACGCCGTCGAGCAGGGCCGTGCTGTCCACGTTCTGCACGAAAATGTCGGAAGGACGGAGCACCCGCGTGTGCGCGCCGCCCAGACGGATACTCATGCGGCGGACGGTGTAGACTCCGTGGGCGCCGCCGGTGTAGAGGTCCGTGCGCTGCTCGACGACCACGGCACGCGGCGAGCTGAAGTCCAGGCGCATCGTGACGTAGCGCGAGTAGTTCATGTAAAGAGGCGGCGCGTCGGCCGAGTCGCGCATGCCGTAAGCGTCGTTTTCATACTCATTGACGTAGGCGCTGTGCAGGCCTTCGGCGTAGCGGGCAAAGCTCGAGGGCGTGACCTGCCCGCCGTAGCCGAAGACTTCGCGGGGCAGGAGTGTCTGGAGTGCCGCCAGTGTGAAGGGATCGGAGCCCGTGGCGGGGCAAAGGTAGTGGATGGTATCGGTGAGGCATACGCCGTCGCGCGCTCCCTCCGGCACATAGGTGCGGCCGAAGGTGAGCGTGCGGAACTCGATGCCGGAGGTCAGTATCTGTATCTGCCGCGGCGGCTTGTGGAAACTCAGGGGGAGGATACACAAAAGGTAAGCAACGAGAGGAAGGAGGATGCGTTTCATGTCTGTCGTTCTGCTTTAGGTGATTACTTGGACTGGCTCATGATTTCGTCGATCGTGCGCACCATCTCCTCACCGCGCAGGTTGCGCTTGAGAATCGTGCCGTCGGGGCCGAAGAGGATGATTTGGGGAATTCCCTCGATGCCATAGGCATCCGATCCGGCGTACTGCGCGTTCATGATCTGGGGCCAGGTGATGTCCAGTTCCTTCATGGCCTTTTGCGTATCCGCGGGCTTGTCCCACGTGGCCACGCCCAGCACGACGAGGCCCTCCGCCTTGTATTTATTGTAAACCGCTGCAATATGGGGAATCTCCCGGCGGCAGGGCCCGCACCAGCTGGCCCAGAAGTCGGCCAGGACGTACTGCCCTTTTCCCACATAGTCGGAGAGAGACTGGCGCTTGCCCTCGTATTCGGCCGAGAAGTCCGTAAACTTCTTCCCCTCGGCCGTGGCGATGCGCGCCAAAAGGGCTTTCTTCTTGCGGGCCACCGGCTCCTGCTGCTGCACAAAGCTGCCCGCCTTTTCTATCAAGTCCAGCAACGCCGCGTCGTCCAGCAGCCCGACGGTGCGTATGACGGCCAGCACGCCGAGCACATCGTCCGGGTGTTTCGCCATCATCCCCCCGGCCAGCGACACGATCTCGGCGCGTGCTGCGTCGCCGCTCTTCCGGTTTTCCCGGAGAGCGGCCTCGATTTCGAGCAAAGCCCGGTTGAAAGCCTGGAATTCGTCGTTCATCGGCGTACCCGTGCCGGTAGCCTGCCGCGTTCCCTGCAGGACAATCTGTCCCGGCTCCAGTATAAACGCGCCGCCGGAGCGGGTCTCGCGCGAGAAAACGAGGGCATAACGGGGCTTCTCCACCCGGCCGGTGAAGACATACTTGCCCTGCTTCACCTCGGTGGAGGCCAGCGTATCGCGCGTCAATGCGTCGGTCATGTAAATAACACCCGAGAAAGTGGCATCGGCCACCTGCCCTTCTACACGATAGTCTCCCGGCTCTTGCCCGAAAGCGGCCAGCGCCGGCACGAAAAGGAGCGGAAGAATCCGGCTCCGGAGGTTCTTGGTTTTGTTCATTGCTATTCTGTTTTTTTACTGGTTATTCTGCGGTTTCCGGGTTCATCACCTCGTCCACCCTCCGCTCCAGGGCCTCGCCGCGCAGTCCGCGCGCCAGGATGGTGCCGTCGGGGGCGAACAAAATGGTATGGGGTATGGCGGAGATGCCGTACACCTCCCGGGGGAGGCTGCCGGCGTTGAGCATCTGCGGCCAGGAGATGCCGAGCTCTTCCACGGCGCGCTGCGTGTCGGCCGGGCGGTCGGAGGTGGCAATGCCGAGGACCACGAGGCCTTTCGCCTTATACCTATTATATATGGCGGCAATGTGGGGCATCTCCCGGCGGCAAGGCCCGCACCAACTGGCCCAGAAGTCGGCCAAAACGTACTGGCCCCGGCCTACATAGTCGGAAAGCGACGTCCGTTTGCCGTCGTGCTCTACCGTAAAGTCCGAAAACTTCTGCCCTTCTGCCGTACGCGCCTGCACTTCCAGCTCTTTGCGCAAAGCCACGATCCCGGGGTCGCCCTGGACCACCGAACCGGTGGAGCGGATAAACGCCAAAGCCTGCTCCGGCGTGAAAAAAGCGGGAGCGAGCAGCTGGATGCATACGGCGCCGAGCAGGTCGTTGGGGTGCTCTTCCAGGACATGGCGCACCACGCTGTCCACCTTCTGGTGGACGAATTCGCCCATCCGCCCCTCATCCGGGCCGGCAGAGGCATCCCTTGCGATACGATTCATGGCACCGATCATCGCCAGGAAGCCGTCGTTGAGCGGAGTGCCCTCGGCCAGAAAATTTTTCCGCTGCTGGCGGAACCGGATATCGCCCGGCTCCAGGAAGAAGAAGCTGGGCTGCACGGACACCCCGGAGAAGGAAAACGCAGCGGCCACGGGGGCCTGCACCGTGCCCTGCATACGAAACCGCCCTCGCTCCACCCGCGCCGAGTCCAAGCGCTGCTGCGTGGCGTAATCCACCAGATAGACCCGCCCCGCGGCGGCAGTGTCTTCCAGGGCGGCCTCTATGGTGTACGCCCCGTCCTGGGCATGAAGCGGGAAAAGCAGGGCAGCCGTCAGGCTGAAGAGGAGGGAAAGGATGCGTTTCATCGGTAAGAAGTTTTTAAGAGGTGAAAGGGAAAGCGGGAAAAGCGCTTGATGTTTCCGGGAAAAGCGGCAGCGGTTTTCGGAAAAAGTGCCTGCGGTTCCGGGGAAAAGCGGCAGCGGTTTTTCCCGAAGGCGGCCTCCGGGAAGCCGGTCAGTGCTCCGCGCGACGCAGGTCGCGCCCCTCGTAGCGGCAAAAGGCCTGCACCCACGACTCGGGGATGGGCACCGCCGTCTGCGCGGCGGCATCGAAAGCCACCACGACCGACGTGCAGAAGCACTTCACCTGGCGCGTGTCGCTGTTGATGACCTGCTGGACGAGCGTAAAACTCTTGTGCCCCACCGCGCTCACCGCCGTCTGCACGGCAATATGCTCCTCGGGGCGGATCGGGACGAGGAAGTCCACTTCGGCATGGGCCAGCACCACGCTCGTCTGCCGCATGACGGCCTCGGCGGGATGCACGTCCTGGAAATAGCTCGACTTGCCCAAGTCGTAGAAAGAAAAATAAACGGTATTATTCACATGCCCCAGCGTGTCCACATCGTTGAAGCGGATCTGCAGGGGAAGCGTGTGGCGGAATTGAACAGAAGTATCCATAGGAATCGGCGCGCGCCGCGTGCGAAAAAGATTCGCCGGCATTACACTTTTTAAACAATGCTGCAATATCTTGTGGCAAAGATACGCAATCCGTTTCCAATTCACAATAAAAAGCGTTATTTTGATGCACGCCCCGGAACGTTTTACCCGGAGATTTCCTATCTTTGCGCCGACACTTAGGACAATCACACAATATGGCGAAAATCACAAGAGAGGCTGCCTTGCTCTATCACTCCCAAGGCAAGCCGGGAAAAATAGAAGTAATTCCCACCAAACCCTACAGCACACAAACCGACCTCTCGCTGGCCTACTCCCCCGGAGTGGCAGAACCCTGCCTGGAAATACAGAAAGATTCGCAAACGGCCTACGACTATACCGACAAAGGCAACCTCGTAGCCGTCATTTCCAACGGCACCGCCGTGCTCGGACTGGGCGACATAGGCGCCATGAGCGGCAAGCCCGTGATGGAAGGCAAAGGGCTCCTCTTCAAGATCTATGCGGGAATCGACGTGTTCGACATCGAAATCGACGAAAAGGACCCCGACAAATTCGTCGAGACGGTAAAGCGCATAGCCCCGACCTTCGGCGGAATCAACTTGGAGGACATCAAGGCTCCCGAATGCTTCAAGATCGAGCAGCGGCTCAAGGCAGAACTTGACATACCCGTCATGCACGACGACCAGCACGGCACGGCCATCATCTCCGCCGCCGGCCTGCTCAACGCACTGGAAGTAGCGGGAAAGAAAATAGAGGACGTGCGCATCGTCGTAAACGGAGCCGGAGCCTCCGCCACCTCCTGCACCAAACTGTATATCTCCCTGGGCGCGCGGCTGGAGAACATCGTGATGCTCGACAGCAAGGGCGTGATCCGCAAAGACCGCCAGGGCTTGACGGAAAGCAAGGCCTACTTTGCCACCGACCGCGACATCCGCACGCTGGAAGAGGCCATCAAAGACGCCGATGTCTTCCTCGGTCTCTCGAAAGGCAATGTACTTACCAAAGACATGGTACGCAGCATGGCCCCGAACCCCATCGTCTTCGCCCTGGCCAACCCTACGCCGGAGATAACTTATGAAGACGCCATGGACTCCCGCCCCGACGTTCTCATGTCGACCGGCCGCTCCGACTATCCCAACCAGATAAACAATGTCATCGGCTTCCCCTACATTTTCCGCGGGGCCTTGGACGTTCGCGCAAGCGCCATCAACGAAGAAATGAAACTGGCCGCTGTCCGCGCCATTGCGGCCCTCGCCAAGGAACCCGTGCCTGACATCGTGAACAAAGCCTACGGCGTAAACGACCTGACCTTCGGCCCGAAATACTTTATCCCCAAGCCCGTCGACCCGCGCCTCATCACCGCCGTGTCCACCGCCGTGGCACAAGCCGCCATCAGCAGCGGCGTGGCCCGCAAACCGATTACCGACTGGGACGCATACAAGCACCACCTGCGCGAACTGATGGGCTACGAATCGCGGCTCACGAGCCAGTTGCACGACATGGCGCGCAAGAATCCGAAGAAAGTGGTCTTTGCCGAGGGAACCCACCCCACCATGCTGAAAGCCGCCGCCCGCGCCAAAGCCGAGGGCATCTGCTACCCCATCCTGCTGGGCAACGACGAACGCATCGAAAAACTGGCAAGGGATCTGGAAGTGAACCTCGACGGAATCGAAATCATCAACCTCCGCCACGACCGCGAGGCAGAGCGCCGCGACCGCTATGCGCACATCCTGGCAGAGAAACGAGCCCGCGAGGGATATACCTACGACGAAGCCCTCGACAAGATGTACGAGCGCAACTATTTCGGCATGATGATGGTGGAGACCGGCGAGGCAGACGCTTTCATCACCGGCCTGTACACGAAGTACTCCAACACCATCAAGGTGGCAAAAGAAGTAATCGGAATCCAACCGGAATACAAACATTTCGGCACGATGCACATCCTCAACTCCAAGAAGGGCACGCTCTTCCTGTGCGACACGCTCATCAACCGCCACCCCGACATGGAGACGCTCATCGACATTGCCAAGCTGGCCGACAATTCCGTACGCTTCTTCAACCATACCCCCGTAATGGCCATGCTCTCCTACTCCAACTTCGGCAGCGACACGGAAGGCAGCCCCAGAGAAGTGCACGAGGCCGTGGAATACATGCAGCAGCACTTCCCCGACCTGGCCATCGACGGCGAGATGCAGGTAGCCTTCGCGCTCGACAAGACCCTGCGCGACCAGAAATTCCCCTTCACCCGGCTGAAAGGCAAAGACGTGAATACGCTCATCTTCCCCAACCTTTCGTCGGCCAACACGGGATATAAACTCATCCAGTCCTTCAGTCCCGACTGCGAGCTCATAGGCCCGATACAAATGGGCTTGAACAAACCCATCCACTTCACCGACTCCGAAAGCTCCGTGCGGGACATCCTGAACATCACGGCCATCGCCGTGATCGACGCCATCGTCATGGAAAGCAAGAAGAAGCAGGGCTGACGGCCAAAAGTGCTGCCGCTTCCGGCAAAAAGCGCTGCATGCTTTCCAGAAAAGCGCTGCCGCTTTTTGCCCGCAACGCGGGAACAAACGAGAAAGGAATCGGATGCCTTACCAGAAACCGGTAAGGCATCCGACTTTTTTATCCGGGCCTATATATAAAGGTATAGAAAAAAAACGCACCGGCCCGGCAAGCAAGTAAAGAAAGCATTACCGCCAATTCTCCACCCCGGCAACTCTGATTTTCTACCACAAAGCACTAAGCGCTTATGCATATACTGCTTTTTGGCATCTTCAGATTACAACACAGACGAATCTTTTCCATGTTTTTGCAATGCACACATTGCAAAAATGAGAAATCTAAAGAAACTTGGCAAATTCCCCACAAGAATCCGATTATTGCTCATTCCGTTTTGCTATGTTTGTGAAGCATTCTTGCCAAATACATCAGGCACAGATACAGAAAAACGCTATAATCACAACAAAATCAATTACAAGATGAACGCACAAGAAGTATTGGAAAACCTGAAAAGACGCTTTCCCAACGAGCCGGAGTACCACCAGGCCGTGGAAGAAGTTATAACCTCTATCGAAGAAGAATACAACAAACATCCCGAATTCGAGAAAGTAAACCTCATAGAGCGCCTCTGCATCCCCGACCGGGTATTCCAATTCCGCGTCACTTGGACAGACGACAAAGGCAACGTCCAGACCAACATGGGCTACCGCGTGCAGCACAACAACGTGATCGGCCCCTACAAAGGCGGTATCCGCTTCCACCAGTCCGTCAACTTGGGCATCCTCAAGTTCCTGGCCTTCGAGCAGACTTTCAAAAACTCCCTGACCACCCTGCCCATGGGCGGCGCCAAAGGCGGCTCCGACTTTAGCCCGCGCGGCAAGAGCAATGCCGAAGTCATGCGCTTCTGCCAGGCTTTCATGACCGAATTGTGGCGCCACATCGGGCCCGACACCGACGTTCCTGCAGGCGACATAGGCGTAGGCGGCCGCGAGGTAGGCTATATGTTCGGAATGTACAAGAAACTGGCACGCGAGTTCAGCGGCGTCCTCACCGGGAAGGGCATGGAATTCGGAGGCTCCCTCATCCGTCCGGAAGCCACGGGCTACGGCAACATCTATTTCCTTCAGGAAATGCTGAAAACGCGGGGCATCGACATAAAAGACAAAGTCTGCCTCGTATCCGGCAGCGGCAACGTGGCGCAATATACGGTGGAAAAACTCATCGAGCTGGGCGCTAAAGTCGTAACCCTCTCCGATTCCGACGGCTACATCTACGATCCCGACGGAATCACCCGCGAGAAACTCGACTTCGTCATGGACTTGAAAAACATCCAGCGCGGCCGCATCAAGGAATATGCCGAGGAATACGGTTGCAAATACGTGCCCGGCGCAAAACCCTGGTTCGAAAAAGCCGACATCGCCCTGCCTTCCGCCACCCAGAACGAGATCAACGGCGAAGCGGCCAAGGCCTTGGTAGAAAACGGCGTGTTCGCCGTTTCGGAAGGAGCCAACATGCCGTCCACTCCCGAAGCCATCCGCATATTCCAGGAAGCCAAAATCCTGTATGCGCCGGGCAAGGCAGCCAATGCCGGCGGCGTGTCGGTATCCGGCCTGGAGATGTCCCAAAACTCCGAGCGCCTCAGCTGGAGCGCCGAGGAAGTCGACGCCAAACTGAAGGGCATCATGCAGAACATTCATGCCAACTGCGTGAAGTACGGCACCGAGCCCGACGGTTACATCAACTACGTGAAAGGCGCCAACGTGGCCGGCTTCATGAAAGTGGCCAAGGCCATGATGGCACAAGGCGTACTCTAAGCCATAGATTCATACAGCCCCCCCGTTTCTTTGCGAAAAGAGACCGGCGGGTTCCACTGCAAGTTTTGTTCGCTATTCATAATTCATCATAAGAGAGACCCGATAGGGTTAAGTTTTTTAATCTATATTTTCCGTTATAACAAGCAGAGGGCGTCCGTGAGGATACCCTCTCTTTTTTTGCCCGCACGGGAAGATTTCCCCGGGAGGCGGGGAGTTTCAGATTAAAAGTAAAAGGCAGCCGTACAGTTTCAGCCTTTAATCCCGAAACAAGCGAAAGAGAAAAACTGTCAGCACGGGCACCTTCAGAGAAACAAAGCAAGGCTTTCCCGAGGCAGCGCTTCCGCTTTGCAATACCTTTGCAGCGAAACAAGGAAGAAAAGGAAGAGACATCAGCAAAAACGGAAGCAAAATGACAGCAAACATACAATCTTTCACCAAAATGCAAGGCGCGGGCAACGATTACATCTACGTCGATGCCACCCGCCGCCCGCTCGAAAATCCAGAGCATTATGCCCGGCTCTGGAGCAACCGCCACACCGGCATCGGCGCCGACGGCCTCGTCCTGATCGGACGCTCGGAGAAAGCCGACTTCAGCATGCGTATCTTCAACGCCGACGGCTCGGAAGCCGCCATGTGCGGCAACGCCTCGCGCTGCATCGGGAAATACGTCTACGAAAAAGGGCTGACCGACAAGGCCGAAGTCACGCTGGAGACAAAAGCCGGCATCCGGACTCTCCGGCTCCACACAGACGGCAACCGGCGGGTGGAGGCCGTCAGCGTGGACATGGGCCTGCCCCGCGTGCTCTTCCCGCAAGTCGAAATCCCGGGATTCCCGGCCGGAGGCACCGGAGTGAGCATGGGCAACCCCCACTTGGTCCTCTTCGTCGACAATCTGGAGCAGACCGACCTCTCAGAAGCCGGCCCCATGCTGGAGCGCCACCCGCTCTTTCCCGACCGAACAAACGTGGAATTTGCCCAACTCTGCGGTGGGAGCGACATCCAGATGCGCGTCTGGGAACGCGGTTCGGGCATCACGCAAGCCTGCGGCACAGGCGCCTGCGCCACGGCCGTGGCCGCCTTCTTCCACAAACACGCAGGGCGGAAGACCCGCATCCACATGGACGGCGGCACACTGGAGATAGAGCTCCGCGAGTCCGACGGGCACGTCTGCATGACCGGCCCTGCCGCCTTCGTCTTCGAAGGCACCATCGAATTATAAACCGACCTTTCACACACTCACCCCATGGCATCAGTAAACGAACACTTCCTCAGCCTCCCCGGCAACTACCTCTTCCGCGAAATCGCCCAACGGGTGGAACACTTCAAAGCCGCCCACCCCGGAGCACAACTCATCCGCCTGGGCATTGGCGACGTGACCCGCCCCCTGCCCCGCGCCGCCGTGGAGGCCATGCAGAAAGCCGCCGCCGAGATGGGCGAAGCCTCCACCTTCCGGGGCTACGGACCGGAGCAGGGCTACGGCTTCCTGCGCCGCGCCATCCTCGAAGGCGACTTCGCCCCGCGCGGCATCGGCCTCAGCCCCGACGAAATCTTCGTGAGCGACGGCGCGAAAAGCGACACCGGCAACTTCGGCGACATCCTCGGCACGGACAACCGCGTGGGGCTGACTGACCCGGTCTACCCCGTATATGCCGACTCCAACGCCATGGCCGGACGCGCCGGCGAGCTGCAGCCCGACGGACGGTGGAGCCGGATCACCTACCTCCCCTGCACCGCCGAGAACCAATTCATCCCCGCCCTGCCCCGGGAACGCGTGGACATCGTCTACCTCTGCTACCCGAACAACCCCACAGGTACTACCCTCAGCCGCACCGAACTGCAACGCTGGGTAGACTACGCCCTGGCCCACGACGCGCTCATCCTCTACGACGCCGCCTACGAGGCCTACATCCGGGAACCCGACGTGCCCCACTCCATCTACGAAATAGAAGGAGCCCGGCGGTGCGCCGTGGAATTCCGCAGCTTCTCGAAGACCGCCGGATTCACCGGCGTGCGCTGCGGATACACCGTGGTACCGGAAGAAGTGGAAGTCAGCACCGCCGACGGCAAGCGGGTGAGCCTCAACCACCTGTGGAACCGCCGGCAGTCGACCAAATTCAACGGCACATCCTACATCACCCAGCGCGGCGCCGAAGCCGTCTACAGCCCCGAAGGGCGCCGGCAGACCGGGGAACTCATCGGCTACTACATGGGCAACGCCCACCACATGCGCAGCGAACTCCTCCGCTGCGGCCTGGAAGTCTACGGCGGCACCAACGCCCCCTACCTCTGGGTGAAGACCCCGGACGGCTGCGGCTCGTGGGAATTCTTCGACCGCCTGCTCCGCGACTTCCATATCGTCTGCACCCCCGGCGCAGGCTTCGGCCCCAGCGGCGAGGGATACGTGCGACTCACCGCCTTCGGCACCCGCGAAGACTGCCTCGAAGCCATGGCCCGGCTCCGCAAAGGCCTGTAAGAACCGGCCACAACACAAACATAAAACCCCAAAAAGCGCAGCCGCTTTCTGCAAACCGATGCAGCACTTTTCGCAAAAAGTGCTGCATCTTTTTTGGAAATTAGGCAGAAAACCCGCACGGTTTCAGCCAGAAACCGTACCTTTGCAGCCGCAGAGCGCTTCCCGGCCGCCCGAGGAGAGGAAAAAAGGAAGCCGCCCCGACAACCATTATACACAAAACCCACAGGCACTATGTCCAAACTGAGATTCAGAGTCGTAGAGACCGCTTTCAAGAAGAGAGCCGTCGAAGTACCCATTCCGGCAGAGCCCGTCTCGGAATACTTCGGGAAATACGTGTTCAACCGCACAAAAATGTTCAAGTACCTCCCGAGCAAAGTCTACCAAAAGCTAACCGACGCCATCGACAACGGCGAAGCACTCGACCGCGACATAGCCGACACCGTGGCCGAAGGCATGAAGAAATGGGCCATGGAGCTGGGCGTGACCCACTACACCCATTGGTTCCAGCCCCTGACCGAAGGCACGGCCGAGAAGCACGACGCATTCATCGAACACGACGGCAACGGCGGCGTAATCGAGGAATTCAGCGGGAAACTCCTCGTACAGCAGGAATCGGACGCCTCCAGCTTCCCCAACGGCGGCATACGCAACACCTTCGAAGCACGCGGCTACAGCGCATGGGACCCCTCCTCTCCGGCATTCATCGTAGACGATACGCTCTACATCCCCACCATCTTCTTCACCTACACGGGCGAGTCCCTCGACTACAAAGCCCCCTTGCTCAAGTCGCTGCGCGCCGTCAACAAAGCCGCCACCGACGTGTGCCACTATTTTGACCCCGAAGTCAAAAAAGTCTATACCTACCTGGGCTGGGAACAGGAATACTTCCTCGTCGACGAAGGCCTCTACGCCGCCCGCCCCGACCTGCTCATGACCGGGCGCACCCTCATGGGGCACGACAGCGCCAAAAACCAGCAGCTCGACGACCACTACTTCGGCTCTATCCCCGACCGCGTGGCCGCTTTCATGAAAGACCTTGAGATCGAAGCCCTCAAACTGGGCATCCCCCTGAAAACGCGCCACAACGAAGTAGCCCCCAACCAGTTCGAACTGGCCCCCATCTACGAGGAATGCAACCTCGCCAACGACCACAACCTGCAGATCATGAGCATTATGCGGCGCGTCAGCCGCCGCCACGGCTTCCGCGTCCTGCTCCACGAAAAACCCTTCAAGGGAGTCAACGGCAGCGGCAAGCACAACAACTGGTCGCTCGGCACCGACACCGGCGTGCTCCTCATGGCGCCGGGAAAAACACCCGAAGAGAACCTGCGCTTCGTCTCCTTCCTGGTCAACACGCTGATGGCCGTCTACCACCACAACGGACTGCTCAAAGCCTCCATCATCACCGCCAGCAACGCACACCGCCTCGGAGCCAACGAAGCGCCGCCCGCCATCATCTCCTGCTTCCTCGGCAAGTCCATCTCCGACCTGCTCAACCACATCGAGCAGAACGACAACGACAGCCTCACCATAGCCGGCAAGCAGGGCATGAAGCTCGACATACCCTCCATCCCCGCACTGCTCATCGACAACACCGACCGCAACCGCACCTCGCCCTTCGCCTTCACCGGAAACCGCTTCGAGTTCCGCGCCGTAGGGTCGGAAGCCAACTGCGCCTCGGCCATGATAGCCCTCAACACCGCCGTGGCCGACCAGCTTGCCCAGTTCAAGAAAGAGGTAGACGGCCTCATCGCCGAGGGCAACGACAAGACTTCGGCCCTGCTCACCGTGATCCGCAGATACATCAAGGAATGCAAACCCATCCACTTCGACGGAAACGGATACAGCGACGAGTGGAAAGAAGAAGCCCGCCGCCGCGGCCTCGACTGCGAGACCAAAGCCCCGCTCATCTACGACAACTATCTCAAGCCAGAGACCATCGCCATGTTCGAGCGCGCCGGAGTAATGACCAAAGTGGAACTCGAAGCCCGCAACGAGGTGAAATGGGAAACCTACACCAAGAAAATCCAGATCGAAAGCCGCGTACTCGGCGATCTGGCCCTGAACCACATCATCCCCGTGGCGACAGAATACCAGACCTGCCTCATCAACAACGTCTACAAGCTGAAAAGCATCATGCCCGACGAGGCCGAGGAACTCTCCAGCCGCAACAAGGAACTCATACGCGACATCTCCCAGCACACCAGCTACATCAAGAAACGCGTAGACGAGATGATAGCCGCCCGCAAGGTAGCCAACCGCATAACCGACGAGCGGGAGAAAGCCATAGCCTACCACGACACCGTCTTCCCGATGCTCGACGAAATCCGTTACCACATCGACAAGTTGGAACTCATCGTGGACAACGAAATGTGGACCCTGCCCAAGTACCGCGAGCTGCTCTTCATCCGGTAAAAACGAGTAAAATACTACTTTTGCATAGGAAAAGGCTGCTCTACCCGAAGCACTGTACAATCGAGAGGGAGCAGCCTTTTTCTCGTTTATCCGCAAAGCAACAAATGCGATTATATTGCCTCAACAACCAAGAAAAATCCAATCAAATCAAAAAAAGAACCGCCATGTCCATTCTATATAAACCTTCCAGTCACAACTTCTTCCCAAGGTTCTTTATCCTCCTTCTTGCAATTTTTATGCTTTCTACCCAAGAAGGAATGTGCCAAATAGGCATCAATTTTGTCAGAGAATTAGCCCTAAAACAGCGACTTCAAAGCATCGACAAGCAAATCGAGCAACAAACTGACACCCTCGCCATCATGGCATTACAAGCACAACGGGAAGCTGCACAAAAAGAACTAAACGAAATAGAAGCTCTCTCACAAGCCGATACAATAGCACGCCGGGCTCCCGACTTTACACAGACGCCCCCCGACGAAAACACCGCCTCCATCAATAAAGAGACAAAAGATATCGCCCGGGAATCCACAGAATCCGATAACTCCGGCGACTTCGACTACGAACATGACGCACGCCTCATACGCCACTACATCAAGCAGAAAAACAGTCTTGCTGCTGCAAACCACTTAAAAGAAGCTGTAAATCCGGAGATGCCTACCGACGCTTCCCTGCTATTTGACTACTCGGTCCTAGCACAAGAGGTCTTTAACGGGTTGACAAATGAAGGTTATACTGCAGCCTTCAGCATGGACTTAGGCGCAGCCTTCCAACTGCAAATGGCCTCTAATGAAATCGATTTGCTCCACACCGCATTATTAGTCTTAGCCACGGCAAAGGGAGAACAAAGAGCTGCACAAATACTCCAACTCAAAACTGCAATGCGAGGCAATAATACGGTGAATACTCCACAAAGTGGAACCAATGAAAATCAAACCCCACAAAGTATCATAAAGCAAGAGACATGCTCGCTCTGTCATGGAAAAGGATGGATTGCAGGCTCCAAATCCCCTACTTATGGCAATACCGGCACCCATTGGTGTCAAGAATGCGGACAAAATGTCCTATGGTCACACAGCCATGACCTCTGCCCCTCATGCAGAGGCAAAGGGACGATCCTCAATTTCTGATTTTTACATTCTACTATTCGCTTGAATATGCTTCTTTTTCTTCCTCCTCCTTGAGGAATTCTTCGGAGAATGTCAGTTTGTTCTCCCTCCGGGCGGCAACGGGCTTCTGCGTAATCATGCGGCGCAATTTCCGCGCGGACAGGCGGCTTTCCCGCGTCTCCCGCTCGATGCGGGCCGCTTCCTCAAAGTCCAAAACCGGAAACGTATCGACCGCCACCAAAGGCACCTGTATCTCCGGCCCATGGTAAGAAGATACCTCCACCGTGACCACGCCGTGGCCCAACATGCCCAGCTGTTCGGCTGCCGAATGCGAAAGGTCGATGATACGCCCCCGCACATGAGGCCCCCGGTCTTGTACCGAGACGACGACTTCCCGCCCGTTCTTCAGATTCTTCACCTTCAGCTTTGTCCCGAAAGGCAAAGTCGGGTGGGCACAAGTCAGGCTGTCGCGGTGATAAGTCATCCCGCTCGCCATCTTCCGCCCATGCAGACTCTTTGCATAGTAACTCGCCTTGCCCCGGTTTTGGGCATACAAACCGTGCCCCGGAAGAAGCAGTAGAATCAGAAGCAAAAAAGCTAAAACCTTACGCATCTGTGGCAAATATAAGCAATTCAGCAAGTTAACCCAAACTAATCTTGTTTTTTTTAGCAATTCGGGGCGTTTCCTTGCCAGTTTATGGGGAAACCTTTATTTTTGTTTGCACAAAATGAAGTTCTCATGCTCAACAAACTCAGCCAAAGCCGCTTGTTCCTGCGCGACACAGCCTTTGCAGATCTGATGACCCGACGCATCTACCAGGTGCTCCTCCTGGCCAATCCCTACGATGCTTTCATGCTGGAAGAAGACGGCCGCATAGAAGAAAAGATTTTCACCGAATACGCCCTGCTCAACCTGCGTTACCCTCCACGCTTTACCCAAGTGACCACCGAGGAAGAAGCCTGGAAAGAGTTGTCAAACTACCCGTACGACTTGGTAATCTGCATGCCAAGCACGGACAACAGCGACTTTTTTGCCAGCGGAAAAGCCATCAAGCAGGCATATCCCAATATCCCTCTCGTCTTGCTCACCCCCTTTTCCCACGGGGTACGCAAACGCTTGGAAAAAGAGGATGTGAGCGCCTTCGACCACATATTCTGTTGGCTGGGAAACACCGACCTGCTCCTCTCCATCATCAAGCTCTTGGAAGACAAAATGAACCTCGAACACGACATCGAGGCTGCCGGCGTACAGATGATCTTGTTCGTGGAAGATTCCGTGCGCTTCTATTCCTCCATACTGCCCCACCTCTACAAATTCGTGCTTCAGCAGTCCTACAACTTCTCTACCGAAGCACTCAACGAACACCAGCGCACGCTGCGCATGAGAGGGCGCCCCAAGATCGTCCTGGCCCGCACGTACGAAGAAGCGCACGACTTATACGAACGCTTCAGCGACAACATGCTGGGGGTCATCACCGATGTGCAATACCCCCGGGAGAATACATCGGACGAAAGGGCCGGTCTGGAACTATGCGAGGAAATCCGTAAAAAAGACCCCTACGTCCCCATCATCATCGAAAGCAGCGAAGAAGAACACCAGTGGGACGCGGCACGCTACCACGCTTCTTTTATCAACAAGAACTCGAAGAAAATCGACCTCGACCTGCAACACGCCCTGAAAGAGCACTTCGGGTTTGGCGACTTCGTCTTCCGTGACCCGAATACAGGCGAGGAAATCGCCCGGGTACGCAACCTGAAAGAACTGCAGAACGCCATTTTCACGATTCCGCAGGAGTCGATGATGTACCACGTCTCGCGCAATCACATCTCCCGCTGGCTCTATTCGCGCGCGCTCTTCCCGCCTGCAGAGTTTCTCAAGCATGTCACGTGGGACATCGTGGACGATGTGGACCTCCACCGCAAGCTCATCTTCGAAGCCATCGTGCGCTACCGGAAAATGAAGAACCGCGGAGTCGTGGCCGAGTTCCTCAGCGACCGCTACGACCGCTACTCCAACTTCGCCCGCATCGGCGAAGGCTCGCTCGGAGGCAAAGGCCGCGGCCTGGCCTTCATGGACAATCTGGTCAAGAAGCACCCCGAATTTGAAAACTTCGAGAATGCACGGGTAGAAATACCCAAGACCGTGGTGCTCTGCACCGACATTTTCGACGAATTCATGGAGACCAACGACCTCTACCCCCTCGCCCTGAGCGAAACGCCCGACGAAGTCATCCTGCAGCACTTCCTCGAAGCCAAATTGCCGGAGCGGTTGAAGAAAGACTTCATGGCCTTGTTCAACGTGATGCAGTCCCCCATAGCCGTACGCTCCTCCTCGCTGTTGGAAGACTCCCACTATCAGCCGTTCGCGGGCATCTATTCCACCTACATGATACCGGAGTTGGAAAACAAGGAGCTCCAATTGCAGATGCTCTGCAACGCCATCAAGGGTGTCTACGCATCAGTCTACTACAAGGACAGCAAGGCCTACATGAAAGCCACGCAGAACGTGATAGACCAGGAGAAGATGGCCGTCATACTCCAGCAGGTAGTGGGCAACCGCTACGGCGACCGCTACTACCCCTCCTTCTCCGGCGTGGCCCGGTCGCTCAACTACTACCCCATCGGCGAAGAGAAACCCGAAGAAGGAGTAGTAAACCTGGCTTTGGGATTGGGAAAATACATCGTCGACGGCGGACTGACCTTGAGGTTCTCCCCCTACCATCCGACCCAAGTGCTGCAGACAAGCGAAATGGAGATAGCCCTGCGCGAGACGCAGACCCGCTTCTATGCCTTGGAAATGACAGGAGAAAAGAACCAGTTCTCCGTAAACGACGCCTTCAACCTGCTGCGCCTCTCTGTGAAAGAAGCCGACAAAGACGGCGCCCTGCAGTACATAGCCTCCACCTTCGACCCCCAGGACCAGACCATCTACGACGGTCTCTACCCCGGAGGCCGCAAAGTCATCACGTTTGCCAACATTCTCCAGCACAACGCCTTCCCTCTCTGCGATATCCTCAAGCTCGCCATGCAATGCGGGCAGGAGGGAATGCGCAGACCCGTGGAGATTGAGTTTGCCTGCACCCTGAATGACGGAAAAGGCAAGACCGGAACGTTCTATCTGCTGCAGATTCGCCCGATTGTGGACAACTGCGCCGCACTCAACGAGGACCTTTCGGCCATACCGCAGGAAAGACTACTCCTCAGCTCGAAGAATTCGCTGGGACACGGCATCGTGGACAACGTGCAGGACATCGTCTACGTAAAAACCGAGCACTACTCTGCCGCAAACAACTACACCATTGCCGACGAAATAGAGCGCATCAACCGGCAATTCCTCAACTCCGAACGAGGCTACATCCTCATCGGGCCGGGCCGCTGGGGCAGTTCGGACTACTGGCTGGGCATTCCCGTCAAATGGCCCCATATCTCCGCAGCCAAACTCATAGTGGAAGCCGGACTGAGCCACTACCGGGTAGACCCGAGCCAGGGGACGCACTTCTTCCAGAACCTCACCTCCTTCGGCGTAGGCTACTTCACCATCAATCCCTACCGGCAAGACGGACTCTACGACGAGGAATGGCTCAACAGCCTTCCCGCCGTGGAAGAGACGGAATACATACGCCACGTCCATCTCGACAAGCCTGTCACCATAAAAATGGACGGAAAGAAAAACATAGGCATCGTAGAGAAACCCCAATAAAGCTCTCCGGGAAGGAACTCCCCCTTCCCGGGGAGTCCCGGGAGAATGCAGACGCTTTTCCCTTAGACTCCCGCCACACAAATGGAAAACAAGCCCGCAAAACCCCGCTACGAATATGTAGACCTGATGAAAGGCGTCTGCATCATCCTCGTCGTCATCCAGCACTTGGTGGGCCAGTGCGCCGTCAATCCTCCCTGGCTTACCACCTTCCGGATGCCGCTCTACTTCATGCTCTCCGGCTTGTTCTTCTCCACCTATGGCTCCCTGCGTACCTTTCTCATCAAGAAGTTCAACAGCCTGCTCGTCCCCTTCTTCTTTACATGGGTTCTCTGCTGGATTCATATCCGGCTGCACTACGAACACCCGGAGAACTTCGAGATTCTGCGCTACAACGTGGCCATCTGGTTCCTCATCGCCCTTTTCGAAGTAGGGCTTCTCTTCTACTTCATCTACCAGTTGCCCAAAGAGTGGATGAAAGCCCTCGTCTCCTTGCTCATTTCCATCGGCGGCTACATGATGCACCAGTGGGACATCCACCTCCCCCTCTACCTTGATGCCGCCATGAGCGCCACCGTCTTCTACTACATCGGCCCGCTCATCCGGCGCTTCCATCTGCTTGAACCCCACAGCCGCCGGACCACACTCCTCTGTGCCGCCGTCTCCATACTTGTATTCGGTACGCTGGCCTACCTCTACCCCACTTCCCTGCTCGACCTGCGCCTCAACCGGATCTTCACCCCCTACCCCGTATTCCTGCTGTCCGCCGTCTCCGGGACAGCCGCCGTCTTCTTCCTCTGCAAGCTGATCCGTCGCATCCCCCTCGTCTCCTACTGGGGACGCTACAGCATCATCACGCTCTGCAGCCACATCTTCATCTATAAGTTGCTCAACGAATATGGCCTGCTGGAAGCCCTGCGTCAAACATTCGGCATCGACGCACAGCTGTGGGCCGAGTGGAAACTGGGTCCCTGGATAGGAGTCGTCAGCGTCTTCTTCCTCACCCTCCCCCTCATCTGGCTCCTCATCCGCCACATCCCTTTCCTCTGTTCACAGATGCCCCTGCTCGACCCCAAAAGCGGAAAACTCTACAAATCCCCCCGCACCTTGCTACGCATCTTCCTCAAAGGAAAACGCGCCGACGACTAAACAGGAGGACAGCCCCCACCACATTCATTTCAACCCGAAGAGAAAACGCGTAACCCGGCTGCGCGAAAGCACATAGCGCTGCAACCACAGCGGAAGCACCACCCCGGCGGCCACCGCCACCGCAGCCTCCACGGCAAACCCCGTATCACCCCATCCGGAAAGAAACGGGAACTTGTGCCAGAACGACTTGACGCCTCCCATGAAAGTCGTATGAAAAAGATAAATCATGTAAGAAGCCGCAGCCAAGGACAGCAACGGACGTATCGCCCGTCCGCCCGCCTCCTGCCGGATCCACAGACAGAGCAGGCAGATCCACGCCGTACCCAGCAGGCCCAGCCCCAACGCCGCCCCCAGTGAGGCAAAACTCCCTGCCTCCCAAGCCGGCGTCCCCCAGAGCCTGAGCCCTGCGGCAGCTCCAAAAGACAAAGTCGCGGCAAACAAAAATAACCGGACTCCCCACGGATTCCCCGTCACCCGGCGGCAACCCGGCACAAGCGGCGACTCTCCCCCCGCCCCGGAAAAACACCGGCAAGCGAGCGCCCCGGCAGCAAAATACACCATATACCCCTTCGTCTGCGTCAGGCAAAACATCCGGGTAAACTCCACCGGCAAGAAATACAACAAGAGAGAAAACAAAAAGAACCATGCCTCGCCGGACTTTGCCCGGGAAAAAATGCGCACAAGCAGAAAAGTCTCCATCAGAGACCATACAAACCAAAGGAAATACCCCGCCTCGGGATAAGCCAACATGCGCAGATAACTCACCGGAGTCACCGGATTTTCCACATACAAGCCCCCGGAAGAGAGCAATTTCAGCGTGATTATCAGGCACGACACCACAAGATAAGGCAACATCAGGCGCCGCAACTTCTTCCGCAAAAAAGCCCCATACGACTCGCCCGCGCGCAGAGTCAGGCGATACACATAGCCGCTGGCAAAAAGGAACAGCGGCATATGGAACAAATAGATAAACTCCCGGGTCTTCGCCCACCACAGCGGCTCGCCCGCCGGGTCATAATGCCCCACAACAACCAGCACAATGCAAAGCGCCTTGGCCAAATCTATAAAAACTACTCTCGGCATAATAACACCCCACTTATTCGTCTGGCAACCCTCCGGCTACCCGGAAAAGAAAAAGAGGCCGAGAAATCATATGATCATCAGCCTCCATTTCAGTACCCAGACCCGGTACAAGCCATAGAAATCATAGGAAAACAAAAGAATTTATTTTCCTTATTATCAATTATTTGCATATTTCCTATTTTCTCCATCTTTGCCATATTTAGCCTATTTTCTGTTATTCAGTACACTTTTAGTACACTTTGAAATTCCATTTTCTTTTGTACCTTTGCAACATCGGAAAACAAAAGAAAATCAATCATTTAGTGTAATCACCCGGTTATGGTACCTAAATCGGGATAAAACCTCTAAACAATGGCAAAGTTAGAAAATAAAACGAAAGAAAACCCCAAGTTGGAGCAAAATAAACTTTCGGATGGCAGAATCAGCCTGTATCTGGAGTATTATTTGGGTAGGGAGGAAAAGCCTGTATTGGATGAAAACGGTAATCAGGTGTATTATGACAGTGGCAAGATGCAGGGAAAGCCGAAATTCTCTATCAAGCATCACAGGCGAAAAGAGAATCTCAGCCTGTATCTGATAGATAAGCCCCGTACCCCTGCGGAACGTCAGCAGAACAAGGAAACGTTGGAGCTTGCCGTAAGGATACGTGCGGAACGTGAACAGGAATTCAAGGAAAGTATGTTAGGGTATCGCCTGAAAAAAGACCGAAATATGAATTTCTTGGATTATTTTCAAGCCTATATCAATGACTACACTAAGAAGGACATTCGGATGGTGCAAATCGCGCTCAGCCGATTCAAGGATTTTTTGAAGGAACATTATCCGATGTATGAGTTCAGCATCAAGCCCGAACTTATTACAAAGGACATGATGGAGCAGTTTGTGGCTTATTTGCAATCGCGAAGTGTGGGCGAAGGAGCCAAAAGCATCTTCCAGCGTTTCAAGAAGGT
>CALUJL010000014.1 GCA_944320955.1 uncultured Bacteroidaceae bacterium
GACAGTCAAACATAGCGAAACGTTGAAAACTGCACGGTCTCTTAGTCGTTACCGCTACTTCTCAAATAATTTGCTAAAAGTTTATTCTTCAAACGATTGTGTCAAACCGTTGAAAATCTAAAATAAAACTCAGTTCGTGGTTGGTGTTGACAGAAAAGCGGTCGGGAGTAGAAGTGGAGGCCGAGCGTCCGTAGGTATCGCCTCCTTCGAGGAAGTTGACCCGGCTGCCCTGGCTTTGGTAGTCCCCTTCGGTGTAGGCGAGGCGCGCATCGCCTTTGAGGTTGTATTTCCCTTCACGCTGCGAGACATCGTAGCTGAATCCCCCGGTATAGCTTTTCATGACCCCCGTGGCCTGCTGCAGGGGGCTCCAGTCGCCGTTGTCGCCGGGGCTGCGGTCGTCGCTCAGGTTGTTGGCGTTGCCGAAGAAAGCCAGGCGCGAATGCGGGGTGAAGCGCAGGGCGAAGAGGCGGCCGAGGAAGCGCTCGTCCGTGCAGCCGCCGGCCTCGGCATTGGCTATCCAGCCTATCTGGTACTGCCGCTTCAGGCCCACGTCGAGGACGTACTGCTTGCTGTCCGGCCCGATGGCGAAGGGGTTATGGGGATCCTGCTGCTCATAGGCTTTCACGTCCTTCACCATGAAGGCCGGGAGGTTGTCGAGCATGAGCTGGCGGTCGTCGCTGAAGAAGCTCTTGCCGTCGAGCAGGAGCTCGTCCACCTTGCGCCCGTTGACGTAGATCTCCCCGCCCCGCTTGACTTCCATGCCGGGCAGCTGCTTGATGAGCCGGTCGAGCATCGATCCTTCGGCCAGTTCGAAGGCATCGGCATTGTAGACCAGCGTGTCGCCTTTGTTGTAGAACTTGATCTGCGTGGCCTTCACCACGGCCGCCTCCAGGTGCGTCTCCTTCTGCTGCCGGGTCTTCCGGATGAGGAAAGGTTCTTGGGTGTGCTCTATGCTCGTTTCGTATTTGTAGAACTTCGGGATGTCCAGTTCGTTGTACGTCGTATCGTACCCCTCGGCGGTGCAGCGCACCAGGAACTTGCCCGGCCGGGACAAGAGAAGCGAAACATAGGCCATCTTCTTAAAACTGCCTCCGCGCGTCATATTCCCGCTCTTTCCCTCGGCCACGAGCGAACTGTCGGCCGCATCCAGGACTTCCACCTTCACCCCGAACACCGGCTCATACGTCAGGCTGTTCGCCACGGAGCCAATCAGCCAGACTTCGCGCTGCTTTTTCTGGGCCAGAAGGGAAACAACCGGCAGTAAAAACAAAAGGGAAAATATATATAGTTTCTTCATCGGTCTTTCAGGTTTAATTGGACGATAATGGGGACTGCCAAGGTATTCCCCCGGCAGTCCTGCACTCAAATCCTGCTTAGAACAATCCTCCGGAGAAGAAATCCATCATGATTTTGGAAGACTTACTTGTTGAGGTAGGGGCAGGAGTAGTGGTAGCACCCGGACAAGTATTACAACTCGTACAATTATGGCAATTCCCGATATTGAGATCCCATTTGGGAACTGGCGATACTGTACCTGATATTCCTACGAATCCTCCTCTCAATTGTCCTTCACCGTCTTTCTCTATCGGAGTCAAGTCCACGCGGCAGTGGATAATTTCATTTTTCTTTTCGTTCATTTTTTAATGATGTTTTTGAGTTAAAGATTAAATTGATTGATATTCTCTTCGATTTTGCTATCTGCTCCTTCCTGTCATGGGCCACACCTACTTTCGTCTGTTTGCTTACCTTCTATATGGACAAAGAGTCCCATAAACAGTCTGTCTATCCGTCCTTCTTCGACAAGGCAGCGGAGACCGTAACCGGCATACCCGGCCAATCCGGCCGTGTGGTTCCACTCCATCTGCTTCGGACGGATAACTTCCGTCCGAAGCGGGAACCGCTGCCGCAGGTATTCCCGCAGGGAGCGATCCTTGCCGGTCAGGCGGTTTATCTCATTGAGCCACACAAGGGTTTCCTCGCCGTAGCGGACCGTCGCGTCGTCCAGCAAGCACTCCAATCCCGCGGCAATGCCCAACCTGCCGGTCTCGTAGGTAGGGTCGTCGGTCGTCCGCAGCTCTTCTTCGGAATAGCGCAAGGCCGCATCGCGTCCTTCGCGCAGATCCCGTCCTGCGGCCTGCCCGTAGAACTGCAAGAAGAGCGCCGCGCCGATATTCCCCAAGTACAATCCTCCGGAAAGGTCCGGCGTAATCCGTTCCCCGACGCGGCGGGCCACTTCGTCCAAGCCCAAGTTCTCCACCGGATCCTGCCCCGGCCTTTCCGCCCGGCGCAAGCAGGCTATGCCCTGCAGCAAGGTCCCGGAGACCGCCGGGTCTATTTTCCGGGCAAAGAATTTGCGCCCCTCCGCTATTCCCAGCAGGTCCGTGTGGTCGAGTACGGCCGGGTTATTGCCGTTCCGCCACCCCCAGGAGACGTAGCGCAGGTTGTCGTTGACCACCGTCCGGGCATAGGGACTGTTCATGAGGACAGTCTGGGCGAACAGTTCGTCAGGAATCCTCGCCTTGGCAAAGACATTCCGGATGTTCTCCTCCTGCTCCACCAGAAAAGCGACACACTCCCTCGTCAGACTCCACCACGCCGAACCGCCATACCAGCGGAAACCATCGAGCAGAGAGGGGCAGTTGCGGACGCGGTCCCATCCCCCGTATGCCCAAGACTCCCGGGGCAGCGTCCCGTAGTCCATGAAGTTTTTCCCCTCGTTCAGGAGGAAAAACCGTTTGAACGTATCGAGACCGGCCGTGAGGGCATCGGCCCCGCTGATGAGATGGAAGTAACGCAGCGAGGGGTCTTTGAGCGCTTCCCGGCAGAGATAGAGCGTGGCGGCCACGATGCCATAGCTTCCCCAATCGGCGGAGTACTCCTGCCCTACGTGCATTCCGCCTCTTCCGGCTGCGGCAAGCAACGCCCTCTCTCCGGCAGCAAGCGGATATTTCCTGTCCCAATGGAGGAAGAGGCGGAAATCCTCGTCGAAACTACCGGCAAGGCTCTCCACATACGCACGGTTGCAGTGGGCTATGATGAGGACGGCATGCTTCATCGGGACCGGGTATCGGCTTGTCTCAGATTGTAGAGGGCTACGATGTCCTGCACCCGGTTGCGCACCATGCGCAGCCTTTCTTCTTCGGAGAGTCCCTTGACGCAACGGTCGAACGCCTCGTAGCGCTCCAGTTTCTGCTGGCTGCATCCCCCGTGGCAGAGCGGGAATATGCGGCAACGGCGGCAGGCCGCCCCGCCGTAGGTTACGCTGCGGCGCTTCGCGTGGTTCTCGTTCCAGAGGAAGCGGCCTGCCTCGTCGAGGATGCCGTCCTTGTTCTCTTCGGCAAAATCGCGGGCGGTACACTTGAAGAGGTTCCCGTCGTAATTGACCGTGACGGAGCAATCGTCGTCGGCATAGCAGCGTCCTACGGTATTCGACGTATAGGGGCTGACGGCGAAGCCCCGGTCGAGAAACGCGTTCTCGATTTTCCGGACGTGCTTCTCCAGCACCTCGGGCTTCACATCCGAAGCGTCCTGCCATACGCGCTGAGGATTGAACGTCAGATAAACCTTCTCATCTGCGGGCACATCCTTGAAGTCGGATACGACATCGAGGAAGAACGGCAGCGAGGCCTCCGTGAAGTTGAGGCGTACGGTAGTGCGGAATCCGTGGCGGAGGCACAGGCGGATGCGTTCGAGGGTGGGATGATAGGTATCGCCCCCGCTGTCCGCCGCCTTCTTCACCTTGTTGTGGACATAGGCGTTCCCGTCGAGCGGCACCTCTTTCTGCGTGAGAAGGGCGACCGGATTCTCCATCACGGCGGCTATCTCCTCCCGAAGCCGCCCGTTGCGCTCCTTCCGCTCGCGAAGCAAATCCACAGCCTGCGCATACAGCGAGGAATCGACCGACAAGGCCACGGCATGCGCCATGCAACGGAGCGAAGCGGGGAAGAGCACATCGGCGATGAAAAGGTAGTTGTAGACCTCTTCTTCACAAAAGCGTTTGTAGGGCGAGCGGTCGCGGTAGATATGCCCGATAACTGTATCTTTCAACAAAAGGCAACGCCCTCCTTCGCCCCATACCTTGAGGCTGAGGAAAGCCTCGTCGCTCCCGTAATACATCAGCCCCTCCAGCCCCCGGATCCGCTGCCAATACCTCTTGCTGGCCGCATAGCCCGCTCCCAAGACCGCTTCTATCGGCTCGATATCCGCCTGCGGGTCGTGTTCGCGGCAGTTCCACGTAATGCCCGGCATGTAACCTTTCTTGTTAAATTGCAGGCAAGCCCCGTAGGTCACGGGGCAATCCTCCATGAGGTACACTTCCCCGTCCTTCTTGCCGAGGAAGCGCGTCTGGCAGCAGAGGAGGCAACGGTCGTCCTCGTCCAGAAGGCGGGCAATGCGGCGGTGCCAGCCGTCATCGTAAAAACGCATGTGGGCATCGAGCAGGAGGAAATAGGGTGTCCGGCAGAGCGACACGCCGTAATCCCGGGAGGCGGCTACGCCTTTGCGCTCGATGTTGTAGACATACGTCACATCATAAGGGCGGAGGCTCCCGCGATAGTCATAGCCATCGTTGGACTGGTCGTTGATGACCAGAATATCGACTTCCATACCGACGTGTTCCCGGATGCTCCGCACCGTTTTCGCCACTTCCTCTTTTTCATTAAGGAAAGGGATAATGACGGTCAACTTGTTGTCCGTCCGGGGTACGACGGGCGGATTCTCCCTGGCCCACGCTTCCTCCTCGCGGGCCATCCAGCGGCTGAGCAGGTTCTTGACCCCCTTGACCGCCCGGGCCTGCTCGCGGGCATGACGGAAAGTGGCCTGCGAATGGGAGAGCCGATAGCGCACCAAGACTTCGGGAAGATTGCGGATCGCAAGCCCCTGCATGGCCGCACGGGCCCAGAAAGCATAGTCCTCGGCATAAATGTACGGCCGCTCGTAGCGGATGCCGAGGCGGTCTATGGACTCCCGCCGCATCATGACGGTGGGGTGTGCAAGGCCCGAACCCCGCTCGTAGAGACTCCTGACATCCACTTCTCCCGGATAAGTCATCGTCCACTCCTCCCCTTCCCCGAAGACCCGCATGTCCCCGCCCAGGATGTCCACGCCGGGATGCGCCTCCAGATAGTCGTATTGAAGGCGCAGGCGGTCGGGCATCATGAGATCGTCGGAGTCCATACGTGCCACGTACTTGCCCCGCGCCTCATCCAGAGCGCGGTTGCAAGAGGCTATATAGTCGTGAGTCCCCCGGATCAGGCGTATGCGGGGGTCGCGGAAAGAACGTATCAGCCCGCAAGTCCCATCGGTAGACCCATCGTCCACAATGACCAATTCGAAATCGGTGAATGTCTGCGCGAGGATGCTCTCCACGCACTCTTCTATGTATGCAGCCCGGTTATAGACCGGCATACAGACGGATACGGCAGGTTTCATGGTACGATTCATCTTTTTCTTCCTTCTAAATCATATCCGCGGCTTGATGGGGTGGAACAACTTGTCGGGCATTCCCAAAGCCTCCACCTCTTCTTGCCGAAAAACTGGGCGATACCGCATCGTCCCATCGTTCACTTCCACTCCCTGCACATAAAAACGGTTCCGGAAACCCGGGAGGACAAATTCCCCCGTCCCGCCCATGTCGACCAACTTATACCCATGATGGAATAAAGCCGTCGACACGATGGTCTCGTAGTGCCCGCGGGTTCCCCTCTTCAAGAAACCGTCGAGAAAGGCCAAAGCCCTGCCGGACAGACGGGAGACGGGATTGAAAGACTTGACACAGCCATCCAAAGGCACTTCCTCCCCGGCAGGCCACTCGGCCGGCAGCCAATGGGCCCAATCGGCATTGCGCGCCGGATCGTACTTCTCGATATGGCAACTGAGCAAATCGGCATCCACCGCTTCGAAAGCTGCCGCCAGCGTATGCCAACTGCCCGTAAACACGGCATCTTCCTCTATATACCAATAGTTACGGTACTGCGGAAAAGCTCTAAAGAAGTATTGCAGAATGAAGTTGACACTGCCATAAAGCGTATCCCGGCTCAGAGGCGTATATCCCATACGCCACAAGTCGTCTTTGCTGAAGAAGAAGAAACGAATCCGGTCTTCCAGCAACCCCAACCCGATATCGGCCTCCCGCTGGAGAAGCCAATACACATCGTACAAGCCGGACGGCAAGTCGGCACACAACTTATCGTATCCCCGGATCGTATCCCGGCAAAGATGATGGGAAACAAACAAAGCCACATCTTTTTCCATAAGCTCTTTTTTTTATCTGTTTTTCTATTATGAATAACATTTCTGCAATAAGAAATGCAACTTTAACCGCTCACTTTTTTGCTTTTATTAGCAGACAGGCCAACTCCATCCGGCAGCATTTTGCCTACCCTGCTGCCTCAAATCTAAAAGGTTTCCGAATACAAATCCAAATAAAATTCCTCTTTTTCCCCTTTTCAAGCCCAAAAATCACCCTTTCGGGTGATAAAAAAAACAACAGAAATTGCCTTCGAACAGAAAAAAATCTATTTTTGCACCTACCGAAACTTTCTATTCATATTCATGACTCCATGAAAAATCTCCTCTCCGCACTGCCAGCAATCGGCCCCATCGAGGAAGAACGGTACCAAAAGGCTGAATCGCTGGTGCTGGCCGCCCAGGCTTTCGCCCGAAGCAGCCACAAGTGCGTCTACATTATCGACTACTACCGGAGAAACTTCCTGTACGCCTCAGAGGGTTTCCGCTTCTGGCTGGGGCTGGATTCTGAGGAAGTCCGCGACCTGGGATTCGAACTCTACCTCCGGCACATACCGGACGAAGAGCTCCCCCTCTTCAAGGAATTCTGCCGGAAGAGTTTCGAGTTGCTGGAAACATTTCCCCCGGAGAGGCGGACAGAGTACAACTTCTCCTCCGACTTCCACTTCCGATGCAACAACCGCCTCCGCATGGTCAACCTGCAGTTCCTGCCTCTTGTTTTGGACCGGAAGGGGAACTGCTGGATAGCCTTGTGCACCTTTTCCTTTTCTTACCGGAAAGAATGCGGGCACCTCATGGCCAACCGGAAAGAGGATCCCTGCTATTACGAATATGTCCCGGAAGAACAACGATGGATACCCAGACCGCACATCAAACTGACAAAAGGGGAACACGAGGTGCTGCTCCTACTGATGCAGGGACTGAATGTCAATGCCATCAGTGAACTGTGCAACAAATCTCCGAACACGGTGAAGACCGTCAAAAAGAGCTTATTCCTCAAGCTCAAAGTCCGGTCGATCCAAGAAGCCGTGGCCTGCGCCATGACGTACCAGCTGATAAGCTGAATCCACGAAATAAAACCGAAAACTTCAAAACCCCGAAACGATGAAATTCTGCTTCTTCCCCGATTTCCCGACCTGCCGGGCGGAAGACTGCGACTACAGCCTCTTCCGCAACCGAAAGTGGGAAGAAGACCCCACCGCCCTGGACGAACGCGAGAAGCACGTCCTGCGGCTGTCCATCCAGGAGCTGACGCAGAAAAAAATCGCCGACAAACTATGCCTCAGCGTGGACACCATCAAGAAAATCAAGCAAAAGTTCTTCGACAAGCTGGGCGTACACACCCTCACCGAAACCATCCACGCCGCCGAGAAACGGGCCGCTCTTCATATCCATAACCAATTCCGTCCACAAAAAAAACCGGCAGTGACACTGCCGGTTTCCCCTGCGGCTTTTGCCGATTTGCTGCAGGGCTTTTTCCTGTTTCCGCCGCATCGCTCCGGAAGAACCGGCAGGCTACGTTCTCTTTTCTTCGGCTGCCGGACAAAATCGGAGCGACAAGCCTAAATAATCCGTACAGCATCGCGTGCCTTCTGCCGCGTGGCAACATCCTTGACGTATATCCGGATTACGGAAACCGGCCCCGTATGCTGCCAGCCCGATTGGACAACTCCTTTGGCCAACGATTCGATATCGGCCGGACCGAACTGCAATATGGAATAAATCGCATCTCTGTCAATCGCTATCTTATCGAAATCCCTCGTCACAACCCGGTCGTTGATGATGAATACCGGCCTCGAATAAGGAGCAAAAGGAGTGCTTTCTACAATATCCTTCAGCCTCAACATGCCGGACTTCCCGCCGGAAGCACTCCCGTCTTTCCCTTCGGAATGGGTATTTCCGCCCTGCTGCCGTGCAAGATACTTCTTAGTCTGTATCTGCAGGACACACAGATTCATGTCCTCCTCCCTGAAGTTATAGTTCTGGATGTCTCCCGGCCGCAGCACATCCACCTGCTTTATATACGCCTTATCCAGGCGCAGCTGGGCAAGGTCGTCGGTCAACAATATCCCGTCCACCATAAACAAACAATTCCTCACCGGCACATCAGGGGCATATTGCTTATGGATATCCGCAAGCCCCACCAACTCGGGCTTGTACGAGTCCGACCTCAAATCGATCTTCCCCTCATACAATTGCCCCTCATAAAGCACTTCCGTCTGGTTGACCCTCTTTTGCGGAATAGTAAAAGAACTCGTATCAATGCCTACCCACGACTTGACAAACGTGCCGTTCAGGAACAGGGCATAGGGGAAATGATTCACCTCGTTATGCAGGTCCACGGCAAAATAACGGTTCTCCAGTTCGGTAATCTTTTTAGAAGGAACGCCGGCAAACTCCCCTTCCGGTATAGCTGCCACGGCCGCGGCTATTTTCTCTGCCGGAATGTTTACGACACTGTCTCTTTCTCCTGCATGCAAAACGGTGAAACTGCCGATGAGGCAAGCCATTGATAATAACATTGTTTTCATAAGCATAATCTCCTTTTTTCTTTGCGGCCAAAGTTATATCAAAATTCCCCCCCCCGCAATACCCTATGGGGTAAAATTTATTTGTTCATTTTCTTCGTTGCCCCGAAGAAAACGAACCAAAAGAAGGAGGCTCACCGGCGGGAAAAAGAACTCGCTCTGCTCAAACAGCTTTTTCCCGAGGCACTCCTACACATGAGGATTCATATAAAATAAACAGATCCTGACAATAAAACGGCTGCGGCTTTCCCGCTAATCCATAATTAGT
Organism: uncultured Bacteroidaceae bacterium; assembly: GCA_944320955.1. Taxonomy (GTDB): domain Bacteria; phylum Bacteroidota; class Bacteroidia; order Bacteroidales; family Bacteroidaceae; genus UBA1794. The sequence continues at coordinate 9,043 of CALUJL010000014.1, forward strand.
CTTTTTTCTTCGGCTGTTTGGTGAAATCGTATCGTATTTTCAACATGATGTATCGCCCGAGGGAATTGCGATAGGTTTCGGTCTGTACCTGTGGAGTGGAATCGTATCGGATATTCCCCATTTGGTCCAAGATGTCGAAAGCAACTAAACGAAAAGCCATTTTCCCTTTCAGTATCTTCTTCTCTATATGAGCCGACCAGATGTATTCCTCGGTATTGAAACTGCGGTCCTGGTATCCGCGGTGCACATAGACCTTCAGGTCTTGCCGCATTTCCATGTTCCATGGAAGCGGTACTCTTATCACAAGCCCGCAATTCACATCGAAGAGATTCATGGTGGAGAAGAGCTTGCTCTCGGAACGTGTGTACCGGGCGTTCAAGTTAATCCTAAGCTGGGGAAGAAAGTTATCTTTATAGAAGAAAAGTTCGAACCGTTCGGCCACGCTCAAATCCCTGACGGAATTGCGCGCGGCACTCAGCCCGTCGCTCAAGGCGGCGAACCCCACATTGTTGGCATATCGTATGTCCGTAAACGACGAGATTCTGCGGTTGGCCTTCCCTGTGGGGAAGAAATATTCGAAGCCCATTCCGGCATCCCAGTTACCGCTGGTATTTTGCGGCCGATAGGTGCGTATGCCGCTTGCCTTGTCGTACACCATGGACTGACGTACCAGATTTTCGTAGAGATTATAATAGAATGAGAGGCTTGTGAGTCCGTAGTTTTCGCTGTTTTCCCTAAAAAGACGCAGCGATGCGTTGTGGCGCGCTGAGGCTTTCAGATCCGGGTTCCCGGAATTGACCACCAACGGGGTGGATTCATCGCGGTAGTCCACGGTCTGCAACAAGTCGGGCAAACTGCGGGTGTAGCGATACTGCCACTCGAGGCCTTTCTTTACCGGGCCGTTTTTCCGTGAGCAACTGAAATTAAGATAAGGCTCCACATAGAATTCCTTCCGCACGGGCACGGTGTCTAAAGCAGCCCGTTCGTAGCCGAGCCTGTCGTATGAGAACAGGAATGGTATTCCTATCGTATAATCGAAACTCGTATTCGTCCAAATGGCTCCTTCGAAGGTTAATTCCGGTCCGTGCACCTTCGACATCCGCGAGGCACGGTAGGTATCTGTTCTGTCCAAGAAGGGAGAAAGGCTGCCTGCCGATTCGTGCAGCCGGTCGATGCCCATGTCCTCGAAATCGGAGTTCTCCAGATTGTAAAAGGGCCGCGAATCGGAGCGGTAACTCTGCGCGTAGGAATAGCCCAAATTGATGTGTGTCGTACCGGGTATGCCAAAAAGCCCGTTGAGTACGTACCTGTATTGCGCCCCGAGCCGGTAATTGTATCGGTCTTGCGGGTTTTCCTCGTAATTGTACCTGTTTTCCGGGGCATCGGCGTTCCAATGGTCGTAGCTGTTCGTGCGGCGGCTGTCCGAATTGCCGTAGCTGAACGAACCGTTGAGAGTGAATATGTCGTTGTTCGTCCCTCGCGGCCGGAATGAGACCTCCGAGTTGAAGCCGGTCGAGAGGTCGTGCCCCTTTCCATTTATACTGTTGGCCAAGGTGGATATCGTGAAAGCCCGGAAGCGGTCTGAAAGCCCCAGGGGAGAGAATACACTGTCGAGCATCTGTCCCCGATAGGACTCCTAGATCGTCCGGCTGAAGTCGGCACTCAGCAGTCCCGAGGCATCCTTAAAGTAGCGGTAATTCAAGAAAGGGGAAACCTTGACGTAGATGCCCGTCCTGGGGGTCCACGAGACGTTGAACGCGGTATTGAGCGAAGCGTCCTTGTCGTTGCTTGCCGATGACTGCCGCTTGTAGACGTTCCCGCCGGCGAGGAATTCGGTGGACGAGAGTTGCTCCTCGCGGTCCACATCGAGCATCGTGCCCTGCGCATTGCCCTCTACCGTAAACTTCTTGTATTTGTCGTTGACCAGGATGTCCACTCCTCCCTTCACCGTTTTCATCAGCCCGTCGTCCCGGCTGTTCTCGTTCCACTGACCATCCGAGCGGTAGGTATAATCCTCGTTCACATCGTTGGCATCGGCGTACAAGGCCACCCTCGACTGGTCGGAAAAGCGCATGAGGAAGCCCCTCCCGACATAGTGCCCGTCGGTGCCGACGCCTCCTTCCACATTGCCTATCCATCCGATGCGGTACTGCTTCTTGAGGTTCACGTCCATGACCAGCGGATATTCCTGTCCTCCCTTCTGTATGCCGAGCGCCAATTCCCTGTCGCTCTGCCGCTCGTAGACCTTGATGTCCTTCACGGTATAGGAGGGCAGATTGTCGAGCGCGATCCGGGGGTTGCCCCGGAAGAAATCGTTCCCGTTGAGCATCAGGCTACTTACCTTCTTTCCGTTGACAAATATCTGCCCTTGCTCGTCGATGCACGTGCCGGGCAGCATCTGTACCAGCTGGTCCAGCATGGATCCTTCCGGAAGGTTGAACGCATCGGCATTGTAGACGAGCGTATCGCCCCTGAAGTACATCTTGATCTGCGTGGGCCGCACCACCACTTGGTCCAGTACGGTTTCCTTATATTGCCGCTTCATATAGATGTAACCTAAATCTTCATAGGTTTTCCGGTATTTGACGTATCGGAACGTGCGGTTGAGGTATTCGTCGCGGTACCCCTTCCGTGAAAAACGCAAAATATACTTCCCCGGGCGGACTTTGATGTCGTGAAAATTCCACTTCCCATATTTTTCGGAATGAAAGGTGTAAAGGAGCGTGCTGTCCTCATCCAGCAGGGAGAGGGTAACACTGTCCATCAGGGTAACGGTCATGTAATCCATCACGCTGGCCTGTATTCCGAACTCTTGGGCCCGGAGGGAGGCAAGGGGCAAGAGAAGGATCAAAACAAAGGAAAAGAGTATTTTGCGCATGGCATGGTATTTATTTACGGTTAAACGGAAATCCATTCAAAGAGACCGGATTCCGGCCTCTCTGAATGGCTAAACAATCAAATAAAAGGCAGCCCTAATGCTTGACTACTCAATGAACTCGAAGAAGAACCATAATAAATTGTGCAACTACAATTGTTACCCGTATTAGAACACGGACGTATCTCTTCGACTCCGTCACTTTTCAATAGAGGCAACAACTCGGGCTGGACGACTGTTATCTTCTCCGTCTAACAATTATATAAAAGAAGGAGATCTTCCTTCTTTACGATATAGGAATACTTACTCAACTTCATACCGCTACAGCTTATTGATGATTCATACTATTTTTCCTATGGGATAAGTGACTTTTCTTTGAATTTCAACACATAGCCCTTAACTCGACTGCGGCAATAATAAAAAGAAAATACAAACACACAAAACTTTTTTCCATTTTTCCTTTGTTCTGACAGCAAAAATCACCCTTTTGGGTGATTTTTAAATGTTAATTCCGAATTACCGCGTCATTTTTTTCACCCTCAAAGCATTTTTTCAACGAGGAGCACACGGGCTTGCAAGATGCCGCTTTTCATCCCAAAATAGAAGCCAAAAACAAGGAGTCCCGCAGGCGTGAGAAATTACATACGGAAGGAACTGTTTTTTCTCCCGTGTGGACGAAAATTTATATACGGGAGGAAATTTATTTTCTGTACTAAGGAAATACAAAGTACGTGGGCTCGGGATATTATCACACTTGTGTCTACAAAAGAATTCGATTTTAATCTGTTTCCTTTTTGCCTTGCAACTGAATTATAGTTACCTTTGCAGCAAACGATGACCGGATGGGAACAAAAGAAAAGTTGATAGAGCGGTTCAAACGGCTGCCTTCTGATTTCACGTTCAACGAATTGGAGCGGTTGCTGTCGTTCTTTGGATATGTGAAATCGAATAAGGGAAAGACTTCCGGATCGAGGGTTATCTACAAAAATGAAGCGGGCCGTCCCATCATGTTGCACAAGCCACATCCGGGAAACATTGTCAAGCCTTATGCTCTAAAGCAAGTGCTCGACGAACTGACAGAAGCAGGATTATTGAAATAGAAGGAATAACAATATGAATACACTGACTTATAAGGGATATATTGGCTCGGTGGCTTTCAGCGAGAAGGACAATGTGTTTTTTGGAAAGATTGAAGGAATAGACGGTTTGGTGAACTTCGAGGGAGAAAGCGTAAGGGAGCTTACCGAGGCTTTCCATGAAGCGGTGGACGACTATCTTTCTTACTGCAAAGAAGAAGGTATTGAGCCACACAAAAGCTATTCAGGCTCACTGAACGTACGCCTTACCCCGGAGATGCACAGCCGTGTGGCCGCGCTCGCAAAGAAGATGGGCATTTCCATCAATGCCTTCATCAAGTCCGCAGTGGAAAAGCAAGTGTCGATGATGATGTGACATTACAAGAAAGCTCCTGTCGCTCACAGGAGCACAGTCTTGATCCACATGCCGAAAAGTTTGTCGGTCACGGAATAGACTTTTCCATCCTCGGTAATGAGGTCCTTGTCCAACAGCTTCTTTGCCGCCGACTGCACGGAACTGGCCGATGCGAGGCTGTGCCGGCGGATGAAGTCGGCGGAAGTGATGCCTCCGGCTTCCCCTTCGCGGGCTATGGCATAGAGCAATTCTTTCTGCTTCTCGGGAATGTTTGAAAGAATCTCCCGGAAAATAACATCGTTGGACACCACCATACCGTCGATAGCCCCCTGCACGATCTCCTCCGTGCAGTCCCCACCCTCGGGGGTATCGGCAAAGGCTGCGTTGAATGCCCGCTGAATATAATAAGTATGTCCCCTGAAAAGCGTATAGACCCTCTCCACCAGCGCCCCGTCGACGCGGCGTCCCCGCTTCCCGAAATGCCCCACGACAAAGGGGACGTACACTTCAAGCGGAATGGCTTTCAGCTCCATGATGTCCGCGCTGTGATAGAACGGGCGTGCTGCTGACAGGAACATTTCCTGCATCATGTGGCGTTCGCTTCCGGCAAAGATGAAGCGGCTGTTGTCCTGCCGCTGTATATGGGTGCGTAGCAGGGCTTCGATGTTTTTCTCCGGATACTTGGCCACTTGCTGAAACTCGTCGACCGCCACGATGCAGGGCTTGTCGGCCCCGGCCAGATAGCGGAATATCTCGTCCAACGTGTATTCGGGACGCTCAATATCGCCCAACTCCAGACTAAAAACCGGCAGATTGGAAAGCGGGTCGAAGCCGAACTTCCCACTGAGCGAACGGAGCGTCTGGAGAAAAGCCCGGGCCATCTTGCGGCTGCGGGGCAACAGGGTCTCGTAAATCTCCTTCCCCAGCAGGTAGGTAAACTCGCGGAGGCTCGACGTGTGGAGTATGTCGATGAAGAACGTGTAATACTCCCGGCTTATCTCGGGTTTGTCGCAACAGAAACGGATGAGCCCGGTCTTCCCCATCCGGCGCGGGGAAATGATGACAAGGTTGTTCCCGTTGGTCACCGACTTGAGCAACCGGGCGGACTCCGCCGCCCGGTCGCAGAAATATTCCGGGGCTATCTTTCCGGTCACGACAAAAGGATTGGGCATTCGTACCATCGTCTGTATTCTTTCCGGCAAAGATAATTATCCGCTTCGAATTATGCAAATCGAATAATTCGAAGCGGATAATTTTATTCTAACTGCTGCGCCGGGAGAGGCATCAGGGGCGGAATGCGGCACGGACACCCTCGCCTTTGAGCTCGCGGGCAAAGCGCTGAGGCGAGATGGTGACGGGGCCGCTCATGAAGACGGGCAGATTGAAGGAACGGTAGAAATTGGGGTAAAACTCCGGATCGGCCTGGGGCAGGATAAAGGGCTTACGGGCCCGGCCGTCGGGGGTGATGTAGGCAAAATAGGGGCGGGTGTAGGAACCATCGTCGCGGCGGGAGCTGAAGACGAGCCAGCGGCTGTTGGAGGACCAGAAAGGCTGGGTCTCCACATCGGGGGAGCAGGCGGCATCCAGCTTCCGGGCAGAGCGCCGGGCGGCCTCCAGGTCGGAGTGGCGCGGGTCGGTGCCGAGGTCCATGATCCAGAGATCGCTGCTCTTGTGCCAGACGTGGAAGCAACCGTAGTCGCCGAGGGCGAAGACGAGCCAGCGCCCGTCGGGGGAAATGCGCGGCATCGTGGCGCTGCGGCCCATGGAGTCGGCATCGAAGAGCAGTTCGCGCGGGCCGAATGCGCCGGAAGCGTGGTCGTAGGCCATGCGGTAGACATTGTAACGGATCGTCTGGTAGTCGTCCATCAGTTTGCGGTCGCCGCCCTCGGGGTCGTAATGGTAGCGGGCGGAGCAGAAATAGAGGTAGTCCCCCTCGGGCGACCACCAGGGGAAAGTCTCCAGTTCGTCGGGCTCGGCGGCTATCTTGCGCACGGTATTGGCCTCCACGTCGTAGAGGATGAGGTCGGAATGGCTGTCCTGCACCTCCACTTTCTGCAAGTCTTTCGTGTGGAAGCTCTGCCCGGTGGTGTTGACGGAGTAGGCTATGAGGCGTTCCTTGGGATGCCACGAGGGATAGACCCCGGCAGAAATGACGGAACTGTCGGCCTTGAGGTCCACTTTCTTCAGCTCCCCGTCGACGACGAGCATCGTGCCGCCGTGGGTCTGGCGGGCATGAAACTGCATGTTGTCGGGCGAGTAGTTCTGATAGGCATGGCAATTGATGCACTGCCCGTCGGAGCCTTCCACTCCGAGCTGGTTGTTGTAAATCTCCGATTCCTCGAAGGAGGTGAGGTCGCGCTGGTTGATGGTGAGTGCCTCGTAGGTCACGTAGGAGGGCGCGATGAGGCGGTAGGAAAGCCAGGGGTCTATGGGTTCCTCGGCCACGTGTACGGCAAAGGGGCGGAATCGCGTCCAGCGGCCGTCGCGGCGGGCATAGACTTCCACCTCGATGTCCCCGCCCTTGGCGGCGGCAAGCAGGTCGCGCCAGTCGTCGAGCCCGGGCTTGACGGCAGCGCCGGAGCAGAGGACTTCGGTATCCGCGGCGCGGAAACGGGTGACGTACTCCTCCGCCTCGTCGCAGACGAGGAAGCGGAGGGGAGCGATGTTGGAGGGGACTGTGACGCCGCTGTAGTCGGGAGCGATGCGGGGGGCCTCCTTCCCTTCGGCATACGACGAGGGGACATCGGGGCCGCAGCCTGCCAGAAGCAGGCCGAGGAGGGGGAGGAGGAAAAGGAAGTATCGGGCGGAGTTTTTCATCTTGCTAAACGGTTTGGGAGTGGATCAGTTGGTCTGTACGTTGCGGACGAGGAAGTAGAAGTACCAGAAGGTATCGCCAAACTCGGGTCGGAGCATGGTGGCGAGCTGCTCTTCGGTATAGCGGTTGCTCCGGGACGTGGCGGCCTGGAAGCGCTGGAAGCGCTGCTTCACATCGTCGTCGATGGGCAATTTCTCCGGGTCATACTGCCGTTCGAGGAAGGCGTAGAGCAAGGCGGCCTCCTGATAGTAGCGCGGGATGCGCTGGTGCGTGGCGGCATAGCTGAAGAAGCGGGGCCAGAAGAGGGGGATGTCCTTCATGATGAGGGTACACATCATGGAGGCTTCCTGGTAGAGCGGATTGTCCGACCACGTGCGGGAGAAAAAGTTGAGCAGATAGAGCTCGGCGAGATTCTGGTCGGCATCGAGCTGGTCGGTATAGACGTAGAGCTGCATGATGTCCTTGAAGAGGGGCTGCGCGTGCAGGCGGTCGGGGTGGTCGAGCAGTTGGAGCTGCTCTTCGGCCCAGTCGGAGTAGAAGAGTGTCTTGCGGAGCGTGAGGAGATACTTGCGCGCCACTTCGCGGTCGCCGGAATAGAGGGCGCAGAGGGCCATATAGCGCAGATAGTCGACCTTCCAGCCGTACTCCACGGCGTCCTCCAGTGCCCACCGGTAGCAGAAGTTGAACTTGGCGTAGTGGAAATAGACCATCTTGCCCCCCACCTGGAGCATGTGCTCGTCGAAGGCCGCGGCAGGGCGCGCGCCGCCCTGCGGGAAGCGGAACATCTCGTCGCCCCCGCGCCCGAGGCGGAGGAGGGCCAGGTTGCGGAAGAGCACCATGAGGCGCGTGGGTTCCTGCGGCTCCATGTAGGAGCGGGTCACGATGTCTTCCCAGCGTTCCTCCTGCGCGGCGCGGAGCATGTAGAGCTCGGCGCGGTAGTTGGCGTCGTCGTACCAGAACTTACGGGCAAAGCCCACGAGCACGACGACCAGCACCGCCTGCGCGCCCCACCAGCCCCAGCGGGGCAGCGCCTTGCGCCCTGCGGCAGCGGCCGACGCCCGGCCTGCCAGGAAGAGCAGGAAGGGAGAGAGGACGAGCAGGGCGTAGGGGATGTATTGCGCGGCGTCGACAGCAGGGTCTATGTAGATGAACGGCAAGAGGCGCACGTAGATGTAAGGCAGGGACTGCTGGGTATATATATAATAGTAGGCCACGGGGACGAGGGCCACGCAGAGCAAAACCAGCCCCGCCTGCATCCAGCGGGTGCGGCGCTGCGGCTCCTCATTCCAGGCGAGCAGGGCCATGAGCAGGACGCCCAAGAGGCCGTAGAAGCCGAAGAGCGGATAGCCCGCGAGGGCGGCCACGGGGATGACACCCCAACGCGCACGGCGCGGGGCCAGCCGGTAGGCCGCCGCGAGGAGCAGGGTGCCGAGGAAGCCCACGGTGGGCAGGAAGGGGTAGCCCAGGGTCTTGAGGTGGTAGATCCAATAGCCCTGCTCCGTAAGCACGGCCATGAGGGCCACGGGGGCTATCCAGCCGCAGAGCGCCCAGCGGCGCGGCAGGCGGAAGAGCCAGAAGGAGAGGGCGAAGACGGCCCACCACAGGACTACGAGGAGGGCAATGCCGAGGGCGGGATAGTAGAGGAACTGCGTGAACCAGGCGGCCACGTAGGCGGCCAGACCTCCGGGCACGACCATCTGCTCGCGCAGAAACTGCCCGCCGGGCAGGAAGAGGGAGAGTTCCTGCGAGCGGAAGAGCATGTCGGCCTGGCCGGAGAGCAGGAAGCCGTAGGAGAGCAGGCCGCAGACGAGGGCCAGCAGCCAGGGAAGACACTTCTTCCACCCCTCGGAGCGGGGCGAAGCGGCAGGGGCGGAGGCAGGCGCCGCCTGCGTGCGGGAACGGGCCTTCTGCGGGGCCCGCGGTTTCGAAGAACTCATATCGTTATAAGGCGTTTCACTTTTTTCGATTCGAACCGGGCACTTCCGGAGAAGAGCGGCAGGGCTTTTCCGGAAAAGATGCAGGACTTTTCCCGGAAAGTGGCGGCACTTTTCGGAAAAAGCGGCAGCACTCTACGCGGAAAGCCCGGCAGCAAAAGTACATTTTATCTACCAACCGGCCAAGACGGCCGGGCAGAAATCGGCCCGCCGGGGCGCAATATCCCGAAATTAAGCATTACCTTTGCGCCGGAAAGCCCGCAGCCGCCCCACCGGGCCGCCGCGGCAAACGAAGACAGAACTCTCCGCCATGCACGAAAAACCTACCTCCCCGTCTCCCGCCCCGCAGGCGCTCCCCGCGCCCGGCCGCGGGCTCGTGCGCTATCACCTGCTGGCCATAGCGACCTCCGTGGTGTGGGGCACGACATTCGCCTCTACCAAGACCCTCATCCTCCACGGCCTCACGCCGGCCACCATCATGTGCCTGCGTTTCCTCCTGGCCTATGCGGGGATGCTCCTGATAGCAGGAAAGCACCTGCGGGCACAGTCGTGGCGCGACGAGGGGCTGCTGGCCCTGGCGGGCGTGTGCGGCGGGTCGCTCTACTTCCTGACGGAGAACACGGCGCTGCGCTACACCACGTCGTCCAACGTGGCCATCATCATAGCCATCACCCCCCTGACCACCGCGCTGCTCACGCACCTGACAATGAAGAGCGAGCCCTTCCGCCGCAACTTCCTCGTGGGGGGCGTCATCGCCCTGTGCGGCGTGATGATGGTCGTGCTCAACGGCCATTTCGTCCTGGAGCTCAACCCGCTGGGCGACGTGCTGACGCTGGCGGCCGTCGTCTGCTGGGCCTTCTACGGCATCCTGCTCAAGAAGCTGGGGCATTACCCGGCGTCGTTCGTCACGCGCAAGGTGTTTTTCTACGGCATCCTCACCATCCTGCCCGTCTTCCTCGTAGAGCCTTTCAACGCCCGCCCCGCCGCGCTGGCCGACCCGACGGTGAGCCTCAACCTCCTCTACCTGGGGGTCGTGGCCTCCCTGCTCTGCTATCTGAGCTGGAGCCTCGTGGTGAAACGCCTGGGAGTGGTAGTGTGCACCAACTATTTGTACCTCAACCCCATCGCCGCGCTCTGCGTGTCGGCCTTCATCCTGCAGGAACCCTTCACCCCGGTCTCCGTGCTCGGCTCGGCACTCATCCTCGCCGGCGTCTACATTTCGGAGAAGAAACGACATAAACCCACGATATGATACTCTCAATGACCGGCTACGGGAAAGCCACCGTGGAGCTCCCGTCCGAGAAAATCCACGCAGAAATCCGCTCGCTCAACAGCAAGGCCATGGACCTGAGCACGCGCCTCGCGCCCGTCTTCCGCGAGAAAGAGATGGAGATACGCACCCTCGTCTCCCAAACCTTGGAGCGCGGCAAGGCCGACCTCACGCTCTGGATAGACAAAGACGAGGCCTCGGCCGCCACCCCCATCCACACCGAACTGGCCAAGGGCTACTACCGCGAGCTCTCCGCCCTGGCCGAAGAGCTCCGCATCGACCCGCCGCAAGACTGGCTCATGCTCCTCACCCGCATGCCCGACGTGCTGGCCAAGGCGGACACCGCCGAGCTGACCGACGAGGAGTGGCAGGCCGCCCGCCGCGCACTGGAGGAGGCACTGGCGCAGCACACCGCATTCCGCCGCCAGGAGGGAGCCGCGCTGGAGCTGAAGTTCCGCGAGAAAATCCAGAACATCACGCAGCTGCTCGCCTCCATAGCCCCCTACGAGGCGGAACGGGTGGAGAAGATACGCGCCCGCATCGTGGAAGGAATCGAGAAACTCGGCGCCGCCGACTACGACCGCAACCGCCTCGAACAGGAAATGATCTACTACATCGAGAAACTCGACATCAACGAAGAGAAACAACGCCTGGCGAACCACCTGAAATACTTCGTCGAAACGCTCGAAACCGGCCACGGGCAGGGCAAAAAGCTCGGATTCATCGCCCAGGAGATGGGGCGCGAGATCAACACGCTGGGCAGCAAGTCGAACCAGGCGGAAATGCAAAACATCGTAGTCCGCATGAAAGACGAGCTGGAGCAGATAAAGGAACAGGTGCTCAACGTGCTGTAAACCGGAGGAGACTGCCCATGGAAACCGGAAAAATCATCGTCTTCTCCGCCCCCTCCGGCTCGGGAAAGTCCACGCTCATAGGCCGCATCATGGGCGAACACCCGGAGCTGCGCCTGGCTTTCTCCGTGTCCTGCACGAGCCGCCCCCCGCGGGGAGCGGAGCGCGACGGGGTGGAATACTTCTTCGTCAGCCCCGGAGAATTCCGCAGGAAGATAGAAAACGACGAATTCATCGAGTACGAGGAAGTCTACAAGGACCGCTTCTACGGCACCCTGCGGGCACAAGTGGAAAAACAGCTGGCGCGGGGCGAAAACGTCGTGCTCGACGTGGACGTGGCCGGCGGCTGCCGCATCAAGGAGCGCTACAGGGAGCAGGCCCTGCTCCTCTTCGTCATGCCGCCCTCGCTGCAGGAGCTGCGCCGCCGCCTCGAACAGCGCGGCACGGACAGCCCCGCCGTCATCGAAGACCGCCTGGCCAAGGCCGAATACGAGCTCGGCTTCCGCGACCGCTACGATGCAGTCGTCGTAAACGACAACCTCGACACGGCCGTCGGCGAAGCATTGGCCAAAATACGCGCATTCATCGGGCAAAAATAGCCCGCTACCCTCCTTTCCGAAAAACGCCGATGAAATCGACCGAACCCCCTGCGGCGCTGCCCACCGTGGTCTACGGCGGCTCGTTCAACCCCATCCACCGCGGGCACATCGCCCTCGGGCAGTATCTCGTAGGCCGCGGCCTGGCCCGCGAAGTCTGGTACATGGTCTCCCCCCAGAACCCCCTGAAGCCGCCCGCCGGCCTCCTGCCCGACACCGCCCGCCTGCGCCTGGCCCGGCTGGCCGTGGAAGGACTGGAAGGACTGCGTGCCAGCGACTTCGAGTTCGGCCTGCCCCGCCCCTCCTACACGGTCCATACGCTCCGCGCCCTGCGCGCCGCCCTGCCCGGGCGGAAACTGGCCCTGCTCGTCGGCGCGGACAACTGGGTAGGCTTCCGGCGCTGGTACCGGTGGGAAGAAATCCTCGATGAAACCGCCGTTTTCGTCTACCCCCGCACCGGATACCCCGTGGACGAGGCAGCGCTTCCCCCCGGCGTGCGGCTGCTCCGCGCACCGCTCTTCCCCACATCCTCCACCGCCATACGCCAGGCCCTGCACAGCGGGCACGACGCCGAAGCCGCGGAGTGGCTCCCGCCCCGCGTCTATCAGGAAATAAAGGAAAAGGGATACTACCGCTGAGCGCTTCCCTCCGCTCCGGCCGGGCGGGCACCGGCGGCATCCTCCTGCCGCGCCGGCTCCGGAGGGAGCGGCGCATAGCTGCGGAAGTTCATCTCCCACACCAGTTTCAGCCAGATGAGCACCACGGGAAGCGCCTTCAGCGCATAGGGGCGCACCCACGTCTCGCGCACATAGCGCGGGAACAAATCGGAGGGCGAGAGGCTCGTCAGGACAAAAGCGAAGACCATCAGCGCCACATCCCAGCCCGAACGCTTCCAGGGCACGCAGAGATACCACAGGCAGATGCCCACGAAGGGAATGATATACGTGCTTGACTCGCTGCCCGTGCTGAAGAGCACCACGAACATCAGCACCGAGGCCAGCCACATCGTGCGGAACGCGCGGTAGCGGTACTGCCCGATGCGACGGTAGGGCAGCGCAAAAAGCACCAACCCGCCCAGTATGAGCCACCAGTCGGGATAGGCGCCGCTGCCCGAAACCTTACGCACCAGCCCCAGCAAGGAGATGTTCTGCGAGGGGGCGAACAGGTTGTCGGCATTCTTGACCTGCAGGCGTTCGAACCAGGCGACGTACTGGCTCCAGACATAATCGGGCGAGCTGTAAAGCATCGGCACGGCGAAACACACCACGGCCCACACCGCGCAGCCCAGCAGGAGGCGCCCCTTGTGGCGCGAGAAGAAGAAGAAAGCCAGCCCGACCACCCCATAGAGTTTCACGAAGAGGCCCACCATGATGCACAGCGCGGCCCAGAAGTCGCGCTCTTTCTCTATGAGGACCCACGTCAGGACGATGAGCGCCGCCGTGGCCACGTTGAACTGTTGCATGAAAAGCGCCGTCAGCAGCTCGTGGGCGCAGAACCAGTAGATGAATACATGCTGCCCCTGCCGCAAGGGAAGCCGCCTCACCGCCCACCAGAGCAGCGCGGCCAGCGCGACGACCCACGCCAGCAGCCCCAGGCGCTCGGGCATCAGGGAAAAGGGCGCGATGATCAGGCTGAAGAAGGGGCCGTAATGATTGTGGTCGAAGTATTCCGCCGGATATTCCACATAGAGGGGCAGCCGGTTCACCACGTGGTCCCAGACATAGCGGAAGATAAGGAAATTATTGTGCCGCCCGCCGCTCATCTTGGCCAGCCCGGCGGCCAGGCCCAGCAGGCACCAGAGGAAGAGAAGCGCGCGGTAGTCGCGCAGGAGGGGATGGCTAAGCGCCCGCTTCAGGGCGGGGAGCAGGCGGCTCTTCAGGGGAGAAATCGGATTTTCCATTGCGGTCTGTCAGTAAAACGTCTATATGATAGCGCGGTCGTTCTTTCACTTCCACGTAAATCTTGCCTATGTATTCGCCCACCACGCCGATGGCCAGCAGCACGATGCTGCCCAGGAACCAGACGGAGAGCATGAGCGACGTCCATCCCGCCACGGCGCGCCCCGTGAAGAGGGCATAAAACACGTAGACGAACGCCGCGGCCGTCAGCAGCAGGAGCAGCAGGCCGGTAAAGAAGATGAGCCGCACGGGCTTCACGGAGAAGGAAGTGATGCCGTCCACCGCAAAGTTGAGCATCTTGCGCAGCGGGTATTTGCTCTCGCCGGCAAAGCGCTCGTGGCGGTCGTAGTAGACACACGTGGTGTTGTAGCCCAGGAGCGGCACGATGCCCCGCAGGAAGAGGTTGCGCTCCTTGAATTCCGCCAGATAGTCCAGCGCCCGGCGCCCCATGAGGCGGAAGTCGGCGTGGTTGTAGACCGAGCGCACGCCCAGGGCGCGCATCAGGCGGTAGAAGGCCAGTGCCGTACCGCGCTTGAAGGGCGTGTCCGTGCGGCGCGAGCGGCGCACGCCGTAGACTATCTCGTAGCCCTCCGCGTAGAGGTCCACCATGCGGGCGATGACCGAAAGGTCGTCCTGCAGGTCGGCATCCACCGACACCACGGCGTCGGCCATGCCGCGCGCCGTCATCAGCCCGGCCAGCAGGGCGTTCTGGTGGCCCGCATTGGCCGAGAGGCTGAGGCCCAGGACGTAGGGATTCTCCCGGTAGAGACGGCGGATGAGGGGCCACGTCGTGTCCGTACTCCCGTCGTCGACGAAGAGGACGAAGCTGCCGCTTTCCACCCGTCCCTCCGCCTCCAGCTCCTGCAAGAGCTGCGTCAGGCGGCGCGCCGTCTCGGGCAGGACGGCGCTTTCGTTGTAGCAGGGGGAGACGATGCCCAGTATCATGTTCCTTCAGGTATTACCGGTTTCCGGGAAAAGCCCCGGCGCTTTTCGGCAGGAGGGCTGCCGCCGTGCCGTGCGGGAGGCGGCGCCGCGGCTTCAGAGCGTCTGCATGTCGTTGAGCCGCTTGTAGTATCCGTTCTTCGCCAGCAGCTCCTCGTGGGTGCCGCGCTCCACGATTTCGCCCTCGTGCATGACGCAGATCTCGTCGGCCCCGCGTATCGTGGAGAGGCGGTGGGCTATGGCGATCGTCGTGCGCGTCTTCATCAGCCGCTCCAGCGCCTCCTGCACCTGGCGCTCGCTCTCGGTGTCGAGTGCCGAGGTGGCCTCGTCGAGGATGAGGATGGGCGGGTTCTTCAGGATGGCGCGGGCTATGCTCACCCGCTGGCGCTGCCCGCCGGAGAGGAGGCAGCCGCGGTCGCCGATGTTCGTCTGGTAGCCGTGTTCAGAGGCCATGATGAAGTCGTGGGCGTTGGCTATCTTGGCCGCCGCCACTACTTGCTCCATCGTGGCGTTCTCCAGGCCGAAGGCTATGTTGTTGAAGAACGTGTCGTTGAAGAGGATGGCCTCCTGGTTGACGTTGCCGATGAGCGCGCGCAGGTCGTGGACGCGCACATCGCGGATGCTCACCCCGTCGATCAGGATGTCCCCGCCCTGCACGTCGTGGTAGCGGGGAAGGAGGTCGACGAGCGTCGACTTGCCCGAACCGGACTGCCCCACGATGGCCAGCGTCTGGCCCTTGCGGACGGAAAGGTTGATGTGGCGGAGCACCTGGTGCTTCCCGTCGTAGCTGAAGGAGAGGTCGCGAAACTCGATGCCCTCCTTCACTTCCGTCAGCTTCTTGGGGTGCCGGGGCTCGCGTATGGGGTTTTCGGCCAGGAGTATCTTGTCCACGCGCTCCATCGAGGCCAGGCCTTTCGGGATGTTGTAGCCCGCCTTGGAGAACTCCTTGAGCGGATTGATGATGCTGTAGAGGATGACGAGGTAATAGATAAAGGTGGGCGCCTGGATCGTGGAACTTTCGCCCAGGATGAGGCTTCCGCCGAACCAGAGCACGAGCACGATGAGGCAAGTGCCCAGGAATTCGCTCATCGGGTGCGCCAGAGTCTGCCGCGTGGCCACACGGATCGACGCGCGGCGGTAGTCGTTGCAGCAGCGGTCGAAGCGGTCGGCCATCTTCTGCTCGGCCAGGAAGGCCTTGATGATGCGCAGGCCGCCCAGAGTCTCCTCCAGTTGGCTCATCGTGTCGCTCCAACGCGCCTGCGCCGTCAGGGAGTTTTGCTTCAGCTTGCGCCCCACCACGCCCATCAGCCAGCCCATCACGGGCAGGACGAGCAGCGTGAAGAGCGTAAGCTGCCAGCTGATGACGACCAGCGAGACAAAATAGATGAGGATGAGGATGGGGTTTTTCACCAACATGTCGAGCGAGCTGGTGATGGAGTTCTCGATTTCCGACACATCGCCGCTCATGCGCGCTATGATGTCGCCCTTGCGCTCCTGGGAGAAGAAGCCCAGCGGCAGGGAGAGCACCTTATTATACACGGAGATGCGGATGTCGCGCACGATGCCCGTGCGCAGCGGGATCATCACGGCCGACGAAGCGAAGTAAGCCCCCGTCTTGAGCAGCGTGGCCACGGCCAGGAAGAGGCCCAGGATGAGCAGCGTGAGAGAAGCGCCCTGCTGCTCGATGAGCGTCTGCACGTAGTAGTAGAAATTGTTGACCACCACGTCTTTCACCTCTCCCGAGCCCCAGGGCATGAAGGCGTAGACCCGGGTCTCCATCTCGAAGAGGATCTGCAGGATGGGGATGAGCAGGGAGAAGGAAAACACATTGAGCACGGCCGAGAGCAGGTTGAAGAAGACGGCCCAGCCCAGGTATTTCTTGTAGGGCGGTATGTACCGCCGCATCAGTCGGAAGAACTCTTTCATGCGCAGGTGCTTGGAGGTTCGGCAGGTTTATCAGCGGGCAAAGATAGGGAAATATTCCGCCCCCTCCGCAGGGCACAGGCAAAAAATAGACTCCCGCCCGGCGAAATGCGGAATCCGGAGCCCCGCCATTACGCCGTCCCGCCGCCCGCAGAGGTAGACAAATCGGGAAAAGAGGTCGATTTATCCACAAGAATCGGCCCGAAATACCATAATTTCAAAAAAACGACCCCGAAACTTGCGAAAAAAAAAAAACGGGTATATTTTTGCAGCGATTGTAGGCATTTCCACCCGCGTATGCAGAAGTCTGCCCGGCAGGCAGGAAAGGCCTACGGAAAGACCACCGCAAGCATAGCCCGGGTAAAAAGGAAGAAAAAACAGTGACTAAATAAACATAGTGTTTCATCGTTCAACATTTCTAAAACCTTCAGTACTTATGGACAAAAAAAGATTCCTGTCTTTCGCTACTGCCGTCGCCTGTCTCGCTGGCGCGGGCAGTATGGTTCCGTCTGAGCTGCGGGCGGCAGACCCCGATCCCTACGCCAACACCGTAGAGGCCGCGGACTTCGCCACCTTCGACCCCCAGACGAGCTTCTCCGTGCAGGCTGAACTGACCATCGGTCAGACCTTCAGCTGGACGGGAAGTGTCGGTTACTCATTCTCCTACACGGCCGAGGCCATGACGGTCTACAGCTTCCTCGTCGACATGGACAACCAGGAAGTCACCGTATGGCGCAGCGGTGAGGCGCTTGAAGACAAAGTTCCCCTCGTGCCCTCCTCTTTTGCCGATTCGACTTACGTGACGAACTACCCCAACCTCATCGCAGGCCAGACGGACGGCACCGGCGAGGGCATCTACAGCTCGCAGAACCTCTTCAAGAACCCGGGCTTCGAGACCTACGCCACCTACACCACGGGCGACACGACGACACTGGCCGTGTCCAACACCCGCGGCACGCCCGCGTTCTGGGACTATGCCACCGACAACGGATGGCGCCTGCAGAACACCCGCTTCCAGGGCAGTGCCTACGATGGCATGATCCCCACCATGGAGGGCAACTCCGCCTTCATGATGCACAACGCCACCGGCCTGATCAGCCAGCACCTCAGCGGCCTGCAGACCGGACAGTGGTATAAGGTCAACTGGCGGCAGTATGCCCACGGCGACACCTCCCCCGTCACCGACTACGTGGCCTACATTCTGAAAGACACCGCCGCAGTAGTCGCCGACCGGAGCAACGTAATAGCTACTTACCGCTACAAGAGCGCCCCCGAAGGCACGGCCAACTACGTAGAACCGCTCTTCGCATTCCGCCTTCCGGCCGACACCCCCACCGACCAGATCTACTTTGCAGTGGGCAAAGAAAGCACCAACACCATCAACCACTTCGACTACATGACCCTCGTGGCCGTGAACGACGCTTCCGTAGCTCCGGCTTCTTCCCTCACCTATAATGGCACACAGATCACCTGGGTGGAAGGACTCCAAGAGCCCCAGGGCGGCGAGATCATCCAGGAAGCCGAAGACGTGACCGCACTGTACATGGTCAACCCGAGCTTCGAGGAGAACGTAGACCAGCAGGTCAACATCTCCCCGTATAACCCCGACGCCTCCATCTTCACCGCCAAGGCCAACGACAATGGCGACGGCAACAACGGCGGTATCAACAAGCCCTACGGATGGGACGTGGCTTACTCCACCGTCATCCAGGCCGGCGACATCTGGGACCAGGCCAACGTGAACGACGGCCAGACTTGGGCTGACAAGAACAGCGGCAAGACAACACGCCTCGGCCTGCAGCCCACCGACGGCACGTACTTCTACTACTACCGCAGCCGCTGGTATGACAACCAAGACTTCACCGTATCGCAGACCACGAAGGAACTGCCCTCCGGCTACTACAACATCACGTTCGACGCCGGTATCCCCGAAGGCAACACGCCCGTCACCGTGGAAGTGGGTGACTACATCGTGGAGATGACCAACACCACGATGGAGACCTACTCGTTCTCCGTAAACGTAGTGACCCCCGAGGCACTCCGCATCTCCTTCTCCTCCTTCAAGGAAGGCAACGGCGGAAATGCTGCCGCTACGCTCTGCGTGGACAACTTCAAAATCTACTACTGTGGCGAGGCCAGCCCCGAAGACGCTCTGGAGTCTGCCGTACAGCAGATGGAGAGCTACTACACTCGTCTGGACGAATACAACCCGCTGTCCTATCAGGACAAGAACTCCGCTGCCGTGCAGAAGATGCTGTGGGCTGCCGACGATGCCTACATGGACGCTCCTGAGGCTACCGTGGAGAACCTCGACGCCATCCTGAACGTCGTAGCCCTCCAGAAGGCCGCCTACAACGCTGCCGTGGAGAACGAGCCGGTATTTGCCGAGATGAAAGAGAACATCGCTAACGCCGCCCCGCTCCTCGACATGAAACTCCCCGGACTGGCCGACTACCAGGCTATCTACGACGCTGCCAACGAGGCTGCCACGACCATAGCCAACGATGCTAATGACGAAGCTGCCGCCAAGTTCACTACCGCATACTGCGACAGCCTCTCCAACCTGCTCATCACCGCCAGCCGCGACTACGTGCTCTCCGGAGTCAGCTCAGCCACGGCCGACGAGCCTTATAACATCGTGGCCAACGACCTCCTCCAGCAGGTAGTAAGCGCCCCGCAGTTTACGAAAGTGGGCGGCGACACCTCCCTTGAGGCCGACCGCATCTCGACCGGATGGCACACCGACAACGGCGGTGCCGGCGGCGACTTCCGCCTCAACACCACCGTATGGGCACGCGCCGAGGGCGACACCGTACGCGTCAACTGCTGGAACAACTGGAGTAACAACTTCTCCACCATGGAGCTCTACCAGGAGATCCCCAACCTGCCGGAAGGCTACTACACCATCACCGCCAAGGAGACCGACAACCAGACGGTATGGAACGACCAGCACCTCTTCGTCTCCAGCATCGCCGGCGAGGCTGTAGGCGCTACCCCGACCGTCGACATCTCCACCCGCGGCTTCGGCGAATACACCGACATGCCCGAGACGGAGAAGATCTGGGTACCCGAGGGCGGCACGCTCCGCATCGGCATGAAGTCCACCAGCGGCGGCGACGTGCTCGGCTGGTTCTGCGTGACGGACTTCGAGCTCTTCTACTACCCGGCTGAGGCTGGTGCAGGCGCAAGCGCCGTAGCCACGCGCGCTGCCGAAGTGCAGGCTCTGGCCGAGGCCAACACCGACGCCACGATGGGCGCCGAGAAGGACTTCGTAGCCTCCACCCTGGCCCAGGCAGGCACCATCACCACCGAGTCCACGAACGAGGACATCACCGCTGCGCTCAGTGCACTGCAGGTGGCTGAAGACACCATCAACTTCTGCGTAACGGAATACGCCGAGTTTACCCCCGTGCTCGAAACGGCACAGACCCTCGTGGCCGACCCGAATTACGAAGGCGGCGACCGCGAAGCCTTCCAGAAGGTGCTCGACCAGGTATTGGTAGACCTCGAAGCTGCCCGCACCGCAGGTAGCGGCCTTGACATCACCTACCTCGACAGCCTCATTGCCGACATCGACGCCGGTACGGCCGACTTCGAGTACAGCTACGAGATAGCTAAGGTGATCGAGATCGAGAACAGTGGTGTCTTGAACGGTGATCTCTCGCAGACGCCCGTCGACATGACCAGCTTCATCAAGAACCCGACCATCGAGGGTGACGACAACAACACCGTGCCCGAAGGCTGGACGGTAGACATGACCGACTCCGGCAACGGAAGCTCCTCGAACTACAACGAGCACTACACGGGCGTGAACCCCAACCGCTACCTCGACTCTTGGAACGGTACGGCCGGCATGCTGAAAGTACGCTCCTACCAGACCATCTACGTGCCCAACGGCCAGTACATCCTCAAGTGCAAGGCCCGCACGGACGGCGAAGGCGCTTACATCTTCGCCAACGGCGACACCGTACAGATCAAGAACTACGGCAACACCGGCGGCGAGATCTGGGAGAATGCCGAGGAAGGCACGGAGCTGAAACTCGTCAACGGCGGGAACGGCTACGGATGGAGCGAATACGAAGTACGCTGCGGTGTCTACGACAACAAGCTGACGCTCGGCATGACCACCGTTTGCGGCTACGAAGACGCTACGAAGTGGAACGGTACGTGGCTCTCCAGCGATGAATACGAACTCTGGTGCGTAGAAAAGGGCTGGAGCGTAGGCATCGAGGAAGTAGGCGCTGCTGAAGAAGGCGCTGCCTTCACCGTAACGGTAAGCAACGGCTACATCACGGTCAACGGCGCTGAGGACTACGCTGTCTACAGCATCTCCGGCACGCAAGTGGACGCTGCACAGCAGCTGCCCGCAGGCACGTACATCGTGACGGCCGGTGGCAAGTCGGTGAAAGTAGCCGTAGACTAATCCCCAAGACTGACACCCTCCCCCCATCATCCCCCGCGGATGCACGGGAGTCACAAGAAAGCAGCGGTCGCGCCCCGAAGGCGCGGCCGCTGCCGCTTTCTGCCCCGGCCACCCTCCTCCCCAGCCACGATTCACCACACACTCGCCAAAGTGCAATTTCCACAACCGGGAAAAATTTTATATCTTTGCCCCACAGAAACAACTTAAAAACGGAGGACTTAACTATGGCAAGGCCCATCAAAGAGACCCCGATCCTCTATGGAGAACGGGCACGGTGGTTCGAAGAACGGATGAAACAAGTCCGCCGAGAGACACCGGAAGAAAGAGAAAGACGACTGGCTGACTACAAACTCGGGCTGGAAATGCTCGAAAGAGGAAAACAAAAGCAAATATGAAAGCCAGCCTGCATGAACCTTTTTCATCTTACGTGGTACGTAAGTTGAAACCTGAAGAACAAGTAAAATCGTTCGATTGCGGCGATGCCGACTTGAACGATTTTATTTTAAACGAATCCAAGCACTATCGGAAAGCACTATTGGCCGTCAGCTATGTTTTTGAAGCCCTTGACGATACGAATCATGAACATATAGCAGCCTACTTCAGCGTAGCCAACGACCGCATATCTCTGACTGACTTCCCGAACAAAACGGAATTCAACCGATTTCGCAAGCATCGGTTCGTCAACGAAAAAAGGCTAAAAAGCTATCCTGCTACCAAAATTTGCCGCTTAGCTGTGGACAATTCTACAAAAGGAGAACACATAGGACAATTTCTGATCAATTTCATCAAAAGCTATTTTCTTTCCGATAACAAGACAGGCTGCCGCTTCCTTACTGTAGACGCATACGCAGCTGCCATACCATTCTATCTCAAGCAGAAATTCATACCGCTTATTCCAGAAGAGGACAACGCTCCTACACAACTTCTCTTCTATGACTTAAACGACATTGCAGAATTTGAATAACACACATATAACCTTATGTGACTAAATTCCCCGGCATCAGAACGACAAAACAATGGAAAAGATAAACAAGAAACCAGGCATGAAGACCAATTGCAAGGAAGCCCTCGAACTCCTCGAACGGATAAAGAAAAACGGCGGCAAACAGAAGCTCAACAAGCTGGGCGAGTGGAGGGCAAAGAACCCTAGCCCTTTCTTCACCTGGGATGAAAAAGATTTAAAATATATCATGAGATGAAGCACTGCTTCTATGGCTGAACTTTAGACTAAAAGAAAAATAAGGCAATCTCCCTCTCCCGCCCTGAAGCGGAAAAGGGAGATTTGTTGTTTTTTGCACAAAAAAGCGGGGAATATACGGGGAAAGCATTATCTTTGCCGGGTTAAGAGACTGGTTTGGAAACGAAAATAACAAAATAAACATTCCCTGAACATGAGTTTGAAAATCGTAGTACTGGCGAAACAAGTACCCGACACGCGCAACGTGGGGAAAGACGCCATGAAGGAAGACGGCACGGTGAACCGCGCAGCCCTGCCCGCCATCTTCAATCCCGAAGACCTCAACGCGCTGGAACAGGCCCTGCGCCTGAAAGACCGCTATCCCGGCTCGACCGTCACACTGCTCACCATGGGTCCCGCACGGGCTGCCGAGGTGCTGCGCGAGGGCCTCTTCCGCGGTGCCGACGCAGGCTATCTGCTGACTGACCGCGCCTTTGCCGGAGCGGACACGCTGGCCACGTCGTATGCCCTGGCCACGGCCATCCGGAAGATCAAGGACTATGACCTCATCATCGGCGGCCGGCAGGCCATCGATGGCGACACGGCACAGGTGGGCCCGCAGGTGGCCGAGAAGCTGGGCCTGACGCAGATCACGTATGCCGAGGAGATACTGGACGCGGCAGACGGACGCATCCGCGTGAAACGCCGCATCGACGGCGGCGTGGAGGTGGTGGAAGGCCCGCTGCCCATCGTAGTCACCGTAAACGGCTCGGCAGCCCCCTGCCGCCCCCGCAACGCGAAGCTCCTCATGAAGTACAAGCGTGCCATGACACCCTCGGAACGCAAGGAGAACGGAGTGGAGTGCCCCGAAGGACGCCCCTGGCTCCAGATTGCGGAGTGGAGCGTGGCCGACGTGGAAGGCGACGTGCAGCAATGCGGCCTCAACGGCTCGCCGACGAAGGTAAAGAGCATCGAGAACATCGTGTTCCAAGCCAAGGAGAGCAAGACGCTCGGCAGCAGCGACGAGGAGATAGACGGCCTGATGGCGGAACTCATAGCCAACCACACCATCGGATAGGTCCGGCACGACACACCTCTCTATTCCATATATTAACTCATAGATAGAAAAGAAGAAATGAACAACATATTCGTATATTGCGAAATCGAGGAAGGAACCGTGGCCGAGGTGAGCCAGGAACTCCTGACCAAAGGCCGCACGCTGGCCAACCGACTGGGCTGCCGGCTGGAGGCCGTCGTGGCCGGACAGCAGCTGGACGGCATCGAGAAACAAGTGCTTCCCTATGGCGTGGACGTGCTCCACGTGTTCGACGCACCGGGACTCTACCCCTACACGTCGCTGCCGCATACTTCCATCCTGGTAAATCTCTTCCGGGAAGAGCAGCCGCAAATAGCCCTAATGGGCGCCACGGTCATCGGGCGCGACCTCGGTCCGCGCGTTTCCTCGGCACTGGGCAGCGGACTGACGGCCGACTGCACGGCACTGGAGATAGGCAACCACGAAGACCGCAAGGCGGGAAAGACGTATGAGGACTTGCTCTACCAGATCCGCCCGGCTTTCGGCGGAAACATCGTGGCCACGATCGTCAACCCCGAGCACCGTCCGCAGATGGCCACCGTGCGCGAAGGCGTGATGAAGAAGGAAATCCTGGACGAGGCTTACCCGGGCACCGTAGTGCGGCACGATGTGGAGAAATACGTGAAGGACACGGACTATGTGGTGAAAGTGATCGAGCGCCACGTGGAGAAGGCCAAGAACAATCTGAAGAGCGCGCCCATCGTGGTGGCCGGCGGCTACGGCATGGGGAGCAAGGAAAACTTCGAAATGCTCTTCGATTTGGCACGCGAATTGCATGCTGAAGTGGGCGCCAGCCGCGCCGCAGTGGACGCGGGCTTCGTAGACCACGACCGGCAGATCGGGCAGACCGGAGTGACCATCCGCCCGAAACTCTACATTGCCTGCGGCATCTCGGGACAGATACAGCACATCGCCGGAATGCAGGAGAGCGGAATCATAATCTCCGTGAACAACGACCCCGATGCGCCCATCAATTCGATAGCGGACTACGTGATTACGGGCAACGTGGAAGATGTCGTGCCCAAAATGATTAAGTATTACAAGAAAAACAGCAAATAAGAAAATGGCAAACTTCTATCAAGATACTCCGGAACTCAGGCACCACCTGAACCATCCGCTGATGAAACGGATCGTGGAACTCAAGGAACGCGACTTCCGCGACAAGGACGAATATGACTACGCCCCGGCCGACTTCTCGGACGCCATGGACAGCTACGAGAAAGTGCTGGACGTGGTGGGCGAAATCGTAGGGGAAACCATTGCGCCCAACGCCGAAGAAGTGGACCACGAAGGCCCCGTCTGCCAGAATGGCCGCGTGACATACGCCAAAGGTACGCAAGAAAACCTCGACACCTGCCGCAAGGCCGGACTGATGGGAATGGCCATGCCCAGAAGATACGGCGGCCTGAACTTCCCCATCGTGCCTTACATCATGGCGGCTGACATCGTGAGCCGCGGCGATGCGGGCTTCGAGAACCTCTGGGGCCTGCAGGACTGCGCCGAGACGCTCTACGAATTCGGCAACGAGGACCAGAAGCAACGCTTCATCACCCGCGTCTGCAACGGGGAGACCATGTCGATGGACCTGACCGAGCCGGATGCCGGCAGCGACCTGCAGAGCGTCATGCTGAAAGCCACGTACGACGAAAAGGAACAGTGCTGGCGGCTCAACGGCGTGAAGCGCTTCATCACCAACGGCGACAGCGACATCCATCTCGTCCTGGCACGCTCCGAGGAAGGAACCCGCGACGGACGCGGACTCTCGATGTTCATCTACGACAAACGCAACGGCGGAGTCGACGTACGGCGCATTGAGAACAAAATGGGAATCAAAGGGTCCCCGACCTGCGAACTGGTCTACAAGAACGCAAAAGCCGAACTCTGCGGCGAACGCAAACTGGGACTTATAAAATATGTAATGGCGCTGATGAACGGGGCACGCCTCGGCATCGCCGCCCAAAGCGTGGGTCTGTCGCAAGCAGCCTACAACGAAGCATTGGCCTATGCACAGGACCGCAAACAGTTCGGCAAGGCCATCGTCGAGTTCCCCGCCGTCAGCGAGATGCTCTCCCTGATGAAAGCCAAACTCGAAGCCTCCCGCAGCCTGCTCTACCAGACCGCACGCTACGTAGACATCTACAAAGCGCTCGATGACATAGCGAAAGAACGTAAACTCACTCCCGAAGAACGCAAGGAACAGAAGACTTTCGCCAAATTGGCCGACGCTTTCACCCCGCTGGCCAAGGGCATCGGCAGCGAATTTGCCAACCAGAATGCCTACGACTGCATACAAATCCACGGAGGCTCGGGCTTCATGAAAGACTACACCTGCGAACGCATCTACCGCGACAGCCGCATCACGTCGATTTATGAAGGCACCACACAGCTGCAGACCGTAGCAGCCATCCGGTACGTGACCAACGGTTCATATCTGGCCTGCATCCGCGACTTCGAACAGCAGGCCGTAGCTCCCGAACTGGAAGACCTGAAGGGAAGAGTGAAGGACATGGCCGACCGCTACGCTGCCGCCGTCACCAAAGTCACGGAAGCCAAAAACCAGGAGATGCACGACTTGGTGGCCCGCCGCCTGACGGAAATGGCCGGATACATCATCATGTGCCACCTCCTGCTGCAGGACGCTTCGAAAGACCCCGGACTCTTCAACAAGTCTGCCCAAGTATTCACCCGTTTCGCGGAAGCCGAAGTGGACAAACACTCGCTCTTCGTCTTCCGGCTGCAAGAGGCTGACCTCGCCTACTACCGCAGCGGTGAAACAAAAGGTACTGAAGAATAAACAGAAAGTTACTCCCCATACGCTATGAAACAGGTTGCAGTCTATCGTCTCCTCATTGTCTTTCTTCTCGCGGCGGCATGCCCGTCGTGCAATTCTTCCGATGAAAAGGGACAAAACTATGCCCTCCCCGAAGAGCCGGACTATGCGGAACCCGCCATGTGGTACCGCACCCCCGACACAAAGGAGAAGGCCGCCGACGTATTCTACATCACCCCGACCTGCGTATGGGACTGGCAAGACGAGCGCGGAGCCACGTATCATTTCATGAATGTGCGTGACTCCGCGCAGCGTGCTGCCGTCGATGCCGGCGCCAACCTGCTGGCAGGAGCACTTTTCGGCAGCGACTGCCGCTTCTTCTCGCCCTACTACCGGCAGATTACCATGCAGTCCTGGTTTGAGGACGAAGCGGAAATCAACCGCCGCTACGCCGCAGCCCACCAAGACGTAGTGCGCGCTTTCCGCTACTACATGGACCACTACAACCAGGGCCGCCCCTTCCTCTTGGCGGGCCACAGCCAAGGCGGAAAAGCCGTCATCGAACTGCTGAAACATACGCTTACTCCGGCAGAACACCAGCAGATGGTGGCCGCATACGTGTTCGGTTTCCCGATAACCGAAGAAGAAATCGAGCAATTCCCTCTCCTTATTCCGGCCCGCGGAGCCGAAGACTACGGAGTGACCATAGCCTACAACAGCATCTCCCGGCCCGAAGCCGTTTCGGCCCTGTTCCGCCACAACGAAGCCTGCATCAATCCCCTGAATTGGGCTACCGACACGACCTATGCCCCGGCAAGTTCCAACCCGGGCTCCGTATTTTTCGACGCAGAGGGCAAGTCCGACACGCTGCGGCAGGCCGTCGGCGCACGGCTGGACACGGCACTCCACTCCCTCATCATCGACGGGCTCTCCGACGACGACTACTTCATTCCCTCCATTGCCAGCCTCTTCCCTAAAGGGAACTACCATGTGCAGGAACTGAATCTCTACTTCCTGAGCATCCAGCAGAATCTCCGCCGGCGAATCGCCGCATTCCAAGAGAAAAAGCCCTCCGCCAACTAAACCAGGAGGCTCATCCCCCGTAGGCTTTCCGCTCCCGACGAAGCGGATAATTGCTGCGCAGCGACTCGAAAAGTCCCGGATTCTCCTTGAGCGCGCGGCTGTCACGCCGCGGATCGTAGGCAAACAAGGCTTGTTCCGCTGCCGTACTTCCCTCCGGGAAACGGGCTACAGGCGGTGCGGGCGGCACAATCGGAGGAATGGCGGAAAGGGGAATCCGGAAGAAACGGCACAAATTTTCGAGCGACATACGCGTAGCGTTCGCTTTCCCATCCGCCGAATAGCCGGCAATGTGGGGCGTAGCGATAAACGCTCGCTCCAACAGGGCTGGCAGCGGCCGCGGCTCGTGTTCCCATACGTCGATCACGGCATCGCCCACCCGGCCCATCTCCAGAGCTTGCAGCAAAGCCTCATTGTCCACCACTTCGCCGCGGGACGTGTTGACCACCGTCGCGCCGGGGCGCAGGCGGGCAAAGAAAGGCGCACCGGCCAAATGGTACGTAGCGTCAGCGCCCTCCCGCGTCAGTGGCGTATGAAACGTCACAATATCCGCACTTTTAGCGATTTCATCGAGCGATACGAAACCTTTAGCCTCTTCTTCTGCCCGGGCACGGGGCGGATCGCACAAAAACACCTCCATCCCCAACCGCCGGGCCAAAGCTGCAACGCGGCTACCCACATGGCCCACACCGACAATCCCCACCGACAGCGAAGAAAGCAGCCGCGCCCGGCGCTCCGCGAGCAGGTAGAAAACGGACTCCATATACTGCGCCACGGAGTCGGCATTGCAGCCCGGCGCATTGGCCCAGCGGATTCCGCGCCGGGCACAATAGTCCGCATCGATGTGGTCGAAGCCGATGGTAGCCGTAGCTATGAACCTTACCCGCGAGCCTTCGAGCAGTTGCCCATTGCAGTGCGTGCGGGTCCTTATGACCAGCGCATCACAATCTTTCACCCGCCCGGGCGTCATCTCCGATGCCGGCAGGTAGTCTACGCTGACTCCCCCCGGAAAAGGCAAGTTCTCCACCACGCCCCGGATGAAAGGTATGCCCTTGTCGATCAAAACATGCGTATTCATCGAGTCAAATCCCTAAATTGTTTCTCCAAAAGTCCTGCAGGTTCTGCAGAATTCACCAAGCGGTTTTCGCGCAATTCGCCTCGGCAAAGTATCAGAACCCGCGTCGCAATCTTCTCCGCCTCGCCAATGGTGTGGGTGGAAAACAGGATGCACTTCTTCTCCCGCAACTCCGCCAACAAGGCAAGTATCTGCTCCTGCTGGTTCGGGTCGAGGCCGGAGAGCGGCTCGTCCAGCACCAGGACCTCCGGATCCGGGAGCAGGGCGGCGGCAAGCCCCAGGCGCTGCCGGAATCCACGGCTCAAGGCGCGCACCGGTTTGGCCAACACCTCGCCCAGCAACGTGCGGGCCACCACCTCCCTCATGCGCTCCACGCGCCGGGGGACGGCATAGATACGCGCGATGAAATCGAGATATTCCACCACATACATATCCGGATAGAGCGGATTGTGCTCCGGCAGATACCCAAACCGCCGACGCACTTCCCCGCCTGCCCCATACACCGGCTCGCCACACACACGGGCCTCGCCCTGCACCGGGCGCAAGCTGCCCGTCAGGATGCGCAACAAAGTCGACTTTCCCGCCCCGTTGGGCCCCAGAAGGGCACAGATTTCTCCACGCCCGAGGCTGAAGTCCACATCGCGAAGCACCCTTTGTTTCCCGAAATCATGGGATAGATGAATAGCCGAGAGAGACATATACGGAAGATAAAAACTACGGATTACAGAGGCAAAAGTACAAACTTTCGGAAACAACTGTTGGCCAATCACTAAAGAATGTGTAGATTTGCATCTAATTTTAACCCCCATAAAGCCGCAACTACACTATGATATCGGATTTCAGCGCATTAAGCAACCGCATTTTCCAGGCCGCCACACGCGACTACCACCTGAAAGACGACGTAAATGCCCCCATCAAAAATCCCTACGAGCGGATGACCATCGAATACTATCTGTATCTGAAGAACTGGATCGACGCCGTCCAATGGCATCTGGAAGACATTATCCGCAATCCGCACATCGACCCCGTGGAAGCGCTGGCCCTCAAACGCCGGATCGACAAGTCGAATCAGGACCGCACCGACCTGGTAGAGATGATCGACAGCTATTTCTACGACCAGTTCAAGTCCGTCCGCCCGCAAGCCGATGCCGTGATCAACACCGAAAGCCCCGCCTGGGCCATCGACCGCCTCTCCATCCTGGAACTGAAAATCTACCACATGACCATCGAGGCCGAGCGCGCCGACGCCCCCGAAGAGCAACGCAAGAAATGCGGAGAGAAACTTGCCGTCCTTCTCGAACAGCGAAAAGACCTCTCCTCCGCCATCGACCAACTCTTGAGCGACATACAGGAAGGAAAACGCTACATGAAAGTCTACAAACAGATGAAGATGTACAACGATCCCTCGCTCAATCCCGTCTTGTACGGAAAGAAATAACACAAAAAAAGACAGTACTATGGCACGATTGCTGGTCATCCGTTTCTCCTCCCTGGGCGATGTCGCCATGACACTCCCCGTGGTATGCGCCCTGGCCAAGGCCTATCCCGACCTGGACATCACCGTGCTGACACGCAAAGAGTACGCCTCACTGTTCTTCCACACCCCCGAAAACGTCCATTTCATCGGCGCTTCGCTCCGCGACGAGCACCACGGGTTGCGCGGACTCCACCGGCTCTACTACGACCTCCTTGCACCCGCACAGTTCGACTGCGTGGCCGACCTCCACAGCGTACTGCGCAGCTGGGTGCTCGACCTCCGCTTCCTGCTGGCCGGCAAGCGCGTGGCCCGCATCCGGAAGGGGAGAAACGAGAAAAAGCGCCTCACCCGCTCCCGCCGCAAGCAGCTTATTCCGCTGAAGACCACCATAGAAAGATACGCCGACACCCTGGCCCGGCTGGGTTTCCCCCTGCCCCGCCCGTTGCCTTTCGCTTCCATTTTCGAAGGAGAGGCCAGCCCCTCCGCCCTGTTCCGCCCCGTCACTCCGCCCAAGCGGAAAGGCGAAATCTGGATTGGCATAGCCCCCTTTGCCCGATACGAAGGGAAATCCTACCCCGCCGCCAAGATGCACGAAATCGTGCTGCGCCTGACGGAACGCCCGGAAGTGAAAATCTTCCTCTTCGGAGCCGGAAAAGAGAAAACCCAGCTGCTCGAATGGCAGATGGAACGCCCCGGCTCGCTGTTCGTGCCCGGCGGAGCTATCGACATGGAGGGCGAACTAGCCCTGATGAGCAGCCTGGACCTCATGGTCTCCATGGATTCCGCCAACATGCACCTGGCTTCCCTCGTCCATACCCGCGTCCTCTCCCTCTGGGGGCAGACCCATCCCTACTGCGGCTTCCTCGGCTACGGCCAACAGGCTGAAGACTGCGTGCAACTGGACGATATGCCCTGCCGCCCCTGCTCCGTATTCGGCAACAAAGAGTGCCGCTACAAGACATTCGCCTGCATGAGAGACATCCCGCAAGAGCGCATCCTGGCCGAGATAGAGCGCATTATCGGAAAATCATCAATATAAAAACGACGACAGATGCGACTCTCCTACGCCCTCCTCTTCCTGGTCTGGTACTTGCTTTCGCTACTTCCCTTCAGAGTGCTGTATCTGATTTCCGATTTCCTCTACTTTCCCCTACGCTACTGCATCCGCTACCGGCAAACCATCATCCGGAAAAACCTTTCCGAGTCCTTCCCTGAAAAAACGACCGAAGAACTCCGGAAAATCGAGAAGGACTTCTACCATTTCTTCTGCGACTACATCGTGGAGACGCTCAAGCTTTTCTCCATCAGCAAGAAGTCGATGATGAAACACATGACCTTCAGCGGAAGCGAGCAGCTCCAGCAGGAACTGCGCACGCGCAACTGCATTCTCTACCTGGGCCATTTCTGCAATTGGGAGTGGATTTCGTCCATTCCCCTCCACTTGGGCAAAGAACGGGAAGACCCCACGCTCGTCCCCGGCCAGATTTACCACGCACTGGAGAACAAATCGTTCGATGCCCTCTTCCTCCGCCTGAGGGCGCGCTTCGGCGCAAGAAACATCGAGATGATGAGCGCCCTGCGCCATCTGGTCCAGTACCGCATGGAGGGCAAACGCTTCATCGTAGGCTTCATCAGCGACCAGGCGCCCAACTGGAACCACATACACCTCTGGACAAACTTCCTGAACCACAAGTCGGCCGTCTTCACCGGTGCAGAGCGCATAGCCAAAAGCACCAACGCCCTGGTCTATTATGTAGACGTGACGCGCATAAAACGCGGCTACTACCACGCCCGCTTCGTCAAGATGACCGACAATCCCAAGCAATATCCCGACTTCTGCCTTACCGAGCAGTATGCCGCCCTCCTGGAGGAAAGCATCCGCAAGGCGCCGCAATACTGGCTCTGGAGCCACAACCGCTGGAAACGGACCTACGAAGAATACCTCCGCCGACAGCACGGATAACCTCCTTCCCCCACTACATCCCTCCTCCCCCCCACTGCATGAACAGAACAAACACCCGCCGCACAGCCAAGAGCCCCGCATCTTTCCGCGAAAAGATGCAGCGCCTTTTCCGGAGGACGCCACGCCGGGGCACCGTCCGCCGCGGCACCGCAATCGAAAACCCGCTGTGCCTCGTCTGGAACCTGCTGCTCGTCTACATCGTCTTCATGGCCTGCCGCATCGTCTTCCTCTTCGTCAACCTCAGCTACTTCCCCGACCTCACCCCATCCGGGCTGTGGCTCATCTTCCGCGGCGGCCTGCTCTTCGACACCTCCGGCCTGCTCTACGCCAACCTGCTCTACATCGTGCTCATGCTCCTGCCGCTGCACAAAAAGGAAAACCCCGCCTACCGGCTCGCGGCGAAGTGCGTCTTCATCGTCTGCAACGCCCTGTGCGTCATAGCCAACCTGGCCGATACCGTCTACTTCACCTACACCAACCGCCGCACGACGTCCACCGTCTTCAGCGAATTCAGCCGCGAGAGCAACCTCCCCGCCATCGTGGGGCACGAGCTGGTGTCCCACTGGTACCTCGTCCTCCTGGCCGTCCTCTTCGTCTTCTTCCTCTGGCGCGCCTACCGCACGCCCCGCGATGCCGACATCAACCGCCGCTGGACCTACTACCCCCTGCATACGCTCTACCTAGCGGCAGCCGTGCCCCTCGTCGTCTTCGGCATACGCGGCGGAGTGGGCCGCGCCGTGCGGCCCATCACCGTGAGCAACGCCAACCAGTACGTAGCCCACCCCATCGAGACCGCCCTCGTCCTGAACACACCCTTCTCCCTGATCCGCACCATCGGCAAGGCCGTCTTCCACGACCCCGCCTACTACTCCGACCCCGCGGAGCTGGCCGCCGTCTTCAACCCCGAGCGCCGTCCCGCCGCGGGACAGGGCCCGTTCCGGAAGAAGAACGTCGTGGTCTTCATAGTCGAGAGCTTCGGGCGCGAATACATAGGCGCGCTCAACCGCGGCCTCGACGGCGGCACCTACCGGGGCTTCACCCCTTTCGTAGACTCCCTGCTCGCCCGGAGCCTCAGCTGGGAGGATTCCTTTTCCAACGGGCGGAAAAGCATAGACGGCATGCCCTCCATCCTCTCTTCCATACCGATGTTCGTAGAACCCTTCTTCCTCACGCCCGCTTCCCTCAACACCGTGGGCGGGCTGGCCCGCTCGCTCCAGGAAAAGGGCTACCACACGGCCTTCTTCCACGGCGCGCCCAACGGCTCGATGGGCTTCGAAGCCTTCGCCCGGGCCACCGGATTCCGGGAATACTATGGGAAAACCGAATACGACGCCGACCCCAACTACGGGGGCGAAGCCGATTTCGACGGGACCTGGGCCGTCTGGGACGAACCCTTCCTCCAGTTCTTCTGCGACCGCATGTCGGAATTCCGCGAGCCCTTCGCCACCGCCGTATTCACCGCCTCCTCCCACCATCCCTTCAAGGTCCCCACCGAATACGAAGGCAAGCTCCCCGAGGGAACACTCCCCATACACCGCTGCATCGCCTACACCGACCACGCCCTGCGCCGCTTCTTCGAGAAAGCCTCCCGCCAGCCGTGGTATAAGAACACGCTCTTCGTGCTCACCGCCGACCACCCCAACCAAAGCTCCCACCAGGAATACCAGACCGACCTGGGCGGCTTCCGCGTGCCCATCCTCTTCTTCGCCCCGGGCGACACGGCACTCTGCGGCAAACGCCCCGGCATAGCCCAGCAGATCGACATATTCCCCACTGTCATGGGCTACCTCCGCTACGACCGCCCCTACCTCTCCTTCGGCTGCGACCTGCTCCACACGCCGCCCGAGCAGACCTATGCCGTCAATTACCTCAACGGCATCTACCAATACATCAAGGGCAACTTCCTCCTCCAGTTCGACGGACAACGGACCACGGGCGTCTACGACTATCGCCACGACCCGCAACTCCGCCAGAACCTTGCCGGGCAGGTCCCCGTGCAGGGCATCATGGAGCGCGAAGTCAAGGCCATCATCCAGCAATACATGGAGCGCATGATCGAAGACCGCCTCACAGTAAAAGAGACCTCCCCATGAATCCCCCGAAAGCCTTTCCCCCCAACAAGGGAGACCCGCCGGACCGGCCGGAAAGTCCCTGCGGTTTCCGGAAAAAGTCCTTGGACTTTCCGAAAAAAGCCCTGCATCTTTTTTCCGTTCCCCCTGCGGGAAACGCCCCCTCCCCAAGCCGGGGAAAAGACAAAAAAGAACGGGATGAAACAGAAATATAACACCCCTTTCCAACAGTCACTAACATATCTTTCGTAATTTTGCAGCGAAATCTATTTCAACTATAAATTTTTATGGAAACAATCTACTTAGGAATCATCGTATTCCTATTCATCCTGGCCGTGTTCGACCTGTCGGTCGGCGTCAGCAACGATGCCGTCAACTTCCTCAACTCGGCCGTCGGCGCCAAAGTGGCCAGCTTCCGGACCATCATCATCATCGCCTCCATCGGAATCTTCTGCGGGGCCACGATGAGCAACGGCATGATGGACATAGCCCGCCACGGCATTTTCCAGCCCGCGCACTTCTACTTCAACGAGCTGATGTGCCTCTTCCTGGCCGTCATGGTGTCAGACGTCGTGTTGCTCGACGTGTTCAACACCCTGGGCCTGCCCACTTCCACCACCGTCTCGCTGGTTTTCGAACTGCTGGGCGGTACTTTTGTCTTGGCGCTCATCAAGATTGCCACCTCCGACGGCCTGTTGGGCTTCGGCGACTTGCTCAATACGGATAAGGCCCTCACCGTCATCCTGGGCATCTTCCTCTCCGTGGCCATCGCCTTCATCTTCGGGACAGTAGTGCAGTACATAGCCCGGCTTGTCTTTACCTTCAACTATACCAAGCGGCTGAAGTATTCCATCGGCATCTTCGGCGGCCTCGCCACCACGGCCATCGTCTACTTCATGCTCCTCAAGGGACTGAAAGGTTCGCCCGTCGTTCCGCAGGAAACGCTGGCGTGGGTAGACCGCCACATGGCCGTGCTCGTCCTGGGATGCTTCGTCTTCTTCACCGTGCTGATGCAGATTTTCTACTGGTGCAAGATCAATGTCTTCAAGATTGTCGTCCTGCTCGGCACCTTTGCGCTGGCCATGGCCTTCGCCGGCAACGACCTGGTCAACTTCATCGGCGTTCCCCTGGCCGGCCTCTCCGCCTATCAGGACTACGTGGCCAACGGACAGGGAAATCCCGCAGGCTTCCTGATGTCCTCGCTGAATGAATCGGCCCAAACCCCCTTCATCTTCCTCTTCCTCTCGGGCATCATCATGATCGTGGCCATGACCACTTCGAAAAAGGCGCAGAACGTCATCAAGACCTCCGTCGATCTGGCCCGCCAGAACGAAGGGGAAGAGATGTTCGGCACCTCGGCCGTGGCCCGCAGCCTCGTGCGCGCCAGCACGAACACGGGCGCCTTCATCGCACAGTACATGCCCAAACGGCTGGGCCGCTGGCTCGACAGCCGCTTCAACCAGGACGTCATGATCCTCAAACCCGGCGCCGCCTTCGACCTGGTGCGCGCCTCGGTCAACCTCGTGCTCGCCGGACTGCTCATCGCGGCCGGCACGTCGATGAAACTGCCGCTCTCCACGACGTACGTCACCTTCATCGTGGCCATGGGCTCCTCACTGGCCGACCGCGCGTGGAGCCGCGAGAGCGCCGTCTTCCGCATCACCGGCGTACTCTCCGTAATAGGCGGATGGTTTATCACTGCCGGGGCCGCCTTCACGCTCTGCTTCCTTATCACACTCATCATGTACTACGGCGGATTCGTGGCCATGCTTGTCATGATAGGCGTGGCCGTTCTGGCACTGCTCAAGAGCAACGCGCTCTTCCAGAAGCGCAAAAAGGCCGAACGTGAGGACGAAGTATTCCAGCAGTTCGCCACTTCGCAGAACAAGGCCGAGGTCTTCTCCCTGCTGCGCACGCACTACGCCACGACGCTCAGCAACAGCGTGGACTTCGCGCTCAACAACTACTGCCTCCTGACCGATGCCTTCATGAGCGAAGACCTCAAGCGCCTGCGCAAAGCCTCGGCACAACTCGAGACGGCACGCGACCAACTCAAGAAAACCCGCCGCAAGGAAATCATCGGCCTGCGCCGCATCGACAAGAGCCTGGCCATCGAGAAGAACACATGGTTCCACCTCGGCATCAACAGCTGCGAGCAAATGCTCTACTGCCTCAAGCGTATGTGCGACCCCTGCAAGGAACACGTGGACAACCACTTCAACCCCCTGCCCAAGCAGTGCGCCGAGGAATTCATCCCCCTGCGTGACGAACTGGCGACCCTCATGGGCCAGGCGCGCGACATCCTCATGCAGAACAACTATGCCGAGGCCGACAAGGTGCTGACCGACGGCGATGCGCTGAAAGAGAAGTTCTCCGCCCTGCGCAAACTGCAGATGAACCGCATACAGGAGGAAGAGGGATACGAAAATGTATCGCTCGTCTATCTCAACCTCCTGCAGGAATCGCAAGAACTCGTCAGCGTGTGGCGGCATCTGCTGCGTGCCGGGCGCAACTTCAAGTAAGCCCTCCGGCTGCTCCGACACGCACCCCTCCCCCATCTCCCGAAGCCCCGGCCCCGCAAAGGCCGGGGCTTCCTGCACCCTTACCCGCGCCCTGCGGCCGGAAAATCCCGATGAAAAGGGAAAAAACAGCCTCCCCCGCACAGGAAAAGCGCTGCCGCCGATGGCAAAAACATGCAGCGCTTTCTTCGGAAAGTGCCTGCACTTTTTGCCGCTGGCACTGCCGCTTTTTCCGACCCGGCGCAGGGCTTATCGGCAAAATGCAGGA
The DNA here is from genome assembly GCA_944320955.1 of uncultured Bacteroidaceae bacterium. Lineage (GTDB taxonomy): Bacteria > Bacteroidota > Bacteroidia > Bacteroidales > Bacteroidaceae > UBA1794. The sequence goes on from CALUJL010000014.1 coordinate 45,495, forward strand.
GAAAAATTAAGGAATCTGCTTTGCTTTTTAGCTTTTAATCCTTCAATTTACGGGCAAATCACTTTATGTCTCACCTTTTAAACCAAGAAGCATTATGAAGAAGTTCTTAGTTTTCGTGCTCGCCCTGGCGGGCGTTTTGGGATTTACCCTTCCTGTTTCCGTGCATGCTCAAGGCCCTAGCCCGTACAATGGGGTGTTCGAACTGGAATTAGACGGCTGGGTCGGCGACGGCGGCACCTACGGAGTGTTTGTCGGCATGAGGATAAAAAGCGGATCGTATTCCTTTCCGTGCGGCTTCACGGTAGAATACGCCCTCCATAAGTACGACAATTCCGAGCATTTGACCGGCAGAGTCCATTATAAACCGCATGCAACTTATCCGGCATCCATCAATGGGGAGGAAACAAAATACTACTTCACCATGGACGACGACAGGCCTTTTCTGCTGCTTGATGAAATCGCTCCCGACTTTCGCCCTGCCGGTATGGCTTCCATGACGGTAACAATCACTCCGGACAACAGCGACTATAAAAGTTTTTTTGACCAGATTATCTTGGATGCCACGCCGTTTATTGAACGGCTGCATAACTCCGGCAATGTTTACCTAAAAGGGGAACCGGTAGGACGACCGCCGGAAGAATGGTCTTTTAACTACTTTATTAACTAAATAATGGGGCGGCAAGGAATTTTGGGAAGTTCCTTGCCGCCTTGCCTTTACTGAAGTTTCCGGTTTCTACTCCGTTACCGGACGGACGGGGCACATGCCGTGATGATGCCACTCGTAGCTCAAGATGATTTCGTCTCTTAATACGCCATTTACCGTAGCCTTAAAACGATAAATAAGTGCATACCGGTTCCTCGTGCCGCTGAGGAACTGCAGATGTTCGTAATAGCCGGGCCAAAGTTGCCCGAGGTCGGCCAGAATATAGCCCACGAAGTAGAAGCAAAGCCGCTGCCCGGTGGTCTTGCTGGTGAGCCAGACGCGGCATTCCGACAGGTCGGTATCGAACTCCACGGTGCAATTCTCATAAAGCCGCTGCCACTCTGTCTCCGTCGGCAGCCGCCAGTTCCCGCCCAGTTGGGCGCGGGCCACGTCGTAACGCGCGTCGCCGCTGATTTCATTCGGCAGGGAACTGACGTTCAACGCATCCCATTCCGGGGAAAAATAGTGTATCCGTCCTGTGATATCGCCCCAAGAAAAGAGATCCCATTCCAGCGCATTGTCCTCGAATACGCGGTGCTCGGGGACGAAAGTGGGGTCGTGGGCGATGTAAGCGCGGGCGTATCGGCGGACAATGAGGTTGCCCGAGGCCCAGTAGAGGGGCTTGCCGGAGTCGGAAAGCACGCCCATGTCGACGCGGCGGTCTACGGTGTCGAGCGGCGAGTCGTAGGTGAAAGTCGTGGAGTCCGTGCCGAAAACGGGGCGGACGGAGCAGCCTTGGTAGCGGTAGTCGCTGCTGATCTGCCCGCCCGTGCTGCCGCCCACGTGCAGGGACACGGCGCCCGTGGCGCCCGGCTGCCGCGTGCCCGTCCAATAGTAGCCGCGCCGGCCCTGTTCGTAGGGCTCCGCGCCCACACGCATGCCCGCCATGGGGAGGAAAATGCTGCGGCCGTTGGGGCCCGTCACCGTATATCCCTTCACGCCCTGCCGCGTCTCTTCGCGCCAGACGCAACGGTCCACCAGCTCACGCGCCTCGGCTTCGGAGGGCAGGCGCCAGCAACCGCCCAGGCTCATGTGGGGCAAATCATAAATGGTGCGGCAGATGTCGGGCATGGGGTCTGCGCCGCCGTAGAGGGGAGAGGTCCAATTGTAGTCTTCATCGTGCACTTGGTCGGTCACGGCCTGCCCCGTGGGGTCGGCCCAGCCGTAGAGCCCGCCGGCTTCGTGCGGCGCGGCGGCCCCCATGTTGCACGCGGCCCAGCGTACGCTCAACCCCAGGTCGACGGCCTCGGCCTCCGTTTCGCCGCCCCCGCCGCCGGGAGCGGACGGCTGCGGCTCGTCGCCGGAACAGGCGGGGAGGCACATCAGACTGAGAAGGACGGATAAAAGGCGGAAATGCAGGAGGGCTTTTTTCATGGCTGCATGGGGGATTAGGGGGTTAACGTTGCGCCAAAGATACATTTCCCGCGGCACTTTTCCAAAAAAGCGGCAGGGCTTTTCGGGAAAAGTGCTGCATGTTTCCGGAGAAAGTACTGCATGTTTCCGGCCAAACAGCCGGGGAAAAGAGGGCTCAGGCCGAGTGCCCGCCGCCGCGGAGCACTACGCGGTCGCCCAGGCGGCGCTCCATGCAGTTGCGTATGTCCTGCAACTCCTTGATGCGCTGCATCGTGGCGGCCAGCTCTTCGGCCGGGGCATCTTTCAGCGTACGCAGCGAGCGGATCAGGGAGTTCAGCTCGTCGGTGATCAGAGCGTTCTTGTAGTCCATCACGAGGCGCGGGGCTATCTCCACGAGGCGCTCCCCTTCGTCCACTCCCTCCAGCCCGCTCTCCGTATAGAGGCGGCTCAGGGAGTCGCGGTCCGTGGCCAAATCCACGGCCAGGGCGCTGACTTCCGGGTCGGGATGCTGGATAAAGTAGCGCTCGCTGCTGAAGCCTGCCGTGCGGATGCCGTACAGAAGCTCGTCGAGCATGCGGCGGTGAAGTCCTTCTTGGAGGGGCATTTCGTCTTCCTCCAGGCTGCCGTGGACGAATTCGGCCACCGTCACCGCCACCGGCTCCCCGCCTTCCTCGGGTTCGGCCTCATAGAGCGTGCGCCCGCCGTAGCGCACGAGAAGCCTCATCAGCAGCCGCTCCTGCTCTTCGCCCGCCTTTTTCTGCCGAAACAGGCGGCTGACGTCCGGCCCCGGTTCTGCTCCGGCCGGCTCCTGCCCGGCCTCCGGCGGCGGGACGGCAGGCCCGGGGGGGAGAACGGGGGGTACTTCTTCCGACGGCGGAGGGGGAAACTCCGGCGGCACCTCCCCGCCCTCAGGCGACGGGGGCACTCCGCCCGCCCCGGCGGCAGCACCGGCAGGCGGAGCAGGCGCCGCGGTGTCCGGACGGCGGCGGTATTCCTCCTGGCGGCGGCGCACCTCTTCCTGCCGTTCCTCTTCCCTCTTGCGCCGGGCGATGTCGCGGTTCACCTCCTGCAGCAGCAGTCCTTCCTCGACCGCCATGAGTTGGCTGCATTCGCGGATATAAACCGAACGGACGATGCCCTCGGGTATGACGGAGATGCTGCGCACGATGTTTTTTATCAGCTCCGCCCGCTTCAGCGGGTCGCTGCCCGCCTCGTCGAGCAGCAGGGCGGTCTTGAAACGGATAAAGTCGGTCTCGTGCCGGTGCAGGTATTCCTGGAATTCCTCAGCCGTATGCTTGCGGGCGAAGGAGTCGGGGTCGTCGCCGTCGGGCAGCAAAAGGACTTTCACATTCATCCCTTCCTCAAGGAGCATGTCGATTCCGCGAAGAGAGGCCTTGATTCCGGCCGCATCGCCGTCGTAAATCACCGTAATGTTGGGGGTAATGCGGTGAATCATGCGTATTTGTCCCGTCGTAAGGGAAGTTCCGGACGAGGCCACTACATTCTCCACGCCCGACTGGTGCATGGAAATCACGTCGGTGTAGCCCTCTACGAGAAAGCACTTGTCCTCGCGGCGGATGGCGTTGCGGCCGAGGTAGATGCCATAGAGCTCGTTGCTCTTGCTGTATATCTCCGATTCGGGAGAGTTGACGTACTTTGCCTTTTTCTTGTCGGTCTTCAGGATTCTCCCGCCGAAGGCTACGACTTTTCCGGCAAGGGAATGGACGGGAAAGATGACGCGGCCGTGGAAACGGTCGGCCAGAGTGTGGTCTTCGCGCTCGTAGCAGAGGCCGGTCTTGAGCAGGAATTCGCGTTTGTAGCCCTTGTTTTGCGCATCGCGGGAGAGGGCATCCCAACTTTCGCTGCAGTATCCGAGCTGGAACTTGCGTATCGTGTCGTCGCGAAAGCCCCGTTCGCGGAAATAGGCCATGCCGACGGCCCGCCCCTGCGGGTCATCGTGGAGCATGCGGCAGAAGTAATCGCGGGCGTACTCGTTGACGATATACAAACTCTCGCGCAAACTGGAGGCTTGCCGCTCCTCGTCGGTCTGCTCGCGGTCGACAACTTCGATTCCGTACTTCTGCCCCAGGCGTTTGAGGGCCTCCACGTAGGTAATGCCCTGCAGCTCCATGAGGAAGTGGACGGCGTTGCCGCCCTTTCCGCAGCTGAAGCATTTGCAATACTGCTTGGCGGGGGAGACGGTGAAGGAGGGCGTTTTCTCGTTGTGGAAGGGGCAGAGGCCGACATAGTTGACGCCGCGCTTGCGAAGCGTGACGAAATCGGACACGACCTCTACGATATTGGCCGTGGAGAGTATGCGGTCGACGACGGAACGGTCTATCATTTTCGGTTTTTGCCTTTCATCTTTTTGTCAAAAGCGGCAGCGGTTTTCCGGAAAACATGCTGCACTTTTCCCGGAAAGATGCAGCGCTTTTGCGGAAGAGTGCCGCATCTTTCCGCCCTCAGCGCACGAGCTCGCCGACGAGCGTGGCGGAGGAAGCGCCGGTGATGCGCACCCGCACGAAGTCGCCGATGCGGCAGCCTTCGCGCGGGAAGACGACCACGCGGTTCTGCTCCGTGCGGCCGTAGAGCTGTTCGCGCGAGCGTTTCGACACGCCCTCTGCCAGTACTTCGAACTCGCGCCCCACGCAGCGGCTGTTGCTCTCCAGGGAGAGGCGGTTTTGCAGGGCGATGATCTCCGTGAGGCGGCGTGTTTTCACCTCGTCGGGCACGTCGTCCTGCAGGAAGCGGGCCGCATACGTGCCGGAGCGCTCGGAATACTTGAACATGAAGGCCGAATCGTAGGCACACTCCTGCATCAGGGAGAGGGAGAGGCGGTGGTCTTCTTCGGTCTCGCCGCAGAATCCGCAGAAAATGTCGGTGCTCAGCCCGCAATCGGGCACGATGCGACGGATGGCCGCCACACGTTCCAGGTACCACTCGCGGGTGTATCGGCGGTTCATGCGCTCCAGGACGGCATTGCTGCCGCTCTGCACGGGCAGATGGATGTGGCGGCATACGTTGGGCTCTTCGGCTATCACGCGAAGCGTCTCGTCGCTCATGTCTTTGGGGTGGGAGGTGGTGAAACGCACGCGCATCCCTTCGGCCTCGCGGGCTACGCGGCGGAGCAGGAGGGGAAAGGTGACGGCCTCCCGGCCCGGGGCTTCGAAGCGGTAGGAGTTGACATTCTGGCCCAAGAGGGTGACTTCCTTATAACCGCGGCTGCGCAGGTCGCGCACCTCGCGCAGGATGCTCTCCACGTCGCGGCTGCGCTCGCGGCCGCGGGTATAGGGGACGATGCAGTAGGTGCAGAAGTTGTTGCACCCGCGCATGATGGAGACGAAGCCCGAGACGCGGTTTCCGCAGATGCGCGCCGGCACTACGTCGCGATACGTCTCCGTCGTGCTCAACTCCACGTTGATGGCCTTCGCCCCGGCCTCGGCGGAGGCAAAGAGCTCCGGCAGCGAGAGGTAGGCGTCGGGGCCGGCCACGAGGTCGGCGTGGTGCCGCTCGATGAGGTCTTCCCTTATGTGCTCGGCCATGCAGCCCACCACTCCTATGAGCAGCGGCTGCGCCCGGTGCTTCCTCTGCCCGTGGAGGGCTTCGAGACGGTTGTAGATTTTCTGCTCGGCATTCTCACGTACGGAGCACGTGTTGAGCAACACGGCGTCGGCCTCGGCCAGGTTTTCCGTAGTTTCGTAGCCCGCCATCTGCATGACGCTGGCGATCACCTCGCTGTCCGCCACGTTCATCTGGCAGCCGTAGGTCTCGATATACAGTTTCTTCGTGTCCTTCATTTCCTCGGATGCGGCGGCAAGAGACAGTATGCCTTGCCCCCAAGCGGGCACAAAGATACGAAAAAGCGGGCATCCACTTTGTCCGTTTTCCGAAATTCCCTACCTTTGAAGCCTGAAGTACTCCTCCTTTCCCAAAAAAGCCCGCACCCGTATGGAACAACTCCTGCCCGTACTCATCATCGTCGCCGTCCTTCTGGTCCGCCTGCGCAAGGGGATCAAGGAACAACAGGAAAGCGAAATCCCGCCCGTGCCCCACTTCCCGCCGGTCCCCATGGGCGGGGAAGAGGCGAAGCGCCCCGTCCCCCCGGCAGCCGCCCCGCAGCGGCCACAAGCGGCGGGAAAAAGCCCTGCGGCTTCCGGCGAAAAGCCCCGCAACTTTCCTGAAAAAGCGGCAGCGCTTTTCCAGAAAAGCCCTGCACCTCCTGCCCGGCCGAAACCCGCGTCCGCCCGGCCCCAGCCGCACGCCGCACGCCCGGCGGCGCAGCCCGCCCCGCCCGCGACAGCCGCAACAGCCGAAGAGGGCGAGGCCGTCAGCCTCTCCACGCCCGAAGAGGCACGCCGAGCCTTCATCCATTCCGAAATCTTCCGGCGGAAATACTGACACCCGCCCCATTGCCGACAGTCAACGATAAACATAAAATAAATAAAACCCTAACGAAATGTCCTACAACTACATGACCGCCGAGGAGGTAGCCGCACACATCAAAGACGGATACACCGTAGGATTGAGCGGATTCACCCCCGCCGGCACACCAAAGGCCGTCACCCTGGCCCTGGCCAAGCAGGCCGAAGAAGAACACCAGGCCGGAAAACCTTTCCAAATCAACCTGCTCACCGGCGCTTCCACAGGCCAGTCGGCCGACGGCGCCCTCGCCCTGGCCCACGCCCTGCGCTTCCGCGCGCCATACACCACCAACCCCGACTACCGCGCCGCAGTCAACAACGGCGAAATCGACTACGAAGACATCCACCTCTCCGAGATGGCGCAGGAAATACGCTACGGCTTTCTCGGACACGTCAACACCGCCATCATAGAGGCCTGCGACATTACGCCCGACGGCAAGGTCTTCCTGACCGCCGCGGGAGGCATAGCGCCCACGATCTGCCGCCTGGCCGACGAAATCATCATCGAACTCAACGCTTTCCACAGCAAGAATTCCATCGGGCTGCACGACGTCTACGAACCCCTCGACCCCCCGTACCGCCGGGAGCTGGCCATTTACGCGCCTTCCGACCGCATCGGGCAGACTTTCGTGCAGGTCGATCCGAAAAAGATCATCGGCATTGTGGAAACCAACCTGCCCGACGAGGCACGGGCCTTCAGCAATCCGGATCCGGTGACGGACAAAATCGGACAGAACGTGGCCGATTTCCTGGCGGCGGACATGAAACGCGGAAAAGTGCCCTCCACTTTCCTGCCGCTGCAGAGCGGAGTGGGAAATATTGCCAACGCCGTGCTGGGAGCGCTGGGGCAAAATCCCACAATCCCTGCGTTTTCCATGTTTACCGAAGTGATTCAGGACTCTGTGATTGCACTTATGCGCGAGGGACGCGTGCGCTTCGGCAGCACCTGCGCCCTGACGGTGACAAACGACTGCCTGCGCGGCATCTACGACGACATGGATTTCTTCCGCGACAGGCTGGTCCTGCGCCCAAGCGAAATATCGAACAACCCGGAGCTGGTGCGCCGTCTGGGAATCATCTCCATCAACACGGCCATCGAAGCAGACCTTTACGGGAATGTCAACTCCACGCACATCGGCGGCACCCGCATGATGAACGGGATAGGCGGCTCGGCCGACTTCACGCGCAATGCCTATCTCTCCATCTTCACCTGCCCCTCCGTGGCCAAGGGCGGCAAGATCAGCGCCATCGTGCCTATGGTTTCCCACGTGGACAGCAGCGAACACTCCGTGGACATCCTCGTCACCGAGCAGGGAGTGGCCGACCTGCGCGGCAAGAGCCCCAAGCAGCGTGCCCAACTCATCATAGACAACTGCGCACACCCCGAGTACCGCCCGCTCCTGCGCGACTATCTCCTGCACGCCGGCGCCAAGCGCCAGACGCCGCACGCCATAGGGGCCGCCCTCGGGATGCACGTCACTCTGGAAAAGAAGGGCGACATGCGCCTGACCGACTGGTCGGAATACCTCTAAACACACGGCCCGGCCCGCGCCGGGCAGCAGGCCCCCGTCAGCCGTTCCCCCCGTCCTCTCCTCCCGCCCGCTGCGGGAAGAGCCCGGACGGGGGGATTTTTCTTCTCCGCCCCGGCAGCACTATGCCCGGGAAACCGCGCAACCCACAAACACAAGCGGCAGTGACCGCCGCAGGAAGCGGCAGGGCTTTGCCTGAAAAGATGCAGCACTTTTCCTGAAAACCGCTGCATGATTTTCCGAAAAGTGCTGCATCTTTCTGTCAATACCTCAAAGGCTCCTGTACGAAAAGAGCCGATGAAATCGTATATTCCGGAAGTCCGCCCACGGGGAAATGCCCGATGGAAAGGCCGAAAACCGCCGATGAAACCGGGGAAAACGCCCCTCCCGCGCTCAGAGCCGCGCAGCGGCCTCCTGCAAGAGGCGCAGGCGGCCGACGGGGTCGCCCTGCCAGACGTAGCCCAAGACGGCAGCGCCGCCGAATCCCCAGGCTGCCACCTGCCCCAGAAGCTCGGGGCGGATGCCGCCGAGGGCCACGACGCGCTGCCCGTCCAGCACACCCGCTTCCCGGGCCGCGGCCAGCGCTTCGGGGGGAAAGGCAGCCCGGTAGCCGCGCTTGGAGAGGCTGTCGAAGACGGGGCTGAGGAACAAATAGTCGAAGCCCTCGCGCTTTCGCCCGGCCAGCTCCTCCAATGAGTGGCACGAGGCGCTCCTCTGCCCCGCGAAGCCCGGGGGAGGGAGGGGATTGCGCCCGTTGAGATGGACCCCGCGCAGGCCGAAACGCGCGACGAGGCCGAAGTGGTCGTGCGTCACGATGCGCCCGCGGCAAAACGGCGGGAGCTGCTCCAGCAGCGCGCCGCACTCTTCGGCAGAAGAGGCAGGCTTGCGCAGGTGGAGCAGCTCCAGTCCGGCCCGGAAGAGGGCCTCTATGCGGGCAGCCTCTCCGGCAAAGAAGTAAGGCTGCGTCACTACGATCAGTTTCACTTGAGGCGGGCGATGATTTCGTCGGCCACTTTCTTCCCGCTCATCAGCATGCCGCCGAAAATGGGCCCCATGCGCGGCGTGCCGGAGACGGCGGAAGCGGCCATACCGCAGACGTAAAGCCCGGGATACACTTCCTTCGTGCCGCGAACCACTTCGGCTTCGCCGGAAACCACGTCGAGCGAACGCTCGCCGATGACGCCCCCCGTCTCCGTATCGAGGCGCACTCCGTTTTTCCGGGCTACGGTGCGGCAGATTTCGCTGTCGTGGCCCGTGCCGTCCACTACCACTTTGGCCAGGATGTTGAGCGGGTCGACGTGCAAGCCCTCGCGCAGGACGGGCGTCCAGTTGACGACTACGCCGCTGACCGCACCGTCTTTGAAGATGACGTCCTCCACCGAATAGCAGTTAAACAAGGTGGCGCCGGCGTGGACCGCATGGTAGAGCAGCGCGGAGGTGCTCTCCACGGAGTCCATCACGTGCAGCCCCTCGTCGAAAGGCTTGTGGTTGATGCCGAATTCTTCCACGATGTCCATGGCTTCCTGCTGGATGACAATCTGGTTGAACATCATCGCTCCGCCCCACATGCCGCCGCCGGGGGAGAGTTTACGGTCGAATTGCGCCACTCGCAGCCCGGCTTTAGCCAGATAGTAGGCAGCCACGATGCCCGAAGGGCCGCCGCCTACGATGGCCACGTCCAGCTCCAGATTGTTTTCCAACTTCTCGAAATAGGTACGGATGATACCTTTTGAAACTTTTGTCTCGATCATTTTTTTCGTTTGCTTTATGTGTTTTTGGTTTTGTTGCAGGTGTTCTCCCGGAAAGTCCCGGCACTTTTTCCGAAAAGCGGCGGCACTTTTTCCGAAAAGCGGCAGCACTTTTGCCGGAAAGCGGCAGGGCTTTTTCCGGGAAGGGGCAGCACTCCCGGACGCCTCACTCGCCGCCCCCGGGCACGGCCGCCCCGTCGGGGGCGTAGTCGCAGCCGCGCAGTTGCTGGCTGAGGCGCATGGCGCAGAAATTGGGGCCGCACATGGTGCAGTACTTGCCGTTGAAGTGGTTGCCCGCCTTGTAGTATTCCAGCGCGCGCTCCGGGTCTAAGGAGAGGTTGAACTGGTCCTTCCAGCGGAATTCGTAGCGTGCCTTGGAGAGCGCATCGTCGCGAACCTGCGCTCCGGGATGCCCCTTGGCCAGGTCGGCGGCGTGGGCGGCGATTTTATAGGTAACGACTCCGGTGCGTACATCCTCGCGGTTTGGCAGTCCGAGGTGCTCTTTGGGCGTGACGTAGCAGAGCATGGCCGTGCCGTACCAGCCTATTTGGGCGGCGCCTATGGCGCTTGTGATGTGGTCATAGCCCGGGGCGACGTCCGTCACCAGCGGCCCGAGCGTATAGAAGGGCGCGTTGTGACATTTTTCTATCTGCCGGTCCATGTTTTCCCTTATCTTGTGCATCGGCACATGCCCCGGTCCTTCGATAAAGGCCTGGACATTCTTCGCCCAGGCGCGCTCCACGAGCTCGCCCATGGTGTCGAGTTCGGCAAACTGCGCACGGTCGTTGGCGTCGCGCACTGCACCGGGGCGCAGCCCGTCGCCCAGGGAGATGGCCACATCGTAGCGGGCGAGCAGGTCGCAGATGTCATCGAAGTGCTCGTAGAGGAAGCTCTCTTTCTGGTGGGCCATGCACCACTGCGAGATGATGCTGCCGCCGCGGCTCACCATGCCGCAGAGGCGCTCATTGGCATAGTGCACGTTTTGCAGGCGTATGCCGCAGTGGATGGTGAAATAGTCCACGCCCTGCTCGCACTGCTCTACCAGTGTGTCACGGAAGAGCTCCCACGTCAGGTCTTCGGCCTTGCCGCCGACTTTCTCCATGGCCTGGTACATGGGCACTGTGCCTACGGGGACGGGACAGTTGCGGATGATCCATTCGCGCGTCTCGTGGATGTTTTCGCCGGTGGAGAGGTCCATCAGCGTGTCCCCGCCCCACTTGCAGCTCCAGACCGCCTTGTCCACTTCTTCTTCGATGCTGGAGGTCGTGGCGGAGTTGCCGATGTTCGTGTTGATTTTTACGAGGAAGTTGCGGCCGATGATCATGGGTTCTGCCTCGGGGTGGTTGATGTTGGCAGGCAGGACGGCGCGCCCGGCGGCTATCTCCTGCCGCACGAACTCGGGGGTGATGTGGGTCTCGATGCCGAGTTCGCGGCAATTCATGTTTTCGCGTATGGCCACATATTCCATCTCGGGGGTGATGATGCCTTGCTTGGCGTAGTACATCTGGCTGATCTGCTGCCCCTCCTTGGCGCGGTAGGGCTTCATGATGTGCTCGAAACGCAGGGCGTCGAGGCTGCGGTCGGCCAGGCGTTGGAGGCCGTAGCGGGAGGTGATTTCGGGCAGTTGCTCTACGGGGCGCTCCTTGATCCACGGCTCGCGCAGGCGGGGCAGGCCGCGCCGCAGGTCGATTTCGGCAGCGGGGTCGCTGTAGGGGCCGCTGGTGTCGTAGACGTAGACCGGGGCGTTCTCCTGCAGGTGGCGCTCCCCGTCGCGCACGGTGACGGTGGGCGTCAGCAGGACGCGGCGCATCCCGACGCGGAGGCCGGGGTAAATCGTCCCCTCCAGGTAGACCTTCTCGGAGGAAGGATAGGTGATTCGGATGTTTTCTTTCATGTGTCTTCGCGGGTTTATGTAGGTGTGTTTCGATTTTCATGCAGGGCTTCCGCCGGAAAGATGCAGCGCTTTTCGGGAAAAGTTGCAGCACTTTTCGGAAAAAGACGCAGCGCTTTTCCCGCCCCGGCAGGGGGCGCTCACTCGCCCAGCGCGGCGCAGACGGCCCGCATCTCCGCCACGGGGTCGGGGGCGCGCAGGATGCTCCCGCTCAGGGCTATGCCGGAGACTCCCGTTTCGAGCAGGGCGGGGATGTCGGCGCGCCCGATGCCGCCGATGGCCACGAGGGGCAACGTGACGCCCGCGGCCTTCATCCCGGCGAGAACCGCGCGGTATCCCTCCAGCCCCAGCAGCGGGGCGAGGTTCTGCTTGGTGGTGGTGTAGCGGAAAGGGCCGCAGCCTATGTAGTCCGCCCCGGCGCGGAAGTGGGCTTCGGCCTCGGCCGCCGTGTTGGCGGTGCCGCCGATGAGGAAACCGGGGCCGAGCCTGCGGCGCGCTTCGGCAATGGGCATGTCGTTTTTCCCCAGGTGCACGCCGTCGGCATGCAGCTCGCGGGCCAGCTCCACGCGGTCGTCCACGACGAACGTGGCGCCCCGCTCGCGGCAGAGGCGTTGCACTTCGAGGGCCACGGGGCGCACCTCGTCGTCCGTGGCGCCCTTCATGCGCAGCTGGATCCAGCGACAACCGCCCTCGAGCGCCAGTCGCGCGGAGTCGAGATAGGAGTACTTTTCGGTAAAATGAGTGATGAATTGCAGTCGGGCCATAGTCCTTTTCCTTTTTAAATAAAGGGCGGAAAGAGCGCGGGCTGCACGGAATGGAGGAGAGGACGGGGAGAATACAATCCCTTCGGCGGTACTGGCCGCATCAGGTTCTTAGGGTATAATCTCAGCACACCTCCGCTTTCGAGGGGCACCCCTTTGCTTTCGCCGCAGGCAAAGGTAGGAAGAAGATGGGAGCGGAGGGGCTTTTTTTCAGACTTTTTATCTCTTTATGAGCGGCTGCGGGGCAAAAAAATGATTGAGCGGCCCGTTGGGCCCCGTGCCCAGGCATACGTCGGCGGCCGAGCGCAGGGCTTCGGTCAGGAAGTGCTTGGCCTCCCCCACGGCCCCGGGCAGCGCCCGTCCGCGGGCCAAGAAGGCGGCGATGGCGGAGGAGAGGGTACAGCCCGTGCCGTGCGCATTGCGCGTCGAAAGGCGCGGCGCGCTGTAGACGAAGGCCTCCTCCGCGGCGGCGTCCCAAAGCAGGTCGTCGGCCGCGGGGCCGGCGCTGTGCCCCCCTTTGAGCAGCACGGCCCGCGGCCCGAGGGCGGCTATGCGGCGGCAGGCCTGCAGGCGGAAGCCGGCGGCGGAGGCAGGAAGGCCGCTGAGCACCTCGGCTTCCGGCACATTGGGCGTCACGAGCGAACAGAGCGGCAGGAGCCGCTCCCTGACGGCCTGCAGGGCTTCCGGCTCCATGAGGCGCGCCCCGCTGCTGGAGACCATCACCGGGTCGTAGACCACCCATGCGGGACGGTAGGCTTCGAGCGCGTCGGCCAGGATTTCCACCTGCGCGCGGCCGAAAACCATGCCCACTTTCACCGCTCCGGGGCGCACGTCGCTCAAGACGGCCTCCAGTTGTGCCCTCAGGCAGGCCTCACCGGCGGGAAAGACGGCCTGCACGCCGCGCGTGTTCTGCGCCGTGAGCGCCGTCACTGCGGTCATCCCGTAGACGCCCAGCGCCGAAAATGTCTTCAGGTCGGCCTGGATGCCCGCGCCCCCGCAGCTGTCCGATCCGGCCACGGAGAGGACGGTACACAGCGTGTGCGCCGCGCGGGGCGGAATGTCCGGGGTGTTTTCTTCCATCACAGTAGGGGTTTTCCCGCAAAGGTAGGCCTTTCCCGGCAAAAAGCGCTGCCGCTTCGCGAAAAAAGTGCTGCATCTTTTCCGGAAAAGCGCCGCATCTTTTTCCCCGAAGCGCCGCAGGAAGGGGGAAAGCGGCGCGCTACTCGTAGAGCCCGTAGGTAGTGCGCACGACGCGAAACTCCGTGCGGCGGTTCAGCGAGTTGCAGACGTCCTGCTCCTCGGGCGGGAGCTTGAGGATAAAGTCCTCGGTCAGCGTGTCGCCCACCTGCAGGAACGGCACGAGGCGCGCCAGGCTCTTGGTGATTACCTTGGGCTGCGTCTCGCCGTAACCCTTGGCGCTGAGGCGGTCGGGCGCTATGCCGCCGGCCTCCAGGTAGCGCACCACGCTCTCGGCACGCCGCTGGGAGAGGCGCAGATTGTAGCCATCGTTGCCGAAATAGTCGCAGTGCGCGCCCAGTTCGATGGTCACGTTCGGGTTGTCCTGCAGGAGCTTGATGAGCTGGTCGAGCGCGGCGGACGACTCGGGGGTGAGCGTCGCCTTGTCGAATTCGTAGAAGATGTTCTCGATAAGTACCGGGCGTGTGATGGAAGCCATGGGGAACTCCAGCTCGTAAGTCAGCTTCTCTTCCACCGTGTCCGTCAGCAGTTCCTGGCGCGAGTTGAGGTAGCCGCGGCAGTTGGCCATAAGGGCGTAGCTGACGCCCCGCCCCACTTTTTGCGAGAAGTAGCCGTCGCCGTTGACACTCACCTTGAGGTACGTCCCGTCGTCGCCTACGATACTGACCACCGCCCCGGGCAGAGGGTCGCCATCCCTATCATAAACCCAGCCGACAAGCGTATAGTCCAGCTCGTCGCCTATGAACTCGTAGATGTGATCCCAGCCCCTGCGGTCGCGGCGGTTGGAGGAAAAGAAGCCGCGGTTGCGCTCCGGCTCGAAAGTGATGCCGAAGTCGTCGGCCGAAGAGTTGAGGGGATAGCCCAGATGTTCTACCCGCCACTCCCCGGAGAGCGAGTCCTCTTCGGCACGGAACAAGTCCAACCCGCCCATTCCGGGCCATCCGTCGGAGGCAAAGTACAGCGCCCCGTCGTCGCGCACATAGGGAAACATCTCGTCGCCCTCCGTGTTGAGCGAAGAGCCCAAGTTCTCCACCGGGCCGAAGCTGCCGTCTCCCAGGATCATGCAGCGCCAGATGTCTTTTCCGCCCATCCCGCCGGGCATATCGGAAGTGAAGTAGAGCCAGACCCCGTCGGGCGATACGGCCGGATGCGCCACGGACGAGAGCGTGTCGTTGATGATTTCGCATTTCTGCCCCGCGCCCCAGTTGGCGCCGCTGCGCGCCGACGAAAAGATCTCGGCAAATACCGGAGAGGTGGGGGACTCCCGGCAACGGGTGAAGAACATTGTCTCGCCATCGGGCGTGAAACTGCAAGCGCCGTCCTCGTATTCGGAATTGATGTCGGACTCTATGATCTCCGGCTTCTGCCATTGCTTGTTTTCGTTGCGGCGGGCCATGAAAATGTCGGCGCTTTTCATGCCGGTTATGCCGTTGAGCGTCTCTCCCCTTGCATCATCGCGCGTAGAGGTGAAGTAAACCCGGTCGCTGTCCGTGCGGTTATACGAAGGGCAGTACTCCGCGCGGCGGGAGTTGAAGAGGTCGTACTTCTTGACGGCAAAGCGCGGTGTCTCCTGCTTGCGGCTGTCGGCCGTCTGCGCCGAGAGAAGCCCGGCCTGGGCCAGCGGAGTGAGCGGATTGTCGGGCACGGACTGGAGGTAGAGGCTGAAGTTTTCTCCGGCCTCGCGGTACTTTCCCTGTTCGAGCTGCACCTGGGCCAGCCAGAGGAGCAGCGTGCTGTCGGGATAGCCGTAGCGCAAGGCGTTGCGGTAGCCTGCTTCGGCGCGGGCGGCGGAGCTGATGAAGCGGTTTGTCTGGCCGATCATGTAGGCCAGCCGCGCCCGTTTCTCGCGTTCCTTGGGGGGAGTCTTGGAGTAGGCCGTGCGGTAGTAGCGCGAAGCGTCGTAGTATTCGCCCAGGGCATAGCTCTCTTCGGCGGCTTTCTCGTAGTTGTGGCAGGCGGGAAGCAGGCAGGAAGCCAACACCAGGATCGAGGCCACGAGGGCCCCGGCGCGCATCCCGCTGCCGGGGGCGGCGCGGCGGGCGGGAAAAGCGGCGGCGCGGCGGGAAAAAAGATGCAGCGCTTTTCGGAAAAAGCGGCAGCACTTTTCGCCGAAAGCGCAGTGCTTTTCGCGGAAAGCCTCGGGGGCAGGGTGCAGGAGGGGCATGGTTTCTCTACGAGTGGGGTTGTATTATAAACTGAAAGTCGCCCCGTTTATTGCCCTGCGCCCCGCGCTTTCTCCCGGGAGCGGGGCAGCGGGGCGGACGGGCGTCAGAGCCTCGTGAGCCCGAGGCCGGGCCGGTCGTTGAGGACGAGGCGCCCGTCTTCCACGAGGACGCCGCGGAAGCGGTCGTTGGCGATGAGGAGGTTGCCGTCGAGGTCGGCATAGTCGGCCGCGGGGCTGAGCTGCGCGGCGGCGCTGACGGCGCAGGAAGTCTCCGTCATGCAGCCCACCATCACTTTCAGCCCCAGCGCCCTGGCCAGGTTCAGCATCTTCCACGCCTCGCGCATGCCGGTGCTTTTCATGAGTTTGATGTTGATTCCGTGGCAAGCGCCTGCGATGCGGCGCACGTCGTCCAGCCGTTTCACCGATTCGTCCGCAATGATGGGCAGCGGGCTGCGCTCCGCGAGCCAGGCCATGCCGTCGATGTCCTCCTTGGGCAAGGGCTGCTCGACGAGCACTACGCCCTGTTCCTTGAGCCAATGCACCATGTCGAGCGCAAAGGCCGGGTCTTTCCAGCCTTGGTTGGCATCGACGGCCAGGGGGAGGGAGGTGACCTGGCGCACGGCGCGGATGTTCTCCCGGTCGCCCGGCAGGCCTACTTTCACTTTCAGCATGCGGAACCGCCCTTCCACCTCGCGCGTCTTGAGTTTCATCTGCTCCGGCGTGTCGATGCCGATGGTGTACGTCGTCAGCGGGGCGCGCTTTTTGTCCAGCCCCCATATCTTCCACCAGGGCGCCCCCAGCAGTTTTCCCACGAGGTCGTGCAGGGCTATGTCGACGGCGGCCTTGGCGGCGTTGTTTCCCGGCCCGATCGCGTCCACATAGGCCAGGATTTCCTCCAGGGCGCAGGGGTCGCTGAAGCGGGAAAGGTCCACTTTCGAGAGAAAGGCCACGACCGAATCCACCGTCTCCCCCAGGTAAGGCGGCATCGATGCCTCGCCGTAGCCCACGAGGCCTTCGTATCCTACGCGGACCTGCACGCCGGGCGTCGCCGTGCGGCTGTAGGAAGCCACGGTGAAGACGTGTTTCAGCTCCAAGGGGTAGGGCTCGAAGTCCATTGCGAGCCCCTTCCGGGAAAAGGGGAAGGGCTTTTCGGGAAAAGCGGCAGCACTTTTTCCGGAAAGCGCTGCATCTTTCTGGAAAAAGGGGATGGCCTTTTCGGGCACGGCGGCGGCGGAGAGGGCCAGGAGGCCTGCGGTCCGGAGGAAATTTCTGCGCTTCATGGTCGGGAGGGAGGTAGAGGTTTCGGGAGGAAGGTGAGCAGCCCGGTCAGCGGCGGCCCAGGTCGTCGTAGACGGACTGCAGGATGGCCTTGGCGCGGCGCAGGCGAAGGGCGGAAGCGGGCGTGGAGGGCTCTTTCATCCCCGCCGGGCGGGAGGGGAAAGAGGCGGCCTCGCCGGGCGAAGAGAGGGAGTCTTCGTAGATTACGGCCTGCGCGGCGTTGTCGAAGACGGTGCACCCCGTGGAATCGCGCAGGGCCATTCCGTTGTTGTAGGCATAGTAGGCAAAGGGATAGCGGTAGGCCGTTCCCAGGACGTTGCGGCTGAAGGTGAAGTCGGCGTAGGGCAGGCCCATCTGCGCCAGCAGCGTGGCGGGCAGGTCGC
This sequence comes from uncultured Bacteroidaceae bacterium, assembly GCA_944320955.1. GTDB lineage: Bacteria > Bacteroidota > Bacteroidia > Bacteroidales > Bacteroidaceae > UBA1794. Next base: position 62,923 of record CALUJL010000014.1, read on the forward strand.
TCTGGTTCATCAGCAGGGGCACGGTGCGGCTTTCGCGCACGGCACCGCCGGTCCAGAGCATCGGGATATGGAAAAAGCGGGGCGACTGCGAGAGCCCCTCGCGCGGATAGTAGTAGCCGTGGTCGGGAACGCATACGACCAGCAGGTTTTCCCACACGGGGAGCTGCCGCAAGCGCCCGATGAAATCGCCCAGACAGGAGTCGGTGTAGGCAAAGGAGTTAGGCACTTTGTCCTCCAGGCGGCTGAAGGGCACCTCGAAAGGCTCGTGGCTGCTGAGCGTGAGCACCGCCGTATGCCACGGCCGGGCCGGGGGATTTGCCGACCGCTCCCGCATCGTCTCCAACAGACGGGCGAAGACATATTCGTCCGCCACGCCCCACTCGCCCGTCTGCTGCAGGGCGAAGGGGAAATCCGTGTCGGCCGTGATCTGCCGGTAGCCGCCCGTGCGCAGGTAGCCCTGCATGTTGGTGAAGTTGATGTCGCCGCCGTAGATGAAATCCGTATCGTATCCCGCCTCCGCCAGGCGCCCCGCCAGGCAGGGGAGGGTGCGGCTTTTGGCCGGGACCTTCATGACCGACACGTCGGGCAGGCCCAGATATCCGCCCAAGGCGCAGACCAGTCCGCGGTCGGTGCGGAAGCTGTTGGCATAACAGTTGGAGAACCACACGCCTTCCCGCGCAAGACGCCCCAGATTGGGCGCCACACCGGGCAGGCCGCCCAGCTCTTCTACGAAAGTGCCGCTGAAGCCTTCCAGGATGATGAGCAGCACGTCGGGCCTCGGCGTGCGCAGGAGGGAGACAGAGAGGGAGTCTTCCCGCGCGGGATACAGCCCTTCGAAGAGCGCGCGGCGCTCGGCCTCGGGAAAGTAGTCGAAGCGGGCGGCAAAATCGTCGCCCTTTCCCAGAGAAGCGAGGAAGCTGAAGGCGGGATTCACTGCCGCATGGTTGAGAAAGAGGTCGCCGCTGTAGTAAACCTTGCCCACGTTCGACGTAGACTCCCCCACTCCTCCGCGAATGGCCAGGAACAACAGCCCCGCCGTGCAGCAGAATCCCACGACGAGGGCCGGCACCCGCCGGCAGGAGCGCACCCACCGCCGCGCGTCGGGCAGGCGGCGCGGCATGAGCCGGGTAACCAAATGGCCGAAAAGCAGCGAGAGGACCACCCAAAGCGCCAGCCCCGCGGCCACGAACAGGGGCGAAACGCTGGAGAGGGCATCGGCGGGCGAGTCGGCGTAGTAGAGGAGTGTGGCGTCGAGCTTGTAGTTCCAGAAAGGATAGATGGCGGCATCGGCCACAAAGGCCAGTTCCGAGGCGAAAACCGCCAGATAAATGTACGGCCGGAGCACCGCGCGCAGCGGAAAGCGCCGCGCCCACAGGCTCAAGAGCAGCAGGAGCAGCGGAAAGGCCGTCAGGTATCCCGCCACGGCGGCGTCGAGCCAGAGGCCGTGGAGCACGACTTGGGCGACGTCGCCCGCCCCGTAGCGCGAAGGCGCCTCCGCCGCGTAGAAGAGGAAAAGCGGTTTCTGCAAAGCCTGCAGCACGACAAAAGCCGCGTAGAAGCGGAGAAGGGAAAAGATGCGTTCTTTCATAGCCAAAGCCTCGGGTAAAAAGCCGCGCAAATATAGTCATTCCGGCGAAAAGCCCCGGCACTTTCCCGAAAAACATGCAGCGCTTTTCCCGAAAACATGCGGCACTTTTCCCGGAAACACGCAGCACTTCCGCCCCGCCGCGGCAGCACCGCAGGAAACCCGCGCCCGGAGGAAACAAAAAATTAACCGCCCTGTTGAAAAAAAAGGAGAGCATCTTTGTGGGGAATTGTGGGGGATTGTGTACCTTTGCGGATGTCTTTCTTATAAATAGGTGCAGTGAACCGTTTCTTGGGCAACATAGAAGCCAGAGTAGACGCAAAGGGGCGCGTATTCATCCCCGCCCCTTTCCGCAAGAAGTTCGTCCCCGTCCCGGCCGAAGCCGGCGGGGAGCGGGAAGAAACCTGCACCGTGGTCCTGCGGAAGGACATCTACCAGCCCTGCATCGTGCTCTATCCCGAAGAAGTCTGGAGCGCCGAGATGGACCGCCTCTCCTCCCGCCTGAATCCCTACAATGCAGCCCACCGCATGATTCTCCGCCAGTTTGTGGCCGAAGCCGAGCAGGCCACCCTCGACCCCAGCGGGCGCATCCTCATCTCGCGGCGCATGCTGCAGAGCGCGGGGCTGGGCGAGAAGGTGCGATTCATAGGCATGGGCGAGACAATCGAAGTGTGGGATGCCGAAAGCACCGCCACTCCCTTCCTCTCCCCCGGGGAGATGACCGAAAAGATGAACGAAATCTTAGGAGGAGGCCCGCAATGACAACACCCAAGACGGCAGGCGCCTACCACATACCCGTGCTGCTCCGGCCCAGCGTCGAAGCACTCCGGCCCGAAAGGCCCGGCGGCATCTTCGTCGACGCCACCCTCGGCGGCGGCGGGCACACGCGGGAAATACTCCGCCGCATGGCACCCGACGGCCGGCTCTTCGGCTTCGACCAGGACCTCGACGCGGCGCAAAACGCGCCCCGCGACGCACGGTTCACCTTCGTGCGCGGCAACTTCCGGTATTTGAAGAACTTCCTCCGCTACTACGGCGCGCCCCAAATCGACGGACTGCTGGCCGACCTGGGCGTCTCCTCGCACCATCTCGACGAAGGCGGCCGCGGATTCTCCTTCCGCTACCCCGAAGAGCAGCTCGACATGCGCATGAACCGCCAGGCCGGGCTCACCGCCGCCCAAGTGCTGCAGACCTATCCCCAGGAGCGGCTCGCCGAAGTGTTCCGCCTCTATGGCGAACTCCGCCAAGCCCCGCGCCTGGCCGCGGCCATCGCCGCCGCCCGCGCCGAAAGGCCCATAGCTACCTGCGGGGAGCTGGCCGCACTGGCCGCCCCGCTGCTGCCCCGCGACCGCGAGCGCAAGGAGCTCACGAAACTCTTCCAGGCCCTGCGCATCGAAGTCAACGGCGAACTCTCCGCCCTGCAGGAACTTCTGCAGGACGCGCTCGACGTTTTGCGCCCCGGCGGGCGCATAGCCGTCATCACCTACCACTCGCTCGAAGACCGCCTGGTGAAGAATTTCTTCAAGAGCGGCAACTTCAGCGGCACCGTCGAACAGGACTTCTACGGCCGCACGGCCGCCCCCCTGCGCGTGGTGCCCCCCGCATTCATCGCCCCCCCGCAGGAAGAGACAGAAACCAACCCGCGCTCCCGCAGCGCCAAACTGAGAATCGCCGAAAAGCCATGAGCCAGGAAGAAAAGACCACCGCACCCGCCGCCGGCAGCCCCGCCCCCGGCCCGCAACCGGAGGGCACCGCCCAGGAAAAGCTCGAAGCCCTGGCCGAAGAAGCCCGCAGCCTGCTCCGCAGCGAAGACAGCCAGAGGGAAGACACCCTGGAGGGGAAAGTCACCTGGCGCAGCTTCGTCAGCGGGGAGATACTGCTCAATCCCGCCTTCCGGCGGCAGATACCGCTGCTCATCGTCATACTCCTCTTCACGATCGTCTACATCGACAACCGCTTTGCCGTACAGCAACAGATAATCGAGATAGACCGGAAGGAAAAAGCCCTCACGGAGATGAAATACATCGCCCTGACCCGCTCCTCCGAACTGACCGAGATGACACGCCAGAGCCGCATCGAAGAAGCCATCAATGCCTACCAGAGCGAACTGACCACCGCCACCAACCCGCCCTACCTCATCCGCGAAAACCCCGAAGAAGCACCCGCCACGCCCGCACCCGCCGCACCCGCGGCGGAAAACACGCAGCGCGCCCCGGAAAAAGCGCAGCACTTTTCCGAAAAAGCGCAGGCACTTCCGGAAAAAAGCGACAGCACTTCTGAAAAACCATGAGCCATGCAGGAAGAAGAAGCCAAATATAAGAAAAGCATCCTCTGGCGCTACGTGCTGATCGGGGTGGCCGTCCTCATCGTTTCGGCGTGCATCGTGGGGAAAGCCGCCTACACCATGTTCGTCAACAGCGACTACTGGATGAAAATCGCCGAGCGCTACGTGAAAGAGAACATGGAGTTGCTGCCCACGCGGGGCAACATCATCTCCGCCGACGGCAAGCTCATGGCCAGTTCCCTGCCCGAATACCGCATCTTCATGGACTTCGGCGTGGAAAGCCCCGTGCAGGACTCCATCCTGAGCGACGCACGCGCCATGGACACCCTCTGCGAGGGAATGCACCGCATCATCCCCGAATGCACAAAAGAGTACTTCGCCCGCCGCTTCCGCCTCGGCCGGCAGAAGAAGGCACGCTACTGGCCCCTCTATGCCAAGCGCATCTCCTTTATACAATATAAGGAACTCCTCAAACTCCCCCTCCTGCGGCTGGGACGCTACACCAGCGGCCTGACCGCCGAAGAGCTATACCGGCGCAAAAAGCCCTTCGGCTCGCTGGCATCCGCCACGCTGGGCACCATCTTCCCCGAAGCCGAACGCGGCGGGCGGAGCGGCCTGGAACTGGCCTACGACAGCATACTGCGCGGAGAAAACGGCATCTACCACCGGCAGAAGGTGAAGAACAAATACCTCAACGTAGTGGACAAACCGGCCGTAGACGGGGCGGACCTCATCACGACCATCGACGTAAGCATGCAGGACATAGCCGAGAAAGCCCTCGTCGACAAGCTCCGCGAGTTCAACGCCTACAAGGGAATCGTCATCATCATGGAGACCAAGACGGGAGACGTCAAGGCCATCGTCAACATGCAGGAGTACAGCGACGGAAACTACTTCGAGGGTATCAACTTTGCCGTGTCGGACATGATGGAGCCCGGCTCCACTTTCAAGACCGCCTCCATGATGGTCGCACTCGAAGACGGAGTGGTCACGGTCCACGACAGCGTAGACACCGGCAACGGGCAGCACCCGATGCACGGATCCATCATGCGCGACCACAACTGGCGCCGCGGCGGATACCAGTGGCTCACGGTGCCCGGCGTGCTGATGAAGTCATCGAACATCGGAATCTCCCGCATCATCGACGAACACTACTTCAGCCATCCGCAAGACTACGTGGACGGACTCTACAAACTCGGCATCAATGCCGACCTCGGCCTGCCCTTCGTCAACGCCGGACGGGCGAAAATCCGCCGCCCCAACAAGGAAAACTGGTGGAAGACGACGCTCGCCTGGATGTCCATAGGCTACGAGACACAAATCCCCCCCATCAATACCGTAACCTTCTACAACGCCATCGCAAACGGAGGGAAGATGATGAAGCCCCGCTTCGTGAAAGGCGTAGCCCGCGGCGGCACAATGATCCAGGAGTTCCCCCCCGAAGTGCTCCGGGAGCGCATCTGCTCGCAGCACACGCTGGACGACATACGCATGATCCTGCGCCGCGTCGTGAGCGAGGGGCTGGGCAAGCCCGCCGGGTCGAAGCAGTTCTCCGTATCGGGCAAGACCGGCACGGCCCAAGTCTCGCAGGGACGGGCCGGATACAAGGCCGGGCGCACCCACTACCTGCTGAGTTTCTGCGGATACTTCCCCTCCGAAAACCCGGAATACACCATGCTTGTCTCCATCCAGAAAGCCGGACTGCCCGCGTCCGGCGGCCTCATGTCGGGAAGCATCTTCCACAATATCGCAGAGCGCATCTACGCCAAACACCTGAGCAGCAACCTCAGCGCCGCACGCGACACGCTCCCGCCCGCTCCTCGGCGGCTTCCCCGCAAGAGCCTCGCCCAAGCCCAGGAAAGCGACTCCGCGCAGGTGCCCAACGTGCGCGGCCTCACGCTCAAGGATGCAGCCTTCCTCCTGCGCAACCGCGGCCTGAAAGTACAAGCCGAGGGCACCGGGCGCGTCAAGGCGCAGAGCCTGCCCGCCGGAAGCCCCCTGCGGAAAGGAGAAACCATCATACTGACCCTCACGTCGCCCAGCGACGCAAAAATAAAACCCGCAGCACCAAAATGAAACTGACCGACATCATCCGCCGCATCCCCATCCTCGCCACGCGGGGCAATGCGGACATCGAAATAACCGGCGTAGCCATCGACTCCCGAAAGGTAGAGCCGGGCAACCTCTTCATAGCCGTCCGCGGCACGCAGGCCGACGGCCACCAGTTCATCCCCGCAGCCCTCCGCGCCGGAGCCGCCGCCGTGCTCTGCGAAGAGATGCCCCCCGAGGCGGAAAACACACAGGACTTTTCCCAAAAAGCCCTGCACTTTTCCGAAAAAGCGCTGCCGCTTTCCGAAGAAAGCGCCGCCGCTTCTCCCGCAGCGCGCCCCGTCTTCCTCCAGTGCGCCTCTACGGAGCGCGCCGCCGGCCTGGCCGCCCACGAATTCTGCGGCGCCCCCACCGGGCGGCTCCGCCTCGTCGGCGTGACGGGGACGAACGGCAAGACCACCATCGCCACCCTCCTCTACCATCTCTTCCGCCACTTCGGATACAAAGCCGGCCTCATCTCCACCGTATGCAACTACGTCGACGACCGCCCCTCTGCCGCCACGCAGACCACGCCCGACCCCATCAGCCTCAACCGCCTGCTCCGGGAGATGGCCGACGCAGGCTGCACCTACGCCTTCATGGAAGTGAGCAGCCACGCCGTGGCGCAGCACCGCATCGAAGGCCTGCACTTCGCCGGAGGAATCTTTACCAACCTGACGCGCGACCACCTTGACTACCACAAAACCTTCGAGAACTACCGCGACGCGAAGAAGGCCTTCTTCGACCATCTCCCGGCAGAAGCCTTCGCCCTCTCCAACCTCGACGACAAAAACGGCCCCGTCATGCTCCAGAACACCCCCGCGCGACGGGAATTCTACTCCCTGCGCACGCTCTGCGACTTCAAGGGAAAAATCCTGGAGAGCCACTTCGAGGGAATGCTCCTTGAGGTCGACGGCCACGAGGTAGCCACCCACTTCGTCGGGCGCTTCAACGCCAGCAACCTCCTGGCCGTCTACGGCGCGGCCGCCAGCCTCCTCCCCGGGCTCGACCGGCAGGAGATACTCGTGGGCCTCAGCACCCTCCGCCCCGTGAGCGGCCGTTTCGAAGCCATCCGCAGTCCCCAGGGCTACACCGCCATAGTGGACTACGCCCACACCCCCGACGCGCTGGCCAACGTGCTCGGCGCCATCCACGAAATCCTCCTCTCCCGCGGCCGGATCATCACCGTCGTGGGCGCCGGAGGCAACCGCGACCGGGGAAAACGCCCCCTCATGGCCCAGGAAGCGGCGCACCGCAGCGACCGGCTCATCATAACCAGCGACAACCCGCGCTTCGAGAAGCCCGAAGACATCATGGCCGACATGCTCGAAGGCCTCACCCCCCAGGAGCGCGCGCAGGCGCTCGCCATAGCCGACCGCAAGGAAGCCATCCGCACCGCCTGCGCCCTGGCACAGAAGGGCGACGTCATCCTCATCGCGGGCAAGGGCCACGAGAATTACCAAGAGATAAAAGGTGTAAAACACCACTTCGACGACAAAGAAGTGGTGCGCGAAATCATGAATTCCTAATCCGCAACCCCCCGACTTATGCTGTACTACCTCTTCAACTGGCTGGACAAATACGACTTTCCCGGAGCGGGAATGTTCGCCTACACCTCGTTTCGTGCCCTGGGCGTGGCCATCTGCGCCCTGCTCATCTCCACGATTTTCGGAAACAAGTTCATCAACATGCTCAAGAGCAAGCAGATTTCCGAAACGCAGCGCGACGCGACGGTCGATCCCTTCGGGGTCGGGAAAAAAGGCGTGCCCACCATGGGAGGAATCATCATCATCGTTTCCATACTCATCCCCTGCCTTCTCTTCGGGAAGCTGCACAGTACGTACATGATCCTCATGCTCGTGACGACTTGCTGGCTGGGAGCGCTCGGATTTGCCGACGACTACATCAAAACCTTCCGCAAGAACAAGGACGGGGTGAAGGGCCGCTTCAAGATTGTGGCCCAGGTCGGGCTGGGACTCATAGTGGGGCTGACGCTTTACTACGCGCCCGACGTCGTAATCCGCGAGAATATCGAGATCGAGCAGGGCGACAAGGTGGTAAACGTGGTGCACGCCCCGAAAAACATCAAGTCCACGCAGACAACCATCCCCTTCTTCAAGGAAAACAACCTGGACTACAGCGAAGCCTTCGGCTGGCTGGACAGCCCGGAGTGGAAGCGCAAATGCGGATGGATCCTCTTCGTTTTGATAACCATCTTCGTGGTTACAGCCGTGAGCAACGGCGCGAACCTGAATGACGGCATGGACGGCATGGCCGCGGGCAACTCTGCCATCATCGGTGCCACGCTCGGGATATTTGCCTACGTGTCGAGCCACATCGAGTTTGCCAGTTATCTGAATATCATGTTCATCCCCGGCAGCGAGGAGCTGGTGGTTTTCATCTGCGCCTTCATCGGGGCGCTCGTAGGCTTCCTCTGGTACAATTCTTACCCGGCGCAAGTCTTCATGGGCGATACCGGCTCGCTCACGATCGGGGGCATCATTGCCGTCTTCGCCATCATCATCCACAAGGAACTGCTCATCCCGATTCTCTGCGGCGTCTTCCTCGTGGAGAATTTGAGCGTCATCATGCAGGTAGAGTACTTCAAGTGGGGCAAACGCCACGGGCGGAAACAGCGCATCTTCAAGCGCACTCCCATCCACGACCACTTCCGCACGGCGCAAAACGCGCTGGACCCGGCCTGCCGGTACCTCGTGACGGGGCCGAAAAACGTATACCACGAGTCGAAAATCACCGTGCGCTTCTGGATTATCACCATACTGCTGGCGGCCATCACCATCATCACGCTGAAAATCCGCTAGCGCAAACCCGAAAAAGTGCCTGCACTTTCCGGAAAAAGCGGCAGCGCTTTTCCGGAAAACAGGCAAGAGAAACCGAACGAAAACAAATAACCAATCGATAAAAGATGAAACGAATCGTAGTCTTAGGAGCCGGCGAAAGCGGCACGGGGGCGGCCATCCTGGCCAAAAGGAAAGGCATGGACCCCTTTGTCTCCGACAGCGGCTCGATACAGGGCAAGTACAAAGAAATGCTCGATGCCGAAGGAATCAGCTGGGAAGAAGGGCGGCACACCGAAAGCGCCGTCCTCGCAGCCGGGGAGATCATCAAGAGCCCCGGAATCCCCGAGAACACGCCCATCATCTCCAAGGCGCGCGCCAAGGGCATCCCCATCATTTCCGAAATAGAGTTTGCCGCGCGCTACACGCAGGCCAAGATGATCTGCATAACGGGCAGCAACGGCAAGACAACCACCACGTCGCTCATCTATTACATCTTCAAGAGCGCGGGCTATAACGTAGGGCTGGCCGGGAACATCGGCCGCAGTTTTGCCCTCCAGATAGCCGAGGGCGCACAGTTCGACTACTACATCCTGGAACTCTCCAGCTTCCAGCTCGACGACATGTACCGCTTCCGCGCCAACATTGCCGTCCTGCTGAACATCACCCCCGACCATCTCGACCGCTACGGCTTCAAGATGCAGAATTACGTGGACGCCAAAATGCGCATCACGCGCAACCAGACGCCGGAAGACGCCTTCGTCTACTGGCAGGACGACCCCGTCATCCGCAAAGAACTGGAGCGCCACCCGCCCGTGGCACGGCGCTTCCCCTTCGCCCTGCGGCGCGACGACGAGAACTGCGTGGCCTACGTGGAAAACGGCAAGGTGGTCTTCACCGGCCCGCTGGACTTCAACCTGGAACAGGAGGAACTCGCCCTGACCGGCATCCACAATCTCTACAACTCCATGGCCGCCGGCATCTCCGCCCGCCTGGCCGGCATCAAGAAAGAGGCCATACGCGAGGCGCTCAGCACCTTCCAGGGCGTGCCGCACCGCCTGGAGTATGCCGGGACGGTGCAGGGCGTGCGCTTCATAAACGACTCGAAAGCCACCAACGTCAACGCCTGCTGGTACGCACTGGAGAGCATGAAGACGCCCGTCGTCCTCATCCTCGGAGGAAAAGACAAGGGCAACGACTACAGCGAGCTCGACGAACTCGTCCGGGAGCGCGTGCGCGGATTCGTATTCCTCGGTGTCGACAACTGCAAACTCCACGGCCATTTCGACCCCACCGGCCTGCCCACGGCCGACAGCCGGCAGATGGACGACGCCGTGCGCAAGGCCCTTGCCCTGGCCCAGCCGGGCGACACGGTGCTCCTCTCGCCCTGCTGCGCCAGCTTCGACCTGTTCAAAAACATGGCCGACCGCGGCAACCAATTCAAAGAAGCCGTCAAGAAACTCGCCTGAGCCCCACCGGAGGGGCCACCGCGCCCCCGCCCCGGCCTAAAGATGCAAAACTGAAAAGACATGGACCTGCTGAAGAATCTGTTTAAGGGAGACAAAGTCGTCTGGGCTATCTACCTCCTTTTGTGCGTCATCTCCATCATCGAGGTGTTCAGTGCCACGAGTACGCTCTCATTCAAGAGCGGAAACCACTGGACGGCCATCACCAACCACACCGTCTTCCTCCTCTTCGGGACGGTAATCGTAGTGGTCGTGCACAATCTCAACTACCGCTTCTTCCAGCTCCTTCCCTTTTTGCTCCTTCCCCTCTCGGGCCTGATGCTGCTCTTCCTCACCGTCATGGGGCACATGGGGCACGGCAACGTAAACGATGCGGCGCGGTGGTTCGAACTGGCCGGCGTGCAGTTCCAACCCTCGGAACTGGCCAAGATGGGCGTCATACTCTACGTGGCTTTCCTCCTGGCCCGCGACCAGAAGCGGGAGCGCGGCACGGGAAACGGCCCCTTCAAGCCCATCTGCATTGTGACGGGAATCTTCATCCTGCTCATTGGCCTGGAAAACATCTCCACGGCTTTGCTGCTGATGCTCGTCGTCATCATGATGATGTTCATAGGCCGTGTCGAAATGCGCAAGATGGCCGCCCTCACAGGCAGCCTCCTGCTGGCCGGGCTGCTGGGCCTGAGCGCCATCATGATGGCCCCCGACGCCCCCGAGCTCACCCCCCAGGCGCAGGAAGCGGCGGCGCGCGCCGGAGTAGCCCCGCAAGAAGCGGGACAGGAGAAGAGCACGTTCAGCCTCGGGCGCTTCAGCACGGCCAAGCAGCGCATCCTCCGGTTCTTCAATAACAAGCAGGTTCCGGCCGAAGAGTACGACATGGACAAAAACGCGCAGGAGGCCCACGCCCACATCGCCATCGCCAGCAGCCACATCATAGGCAAGCTTCCGGGCAACAGCGTAGAGCGCGACTTCCTCTCGCAGGCGTTCTCCGACTTCATCTTTGCCATCATCATCGAGGAGCTGGGCCTGCTGGGCGGAATCGTCGTCATCCTGCTCTACCTGCTCCTCTTCATCCGCGCCGGACGCATCGCGCAAAAGGCACGGGGCAACTTCGCTTCCTTCCTCGTCATGGGCATCGCCCTGCTCATCGTCACGCAGGCGTTGGTCAACATGAGCGTGGCCGTCGGGCTCATCCCCGTAACGGGCCAGCCGTTGCCCCTGATAAGCAAGGGAGGGACTTCCATTCTGGTCACTTCCATGTACTTCGGCATGATTCTCTGCGTGAGCCGCTACACGGAAAACCTGGAGAAACGCCAGGACGACCTGCCCGACACGGAGCTTTCGAAAGAGCAAATCATACGCGACCAGCAGCGCCTCGAAGAAGCCGAACGGCAGGAGCGCGCCGCAAGCCCTGCATAAAAAAGAAAAAAGCACTGCCGCTTTTCCCCGAGAGTGCTGCCGCTTTTCCCGAAAAGCTCTGCAACTCCCGCCCGGACCGCGGCACGAAACAGATAAAAAGACAGAAGGATATGAACCGGAACTTGAGATTCATCATCAGCGGAGGCGGCACGGGAGGCCACATCTTCCCCGCCATCTCCATAGCCAACGCCCTGCGCCGCCGGCTGCCCGACGCAGAGATCCTCTTCGTGGGTGCAGAGGGAAGGATGGAGATGCAGCGCGTCCCCGCCGCAGGCTACCGCATCGTGGGCCTGCCTGTGGCCGGCTTCGACCGCCGCCACCTGCTGCGCAACATCGGCGTGCTCTGGAAACTCTGGAAAAGCACCCGCCGCGCCCGCCGCATCGTGCGCGACTTCCGCCCCGACGCCGCAGTGGGAGTGGGCGGATACGCCAGCGGGCCCACCCTCCGCGCCGCCGAGAAAGCCGGAATCCCCACCCTCCTGCAGGAACAGAACTCCTACGCCGGAGTGACCAACAAGCTCCTCGCCCGCGGAGCCAGCCGCATCTGCGTGGCCTACGACCGCATGGAGCGCTTCTTCCCCGCCGGGAAAATCCTCCTCACCGGCAACCCCGTGCGCCAGAACCTGACGGACGAGGCCCCCTCCCGCGAAGAGGGCATCCGCTTTTTCGGCCTCGACGCGGCACGGCGCACGGTGCTCGTCGTGGGCGGAAGCCTCGGGGCCCGTACCATCAACCAGAGCATCCTCCAGGGCCTGCCCCTCCTGCGCCAGAGCGGAGTGCAGGTCATCTGGCAGTGCGGCAAATACTACTACGGGGAGATGCTCCGCTCCCTACGCCAAGCCGAAGGAGCGGACGACGACGAATGCAAGCCCTGCCGCAACCTGCCCCTGCACCTGACCGACTTCATCTCCAGCATGAACCACGCCTATGCGGCGGCCGACCTCATAGTCTCCCGCGCAGGAGCCGGCTCCATCTCCGAATTTTGCCTCCTGGGCAAGCCCGTCATCCTCGTCCCCTCCCCCAATGTGGCCGAAGACCACCAGACGAAGAACGCCCTTGCCCTGGTGGAAAAAGACGCCGCCCTCATGGTGCGCGACGCCGATGCCCCCGCTTCGCTCATGAAAGAAGCCCTCGCCCTCGTAGCCGACGAAGCACGCCTCGCGCGCCTCGCCGCCAACATACACCGCATGGCACGCCCCCAGGCCGCCGACGACATAGCCGCCGAGACCATACGCCTTGCACAAACCTACAGACAACAACATGGAACTAAATAACATACAGTCCGTCTACTTCATCGGCGCAGGAGGCATCGGCATGAGCTGCCTCCTGCGCTACTTCCTCTTCCTGGGCAAAACCGTAGGAGGCTACGACCGCACACCTACCCCCCTCACCGCCGAACTGCAGAAGGAAGGCGCACTCCTCCACTTTACCGACGACCCCGGGCAGATTCCCCCCGCTTTCCGACGGAAGGAGAGCACCCTCGTCGTCTTCACCCCTGCCATTCCCGAAGACCACAGGGAGTTGCAGTATTTCCGCCGCGCCGGATTCGAAATCCACAAGCGCGCCCAGGTCCTGGGCACCATCACCCGCGCCACAAGGGCGCTCTGCGTGGCCGGAACGCACGGGAAAACCACCACCTCCACCATGCTCGCCCACCTGCTCCGCTGCGCTCTCCCCGAAGGCTGCACCGCTTTCCTCGGAGGCATCTCGCAGAATTACCACAGCAACCTCATCCTTCCCCCCAAGGAGAGCCCCTTTACCGTCATCGAGGCCGACGAATTCGACCGCAGCTTCCACTGGCTGCAACCCGAGATGGCAGTCGTCACCGCAACCGATGCCGACCACCTCGACATCTACGGTACTCCCGAGGCCTACGTCGAGAGCTTCCGCCACTTCACCAGCCTCATCCGTCCCTCCGGCGTGCTCCTCCTCCACGAAGGCACTGCCCTCCGGCCCGATCTCCAGCCCGGAGTACGCCTCTACAGCTACGCCCGCACCTCGGGGGACTTCCACGCCGAGCACATCGAGGCCGGCGGCGGGGAGATACGCTTCGACCTCGTGGCCCCGGCCTCCGTACTGCCCGGCGGACGGCTCTGCGGCATTTTGCTCGGGGTGCCCGTTGCCGTCAACATAGACAACGGCATTGCCGCCATGGCCCTGGCCCTTCTGGCCGGCGCCGACCCGGAGAAAATCCGCGAGGCCATGGCCTCCTTCCGCGGAGTGGAGCGGCGCTTCGACTTCAAGATACGCACTCCCGAGAAAGCCCTCCTCAGCGACTATGCCCACCATCCGCAAGAACTCCGCCAAAGCCTCCTCTCCCTGCGCCAGCTCTACCCGGGAAAGAAGCTCACCGCCCTGTTCCAGCCCCATCTCTACAGCCGCACGCGCGACTTCCATGCGGAATTTGCCGAAGCCCTCTCCCTGGCCGACAGCGTGATCCTCACGGAGATCTACCCCGCCCGCGAGGAGCCCATAGCCGGAGTCAGCAGCCGGCTCATCTACGACCGCCTGCGCCCCGGCATCGAGCGCAGCCTCTGCCGCAAGGAAGAGCTGCTCCCCCTGCTCGCAGAGCACTCCACCGACGTGCTCGCCGTGCTCGGCGCCGGCGACCTCGACTCCATGATTCCCCAGTTCGAAGCCCTCATGCGCCGCCGCTGGCAGCTCCCCGACTTACCCTCCTGAAGCCCTATGGTCAAAAAACTGCTCCTCCTCCTGCTCCTCCTCGCACTGGCCGTCTACTTGGCACTGGCCGTAGGTCTCCTCAGCCGCCCTTCCCAGGAAGCGCGTTGCGAGACGGTCGAGATAAACTTCGAGGGCGACACCGCCCGGCGCTTCATCGACCGGGCCGAAGTCATGCGCCTCCTGCGCAGCCGCGGCCTCGACCCGCACGGCCAGCGCCTCTGCGATATCGACGTGCAGCTCATCGAAGACGCCCTCCGCAGCCATCCCCTCCTGCAGGAATGCGAATGCTACCGCGATGCCGCAGGCCGCGTCCTGATCGACCTGCAACAGCGCACGCCCGTGCTGCACGTGCTCAACCGGGAAGGGCAGGAATTCTACGTCGACAGCAGGGCCAAACCCTTCGACGTGCCCCCCGGCCAGGCCGTCCGCCTGCCCGTCGTCACGGGAGACGTGCCCCGTTCCGAAGCCGACAGCATCCTGCACGGACTGGTGGCCTACTTATGCGAAAAAGGCCCTTGGGCCGACAGCATCAGCCAGGCCACAATCCTGCCCGGAGGAGGCCTCGAAATCGCGCTCCAGAGCGAAGACTTCCTCGTCTACCTCGGCAAGACCCAGGATGTGAGCCGGAAGATGCAACTCTTCGACAAGTTCTACCGCCGCGCCCTGCGGCAAATCGGGACCGACAAGTACTCCCGCATCGATCTGGAGTTCAACAACCAGGTAATCTGCACCCTCAAGGACAAACCCGGCGTAGACATCCACTCCATGCGTCCCGCACCGCCGCCCGGGCCGGCCCCCGCAACCGGCCAGAAAACCGCAGCCTCCGCCTCTCCCGCACAAGACAAAAGCAAGAAGGCGGCGACAGGAAGCCCGGGAAGCACTGCCGCTCCCACAAAAAAGCCCTAACGGAAATACCGCCCCGAAGCAACAAAACTGAAAACAAAAACGTTTTATATACACAAGGAGACCACCAACCATGGCTGAAAACAACATCATCGTAGCATTCGAGCTCGGCTCGTCCAAAATAGCCGGCGTAGCTGCCCAGAAAAACCCCGACGGCAGCCTCAAGATAAAAGCCTATGCCCACAAAGACTCCGGCGAGTTCATACGCAAAGGCACCGTGTCCAACGTCGACAAGACCGTGGCCGCGCTCAAAGAAATCAAGCAGCAGCTCGAAGCCACCCTCCAGCAGCACGTCAAAAGCGCCTACGTAGGACTCAGCGGACTCTCCATGCGCAGCGAGAAAAACACCATATCCCGCCAGTTCGGCATGGAGGAGAAACACATCACGCCCGAGATCATAGACGACATCATAGAGAAGAACAGCAAGAACGCCAAGGGCGACGAGGAAATCCTCAACGTCATCATACAGGAATACCAGACGGCCACCACCCAGACCCTCGACCCCATCGGGGCCCTCACCAGCCGCATCCAGGGCAACTTCCTCAACATTCTCTCCCGCACCAGCCTGCGCGCCAACATCGAACGCTGCTTCAACCAGGCCGACATACAGGTCATCGAATACCTTGTCGGCCCCGAAGCCACCGCGGCAGCCGCCCTCAACGCCGTAGAGCAGCGCAGCGGATGCGCCCTCGTCGACATAGGCGCCGAGACCACCGCCGTCACCATCTACCGCAACAGCATCCTCCGCTACCTGCGCATCCTGCCCCTCGGCTCCGCCGCCATCACGCGCGACCTCTGCAAGCTCCCCAACATAGCCCTCGAAGAAGAAGATGCCGAAAAAGTGAAACTCAAGTATGGCACCGCACTCCCCACTGCCAAATCGGGCACCAATGTGCTCGGAGGCGACACAGCCGCCACGGAAGAATATGCCACCCTCTCCAACGGACGCACCGTAAGCCTCGACCAGGTGGCCCTCTTCACCGCCGCACGCGCCGAAGAGATCATAGCCAACGCCTGGGAACAAATCAAGAATTCCGGCTACGAGAGCGAACTCATGGGCGGAATCGTGCTGACCGGGGGCGGATCCAACCTCGACCGCATCGACGAACTCATGCAACGTTATGCCAAACGCAACTGCCATATCGCCTCCACCCTGCGCTCCAACCTCAAAGTCAGCGGGTATCCCGTCAACACCGGCGAAGGCGTAGACCTCACACTCGTCGGGCTGCTCAACGCCGGCACGGAGAACTGCTGTACCGAAATGACTCCGGAAGAACCCGAAGAGACTCCCGAGCAGCCCGCCCCCGACACTGCCGGAGGCGGAAAAGCATCCGGCGGACAGACCTACACTGCCGGCACCACCATCAAGCCCGGGCAGGAAGGCAAGAAAGAATCCGAAGAAAAAGAGCCCAAGAAGACGAACTTCAAGGAACGCTTCTTCAACTGGATCAACGGAGTACTCGACGATGACAAGTAAGACTCCCCCTCCCCTTTCACCCCAGACACCACACATAACCCCTAAACACCTGCAATCCCTATGAACGATACCACCATAAAACCCCTCGAAGGCCTCCGCCTCGAACAAGACAACAACAGCATCATCAAAGTCATCGGCGTAGGCGGCGGCGGCGGGAACGCCGTGGCACACATGTACAAACAAGGCATCCACGACGTCAACTTCATGATCTGCAACACCGACCGCCAAGCCCTCAAGGCCAACGCCGTCCCCGCCAAAATCCAGATGGGCCCCGGCCTCGGAGCAGGCAACATACCGGCTGTGGCCGAAAAATACGCACAGGAAAGCTCCGACGAGATACGCCAGGCACTCAGCGACGGCACGCAGATGGTCTTCATCACCGCCGGGATGGGCGGCGGCACCGGCACCGGCGCCGCACCCGTCATAGCCAGCATAGCCAAAAGCATGGACATCCTGACCGTAGGCATAGTCACGATTCCCTTCCTCTTCGAGGGACGCAAGAAAATCCTCCAGGCCCTCGACGGCGTGGACAGGATAGCCGAACACGTAGATGCCCTCCTCGTCATCAACAACGAACGCCTGCGCGACATCTGCGCCGACATGGACATCGACTCCGCCTTTGCCAAAGCCGACGATACCCTCACCACCGCCGCACGCAGTATAGCCGAAATCATCACCAAGGAGGGTAAGATGAACGTGGACTTCGCCGACGTACGCACCACACTCAAGGACGGAGGCATCTCCATCATGAGCATCGGTTACGGACAAGGCGAGAACCGCCTCGACAAAGCCTTTAAGGATGCCCTCCACTCCCCCCTCATCAACAACAACGACATCTACCGAGCCCAGCGCCTCCTCTTCTATATTTCCTACAGCAAGGAGAACCCCATCGGAGTAGACGAGCTGACCGAAGTACACGAATTCATGTCGAAATTCGAAAACGACTTCAATCTCATCTGGGGCTGCGGCATGGAAGACGGACTCGGCGAGCAGGTGAAAGTCACCATCATCGCCACCGGATTCGGCAAAAACGACCGCGTCAATATCAGCCCCTACCAGGAACTACGCAACGCCGAAGAGGAGGAAGAAAAAGAACAGGAGACCAACCGCATCGAAGAAGTCTACGGCAAAGTCGCCTCCGGCAACACACCCCGACGAGCCAACCTCTTCCTCTTCACCGAAAACGACCTCGTCAATGAAGGCATCATCTCCCTCGTCGAGAATACCCCCACCTACCTGCGCCAGAAACAGACGCTCAAGCAGATACAAAGCCTCTCCGAGCACCGTCCCGAAGACCATGCCGAAGATGACGCCACCCCGCACAGCGTCGTATTCTGACCCCTGCAAGAAACCATTAAAACCGCATATTACGAATTATGAGTCTTTTCGATCAAATCAGCAACGACATCAAGGAAGCCATGAAGGCGCACGACAAAGTACGCCTCGAAGCCCTGCGCAACGTCAAGAAAGTGCTCCTCGAAGCCAAGACAGCCCCCGGGGCAAACGATGAAGTGAGCGACGAAACCGCCCTCAAGCTCATCCAAAAACTCGTCAAACAAGGCCGCGATTCGGCCCGGATCTACACCGAACAGAACCGCCCGGACCTGGCCGAAGAAGAACTCGCGCAAGTCCGCGCCATCGAGCCCTACCTCCCCGCCCAGCTTTCCGAAGCCGAACTCGAAGCCGCCCTGCGCGCCATCGCGGCCGAAGTGGGAGCCACCACACTCAAAGACATGGGCAAACTGATGGGTACCGCCACCAAACGCCTCGGCGGGCAGGCCGAAGGAAGCGCCATCGCCGCCTGCGTCAAGAAAATCCTCGGCTGATCCCGCCGGGCTTCCTCCCGCACACAGAAAGAAATGGATACGTAGGGAAATCCCTCTCCGCACGTATCCATTTCTTTTTCCCCGTGCAAAAAATATTTTCATACGGATACAAATTTCTCGCCCGCTTTCGTACCTTTGAAGCGACTCTACAAAACAAACGAAGATACATGAGACAACAGAGCAATTCACCACAACCCGAGCAACTCCTAGCCTTTGCGGCCTCGTGCATCGAAGGCACCGCACGTCGACTAAATACCTCCTACAAAGAAGTGTACGACCGCATGAAGCGCGTAGGAATGATCGAGCAATACATCATCCCCTGCTACGATACACTGCACACCCTCAGCCGAGAACACGTCATCGACGACATGGTAGAGTGCCTCATAACATGGGAGAAAACAGCATGAGCATCATCGCCTACCACGGCAGTACCGAAATAGTGAGACGCCCCGTCTGCCTCTTGGGAAGACCCAACCTCGACTTCGGACAAGGGTTCTACCTGACCGACCGGAAAGAGCAAGCCATCAGATGGGCACAAAGCGTAGCCATACGCCGCAAGGCCGAACCTTTAGTCAACATCTACCGCTTGGAGCGTGAAACCATACTGGCAGAAGCCCGCTGCAAGGTATTCGGAGCATACGATTCCGAATGGTTGGATTTCATCGTAGACAGCCGCTCCGGGAAGAATCCGGCTGCAAGCTACGACTACATCGAAGGAGGCATTGCCAACGACCGCGTCATCGATACGGTCAACCTCTACATCGCAAAACTGATAACCGCAGAGAAAGCCTTGGAACGACTGGCACAATGCCGTCCGAACAACCAAATCTGTCTGCTGAACCAATGCATTACCGACAAATATCTGGCCTATGAACGAACAGAACCAGCCTACTGACCCCGCAAAATCGCCCGAGATACAAGACATTATCATGAGCTATCGCATAGGCAGCATTGCCGCAGAATTGGCGCACAGGCTGAACATCCCGCCGCTCCGCGCATTCGAACTGTTCTACGAGAGCAAGACCTGTGCCGATCTCCACGACAAAAAAACCGGCCTCTATCTCTACGGCGACCTCTACATCGCAGACGAATTCATCTTGGAGCACCGGGGGATGCCAGCATAAATAAGGCCTGTTTCTTGCAAATTTACGATTGAAAAATAAATCTGCAAATATCCCACACAGAATCCCCCAGATAAAACGCCCCGGGCGCGTTTTCGCAGATGCGCCCGGGGCTTATCATATCTCAATTCTGCCCCGCCGCAGGGCGGGGAAAGATGCTTACTGCAGTGCTATCTTGTGGCTCTCCGTCCGCCCGCCGGCCTGCACCACTACGACGTAAGTACCAGCCTGCAGGCCGCCTGCCTTGCATACGTCCTGCGCCAGCGCGCCGGAGCTGAAGACTTGCGCACCGCTTGCGTCGTAGACAGCGACATGCTCCAACCGTTGCCCTGCGGCAGCCACGATGAGCTCACCCGGCAACACGGAGTAAACCGACACGCCCGTAGCGGCATCCTGCGGCAGTTCGTCCAGCGAGGTGAAGTCCCCGGCGGCACGCAGGAAGTAGCGGCCGTGCGAAGAACCCTTGACGGTCATCGTGTAGCCCTCCGTCAGCGGCGTCTCCGTGCGCGTCTCCGCGTCGTAGAGCGACGCCTCGGCCAGGTTGCTCACCCCGTCGAAGGAGAGCGTCACCGTCTCCTCCTCGTCCGTCGCATACACGCCCAGCGGAATCATCTGTGCCCCCGCCAGACGGTTGATGGCAGCCGCCTTCTGTCCGGCCACGGAGTACACGAGCGGGATACCCATACTTTGGCTCACATCATCACGAACCAACAACAAATCCTCATCTTCATTATAATTATTAGATGCAGATTCTTGCAGAACCAATGAAGCAGAACTCCGCCCTTTCGAACCTTCTGCAGAAATCGACAAAATAGAAGAATTATTCGCCGAGTTCGTAACTGTAGAGGAAGCCAAAGTTTGCATGTCAGCCGTGAAAGTTATCGTATTCCCTACTACTGGAGTACCTGCACCGTCTACAACTTTCTGTACAAAGAAACTCGTATGAGGCGGTATTAAGAAAGCGTTCTCAGCAATCTCCCCATCAGTAGATATCCACGCAGATTCACCATCTGTGGTTTCACCTATTCCTGCCGTTTGATTATCAGCAGTAATCAACCAATACTTCTGCTGTAGTACTGTTGAATTTTCCTCCAAGAATTTACGAACATCCAAATGAGCAATAAATGGATTTCCTACAAGAAAATAGTTTCCATCTCCAGATGGTGAAAGTTCAACAGTAAAAGGTTTCGTATCGGAACCCTCATTCTCTTCATCCGCTTTTAGGTCATCGCTTTTCAGATTACCGGGTGTTCCACTTTCTTCATTATCACGTGTAATTTCTGCAACAACCTGCGATGGAGTAGCAGAGCCATTCACGTAACTATAATAGCTATACTCATCATCAGATTTCGGGAAACGGAAAAGATACGGACCTTCTATGGAGCAAGTCGGAAGTAAGGAGAAGCCTTCACCGGATTGATAAGGAACTGTCACATCATTATATACAGCACTCCAGTTCCCTTCCACAACACGTGGAGAACCATCACCATCACTTTCAATCATGTTTGCAGTCGTTTCATTCCAGCTACGCTGATAAACAGAAGGAGCGACACGAGTATCAGTAGTTCCATTAAACGATCTGTCTACAAAATACTCCGAATCATCTGTTCCGCTATTCTTCGTATACCAGTCACCTGCTACAATATTTTTCAGCGGCGTAGACAACAAGCTCCATTGTCCTTTCGGCACTGTAACATCAACCCATGCCCTCTGGTAATACAAATGCTCTGCATGAAGCAATTCAGCCTGCGGTTCAAAATGAATTTGGTCACAAAGATTAACGTGATAACGTCCCGTAAGCAAACGGGTACCCGTATTCGTAGCTTCTTCATAAGCCATCAAATCATATCGCAGATTCTCCGTTGCTTCGCCTATATTATCCGGACGCACACTTTCCCATGTACCACTCACATTATATCCGGCACTATACAACTCCACCTGTGAACCTTCTGGCATCAGAACCTTAGAGAAAAGCATCGGAACAAAGCCATTGCCTCCCAATTCTGCATCACCATCGCCATTATCATAGTTTGTCGGATAAGAATCACTTGAAGACTTCTTCAATTCCGTACGGTCGGCGCGACCCCAATGGCTGTCGTTATTCCAGTTATCAGACGCAGTGCCTTCCCAAACCAAATATTCCGGAACCACTTTCATGTGGATTGGGAACTGTCCATAACATTGATTTCCGGCACCATCATCCGCGCCTCCACCCGTAGAACGGACTTTCTCTTCGAAAAATACTGTAAACGTATAAGTATATCCTTCACGCGGATTGAATTGGAAATCATTATCTTCATTCCTATCCAAATCAAAACGAATCCGCATCGTGCGATTATAACTTGCATTATAGTCATCATCGTTCTCATCCGTAACAGCATATAGATAATCTACCGTTCCGATAGGCAAATCAAACTGGGTGAAATCCGGACTATTCAATTTGTCTTGCAAAGCAGGATCATCCGAAGCTATCAGGAACAGATAATCCATATCTTCCATACTGGTAACACGTCCTATATAATCAGCCCCCGTCGTAGGAATAATATAAGGATCACGAAGATTGATAACCAAATGGTCATCGGCATCGTTACTCTCAGCCGTACGATGGATTTGATCCAGGCCTATGCGCAAAGCAGGTTCATATCCTTCCGGATATTCCAAAGTCTCAAATCCTGCATGCAGCTGAGGTGCATCACCAGTTGTCCGCAAAGTCAAAGGAATATAGCTCCAACAGATTAAACCGGCCAAAGTATTCTCATCCTTGATTTCGTCATCGGAAGCACTTCCTGGCAGTATCGTCTCTATAGTACCGTCACCATCTATATCCATCTTGATTTCTACCGGTATCGGCGCTACTACAAGTTCCAGACCATCTTCCAGAAGTTGAATGTCCAAACGTTCCTGATGCAAAACCAATTGTACATTACGCCCTTCCACTTTCTCGGTAGAAAGACGATAAAGCAAGTCGTACATCGCCTGAGTAAACGTACCCGATACAGGAGTAGCAGTTGCATTGATTTCTTCTGCATCCGGATATAACTCGCGGAACTCATGCAAAGCGTCTTCCACATTATATTCCTCTTCTCCATCCGAAGCCCTATTACTTACGAAGTCATCCTCCGAACCGAAGAACCAGTCGAAATACACACCTTCCACATTCAGGAACTCATCTTCACCTTCTTCAGTAACATCACCAGTCGGAATACGCACCGTAGGAGCAAAGTTAAAGATTGTCCCGGCACAATAATCGGTCGTTGGATTAACGATTTCTCCGTTCATCCTCAGAATACTTTCCGAATTAAGCCAGAACTCAGCCGTACGCATGCCACAAGGACTTAACAATTCATTCGCTATGCTCGCGGCCAACTCATCCGGATCCGTAACAGGAGTACTTCCTTCTTCCACAGGTTTCATTACCATAAAATAAGGACGATTGGGAGAAAGTACCGAATAAAAGTCAACCGTCAGACTTTGGGAACCATCTCTATCCGTATGAGAATAAAAGCCATATCCATAACCATCTATCGGATTATTTACGGCCAAAGGTCCATTAAGACCATCAGAACCTAAATTGGCACTCTTATCATAATCAAGATTCTCATCATATTGGGAATGGAAATACAAGGAAGCATACAATTCATCATAACGCTCTCCATCGCCGATATTGGTTACGGCAGCTTTTACTGCATTGATTACCGCTTCTTGATGTGTGGAATTATTCGGGTCCAGTTCGACTCCGGCAAGTCCGGCCTCTGCTATGGCATCATCGTACTTACGCATATCCAGAAAAGCGAAATGAATACCCCTTATCTCATCGGTTCCATCTTCAGTCACACCCATACGGGACGACAAACGATCCCAATCCAATGAGATGTTCATCCGAACCCGCTCGTGCGTACAAGCCACCTCCTTCTGCGTAACGGTAGCTGTCGGCTGAGCCATATAAATGCGAATATCATCCAGATACATATCACCACCCGTTGTAGAACCGGTGCAGTTATCTATCTGAAGCAAATATGAGACGTAGTCGTAATCCACATTATTGATAAAGGAGAAGAAGACTTGCAACCATTCGTTGTGATTATAACCCGGCAAACGATTCCCTGTAGAGATATTTGCGGCGTAACCCGTATAAAGATAGTCCGTACGACGAATCTGTCCCGTATTATGCCGGTAAATTACATGTTCTCTTCCCTCTGCGTCTACACCTATTATAGAAAACATCATTCCGGCATCAGCCTGTTGCGAATTATATCCCGCACTCTTTACCCATGCAGAAACAAACAACTCCGAACCTTGGCACAAATTGGTCTCGAAAGGTATCTGCGCAACCCGGCCCGGACGGTCAGAAGCGTCTACATAAAGATGAAAAGTACTACCGGGTAAAGGGCTGGCTAATGCAGATGCGGTCTCTTGACCCCAAGCGGTATTCTCCACAAAGCCCGACAACAAGCCGTAATATGACCACTCCGGAATATTGGCTGAATGCAAAGTATAATACGCCATGTCACCGTCATAAAAGCCATAACTACTGAAATCCCAATCCATCGGGAAAGGATACATCGAGCAATTCTCATTCTCGTCATAGTTTGGCAAGACGTTCGTTGCATAATCGAAATTCAACCCCGTCAGGAAAGTATAGTTTCGCTCCAGAGCTGCCGGAGTACGAAAAGCGTAGCTATGCCATGGAATATTATCATCCGCCTCAAAATCTTCACTTTCCAGTTCTTCAACCATCGACTCTGTTAATAGAGACGAGGCCTTAGTAAAGGATAGATCATAACGGGCTATATTGTATGTTACCTCATTAACACTTTTCGTTACTATAATTGTAGCCGAAGGATTCTCCACATCATTATTTACTGTCTGAGTTCGATCCGAAGAATTAGTTTTTGGATATGCAAAACTAATAATACGAATAGTTGAAGTCTCTCCGCTCCCTCCGATTGTAATTGACGAACTACTATGTTGGCCATAAGTAGGACGTCTATCTGCAGTAGGATAAGTAGTCGTCACCAGTTCTATTCCGGCAGTATTGTTTACCAGCGTTGCAGTCAAAGTTCCCCCATCATAATCATCTCCATTTCGGCAAGGAACAGCATACGAGTTGGCATCTTTGGAAAGAGCTACCATATCATACAGTCCATAATTCTTTCCATCCAACTCTTCTTGAGGAGTAAAGAGACGTGTGAAAGGGAAAGATATGGTATATCCTTCCAAGAACTTTTTGCCTTGATAGTTATGCGCTGTTGCCCCTTGATAATCATCATCGTTCAACCGGTTCAGCCCCATTCCGACAGGTTCTCCCGTACCATTTTCGTCTACTCCGATAATATAGAACAATACTCGATGAGACAATGTTGGCTCATAATGGGTTGTCCTAAAATAATTTGTTCCATTACTCGTCGGATCGAATCCCTCCGCACTGACAAAGTCATTATATCCGGAGACATCACATGCTACAATATACTGACTTTTACCATCTTCAGGATAATAAAAGTTCATTTGAACTAAATTGTCAGTCTTATCATTGGCCCCTAAGGCTATTTTTCCTCCTACATATCCATTTTTCAATTTCCATCCTCTATGAGTATTGTTAGAAGAAAGCGTAGGGGTAAGCAAATCAATTTCTTGTCCATTATATGTAGCTGTAAGAAGGCCATCCGTTTCATAGTCATACCAACGCTGATAAGCTTCGACAGACACTTCATCGGCACGTTTATCCGGCAAAGAAATTGTCATAGTACTTCCTTTGTACATATAAATCGTATCGATATATGTATGAGCAGACTGAATCTGATTTCCCGTCGGACCGGTAAACATACCCGTAGTATTCTCGTCATCAAATGTATCCTGGTTCTTCACATCCTCATTTACATTCGCACGCATTTTTACCCAACGGGAAGCTTTATGTAGAACACTCCATTCCTGACGCACCTCATACCTATTTCCTGTCACTTGTGCTTTCAGTCCGGGAGTCCAAAAGGACACGCAAACTAACAGAGCTAAACCAACTTTTATATCATGCAATATTTTCATCGCGAGTTTCCTCCCTATTTTTTCATGAACAGATACATTATCTCAGATTTCAAGTAAACTCCTTCCCACTGACGGGATAAGGTTGTTGCAGCAGAAGAGTTCCGCACCGAGGAGCGGCTCAGCGTTTCCGGAATATCTACGGCATGAATCAGCAGGATATACGAACGGGAGAGCCGCTGTTCCTGCCCTTCAGCATCCGTATCCGTCCAAGACGCTTTCAGATTCAGGCTCAACGTAGTTCCCTCTACAGCCGTAAGATAACCGGATATCTGAGCTCCATTTGCGGTCAGATTACCGAATCCCGGCGTACTTCCGTCTTCATTGATTTCCGCAGTCCACTGTATTTCTACCGGAGCAGCCACGGGCGTACCCGTAGCATCCCAAATATCGGAAACCGTCAGATTGAAGTAAGCACCCAGAGGTATCTCTACTTCAAATGTATTTTCTTGCGGAGCAATCTCTACTTCAACAGGAAGCACCCCGATCGGGGCATAAGAGTAACTGCCTTCCAACTGCAAAGAATAATCCACAAAGTCAAGTACTATCGGATAAATATGGTTACGGGGCAACTGTTTGCGGGCTGTCGTTCCGCTAAAAGCCGTAACACCGGTCAAATCATTACGATCAGTCGTGAGCGCCACCGTGAAGCCTTCGTCCCTACTATACGTAGGATTTACGTACATATCTACCGTTGTTGTCTCATCCGTTGTAGCGGGACTGAAAGTATGAGTCACATTTAATTTCTCATAATCCGTACTTTCAGGATCGGCATTAGTCTCGAAAAGCGAAACCCGATCCGCATAATCACTGAAAGTAACGCTTGTAGTCGATTGAGGCACCATAAGCCGTACCTTGCTCACCAGGCGGTCGAGGGCTACTTCTATCAGGGTTGTGCTTGCCGTCACGGTGGCTACTGCCTGTCCGCTCATGGGAATGAACCGGGCCGTTCCTCCCTCTATCGCGGCATCGCTAAGGTCGATTGTCCTGGCAGGGTCTTCCACCTGCAATGTGCGCAGCCCCTCCAACCAAGTCGAGAAGCTCGCAGTATTCTCCAAGTCAGAAGAAAGAGAATTAAGCGTCTTATTATTCAGACCTTTCCAGTTGGCCACGGCATAAAGGGTGTACGTGCCCGGCGTCAACTCTATCGGGTCGGAAGTCCAACGCTGCAGGTCGCCGCTTTGGGCGGCTGCATCCTCACTCAAGTCCGGACGAAGCTGCATGACCAGTTGCTGGGCATCGTTCACGATAAGCACGCAAAGCTCGTTCATATATTCATGTGCGCCGCCTTCTTCCGTCGTGGCACGTGTCACCGATTCGTCGGGACGCTCGGCGGTAATGCCGATGCGTACCGTGGCCTTACCTCCCTCATCGACCGTGGGGAAACAACCGTCCATGTCGTCTTCGGAATAGCAGGAAGCCAGAAGCACCGCGCAGCAAAAGGCGGAAAGGAGGTGCATCCAGCGGTTTCGTATCTCGTATTTTTTCATCTTCTTCGTTCCTCCTTGTCTTACATGTGTATCGTCTCGCGGTCGAGCAGCTGCCAGTCGTTCACGTAGACGCTGACGCGCAACTTGTTGTCTTCTTCAGGCACCATGCCGCCGAGGTCGCGTACGCCCGTCACACTGAGCTTATAAATATTGTTGCGCACTACGCCATACTCCATGATGCCGATGGCGTCGTCATCGCCATCCTCGGCGTGCTTGAGGAACCAGGTATAGTAGCATTCCGAATCATAGAACGTGCGTACACCGTAGTTAATCAACTCATCCTGCGTTACCTTACCGTTCTGGTCGGTCACGGCACCCGCATTGGCCGTTTTGCTATAGCCCACTTCGTGGAGCATGTAGTACTCCCACGTCAGTTCGGCAAACGTCGGCGTACCGGAATCGTCTGCCGGAATCTGGAGGAGCAGCCACTCGCGATAGCCGGTGGGGTCGTTGGCCGTAAGCGAGTTGGCGGCTGTGCGCACTTCTGCCCATGTAGTGGCACTTTCAATGCTTGTCTGGCTCGCAACAAAATCGGCGCCGTGGTACGTATTCATCAAGTCTTCAAGATCTACGTAGAGCGTACCTCCATAATCGAAGAAGGTGTAACCCTGCTGGTAACCGTTCAATCCGGAAGGTGCGAACACTGCCTTGAAGACAGCCGCAGTGGCGTAGTTCTCGAGCGGGGAATTGGTGCATAGCGTATTCTCATGCACATATCCGGCAATGTAAAAGTCCCCGTCCTCCAAAGGTAGTCCCTGCCGTGCCTCTGCCGACCAATAGGCGGCATTTTTCGAGCAGTCGTCGGGAAAATAGTGGCCTTCAGGATAAAGTCCGTCTACGGGATAACCATGACCTCCCAAGCGGAAAGGTGCACCGGTCGAAGCATTAGTTTCGTTTTTATCAATAGTCCAAGGGTCGAGCACGAAATTACCACCGGGAATGGCGCCGCTCGCCGTGGCGGAAAGCGTACTTTCATCTCCCAAATAGGTAACATTTCCCGTCACATCGCTGCCCACGGTTACGCGCTTGAAGTAATACTCGCCCAACGAAAGGTCGTTGACCAAAGCAAGACCGGTGATGGTAATCTTGCCGGAATAATTGGCTCCCTCCTGCCCTTTAGTCAAAGTAAACGGCCCGTTGGGGTTGTAGTCCACGCGGGCGGCAAGACGCTCGACGGAAACGGAGGCCGTGGCAGGATTGCGCACATCGTTGTTTTCTTCCCCGATGGTAATTTCGGCCGTTGCGGCGGACGCCATGACAAAATCGGTATAAGTAGAGAGGTTTTTCTCATCGGATGCCGTCCACAAAGCATCGCCCCGTATGTAGTCACGCAAATTACCAATGGTAGGAGTCGTGTTCGCTATGCCTTCCATATCTTCCCCTCCATTGGCCACGATGAGAATCTCATAGGTGGCCGGATCGAGGTCTACGCTCACAACATCGGTCTGGTAGACCTTGTCGATGCCGGCAGTCGTACCGGTGGTAACTTCCTTGATGCCGCCGTCGAAATGGACTACCGCACTGGCGCGCGTCGTAGTAGCCGCAGTATTATTGATATCCACACCTTCCGGGAAGAAGAACGCCGTAACGGTAGAGATGCTGTTCTCGTTGGTTTGGCCTGTCTCGCGGCCGTCGCCGTCTTCGCCGCCGGTGGGGCTGTCGCGTTTCACCGCGGGGGTGGCGGAGGGGGTGGCGATGCGCAGGCTGACATAGGAGGGGACGCGGGAGGCGGCGCCTCCGGACCCGGCACCGGAGAGGGCGTCGAGCTCGTCGGAGCTGCAGGCCGTGCCCCAGAAGGCGGCGGCGGAGAGGGCCAACAGCCCCAGCGCCTTCCGCAGGAGGTGCTGCCGCTTCCCGCCGGTGAGGGCGGGACTGTGGGGAACGGGATTATTATGGGTTTTCATCATGTGGTTATGCTCCTTTTGAGGGGGTGGGTATTATAGGTCTTCGAACTGTACGCGCACGCTCCAGGAGAGGACGCTGATGGAGATGTCGACGTACTGGAGTTCGCCGTTGAGGAGGTAGAAGTCGAGGCTGTAGTCGTAGCCGCGGTCGAGGAACTCCTGGGGGGAGTAGCGGTAGTAGTCTTCGGCATTGCACAGGCGGGAGAGCATGTCGGGGAGGTTGACGCGCACGACTTCGCGGCCGGAGGGGGTGTGGACGATGGAGAGCACCCCGTCGTCGGCGGCATCCTCATGGTAGAGGATGCGGGAGGTCATGAAGTCGGCGTGGGCGGTCTTGCCGTATCCGCCGAGGGGATGGCCGTTGAGGTCGGTGGCGGGGGTGCGGTCGGTGGTCTCCCACGTGGCGTGGGGGGTATAGACGAGGGTCTCGGTCTCGTCGACGGCGTTGTCCCAGAGGATGCGGGCGTTGCGGTCGGTGATGGTCATGGCGTAGTCGTCGACGTCCATCTGGGTGGGGTCGGCTATTTCGCGCAGGGAGACGTTGATCTTCTTCGTGTCGCGGGTGAGGGAGATGGTGTGGTAGGTGGGTTTGGTGTCGTAGACGGCTATGGCTTTCGTCTCGATTCCGTGCCAGAGGGTGTCGAGGGGCTGGCCTTCGTGGAGCACGGGTGCGGGCGAGTCGGCCGTGCCGGTGCCTTCATGGTCGAGTGTGACGGCGAACTGCTCCATGCTTTCCCCGGGCTGGGGCTCGGTGCGGACGAAGTTGGCGCCGGGGCCGCTGAGTTGTTCGCCGTAGCTCTTCTGCCCGGCCAGCACGATGAATTTGTAGCGCCCGGGCTGGAGGTTCATGTGCATGCGGTAGAGGGGCGAACTGAGGGGCGAGTAGGAGCCGGTGTTGCTCTCTTCCTGCTTGGTGACGTAGCGGCCCTGTTCGTCGTAGACGTAGACGGTGACGGAGCCGACGTGGTCGCCGAACATGTCGGCGCGCTGGAGGTTGTAGTCATACTCGAAGGCGAGGTAGAGCCCGATGGGGCAGTCGTCCAGGTCGTCGTGCATCATGGAGCAGGAAGTACTCGCGACGGCTGCCGTCAGGAGGCAGCAAAGGCGGAAAAGCCATTTGTTTACTGTTCGTTTCATATTGCGTATCTTTTCGTTTTGTTTCTCGTTTTCGTATGGTGTGGGCTTCGCGGGGAAGCCTCGGGGTTGCTTCGGGCGGCTGCCGGGCCTGTGCGGGGGCGGCCGGAGGGGTGTCCTTCTCCCTGCTTGCGCAGTGCGTACCGGAGATGTCTGTACCTCCCGGGCGGGGGGAGCGCCGTATGGTTTAAAAACCGGCGGCGCGGCCTTGCGAACCGGCCGCCGGGTGCTTTGACTTGGTTTAGAAAAGCATTTTTATGAAACAGAAACCTGTACTGCTTCACAGCAGCGTCGGTCAAACAAAAGCGCCAGGGGGAAATCGTGGTGCACCCCCTGCGCTTTTGGGGGATTAGAGGTCTACGTCCTGCTGGCGGAGTGCCCAAGAGAGGACATTGACATCTACAGAAACATAGAATTTTACTTGGTCATCAGTATCCGGAGTACGGCTGGGAATATCGGCCGAACCGGGGCCACTTACAGAATGTACGGCAATCTGATACCAGTTGTTACGTACCATACCATAACGGCCAAGGTAATCTTGTGCGTTACCCTTATAGTCATTCTCGAAAGTAGAAGGCAAGTAAGGTACTTCCGCATAATCCTTGAAGTGACGGATGGGAGCTTCATAGTAGGAAACACCACCCTTGTAGCAGTTGATGGAACCGATATTTGCAGAAAGCGTTGCCAGATCCTCTGTACTAATAGTCAGAGCTTCACTTACTGTCCACTCTCCTTTGTTCGTTGCAGCTTCATACTTAGCTTTGCTATCATAAAGAGTTTTGCCACTGCTGCCCTTATACGAATACGTCTTATAAGTGATTACAGCAGCAGCCAAGGTATTGGCACCCTGAACGAACGTAGGCAATACGAGAGACTCTATCTGGTCTGCATTCACAATGTGGAGCTTATTTCCAAGATACGAAACAATACCGCCTTTTACTACATTAGGAACCAGATTTTCAACTTCCGTTCCATCTCCTGC
Organism: uncultured Bacteroidaceae bacterium; assembly: GCA_944320955.1. Classification (GTDB taxonomy): domain Bacteria; phylum Bacteroidota; class Bacteroidia; order Bacteroidales; family Bacteroidaceae; genus UBA1794. The sequence continues at coordinate 94,115 of CALUJL010000014.1, forward strand.
ATAGCTATCGTCCCATTCTTTCATACCTGCGGCTGCAGCTGCGGCATCCAGATAATACAAGTCCTTACTGCTGCCAATGCTATAGAAATCCGCACCGGTGGCATGATTCTTCGGCGTATAGAGAGCTTTGAATACTACGCGAGTTGTTTGGTTTATGTTTTGGTTATTTATATCAAATGTGTTTTCCAAGCAATACTGCGGCTCCTCTGCTGCCAAATTATCAAACGTATTTTCTTTCGAACGCAGGTTGAACAAACCGGCCAAAGCCGTTCCGGTAGGATCAGCTACTGCATCTGCGTAAGACGAATATTTATCATAGTTCGGGTCTACCGCCCAATAAGTGCGGACGCCAGCTTTTTCAACAGGCAAGTTGCCATAGAAACGATTAGCCGATACACCGACAGGCGCATAACCAGCCCATGTGCTAAAACCAGTTACGTTGCGCACGGGGTAGAACGAACGGTTCGTAATGTCGAGGCCCCATTCCTGGATTTCCACCTTATCACCGGCATACGTCCCTTCTTCCACTGCAGTGGGGAAGTTTTCTCCATCAATTGTAACCTTGCTTACAGCACGCTCTACATAGACGTTGGTAGCCGGTTTGCTCTCAGCCTCTTCCTCAGTCGTGCATACTGCATCGTCACTAATAGGAACAAGAGTATTTACTTCACCTGCGTTATACAGCGGAGCATTGCTCATGAAGAAACCAACTACTTCACGCACCTTGTTACCGCCGACTTGATCGGCAGCTACTTCGTCAGAAAGAGCCAAGGCTTCATCTGTAAAGTCTGCGAAATCGGTCATGTCAACCGTATAATCCTCAGAATCAATCTCTGCCTTACGCTTCAAAGTATTGTCTGCTTGTACTTCAAACAGCTGCTTAGCATTGAGCATCACAAGGGCATAGCGAGTATTCGCGGCATTGATTTTCCCGGGAACCTCGGCTACCATGTTGGCATTCGAAGTAATTTGATCCATCGGTGCATCATCCACTGTCGGCCAAGGCTTGAGGTCATCAAGATTGTAAGCAGCAACAACGGATGCAGTGCTTTCAGCTGCATCGGCAGCCTTCTCGAAGATTACAAGGATAGCGTCATTCACCTGCCATTCATTGGCGGATCCGTCATCAAATACCGGAACATCCTTTGCCGTTACCGGCGAGGTCGGCAGGTTGATGGCGAGGTTGATGTAACCCGCGGTGGCTACGGCCGTGCCGGAACCATTGGCCCCGGGATTGCCCCCGTCGAGGATTTCATCGTTCGAACAGGACCCGAGCAGCAGTCCTGCTACTGCAAGGGAGAAAAATGATAACTTTTTCATTTTGAAATTGAACTTGGGTTAGTTAATAATTGATTTGATTGTTTTTCGGTTTGTCCGTAGGGTTTCAGCGGTCGAGGTCGAGCAGCTTGAGGTTTTCGGCTGCTTCGGGCACTCCGCCCTGCTGCGCCTTCCGGAAGAGGGTGCGTGCCTCCTCGGTCTGTCCGCGGCGCAGGGCGATGACGGCGCGGGCGTGGTCCACGTAGGGCGAGGAGCCGGCCTTGCGGAGGTAGGCCTCGGCGCCGTCGTAGTCTTCACGCTCGATGCGGGTGCAGGCGGCGTTGAGGTTGGCGGTGGGGTCGTCGGGGAACATGCGGACGGCTATCTCGAACACCTCGTTGAACTCCTTGCTTCCCGGCTCGTAGGTCTGGGCCACGAGGTACATCTCTTCGAGCGAGAGCTGCTGGGGCTTGGTGTGGATGAGCTCTTTGGCCTCGTCCACGGAGAAGGGGCGCACGCTATAGTTGACGACGTAGTCGGAGTGGCGCAGGGCGGGATACCAGTTGTCGAGCATGTAGCGGTAGGCCTGGGGGTAGGCGGCGCGCATCTTGAGGTCGCGCTGGTCGTAGGTGAGGTCTTCGTCCTGGGCAATGGCGAGGAGCTCTTCCTTGTTTTCTATGTTGTTCTCGCGCAGGTAGCGGAGCAGTCCTTCCCAGTCTTCGGGGGTCGACTCCACGCGGAAGAGGCTCTCGTCTATGTCGAGGCGGCCGGCCACGTAGTCCTTGAGCGTCTTGGCGCGGTTCTCGGCGAGGTATTCATTGTGGGCATAGTTGCCCTCGGGCGAGGCGTAGCCGTGGATGGAGATGCCGGTGATGGAGACGTTGGGGTCTTTCTTCACCAGTTCGATGGTGGAGAGTATCTTCTCCAGCTCGCGGGGGTTCTTGCGGTAGTCGGGGTAGAGCTCTATGCGGTCTACTGGGAAGTCAAGGAAGGCGCGGCCCTCTTCGTGGCGTGCCTTGCGGGCCTCGGCCTGGGGGCGGAGGTAGGCGATGAGGGGGCGGCGGAGGCGGTGGATGAGGGTGCGGTTCTGCTCCAGGATGTCGCCGCATCCGCAGAGGTCTTCGGCTATCTCGACGTTGGCGTTCTGCATCCAGGGCTCATAGGGCAGGACGGCGCTGTAGTGGAGGGTCTGGGGGTCGCCGTTCTGGCGGCGCACCACCTGGGTGCCTTCTTCGAAGTCTTTGTAGCCGTGGCGCTGGTACATGATCTGCTGCTTGCGGCCGTTGACGACGAGCTGGGGCATGAAGCGCTCGTTGGAGCCGTCGCCCACGATGGGGGTGAAGACGAAGCGCTCGTTGGAGGGCATGTCGAGGGAGTCGAGGCAGAGGTCCATGTCGAGGACGAAGTTGTCGGCCGTCTTGCCGACCTTGAGGTTCTGGACCGTGATGGCCTCTTCCGCCAGCCGGAGGGAGCGGTCGTCCGCAAGGGCGGAGAGGGTCAGCCCGGCCAGAATGCAGGATAGGAAGTATTTATTCATAGGGGTTTCTGCTTTTTCGGGTGTGACAATGGGGGATGGATTAGAGCGTATAGATAAGGCTGAGGGCTGCCTTGGTGGGGCCTACGTAGTGCTTGTGGGAGGAGTTGAGCTTCTCGCCGCAGTTGCCGCACTTGAAGGTTTTGTACTTGATGTAGTCGTAGCCCACGCCGATGGAGGCCTCGAAGTTCCAGTGCTTGCTCAGCACCCACTGGTATCCGGCCGTGATGCCGCCGCCGAGGAACCAGCCTTCGTAGCGGTGGTCCTTGAGCCCGTCCCAGACGCCGAGGGGGACGTCGATGCCGGAGACGTTGAACTCGCCGCCCATCAAGTGCGCGCCGAGGAACCAGCCGTTGAAGGCCTGGCAAAACCAGTAGCGGTATTCGGGCATGAGGAGCCAGTGGCGAGTGCTCTTCGTCTCGGAGTATTTCCAGGGGTTCCAGCCGTAGAAGAGCTGCAGGGAGTGCTTGTCGGCAATGGAGGCTTCGATCCCGAGGTTGGGAGTAGCGGAAGCCCAGTACAGGAAGTTCGTCTTAAGCGCCACGTCCTGCGCTCTCGGCGTCGCGGCGATGCCTAAGACCATGATGGCCAGCAATAGGATTTTCTTTCTCATATATTCGGTTTTTAAAATTTACTTTCAGAAATGGCGGCGACCCCTACGCCACGATGCCGAAGGATGCGGCAGGGGCCGGCGTGCAGACAGCCGCTACTCGCGCCCCGGCGCAAGCAGAGACAGGGAGAGAAGCTCCGGTTCCGGAAAGAGGATGGAGAAGGTCAAGACACGGCGCGGCACCACCACCCGACGGCGGCAGGCCGAGACGAAACGCGCGCATACAGATACTGAATGTACACGCGTGTGTAGAAATATGAATGCGCAGGCTCTCTGCGCCAAAGATGTTCCTGAATGAGAGAAAAAACGCGAGGGTAAATCTACCCCCCCCCCTATGCAGAATTGGGAGATACGCAAGCGATTAACGTTTTTTATATCCAGAATCCGACCAAAAGACGACCTCTGCCGCACACTTTGCCTCTCCCCTCTCCTCATGAGAGAGAAGAAACTCGGATTACGAAACGCCAATCGCAACCCGAAAAGCCCAATGTTCACTCCATACGTCATACGGCTCTTACGGATTAGCGCAGCAAAGATAGGGATAAAAAATCCGAAGTCAAGCCCGGCCTCCCTTAATTAACTTTTATTAGGTACGCTAATTTTACTCACGCACGGCAGGGAGAGCCCGCCGGAGCCGCACGGGAAGGGGGAAGAAACGCCCACTATTCGGGAAAAAGGGGCAGCGCTTACGGAAAAAAGATACAGCGGTTTTCGGAAAAAGACGCAGGGGTTCCGGGAAAAAGGGGCAGCGGTTTTTCCGGGCCTTCCTCCACCTTGTAAAATATTATGGGGAGGGGAAGGGGATGGCGGTGTGCCATTTATCATTCCGGCACAGCCCCATGAAACGGAAATGCAACAGGAATGAAAAAGAATCTTCAGAAGTCTTACACATCCTTGTTACGCCGTCGGCAGACCTTTGCGGCGGAAAAACTAACCATTCATACTACAACACAAAGGAAAATGAAAAAGCGAAAGATTCTCGTACTGGCTCTCCTGCTGGCAGGGAGCACGGTACCTCATTTCGTACAGGCAGACAACGTATCGAACGATGCCCCCGAGGTTTCGACCGGCGTACTGCGCGGCCGCGTGGTCAACAGCCACCGCGAACCGCTCTCCGGAGCCACGGTGGTCATCGGAGCACTGAACAAAACCGCTATCACCGACGAAAACGGCTACTACATCATGCAGGGCATCACCGGCGGCGACTACGACGTGACGGTCAACTACCTGGGCTACGAGCCTCTCTCCACCAGCGTATCGCTGCCCGAACGGGGCACGACGGAGAAGAACCTCGTCCTCTCGGAGCTGACCACGCTGCAGGAAGTGGTGGTGCGCGGCGCCTTCTCCGGGCAGCACAAGGCCATCAACATGCAGAAGAACAACCTCGGCGTGACGAACGTCATCTCCGCCGAGCAGGTGGGCAAGTTCCCCGACTCGAACATCGGCGACGCGCTGAAGCGCATCCCGGGCATCAACGTGCAGTACGACCAGGGCGAGGCCCGCTTCGGCCAGGTGCGCGGCACGGGCGCGGACCTGACTTCCGTGACGGTCAACGGCAACCGCCTGCCCTCGGCAGAGGGCGGCACGCGCAACGTGCAGCTCGACCTGATACCGGCCGACGTAATCCAGACGATCGAAGTGAATAAGGTCGTAACCCCCGACATGGACGCCGACGCCATAGGCGGCAGCATCAACCTCATCACCAAGAATGCGCCGACGCGCCGCTCCTTCTCGGCCACGCTGGGAAGCGGATGGAACTTCGTGAGCGACAAGGCGCAGCTCAATGCCGGGCTGACCTACGGCGACCTCTTCTTCGACAACAAACTGGGCGTCATCCTCTCCGCCTCCTACCAGAACGCGCCCATCGGCTCGGACAATGCGGAATTCGTATGGAAACAGGACGAGGAAACCGGCGAGGAATGGCTCGACGAGTACGAGGTACGCCAGTACATCGTGACCCGCGAACGCCAGAGCTACACGGCATCGCTCAACTATAAGTTCAACGAAAACCACCGCATCAGCTTCAAGGGTATCTACAACCTGCGCAAGGACTGGGAAAACCGCTTCCGCCTCGACCTGAAAGACCTGGAACCCGACGGCAAGGGCAAGGCCGTCATCGAGACCAAGGGCGGCACGCGCCGCAACGCCCGCCTGGAGAAACAGCAGACCATGGACTTCAACCTGGGCGGTGAGCACCTGCTCGGCAACCTGAAGATAGACTGGAACGGAAGCTATGCCCGCGCCACGGAGGACCGCCCCAACGAGCGCTACATCAGCTACGAGATAGAAGACCAGGAGTTCGACCTCGACCTGAGCGACATGCGCAAGCCCTTCATGAAGGCCCGCAACGGATTTACCTACAACATCCTCAACCCCAACGCCAATGCCGCCCTCGACGACCTGACGCAGCAGCAGGAAGCCATTGCCGAGAACGACTGGAAAGGCGCCATCAACTTCACCCTCCCGGTTTTGGAAGGCACGTACGGCAGCACGCTCAAGTTCGGCGCCAAGTACCAGCACAAGGACAAGGAGATGGACCTGGAGTTCTACGAATACGAGCCCCTCGGCGACTTCACCGCGCTCAACAATACGATACGCTACCCGCGCAAAGGATTCCTCGCCGGCAGCCAATATGAGACGAACACGCCGTTCGTGAGCAACGACTTCCTCGGCAGCCTCGACCTGGAGAACCCCGATCTCTTCGAGAAGAAGGAAGTGCTGGAGGAACTGGCCGGCGAATACAACGCCAGCGAGGAGATCTGGGCCGGATATGTACGCTGGGACCAGAAATTCGGCAACGACAAGACCCTCGTGCTCGGCCTGCGCCTGGAAAACACCCACACGGACTACCAGGGATATGAATACTTCTACCAGGAAGAGGTGGAAGACGAGAACACCGGCGCCATCCTCACGCCCGAATCGGAAAGCCTCACCCAGGGCGAGAAGCACGACAAGAGCTACCTGAACGTGCTGCCGTCGGTGATCTTCAAGTGGGACGTGCAGAACGACTTCAAGGTGCGCGCCGCCTTCACCAACACGCTGGCACGGCCGAAATACGAGGCCCTCGTGCCGAGCATCCAGATCAACCGCGGCGACGACGAGCTCTACATGGGCAATCCCGACCTGAACGCCACGCTCTCCTACAACCTCGACCTGAGCGCCGAGAAGTATTTCTCCTCCATCGGACTGGTGAGCGCCGGCATCTTCTACAAGCGCGTCAACGACCTCATCACCAGCCGCACGACGCTGGACTACGAATACATGGGTTACACCTACGAGGAGTTTGAGCAACCGGTCAACATAGGCGACGCCAACGTATTCGGCGTGGAAGTGGCCCTGCAGCGCGACCTGGGATTCCTCCACCCCGCCCTGAGCTGCGTAGGCCTCTACGGCAACTACACCTACACCTATTCGAACGTGAGCAACTTCAATGTCCTGGGACGCGAGAACGAAGGCGACATGCGCATGCCCGGCTCGCCGGAACACACGGCCAACGCTTCGCTGAGCTTCGAGAAGTGGGGCCTGAGCGCACGCCTGTCCTACAACTTCGCCTCGGCATTCCTCGACGAACTGGGCGACACGAAGTATGAGGACCGCTACTACGACAAGGTTTCCTACATGGACCTCAACCTGGGCTACACCTTCGACAAGAAGTACACCATCTACTTCGAGGCCAACAACCTGCTCAACCAGCCGCTGCGCTACTACCAGGGCACGAAGGACCACACGGCCCAGATGGAATACTACGGCGTGAAGATCAATGCCGGCGTGAAAATCAACCTCTAAGCTGCAACGAACCAATAACTAAAGTACTGATATGAAAATCAAATTCTCTTCCCTGCTCCTGGCCCTCGTCCTGCTGGCCGGGCATGCAGCCGCACAAATCGACCACAAGGACCGCTTCACATTCTTCATGGCCAACGACCTGGGCCGCAACGGCTACTACGACCAGAAGCCGATAGCCGCCACGATGGGCCGGATGGCAGAGGAGATAGGGCCGGAGTTCATAGTGGCCGCCGGCGACGTGCACCACTTCGAGGGCGTGCGCAGCACGGAAGACCCGCTCTGGATGACGAACTTCGAGCTGATCTACGACCACCCCGAGCTGATGATACCCTGGTATGCCATAGCCGGCAACCACGAATACCGCAACAACGTGCAGGCCTGCATCGACTACACGCAGAAGAGCGCCCGCTGGAACATGCCCGCCCGCTACTACACCAAGGCCTTCGACGAGGAGGGAACGACGGTACGGATAGTCTGGATAGACACCACGCCGCTCATCGACAAGTACCGCAACGACAAGGAGGACTACCCGCAGGCCGGACTACAGGACATGGACCGCCAGCTGCAGTGGCTCGACTCTGTGCTCACGGCGGCCAAGGAGGACTGGGTGCTCGTCTTCGGACACCACCCCATCTATGCCGACACGGACAAGAACGACTCGGAGCGCACCGACATGCAGCAACGCGTGGGAAGCATACTGAAGCGCCACAATGTGGACTTCTACGGATGCGGACACATCCACAACTTCCAGTACATCAAGCGGGCCGACGGCGGAAACGTGGACTATCTGGTCAACACCTCCGCTTCGCTCAGCCGGCAGGTGAAGCCCGTGGAGGGCACGCAGTACTGCAGCTCGGAGCCGGGATTCAGCGTCTTCGCCATCAACGCGCAGGACATGAAGGTCTACCTCGTAAACCGCAACGGCGAAGTGCTCTACACCATCACCCGCACACAGCAATAGGAAAGGAAACGATTCGTTACTACAATTCTCTGTTTCCCGGGGGCGCCTTTTTTCGGAGGGGCGCCCCTTTCCTTCGTATTCCGGGGAAAGAAAGAGCCGCCTGCGCCGCGCCGCACGGTAGGAGTGCGGCCCGTTTTCCGCAAAAGCACGGCACGGGAGAGGAAAAAAGCCGCCGTTTTCTTGCCCGAGCGGAAAGAAAGCCCTATCTTTGCCGCGCTTTTGACAAGAAACGCACACACAAGAGACCAAGTATAGTCCTATGGTGTAATGGTAGCACATCAGATTTTGGTTCTGCTTGTCGAAGTTCGAATCTTCGTAGGACTACAGGAAAATCTTCGCGTCACACCCGTGGGTCGCGGAGATTTCCTTATATAAACACACAATTCGCCCCATGTCCGTTCTCATCTCCCGGTTCGCTTCTCTCCTCTCTTCCCGCCACAGCCTCCTGCGGCGCGCCCAAGGCTACATCTACGCCCTGCTGGCCGCTTCGGCCTTCGGCTTCATCCCGCTCTTTTCCATCCCCGTGCTGCAGGCCGGGATGCACACCTCGTCGGTGGTCATCTACCGCATGGGGCTGTCCTCGATGCTTACCCTCGCGGTGATCCTCGTGCGGCGGCAGTCGCTGCGCATAAGCCTCCGGCAGGCGGGAGCGCTGGCGGGGCTGGCATTCTTCTACACGCTCTCGTCCCTCTTCCTGCTGGAGTCGTACCTGTATATACCCAGCGGCGTGGCCACGACCATCCACTTTCTCTATCCCGTCTTCGTCACCCTCACGGCCGCGCTCTTCTTCGGCGAAAAGCTCTCCCCCGGGTTGCTGCTTGCCGCGCTGCTCTCGCTGTGCGGCGTGGCGCTGCTGAGCGCGGGCACGCTGGGACACCTGCTCGACGGCAGCCTGGAGCGGGAAAAGGCCCTCGTAGGCATCGGGTTGGTGCTCATCACCGTCGTAGGCTACGGCAGCTATCTCCTTTTCTACAGCCGCCCGCTCATCCGGCAGCTGGACAGCGCGGTGAGCACCTTCTACGTCCTGCTCCTGACCACGCTGTTCTGCTCCCTTGCCCTGCTGCTGCGGGGCGAAGAGGGGCTGCAGGCCGTGCCCGACTGGGCTACGGCCGTCAACCTGCTGCTGCTCAGCACCATCCCCACGCTGTGCTCCAACCTGCTGATCGTACTGGCCATCCGGCGCGTGGGCTCCACGCCGACCTCCGTCCTGGGCTGCATGGAGCCGCTCACGGCCGTGGTGCTGGGCGTGGCTTTCCTGGGCGAAGCGCTCAGCGCGCTGCAGACGGCGGGCATCTTCACGGTGCTGGCGGCCGTGGCCTGGACCATACTCTCCCGCCGGCAGGCAAGCCCCCGCCCGCAACTTCCCCCTCCGAAACTTCCAAACCCTGATACCCCCCTCTCCTACTCATGAAACAGAAGAGAACATGCGCAGCGGCCCTCGCCGCCCTCCTGCTCGCCACGCTCGGCCTGCAGGCACAGACCCCGGCCGCCGAAGTAGTGGCCCACGAAATCGAAGCACAGGAAGAACGGCGCGTCCGCATCGGCGTGCGTGCCGGACTGAACATGGCGCGCCTGGCCGACGACAAGGCCTTCGCCCCCGCCGAGGGGAAGAACCAGGCCGGATGGCACGTGGGGGCCGTGGTCGACGTGCCGCTCCGGGCCGGATTTTACCTGCAACCCGGCCTCTACCTCAGCGCCAAAGGCGCAAAGACCGAGCTGGAAGAGACGGAAGTCTACGGCTCGCAGCAAAACCTGCGCTACGAGGAGCGGGACGTGGACATGCTGTTCATGGAAGTGCCCCTGCTCGTCTCCTACCGCCACACCCTGAGCGACGGGCTGCAGCTGCAACTGCAAACGGGGCCCTACCTGGCCTACGGACTGGGCGGCAAGACGTCGACCGAATGGGAACGCATGGAAATCGTGACCGGCGGCTTCTCCTTCAGAAGTTCCGGCACGACGGAGACCGACACCTTCGGGCACGACGCCGAAGCCCAAGACCCCAAAGACCGCGGGGCAGGCATCAAGCGCTTCGACATGGGCTGGAACCTCGGCGCCGGGCTGGCCTTCGCCCGTTTCTATGTAGGCCTGGCCTACGAATGGGGCTTCCTCAACCTCTGCGAGGCCGGGGCCTGGGACGAGGGAGCCTCGCTCCGCACGCGCAACCTGCGCATCTCCGTGGGCTACAACTTCTGAGCCCGCTTCTCCCTCGAACGACAAGGCTTTCCGGGGAAACCAAGGCCCCCCCGACGGAAAACCCTGCTGCCCTTTTTCCTTTCCTACGCCCCCTTTTCCCGCCGGAAGAGGGGTTTTTCTTAAAGATGTGTTAAACTAATATAAAACATAGGGGAGGTATGTTTCAAGCACTCTATATTTGAGGCAAAAGCCAACCTACATTATTCATCTTTATAAAAAGCATTTTATTATGAAATCGAAAGGACTCCTCGGGCTGGTGGCCGCATGTGCCATGGCCCTCGTATGCACCCCCTCAGTACAGGCACAGAGCGCCGACGGCGAAGGCATCAGCTTCGGCTTCCGCGCCGGCGTGAATCTCTCCAATGCGGCCATGAACGACGATGCCAAGCGAGGCACCGACCCGAAGATGCTGGCCGGATTCCATGTGGGCGCCATTGTAGACATCCCCGTCATGCAGAGCCTCTACGTACAACCCGGGCTCTACTTCTCCACCAAAGGCGTGAAAACGGAATACGAGAACTCCGAATATCCGGAAGAGAACTCGGAAACTTCCGTAAACGCCATGTATCTGGAGATTCCCATCAACGTGTCCTGGCGGTACAACTTCACCGACATGCTGCAGCTGCAGGTCTACACCGGCCCGTACTTCGCCGTGGGCGTGGGCGGCAAGACGAAAACGACCTATGGCGACGGGGAAATCAAGACGAACACCTTCGGCTACGACAAGGATGCCGAGAACGAAGAGGATGAAGGCTACGGACTGGGCCGCTTCGACTGCGGCTGGGGCATCGGCGCCGGCCTGGCCATCGACCAGTTCTACGTAGGGCTCCAGTACCAGTTTGGCTTCGTCAACACTATGACGGGCGACTGCTGGAAAGGCGACAACTGGGATCCCTCGGCCAAAAACCGCAACCTATCCATCAGCGTAGGCTACAACTTCTAAAAAAAACTCCTCCCCCCGAAAGCGCAAGTCTTTTTTCTCGGAAAAGTCTTGCGCTTTTCTTTTTTGATATGTACTTTTGCTCCAAACCCAAACCTTAAATCGTCATGAAAACGAAGCATCTCCTCGCCCTCTGCGCCGCCTGTCTGGCCCTCGGGACAAGCCTCTCCCCCCCTGCACGCGCAAGACAACAACGAGAAAAGCGGCACCCGCTTCGGACTGCGTGCCGGGCTGAACCTCTCCACCGCCGCCATGAACAAGGAACTCAAGCAGGGTGCCGACCCGAAGATGAAAGCCGGATACCACGTGGGCGTGGTGGCCGACATCCCGATTGCCGGCCTCGTCTACGCCGAACCCGGCATCCTCCTCTCCTCGCGCGGCGTGAAAGTGGAAGGCGAAGGCAGCGAAGTGACGGCCAACGCCTTGTGGATCGACGTGCCCCTCAACCTGGCCTGCCGAATCCCCCTGACCGAAGGACTGCAACTGCAGCCCCTGCTCGGCCTAAACCTCTCGTTCGGCCTCGACAACAAGGTGGAGAGTTCCGACGGCACACCGGAGGAAGGACTCATAAACCCTTACGGGCAAAACAACTTCGACGTAGGCCTCAACATCGGCGTGGGACTGCTCTTCCGGCAGTTCTACGCAGGAATCCAATACCAGCACGGCTTCCTCAATACTTGCGACCCCGATCCGCGCCAAATCGGGGAATTCCAAACCGGCGATGACCCCGTGGCCCGCAGCCGCAACCTGCAGTTCTCCGTAGGCTACAACTTCTGAAAACACAAGAAATCGGCATACCCGTCGCATGTTTTCGCCGAAAAGATGAAAAATATCTGCAATATTTTCCGTATGTTTGCAGGCGAGAGAACAAGCAAACATCCTCTTAAAATCTATTATTAACAGTATTATGGTAAACTTTTCATTAGAGGGCAAAATCGCCCTCGTTACAGGTGCTTCTTACGGAATAGGCTTCGCCATCGCCACCGCCTTTGCGGAAGCCGGCGCAACCATCGTGTTCAACGACATTAAGCAGGAACTCGTAGACAAGGGCCTTGCCGCTTATGCCGAAAAGGGCATCAAGGCACACGGATACGTCTGCGACGTGACGGACGAAGACGCCGTGAATGCATTCATTGCCAAGGTAGAAAAAGAGATCGGGGTAATCGACATTTTGGTAAACAACGCCGGAATCATCAAGCGCATCCCCATGACGGAGATGAGCGCCAAGGAGTGGCGCCAGGTGATCGACGTGGATCTGACCGCTCCCTTCATCGTTTCCAAGGCCGTCATCCCCGGCATGATCAAAAAAGGCCACGGCAAGATCATCAACATCTGCTCCATGATGAGCGAACTCGGACGTGAAACCGTATCGGCCTATGCAGCCGGCAAGGGCGGCCTGAAGATGCTCACGCGGAACATCTGCTCCGAATACGGAGAGTACAACATCCAGTGCAACGGCATCGGCCCGGGCTACATCGCCACGCCGCAGACCGCTCCGCTGCGCGAGCGCCAGCCGGACGGAAGCCGCCACCCGTTTGACTCCTTCATCGTGGCCAAAACACCCGCAGCCCGCTGGGGTACGCCCGAAGACCTGCAGGGCCCGGCCGTATTCCTGGCATCCGATGCCTCCAACTTCGTCAACGGACATGTGCTCTATGTAGACGGCGGTATCCTTGCCTACATCGGAAAACAACCCCAATAAAGCACTTCTGCAGAAATGAAACTCCAAGAACTGCTCTACGCCGGCCTCTTCCTGATGGGCGCTACGGCCTGCACGGGAAAAAGCGTGGAAGTCACAGTGACAAACGACTCGGAAACGGACCGGAACGGCGAGCTCGTCGAAATCTACCGCGAACACGTGCAGACCAAGCTCCGCACCTATGAGAGCCTCGTAGTGCTTGACGAGAGCGGCGCGCAAGTACCCTACCAGCTGACCAACGACGGAACAATCCTCTTCCCCGTAAGCGTAAAAGCCGGCGAGGAAGCCGTCTTCACCATCAAGGAAGGCACGCCCGAGACGGCCGATACGGTTTGCTGCGGTGCCGTCTATCCCAAACGGCTGGACGACCTCGCTTTCGAGAACGACCGCATGGGCTGGCGCGTATACGGGCCGGGCTCCCAACAACGGAACTACAAGTTGTACGGTTACGACCTGTGGAGCAAGCGCACGGAGCAGCCTGTCCTGGCCAAATTCTACGACATGGACCGCCGGCTCAACGAGCAAAAAGCCGAATTGGGCAAGGAAGGCAAGAAAATGTCGTGGGAGGAGGAACAAAAGCTCTCCTACCACGTAGACCACGGCGAGGGCTGCGACTACTATGCCGTAGGCCCCACGCTGGGCGCCGGCACGGCGGCTTTCATTTCCCCCTCGACGGGCGAGATGATCTACCCCTGGTGCTACAAAACCTGCGAGATTCTGGACAACGGGCCGCTGCGCTTCACGGCACGGCTGACGTACGACCTGGTCGTGAGCGACGTGGAAGTGCGCGAAACGCGCCTCCTGAGCCTCGACAAGGGCTCGCAAATGGTGAAATGCACCGTATGGTACACCAACATCTTCTCGCAGCTTCCGCTGGCCGCCGGCGTGGTGATGCACAAAGGCTCGGACCAAGTGGACATAAACGCTGATGAAGGATACGCCGCCTACGTGGAACCCGCGAACGAGACCAACGGGACGAACTACTTGGGCCTCTACTTCCCGGAACGGATGGACGAAATCCGCGTACAGCCGCTCTCCGAGAACGAAGAAGAGGCTGCCAAAGGCGGAGCCACGGGGCATCTGGTGGGCGTAACCACCTACTCCCCCGACGCGAAGTTCACCTACTATTTCGGCGCCGGCTACAGCAAACACGGCTTCGGATCGGCACAGGAATGGTTCGACTACATGAAGAAATTCGCCGCCGAGAAGCGCAAACCGCTCAAAGTACGCCTCAAGTAAGAAGACCGCCCTACCCCGTGCCGCACACTGCCGGCACGGAATGGTAATATCGCCAAGCGGCGCACCCCGATGGGGAGCGCCGCTTGGGTTTTTCAGACATCAGGCCATGGCAGGGCAGAACAGCAGAATTTCCACATAAATCCCTGCATTTCTGTCCAAAATGAACGCTCCGTATCCCTTTTCTGACTGCCCTGAGTCCCGTCCGAGGAGATACTTTCCACTACATTTGCGACATCGAACCAAACATTGATGTATCATGAAAAAGAAAATTCTATCCCTCATTGCCGCCTCCGTGCTCGGCTCCGCCGCTTTAAGCGCCCAGACCGGAGACGAACTGCCCTTCCAGAAATGGGCGCTGACACCGCCGATGGGCTGGAACTCATGGGACTGCTATGGCCCGACCGTAACAGAAGACGAAGTAAAGGCTAACGCCGACTACATGAGTACCAAACTGCTTTCCTACGGATGGGAGTATATCGTCGTAGACATACGCTGGTTTGTGGAAAACGACAAAGCCGGCGGCTACAACCAGACAGACCCCATTTACACAATCGACGACTACGGCCGATATACGCCCGCCACAAACCGCTTTCCCTCTGCTGCAAACGGAAACGGATTCAAGCCGCTGGCCGATTACGTGCACAACCGGGGAATGAAGTTCGGCATCCACATCATGCGCGGCGTGCCCAAAGAAGCCGTACAAAGGCGCCTTCCCGTGCTGGGCACGGACGGGGCTGTCACTTGCGACATGATTGCCAACGGAGACTCAGCCTGCACCTGGCTGTCCGACAACATGAAAGTGGACTGCACCAAGCCCGGGTCGCAAGAATACTACAACTCCATCTTCGATCTGTATGCCTCCTGGGGAGTGGACTACGTGAAAGTCGACGACATTTCCCGCCCATACCATACGGGAGAAATCGAAATGATACGAAAAGCCATCGACCAATGCGGAAGACCCATCGTCCTCAGCCTTTCCCCCGGAGAAACCCCGGTAGAACAGTACGGACACCTGAGCACACACGCCAACCTTTGGCGGACGGTGGACGACTTCTGGGACAATTGGGACCAGCTCAGCTACCAGTTCAACATATGCGCCAAATGGGCGCCCTACATCAAACCCGGCGCATGGCCCGATGCCGACATGCTCCCGTTGGGCAAAATAGCCATACGGGGAGAGCGGGGAACGGAACGCTGGACTAATTTCACGCGCGATGAGCAGTTCACGCTGATGAATCTTTGGACCATCTTCAAATCGCCGCTCATGTTTGGCGGGAATCTCCCGGAGAACGATGCCTTTACCGACTCGCTCCTGACCAACCGCGACGTACTCTATATGCACAACTATTCGGCCGGCAACCGCCAATTGCTCCGCGAAGACAGCAAAGTCATCTGGACAGCAGACGACCCGGCCAATGGAGACAAGTTTGCAGCACTCTTCAATCTGGGAGGCGACGAATACGTCCGCACAGCAAACGCCCTCTACCGTTCCGGGACCATCTCCTACCTCACCACCGGGTTCGGGCAGAACGTGGAGGCCGACATTCCCGAAGGAAGCACCCAACTGGCCCTTATCGTAACAGATGCGGGAGACGGCTACGACAGCGACCATGCCGATTGGATAAACCCCACGCTAACCCTCAAAGACGGAAGCAAAATCAGCCTGACGGAGCTGGCTCCCATCAAAAGTACCTGCGGATGGGGCAGCATGCACGTCAATCAGAACCTCGAAGGAGATACCCTCTGCATCGCCGGACAACAATATGAAAACGGATTTGCCGTACATGCCAATTCAATCTTGCTCTTCGATATACCGGAAGACGCTGTCAAATTCGAAGCCTATGCCGGCATCGACGAGAGCGGCACCAGCCAAGGCACCAAATCATCCGTGGAATTCATGATCTTCAACGAGGATCCCACCACGCGCAGCGGCGTAGACCCACAGAAGGCTATCGCCAATTCCGGACTCATCTCCCGCACCTACCAAAAAGAAGGCATCACGCTGACAGCCGACATCTCCGGAGCCGAAAAGCTCTACCTTGTAGTGACAGACGCGGGCGACGGCCTGGACTACGACCATGCCAACTGGGGAAATCCCGTCCTAATCGATGCAAACGGCCAGAGCGTTTCGCTACGCGACTTTGAGTGGGACGGGACTCCCGTCAACGGATGGGGCAATGTGCAGCTCGACAAGAACAACGATGGAGGCCCGCTCGTCATAAACGGTGTGACCTACGAGAAAGGATACGGTGTAAATGCCACTTCCATCATCACCTTCACCCTGCCCGAGGGCCATAATTACACGAAGTTCTCCTCCGTAGTCGGATACGACAGCGACATGGACGATGCACCCCAGGGTGTAACCGTGGAATTCCTCGTCTTTACCGAAGATCCCGCGCCGGCCAAAGAAAACGCCATAACCCTCGACCTGAGAGACCTCGGCTTTGCCGACGGGCAGGAATGCACCGTGACGGATATGTGGAGCGGCGAAAACATCGGCACCTACTCGAACGACGGGCTTGCCCCCCTCATTCCCCAACACGGATCCCGCCTCTTCCGCATCAGTGCCAACGGCCGCACAGGAGGAGCCTCGGTATCCCTCGGCACGGAACGCACCTCGTACCAAGCCGACGAGACCTTCCCGATAGTCGCCACCGTATCGGGCGGCAGCAGCGAAGGAGCCTACGTACAACTGCTCTGCGACGGCAAAATCATAGGCACCCTGCCGGTCGGGGCCGACGGCACCGCTACCTACCAATGCAGCGGCCTCTACAACGGCGAGCATGAGTTCCAAGCCCTATACAGCGGCACGACAGCTATGGCAAATGCCACCTCCCCAACCCTCTCGATCACCATCGAAGGAGGAGAAGCAGAAGACCTCGAACCCCTGCGCCAACGCTACCTCAGCCTCTACACGGAAGCCGAGAACATCGATCTCTCACTCTGCGCCGGCAGCACCCGCGACCCGCTCTTCGAAGCCATGAACGCAGACGTCTGGAACATGGACCAGAAAGCCGACCTCGAAGCAGCTATCACCACTCTGGAGACTACCATGAATGCCGCCCTGGCCTCCCAGGCACCCATGGCCTCGTTGCTACAGACCCTCGAGTCCGTAACCGACTTCTGCATGCAAATCCGCGAGTCGGAGGAAAAAACGAATCTGGAAACCCTCCTGAGCGAAGGACAATCCATCTACGTGGGCGATAACTCTACCACGGAAGAAGTCGTCCGCATCGACAGCGAACTGCAACAGGCCTACGCCGAGTGCAAACTCAGCGCCCAACCGGAGGAGGGGATGAGCATCGAGATGACAGAATTCATAACCAACCCGAGCTTCGAATCGGGCACGACCGGCTGGGAACTGTTCCAGGACGGCAGCGGATGGACCGACATGAACACATGGAACGACCGCCCGGCCGCAGACGGGACACACTTCATCAGCGTGGCCAAGGAAAACATCTCCCAACTCGACCTCTACCAGGAGCTGACCGGCCTGCCCGCCGGCCGCTACAGCCTGGAAGTCTCGCTGCGCAATACCGACGGAGTAGAATACCTGACAGACCAGCACGCCTATGCCCAAGCCGGCGACAAGACTGCCCTCGACTCCGAACCCCTCACCAACGTAAGCGGAGGCAACAACAACGACTGGAGCCACTTCCGCATCGAAGACATCCTGCTGGGTGAAGGCGAGACACTCCGCATCGGCGTCCGCTCCACCGGCACCGGAAGCGGGCGGGCAGGCTGGTTCCAAGCCGACAACTTCCGCCTCTACTACTGGGGATACGACGAGGGAACCGGGATATCCACCCCGGCGGCGGCAGAAATCGGGCGGAAATTCTACCAGATTCCGGGCGGAATCCTCGTGGAGAGCGACGCCGAAGGCAGTCTGCCCGTCTATACCCTCGGAGGCGCACTCTACAAGACGGCGAGACTCCAGGCCGGAAGCAACAAAATCAGCTTGCCCAAAGGACAATATATCTGCAAAGGCACAGTTATATTGATAGACTAAGAGCATGAGAAGCCCCCGTAAACCGAGAATAAATGCAAGGACAGCCGCTCTGGTGGCTGTCCTTGTTGTTTCATGGGTGGTGGCCCGGGCCGATATCCGGTACATCGGAACGGCGGAGGGGTTGCCCAACGCCACTATTTCCGATATGGCCCAAGACCCGCAAGGCTTCCTCTGGATAGCCACCAAGCGGGGGCTCTGCCGTTTCGACGGGCAGAACTTCATCAGCTACCACACCGGCAATTCCGACATCGCCGGCAACGAGCTGAACGGCCTGCTCATCGACCCCGCAGATCCCCGCTACATCTGGATCGCCACCGAGCGCGACGGGCTGGACCGTTTCGATACCCGGCTGCAAGAATTCCACCATTTCTCGCCAACGCCCGCACAATCCCCGGGGGGAAGGCGCTCCGGCCCCGAAAGCCCCCCTGCACCCATCTCCACCGCCTCGCCCAACATTACTGCGCTGGCAGCCGCCGCATCGGGCGGGCTATGGGTGGCCAACTACGCTTCGGGCATCGACTTTCTCGATCCCGGGCACACCCGTTCCGAGCACTACGATGCCCGCAACACACGCGGACTGCCCCAAGACGAGATCTGGTGCCTGGCCGAAGACAAGAGAGGCTTCCTCTACATCGGGCACCAGCACAAAGGCCTGACCGTGCTGAGCCCCCGCGAACACGAAGCCCGCAACTTCCGCCACATCCCCGGCGACGACTCTTCCCTTCCCCACGACGAAATCCTATCCCTCTGCATCGACTCCCGCGAAAACATCTGGGTCGGGACGAAAGGCGGGCTCGCCCTCTTCAACCCGCAAGACGGGACATTCCGCAACTTCCGGCACGACCCGGCCGATCCAGCCTCCCTGCTGAGCGACCAAATCTACGATCTGGCCTGCGATGCCAAAGGCACGCTCTGGATAGCCTGCCGCATGGGCGGGGTCAGCAGCCTCGACCCGGACGAACCCCTGCACGACTTGGCCCGTAAGCCCCACTTCCGGAACATTCCCGCCGGATCCCGGCTAAACGAACTGCACAGCATCCACACCCGGGCGCTCCTGCCCGACAGCTTCGGCAACATCTGGATCGGATACGAGGGCGACGGCATCGACTGCCTGCCCCACCTGCCCCCGCTCTTCACCCTGTGGAGCAACAGTCCGGGGCAAGACAAGGAAAAAACGCTCCGGGGAAAAATAGCCCTCAGCCTGCTGGCCGGCAAGGACGGAACCGTATGGGTAGGCGAAGACGCCTGCGGCATCGACTGCTTCCGCCAAGGGAACAACAGGAAAGAACTCTCCGCCCCGGTCAACCGCCTGCTGGACAACACCATCGTGCAAACCATCTTCCAAGACAACAAAGGAATCCTCTGGTTCGGCACCTACCTCAAAGGCATTCTTTGCTACAATCCAGGCAACGGGCACACCCGCTTCCTCAACCCCGACCCTCAACTCCCCATCCACATACGCTGCCTCTACGAAGACAACCGCGGCAACATCTACGCAGGTACGCACCACGGGCTCTACCTCTACCGGCAGGCAGACGGACACTTCAGCCGCCCCGCGGCCATGAATGCCGCAATCGGCGACCCCATCCTGCGCGACATGGCCGCCGACCGGGCAGGCAACCTCTACGTCGCCACCTTCGGCAATGGGATCACCCGCTTCAATCCCGAAGGGAAAACCACAGGCCGACAAAACCGGAAACAAGGCTTCCCCAGCGATGCGGTCAATACGCTCTTCTCCAGCCTGCAGGGGGAACTCTGGGCCGGCACCCGCAAGGGGCTCGTCCTCTTCCGCAACTCCGGGGGAATACCCGACCTGGCACGCTACGAGACCTACGACGAAACCTCCGGCCTGCCCGAGACCAACATACAAGCCATCGAAGAAGACGCACACGGGAACCTGTGGTTCACCACGGACAACTACCTCATCCACTTCCGCCGCAAGGAAGGAATCTTCTGCACCTACTCCCAACACGAGGGACTCCCCGCCGCCGGATTCCTGGAGAACGCCTCGGCCTGCGCCGCCGACGGCACACTCTACTTTGCCGGGCGGGGCGGAGTCGTCTCCTTCCGGCCCGAGGCCTTCTACCAGAAACCGGCAGCCCCCCGCCCGGCTTTCACCGAACTTATCTTCTACGAAGGGCAAGGCCAAGGCGGCGAAAGACATATCCCCCTGCCCCACGCAGCAGAAGAAGTCCGCCTCTCCCACAGACAAAACACCTTCTCCATACGCTTCGGCATACAAGACTATGCCCTGGCCGGACGCATCGAATATGCCTACCGCATGGAAAACCTCGACAAGAAATGGTATACCACGGAAGAGCCCTCCGCCACGTTCCGTGGCCTGCAGCCGGGCAACTACCGCTTCTGCCTGAAATACCGCCTCAAGGGAGAACCGTGGGTCGAGCTGCCCGAACCGCTCAGCATAGACATTCCGTCGCCCTGGTGGCTGAGCCGGACGGCCAAAGCGGGCTACCTGCTCCTGGCCTGTGCCGCAGCAGCAGGCATATTCTCCATCTATCACCGCCGGAAATCGCTGGAGACCTCCCTGCTCATCGAGCAGGAAAAACACAAAAAAGACGAGGAACTCCACCAGGAACGCCTCAACTTCTTCACCAGCGTGGCCCACGAACTGCGCACGCCCCTCACCCTCATCATCGATCCGCTGAAGCACCTCATGCGGAAAAAGGACCAGGCTCCCGAGGAAGAACGCAACACTCTGGAGCTCATCTACCGGAACGCCCTCCACCTGCACCGCCTCACCGACCAGATACTGGAGTTCCGCCGGACGGAAACCGCCAAGCGCCGGCTCCGCCTCGTACGGGCCGATGCGGCAGAGACGGCACGCGAAGTGTTCCACCGCTTCAGGCAGTCGATGCCCCGGGACTGCGCCTCCTTCAGCTTCGAGCAACGCACGGAGGACACGCGCCTGCTTTTCGACCCCGAAGTGCTCTCCTCCGTGCTCCTCAACCTGCTGGCCAATGCGGCCAAACACACGCCCGCCACGGGAGAAGTGCGCCTCATCCTCGACAAAGCGGAACGGGACGGACGGGAATACCTCGCCTTTTCCGTGAAAGACAACGGCATCGGCATCCCCGCCAAAGAACTTCCCCACATCTTCGAGCGTTACTTCCGCGCTTCCAACGCGCCCGAGGGACGGGGCACCGGCATCGGCCTGGCCATCGTGTACAACCTGGCCAAACTACACCGGGCACTCCTGACGGCCGACAGCCGCATCGGGGAAGGAGCCACCTTCACCTTCGCCCTCGACCTCCACGAGGAATACCCCGGAGAAGCCCGCACCGAGCTTCCCGGAGAGCCGCAAACCGGGACGGAGGCCACCGCCCCGGACAGGGAGGGCAGGCACGACGGACGGCCGCTGCTGCTCATCGTGGAGGACAATGCCGAGATACGCCACTACATCCGCCGCACACTGGAAGCAGACTTCCGCATCCTCACCGCCGCCGACGGCCGCGAAGGGCTGGAAAAAGCCCGGCAGGAAATGCCCGACCTAATCGTTTCGGACATCATGATGCCCGTGATGGACGGAGTCGAGCTGTGCAAGCGGCTAAAAGGCGAGCTGGAAACCTCCCACATACCGCTGATCCTGCTCACCGCCAAAGCCTCCGAAGAAGACCGCGCCGAGGGATACGACGCGGGAGCCGACTCCTATCTCGCCAAGCCCCTCAACTCCGCGCTCCTGCGCCGCCGCATCGACAATCTCATACAATCCCGCCGCAAACTGGCGGAAAGCTGGCAGCAGAACCCCCTCGCGCTTCCCCGGCGGGAGGAAAGCCGGATGAGCCGCCTCGACCGCCGCTTCCTCGAAGACCTGACGGCACAAGTCGAGGCACACCTTGCCGAAGAAGAGATGGACCTGAAAACCATAGCTGAAAACCTGCACGTCAGCCCCTCCACGCTCTACCGCAAGACGAAAGCGCTGACGGGGATGAACCCGAAAAGCTTCGTGCTGCGCACGCGCATGACCTGCGCCGCCCGCATCCTGGCCGAAGAGAAGACAACCGTACTGGAAGCCATGTACCGCGTGGGCATCAGCACGCCGGCCTACTTCCGCAAGTGCTTCCGCGAGACATTCGGCTGCCTGCCGTCGGAATACCGCCATAACAAACCCGGGCAGGGCTGAGCCCTACTCCCCCGGCGGCAGGGCGGGATCCCCGGCCGGGAAGTCTTCGGGGAAGGCGGCCCGCAAGTTGCGCATCAGCCCCTCGTAGCCCGCGCGGCGGACGGCGGAGCGGCGGAAGAGGCGGCGGAAGCCCTCGGGCGTCAGGCGGCGCCAGTCGGGGAGCGTCATGCCGCGCAAATCGTCGCTGAGAGCGAATTCCGCGACTTCTGAGGGCGGAACGGCGCGGTTGTGGGGACATACCTTCTGGCACTCGTCGCAGCCGTAAATACGGCCTCCCAAGGCCTCCCGCGTCTCCTCCGGCAGCTCCGGGCCGCGAAACTCGATGGTCCGGCACGAGAGGCAGCGGCGCGCGTCGAGCCGGGCGGGGAGGCCTTCCGCCTGTCCCGCCGCATCGAGCCGCAAGGCGCCCGCAGGGCAGGCGTCGATGCAGCGGCGGCAACCGCCACAAGCCGGAGGCACAGGCCCGTCGGGCGGCAAGGAAATATCCAGAAGCAGCTCGCCCAGGAAATGGTAAGAGCCGCGGCCGGGCAGGACGAGCTGCGTGTTCCTCCCGATCCAGCCCAGTCCCGCACGGGCGGCCCAGTATTTCTCGAACACCGGGGCTGTGTCGACACACACGCGCCCCGCCACAGGCCGGGGCGCGAGCAGGGCGCGCACGCGCTCCAGCAGCCTGAAGAGGCGGCGGCGCATCACCTCGTGGTAGTCTTCGCCGTAGGCATAGCAGGCTATCTGCGGCACCTCCGCCCTCAGGCGGCGCGCCGGGGCATAGGGGAGCGCCAGGCAGAGCATCGTCTTCGCCCCCGGCATCAGGCGGGCGGGGCTGCGGCGCACGTCGGCATAGCGGCGCATGTAGTCCATCCCGTCGCACTCTCCGGCCTCGACCCACGCCTCATAGCGCCGCACGACGGCCTCTTCCGCCTCCTCCACGCCGACCGCGCCGCACGCAGAGAAGCCGAGGCTGCGGGCCTCGGCTTGTATTTTCTGCTTCAAGAGATTGGGGGATTCGTCCATTTGCAATGGTATTTCGTTCTGTTCCTGAAAGGCGGGCGGAAAAAAGCGGCAGCACTTCCGGCAAAAAGATGCAGCACTTTTTCTGAAAAGCGGCAGGGCTCCTTGCAAACCGCGGCAAGGCTTTCCGCCGGGAGGCGCAGGCTCCAGCCGGCACAGTGGGGCGGGACTCTGCGGCTCCACCCGGCCCGCTCCTTCAGCGCGCCGCGGCGGTGACGAGGCTCTGCCCCCGCCTGCCCTCCGCCATGGACGGGGGCGGGGAGGAAACCAGTGCGTCGAACGTGCGGAAAGCGTAGCCCTCGGAGGCGAGCCACTCGATGGCGCGGGGCAGGGCATAGCGCAGTTTTTCCTCCGACTTGAGGGAGTCGTGGAAGGTCACGATGGAGCCGTTGCGGGCGTAATGCTTCACTTTACGCAAGACTGCCGGGCCGTCGAGCCGGCGGCTGTAGTCGCGCGTCACGAGGTCCCACATGACGATGTGGAAATGCCGCCTGACGTAGGCATACTGCGCCGGGCTCATGAAGCCGTGGGGCGGGCGGAAGAGCGGCGTATGCAGCAGGCTGTCGGCCAGGCGCACGTCCTCGGCATAGGGACGTATGCCCATCTGCAGGCCGCGCACGTGGTGGAACGTATGGTTGCCCAGCAGGTGTCCGCGCTCGCGCACCATGGCCAGCTCGCGGGGATGCCGCCGCGCGTTGTCGGCCACCATGAAGAAGGTGGCGCGGATGCCGTAGCTTTCCAGCGTGTCCAGCACCCAGGGCGTAACACGGGGGATGGGCCCGTCGTCGAAGGTAAGGTAGATTTCCTTCTTCGACGGGTCCATCCTCCATATTGCGTCCGGGTAAAGCGCCCGCAGCAAGGCGGGCGGCTGCTCAATCAGCATAGGCTGTCTCGGCGGCGAAGACGCCCCTCTGCTGCATCAGTACGTTGATTCCCTCGAAGTCCTTCGAGGCTTTCTCAAACTCGGGATGCCCGTATTGCTCCATCAGGCCGAGCACGCGGTAAAGCATCTGGGCATGTACCATGCACTCGCGGGTGCAAGCCTTGAGTTTGCCCTCGGAAAGGGCCAGGTACCAGTGGGCATACTGCGAACTCTTCTTCTGCAGTTCGCTGAGGATGCGGGCACCCTTGGCCTTGTCGCCGAGGCGGTAGTAGAGTTCGGCCATGGTTCCGGCGGCATTGCTTGCATAGTCGAGCGGAACGGTCTCGGGGGGCAACACCTGGAGGCTGTAGTCGAGCATCTTGCGGGCGCGTGCCGTGTCGCCTTCCTGCAGGAGGGCGGAAGCAGTGCCCACCATGACGATGCGGTGCGCGTTGCACATGCGCAGGATGTTCTCATCGAGATATACGCCGGGGTCTGCCGCGTTGCCGAACTTGAACTTCGTCATGATGTTCTCATACATGCGCTCCGTGTCTACGTCCACTCCCGTCCGGTGACGGTTGAAGGGCGTAAAGCGGAACGCGAGGCCTTCCTGGATGAAATAGTCCGGGAAGCAAAGCTGCGAGCTGGTGCCCACGGTCATGGCCATATACAGGGGGCGCTCCCAGTTGCAGTGCGCCGCCATGTCGAGCATCATGAGCTCGGCTTTCGTAAGAATGCCCTTGCCCTTGAGCGAAAGGTCCATGCGGGTGGGGATGGTGTCCGTGGGGATCAGCATTCCGCTGCGGCGCACGGCGGCGGTGTCGACGTCCATGTAGAAACTGTCGGTGGGGAAAATCGGGTCGTCACCGTAGTTTTCCGCGAGGAAGTCGCGCAAGCGCGGGTCGGGATCGACTATCCAATGCTTGAGAATCGTCTTGAGTTCGTAAGGATCCTTGCCGAAGAGTTCCTCGGCGAGCTTGGGGTCTTCGGCGCGCACGCCGTCGATGAGTACCTTGCCATCGGGCACTACGCGGGCAAAGTTGTTCGTCCCCTCGGCATAATCGATGCGCTCCCAGGAGATGGGAATGGCCGGACACTCGTAGGAGGGGCGCTTCATCTGGTCGATATACCAGTCGGTATTGAGGTAAGAGAGGTTGCAAACCTTCATGTCGGTGCGTATGCCTTCCGTCTCCTGGCAGTACCAGAGGGGGAAAGTGTCGTTGTCGCCGTTGGTGAAGATAGTGGGATTTCCCTCCTTCTGGCAGCTGTAGAGATAATTCTGGCCGAAGTCGCGGCAGACATAGCGGCCGCTCCGGTCGTGATCGTCCCACGTTTGCGAAGCCATCTGCACCGGAACGCACAGGCAGGCCAGCGTGGCCACGCCGGCGGAGGCCAGTTCCTTCTTTGTCCGCTTGCGCAGGAATTCGTAGATCGCCGCCACTCCCATGCCGATCCAGATGGTGAAGGCATAGAAAGACCCGGCGTAAGCGTAGTCGCGCTCACGCGGTTGTCCCGGAGTCTGGTTCAGATAGATGACAATGGCGATGCCCGTCATGAAAAACAGGAAGAAGACTACCCAGAAGCCCTGGATGCCTTTCTCCTTGCGGTAGGCCTGGAAGAGCAGACCGATGATGCCGAGCAGGAGCGGCAGGCAGTAGAATACGTTGTGCCCTTTGTTGTTTTTCAATTCATCAGGCAGTGTGCTCTGGTCGCCCACGAGCATTTTGTCGATGAAGCCGATTCCCGTGATCCAGTTGCCGTGCTCCGGCTCGCCGCTGCCTTGGATGTCGTTCTGGCGGCCTGCGAAGTTCCACATAAAGTAGCGCCAATACATGAAATTCAGCTGGTAGGACAGGAAAAAGCGGATGTTCTCCAGCTGTGTGGGTATCTGCAATTGGAGAATCTGGCCGCACTGGTCGTAGGAAACGGTCCGCCCCTCGAAGTTTACCCAGTTCTTATAGGCCGCCACATGCCGCGCTTCGCTGCTGTACATGCGGGGGAATATCATGTTCTGGGCATACTCGTAGTCCATTGCGCCCTGTATCTGCACGTAGCGGTCCGGGTCGGAGGGGTTTTCCTTCTCCTGCCGCACGTAGGTCGGTGCGCCGTAAACGATGCGGGGCATGCACTTGTTTCCCTCCACGTCGAGCGCCGGGCGGGAAGCGAATGTAGGCCCGTAGAAAAGGGGACGCGAGCCATATTGCTCACGGTTGAGGTAGGTGCCGAGCGTAAATATGTCCTCCGGGGAGTTTTGGTCCATGGGAGGGTTGGAAGAGGAGCGTATGACGGTGACGGCATACGAGGAGTAACCGATCACGACCATTGCCATGCAGAGCATCGTGGTGTTGAGCAAACGGACAGAGGGCTTGCGCTTTTCGCCGACTTGCTTGCTCAACAGGTAAAAAGCCAAAGCCGCCAGCACGATGATGCCGATGACGACGGACGAAGCGCCGTGGCCGTAGAAGGGAATACCCATCAGGGCTACCGAAAGGAGCAGCGAAATCTTCATGCGCCGCTCGTCTTTTCCCCGATAGCTCTCCCAGACGCCCCAGATGAGGCAGGCTATGAGCAGGAAGATGTAGACAATCAGTCCCGTGTTGAAGGGCAATCCCAAGGTGTTGACGAAGAAAAGCTCAAACCAGCCCCCCACTTTCACCAAACCGGGCACCATTCCGTACAAAACGACGGCCACCAGCACAAAAGAGGCTGCCAAAGCGAGCAAACTGCCCTTGGCTGTGGCATTGGGGTGCTTCTTATAATAATAGACCAGCACGATGGCGGGAATACACAAGAGGTTGAGCAGATGGACGCCGATGGAGAGGCCCACGAGGTAGGCGATAAATACGAGCCAGCGGTCACTGTGCGGATCGTCCGCCACGTCTTCCCACTTCAGTATGAGCCAGAAGACGACGGCCGTGAAGAGGGAAGAGGAGGCATATACCTCGCCTTCCACGGCACTGAACCAGAAGGTATCGCTAAACGTGTAGGCCAGGGCGCCCACCATGCCGCTGCCCATGATGGCCACGAGCTTGCCCGTCGTCAGTTCTTCCGGGCGGTCGATGAGCAACTTCTTCGTCAGATGCGTAATGCTCCAGAAGAGGAAGAGAATGCAGAAGGCACTCATCAGGGCCGACATAAGGTTGACCATGCGGGCCACCTGCGTCACGTCGGAAGCGAACTGCGAGAATACGTTGGCTATCACCATGAAAAGCGGTGCCCCGGGCGGGTGTCCTACTTCTAACTTGTAGCCGGTGGTTATAAACTCGGGGCAATCCCAGAAACTTGCCGTAGGCTCGATGGTCAGGCAGTAGACCACCGCGGCAATCAAAAATGCAGTCCAACCGCACAGGTTGTCGACCAGTCTGTAGTGTTTCATGCTACGATTTTTGTATTCTTTTCTTTGAGAAGTACACGATTAGGGCGCAAAGATAGCGGATATTTCCTATTCCTTTCTGCCCGAAGCCGTTAAAGTAGCTAAAGCCGCCCTTGCCGCTTTCTGGGAAAAGCGCTGCATGAAACTCCGGAAAGCGCTGCCGCTTTTTCCGGAAAGTGCCTGCGCTTTTTCGCGCGGATGCACTATCTTTGTCCTCCGATATGAATACTTCCCGAGAGACACCCCTGCCGCCGCCCGAGGGATTCGACGCGGCCACGTGGCAATTCATCCTCGCCCACCGCACGCCCCCGGCCGACCCGGCGCGCCTCCTCCTCTCCGCCGCCCGCTATCCGGGGGTCGACATGCGGCGCGCCGCCGCGCAGGTCGAGGGCTGGCAGGCCGCGCGCCGCAAGCTCCCCGCATGGGCCGCCACCGGGGGGATGCTCTTCCCGCCCCGCCTGGCGCTGGAGCAATGTTCCGGCGAGACTGCCGCACGCTACAAGGCCTCCCTGGCCCGCCGCCTGCTCGATGAGGCCGAAGCCGAGGGAGGCGGCCGCCGGATGGCCGACCTGACGGGCGGTTTCGGCGTAGACTGCTCCTACCTGGCCCGCGAGGCGGCCGGGACCGTCTACGTAGAACAGCAGGAGGCTCTCTGCCGCTGCGCCCGCCACAACTTCCCCCTCCTCGGCCTGGCGGAGAAGGTGCAGGTCATCTGCGCCCGCGCCGAGGACTATCTGGCCTCGACGGCCGGCACTTTCGCCCTCGCCTACCTCGACCCCGCCCGGCGCGACGCGCGGGGAGGCCGCGTCAGTGCCCTGTCCGACTGCACGCCGGACTGCACCGCCCTGCTCCCCCTCCTGCGGCAGAAAGCGCGCCGCTGCCTCCTGAAGCTCTCGCCGATGCTCGACCTGAGCGAAGCGCTGCGCGCCTTCGGCGGATGGGTGGAAGAGGCACACGTGGTCTCCGTAGGCGGCGAATGCAAGGAGTTGCTCCTCGCCCTCTGCCTGCAGCCCGCCGCAGGGCGGGAAATGCCTGCGCCGGAAGACGTGCCCCTTACGGCCGCCGTCCTCCGCACCGCCGCCCCTCCCCTCTTTTTCCGCTTCACCCGCCGCGAAGAGCAGGCCGCCACGGCCGGCTATGCTCCGCTCCGCGGCGAAACGGCCGCCTATCTCTACGAACCCGACAGCGCCCTGCTCAAGGCCGGCGCCCTGCGCCTGCCCGCCGCCCGGTGGGGAATGCTGAAAGCAGGCCCCGACAGCCACCTCTACCTCAGCCCCCGCCACGAGGCGGACTTCCCCGGCCGCTGCTTCCGCGTGGAAGACTACGGCGGAATGGGCAAGGCCGAGCTCCGCCGCCTGCTCACCGGAGCCACGAAAGGCAACCTGACGGTGCGCGGATTCCCCGCCTCCGTGGCCGACCTGCGCCGCAAGCTCCGCCTGGCCGAGGGAGGCGACCTCTACTTCTTCGCCGCCACCACCGCCGACGGCCGCCGCATCCTCCTGCGCTGCCGCAAGCCGCAAGAGGAGTAAACGCCCCCAATCCCGGCACATTTGCCACCACGCCACAACCGAAAACCCGCATGACCACGCCCGAAGAAATCCAGTCCAAGACCATCGCCCTGCTGCGCTTCCCGCTCATCGCGGCGGTAGTCTTCGTCCACTGCACGCTCGAAGAGACGCTCCCCGCCCCCACCCCGCTCTACGGGACGCTCGTCCGCATCCTGAAATACCAGCTCGGCGGCATCGCCGTGCCGCTGTTTTTCTTCCT
The DNA here is from genome assembly GCA_944320955.1 of uncultured Bacteroidaceae bacterium. Taxonomy (GTDB): domain Bacteria; phylum Bacteroidota; class Bacteroidia; order Bacteroidales; family Bacteroidaceae; genus UBA1794. The sequence goes on from CALUJL010000014.1 coordinate 123,494, forward strand.
CTCCGGCTACCTGTTTTTCTATAAACGCAGCTTCAGCCCTTCCGTCTATGCGGAAAAACTCCGCCGTCGCGCCCGCACGCTGCTCATTCCCTACCTGCTCTGGAACGTGCTTTTCCTCCTGCTTTACTGGGCGGCGCACGCACTTTTCCCCGGACTGTTTACGGGAAAGGAGCTCGTCGTGGCCGACTTGTCGCCCGCCGAGGTGGCGCGTCTCTTCTGGGACGGCAACGATTCCTGCCCGCTCGACCAGCCCCTCTGGTTTTTGCGCGACCTGATGGTCGCCACGGCGCTCGCCCCGCTCGTCTACGCGCTACTGCGCCGGGGCAGAGGGGCAGGGCTCGCCGCGCTCGGCCTGCTCTTCCTGGGCAGTTCGTCCAACGGTTGGGAAGGCTTCCTGCAGCTGCCCGCGGGACTCTCGGCAAAGGCCCTGTTCTTCTTCGGCTTCGGGGCCTGGTTCAGCATCCGTGGCCGGCTCTTCACCGAGGCACTGTGCCGTCTGGCCTGGCCTGCCGCGGCGGCCGGCGCGGGGCTGTTTGCGGTCGAATTCCTGGCCGCTTCCACGCCGTGGCTCTGCGAGACGGCCCACCGGCTGGGCCTCGTTTGCGGCGTAGTGGCCGTGGCCAACCTCGCCCGCTGGGGCGTGGAGCGGCGGGCGTGGCGCCCCGTGCCGTTCCTCTGGTCGGCCACTTTCTTCATCTATGCCTACCACCTGCCGTTTACCGCCGTCGCCAAGAAACTCCTCCTGCGCCTCGCCCCCGACGCTTCGGCAGGCGGGGCGCTGCTCCTCAACGCCGCCACCGTGGCCGTCCTCTGCCTCCTCGGCGCGGCGGCCTACCGGCTTCTCGCCCGCCTCTGCCCCCGATTGTGCGGCCTGCTCTGCGGCGGGCGGTGAGGGACGCGGCCGCTGCTGCCCCGGAGTGCGGCCGCCCGCCGGGAAAAGCGCTGCCGCTATTTCCAAAAAGCCCTGCATGTTTCCGGGAAAAGCGCTGCATCTTTTCGCCGCAAGTGCCACATGTTTTCCCAAAACTCCTGCCGGCCTTTGCCCGTTCGGGCTGAATTCTGTACATTTGCGGCAAACAAAAACGAAAAGGCACGAAACAGAAAAGAAAAAGAGATTCATGACATAACCGTATTTGCTGCGCTTCGTCCCACGGAAAAATACGACCAATCTATCAATAAGCCAGGAAGAACCGCCAAGCGGATACGCCTCCTCCGAGGTGTGTTCCTTTGTGCTATTTTAGGCTGGCTTGGGTGATTTGGTCGTTACCTTCTGTGGACTAAAATACACGGTGCACACCTTTTTTCGTGCCCTTGCCCCGCGTATCTCCCCGCGCAGCCCGGCTTCACCCCAAAACCCCACAGCCTATGACGTAACGACCCCTCCGCACCCCCTCCAGCCTGCCGCCACTTCCACAGAGAAAACGACCAACCCCTCCCCCCGAAGTGCCAGGAGCCGCAGCACGCACACAGGTACTCGCAGCGTTTTTTTGCGCCCCCCGAAGGCCTGGGCCGCCATGCACTCCGCATCGCGACGCAGGCCTCATCGGCAATCCGCCCGGCGGTTTGCCCTTCTCCACCTTGCCGCAAGGCAGGGAAACGCCGTAGCCATACGGCACAAGTAGAACGCAAAAAAACGAACTCCCCTATGCTTACATCCGAACAAATCCAGTCCCGGACCATCGCCCTGCTGCGCTTCCCGCTCATCGTGGCGGTGGTCTTCATCCACGCCACAGTGGAAGAAACGCTCCCCGCCCCCGACCCGCTCTACAAGACCCTCGTCCATCACCTCAAAGCCCAGCTCTGCGCCATAGCCGTGCCGCTGTTTTTCTTCCTCTCCGGCTTCCTTTTCTTCTACAAACTCCGCTTCAGCCCTTCCGTCTACGCGGAGAAACTCCGCCGTCGCGCCCGCACGCTGCTCATTCCCTACCTGCTTTGGAACGCGCTCTTCATCCTGCTCTTCTGGACGGCGCAAGGGCTTTTCCCCGCGATGTTTGCGGGAAACGCCGCCCTCATACGCGACTGTTCGCCCACGGAGCTGGCACTTCTGTTCTGGGGCTCTGCGGCCCACGTCCATCCCATCGACTTCCCTCTCTGGTTTGTGCGGGACCTTATGGTCGTCATGCTCCTGTCTCCCGCCGTCTTCCTGCTGCTCCGGCGGGGAAAACAGGCCGGCCTGTGCCTGCTCGGGCTGCTCTTCCTGCTGTCTTCCTCCGAGGGTTGGAGCACACCGCTGCACTTCCCCATCGGCTTTTCGGCCACGGCCCTGTTCTTTTTCGGCTTCGGCGCCTGGTTCAGCATCCACGGCCGGCTCTTCACCGAGGCGCTGCGGGGAGCCGGATGGCCTGCCGCCGCGGCCTGCATCGTGCTCTTCGCCGCAAGCGACTGGGCATACGGAAGTATCGACTGGGCAGCCACCGTTGCCCACCGGGCTGCCCTCGTTGCAGGGCTCGTGGCAGTGGTTTGCTTCGCCCGGTGGGGTGTGGAGCGGGAAAAGATGCGCCCCGTACCGTTCCTCTGGTCGGCCACTTTCTTCATCTATGCCTACCACGGATTTTTCAGCTCTGCAATCAACAAAATACCCGTCCGCCTCTTTCCCGACGCTCCGGCAGTGGGCATCCTGCTTTTCAACTTCGCCACCGTGGCCGTCCTCTGCCTCCTCGGCGCGGCGGCCTACCATCTTCTCGCCCGCCTCTGCCCCCGCTTCACGGCCTTGCTCTGCGGCGGGCGGTGAGGGACGCGGCCGCTTTCCGGGAAAAGTGCCGCACCTTTCTTCCAAAAGCCCTGCATGTTTTCCCGAAAAGCCCTGCATGAAATTCCGAAAAGTGCCGCATGTTTTCCCTGGAGGGACTGCATGAAATCCCGAAAGATGCGGCCCCTGCGGCGGAAAGCGGCGCGGCGGTTTGCCAATACGGGGCGAAATCGGTACATTTGCGGCACGGAAAACCGCGGAATGCGGAGCCCCTCCCTACCGAACCATCCCTAAAAACCGATAAGAAATGGCAAAAGAACTCGAACTGAAGTACGGGTGCAACCCCAACCAGAAGCCCGCGCGCATCTTCATGCAGCAGGGCGAACTCCCCCTCGAAGTGCTCAACGGACGGCCGGGATACATCAATTTCCTCGACGCCCTCAACAGCTGGCAGCTCGTACGCGAGCTGAAAGAAGCCACCGGCCTGGCCGCCGCCGCCAGCTTCAAGCACGTCTCCCCCGCCGGGGCGGCAGTGGGGCTGCCCCTGAGCGATACGCTGCGGAAGATTTACTTCGTGGACGACGTGGACTTCCCCCTTACGCCCATCGCCACGGCCTACGCACGCGCCCGCGGCGCGGACCGCATGTCGTCCTACGGCGACTTCGTGGCCCTGAGCGAAACCTGCGACGAAGCCACCGCGCGCCTGCTCTCCCGCGAGGTGAGCGACGGCGTGATTGCCCCGGACTACACGCCCGAGGCGCTCGAAGTGCTGCGCAAAAAACGGAAAGGCACGTATAACGTCATCAAAATAGACCCCTCTTACCGCCCCGCCCCCGTGGAGCACAAGGACGTCTACGGCGTGACTTTCGAACAGGGCCGCAACGAGGTGAAGCTCGACGAGAGCCTCCTCCAGAACCTCCCCACGCAAAACAAGGACCTCCCCGCCGAAGCCCGCCGCGACCTGCTCATCTCCCTGATAACGCTCAAGTACACGCAGTCGAACTCCGTGTGCTACGCCAAAGACGGGCAGGCCATCGGCATCGGGGCCGGGCAGCAAAGCCGCATCCACTGCACACGCCTGGCCGGAAACAAGGCCGACATCTGGTACTTGCGCCAGCATCCCAAGGTAATGGGGCTGCCTTTCAAAGAAGGCATACGGCGCGCCGACCGGGACAACACCATCGACGTCTACATTTCGGAAGACCACGACGACGTGCTCCGCGAGGGAACCTGGCAACTCTTCTTCACCCGGCGGCCAGAGCCCTTGACCCGCGAGGAAAAGCGGGCCTGGTTGGACACACAGACTGGCGTTTCGCTCGGCTCGGACGCCTTCTTTCCGTTTGGGGACAACATCGAACGCGCACACAAGAGCGGCGTTTGCTACATAGCGCAGGCGGGCGGCTCGGTCCGCGATGACAATGTCATCGAAACCTGCGACAAATACGGCATCGCGATGGCCTTCACCGGCGTGCGCCTCTTCCACCATTAAGCAAAACGTGCTCCCCGGAGCTGCAGAAAGCCCGGTATCCGCAGTGGTCGGATGCCGGGCTTATTCGTGTCCGCCCCGGGGGAAGAAAGCGGCTCCTGCGGCGTTTTCCGCGGGAAGCGCCGCAAGTCCGGGACAAGGGGACTGCCCCGCCCCGGAAAAAGCGGCAGCGCTTTCGGGGAAAAGATGCGGCACTTTTCCCCGAAAGTGCCGCAACTTTCCGTAAGAAGCACCGCAGCTTTCGCCAGAAAACGGCAGCGCCCCGCCCCGCGGCGGCCGCGGCAGCAAAAAAAAGCCCCGCCGCTTCCCGGAGGAAGGGGCGGGGACTGACGGTATATGAAGCAAAGTTAGTTGGCCAAAGGCACCGCGCGGCTCACTTGGCGATGAGCAGGTAGTAGTTCTTCTTGCCGCGCTGGACGAGGAGATACTTATCGCCGAGCAGGTCGTCGGTGGTCAGGATGCGGTCGAAAGCGGCGAGCTTCTCCTTGTTGACCTGCACGCCTCCGCCCTGTACCATCTTGCGCATCTCGCCCTTGGAGGCAAAGACGGGCGCGTCGTCCGTCAGCAGGTCTACGGCTTTCGCCTGCCCTGAGGCGAGGCGGTCGCGGCTGATTTCGTACTGCGGCACGCCCTCGAAGACAGCCAGGAGCGTATCTTCGTCGAGCTTGCGGAGCGCTTCGCCCGTGCCCTGCCCGAAGAGTATGCCGCTGGCCTCTACGGCAGCATCGTAATCCTCGCGGCTGTGCACCATGACCGTCACCTCCTCGGCCAGCTTCTTCTGCAGCAGGCGCAGGTGGGGGGCGGCGCTGTGCTCGGCTATGAGGGCGTCGATTTCCTCTTTCGAGAGCGAAGTGAAGATTTTGATGTAGCGCTCGGCGTCGGCGTCGCTCACGTTGAGCCAGAACTGGTAGAACTTATAGGGCGAAGTGTAGCGGCGGTCGAGCCATACGTTGCCGCTTTCGGTCTTTCCGAACTTGCCTCCGTCGGCTTTCGTGATGAGCGGCGAGGTAAGGGCGAAGACCTCTCCGCCGTTGGTGCGGCGGATGAGCTCGGCACCGGTAGTGATGTTGCCCCACTGGTCGGAGCCGCCCATCTGGAGGCGGCAGCCGCGTGTCTCGTAGAGGTGCAGGAAATCGTAGCCCTGCAGGAGCTGGTAGGTGAATTCGGTAAAGGAAAGCCCGTCGCGCGCTTCGCCGTTGAGACGGCGCTTTACGCTATCTTTGGCCATCATGTAGTTTACGGTGATGTGCTTGCCCACTTCGCGCACAAAGTCGAGGAACGTGAAGTCCTTCATCCAGTCGTAATTGTTGACGAGCTCTGCCTTGTTGGGCGAGTCGGGCGAGTCGAAGTCGAGAAACTTGGCCAGTTGGCGGCCGATGCACTCCTGGTTGTGGCGCAGAGTGGCCTCGTCCAGCAGGTTGCGCTCGGCCGACTTGCCGGAAGGGTCGCCGATCATGCCGGTGGCGCCGCCGATAAGGGCAAGGGGCTTATGGCCGCAGCGCTGGAAGTGGCGCAGAATCATGATACTGCACAAGTGCCCGATGTGCAAAGAGTCGGCGGTCGGGTCGAAACCTACGTAGGCTGTCACTCGCTCCTTGGCCAAGAGTTCTTCGGTCCCGGGCATGATGTCCTGCAGCATGCCGCGCCATCTCAATTCTTCTACAAAATTCATCGAATGATCTTATTGGTTTTTCGCTATTGGAGTTATGGATTTCAGCGGCAAAGGTACGACTCTTTCTCGTATCGGCCAACTTCTTCTCCCAAAAAGCCCCTGCCCTTCCGGAGAAAAGCGCTGCATGTTTTCGGAAAAAGTGCTGCCGCTTTTTTGGAAAAGCGGCAGCTGTTTTATCAAGACCTGATTACTAGTTATCCCCTACAAGGAGGACGCATAACGAACTTCTACAACCCAATTATAGTACGGAGTAGAGCTAATTGGCCCTTGTCCCATAATATCTCCCGAATTAAGCAGTTTGTTTACGAGTGGTTGCGGACTAATAGTAATGCTTCGGAAGAGAGGAAGAGCAGAAGCACCATAATCCGGTGCTATTGTTATTCGGAAATAATTTAGTCCCGTTGGGCGACTCCCTGCCGGGATCTCGCTCAATTGAATAAAAGGTGTATTGTAATCCGTTGGAAAGAAGTACTTAAAATAAGGATAGTCTACTGTTGGTGCGTAATAAGTCGAAGAATAAGAATAATGGGCTTGCCCCGATAATCTTATGTCATTAGCAGAAGTTCCGATTTCATATAGCACAGTGAAGCCACAAGGTAAGTTCACAATATTGTCTCCACTGGGCCCAATTCCTGCTCCTACACCATAGGAACCTCCATAACCTACTGTTCCATTTACGAAAAGAGCAATTGGTGTGGCATTTGTGGACAGCGGTATTTGGGCAATAGACAAAAGGGGATTGGCAAAAAATGCTGCTATTAGAACGAGAAAGGACAATGCTTCTTTCATAGTGCTAAGGTTTTTTGGGGGTGAATATTAAGATGAATTGTTTATACGACTGATTTCTTCCACGAATCTACTCCGTGACGGGCCGCACGAGGAGCATCCCCGCACGGTTGGGCCAGAGCTGCATCTCGGCATACGTGCGGTCTACGCCGTCGACCGTCTGGGGGATGATCTCGAAGCGCACCATGTTCCGCCCGCCGGTGAGGAACTCGGCATAGCCCGCCACGGGGCGCCAGGTGATCGGGTCGAGGAAGTTGAGCGTCCCCACTCCGTAGAATTGGAGTTGGTTGCCCGTGGTGCGGCTGGTGAAGGTAATGACGTAGGAGCCGTCCCGCTGGATTTGGTAGTACATGATGCTGTTCTCCCTCAGGCGTTGCCACTCGCTTTCGGTGGGCAGCCGCCACGCACCGCCCAGTTGGGCGCGGGCCACGTCGTAGCGTGCGTCGCCGCTGATGTTGTCGGGCAGGGCGGCTGTATTCAGATTCTCCCACTGCGCCGTATAGTAGCGCACGCGCCCCGTGGCGTCGCCCCAGCAAAAGAGGTCGCACTCCAGGGCATAGTCTTCCACGATGCGGTGCTCGGGCGAGAAGCCGGGCTCGTGGGCGATGTACGAACGGGCGTAGCGGCGGAAAATGAGGTTGCCGCTGGCCCAGTAGAGGGGCTTGCCGGAGTCGGAAAGCACGCCCATGTCGACGCGGCGGTCTACGGTGTCGAGCGGGGAGTCGTAGGTAAAAGTCGTGGAATCCGTGCCGAAGACGGGACGGACGGAGCAGCCTTGGTAGCGGTAGTCATTGCTGATCTGGCCTTTGTTGCCGATGCCCACCCAGAGGGACACGGCGCCCGTCGACCTCCATTGCCGCGTGCCGGTCCAGTAGTAGCCGCGCTGTCCCTGCATGAAGCGCTCCCCGCCGATGCGCATGCCCGCCATCGGGAGAAAAATGCTGTTACCGTTGGGCCCCGTCACCCGGTATCCTGTCACTCCCTGCCGCGTCTCTTCTACCCACTGGCAGCGGTCGAGCAATTCGCGCGCTTCGGCTTCGGAGGGCAGGCGCCAGCAATCGCCGAGCTGCATGTGGGGCAAGTCGAGGGTGGTGCGGCAGATGTCGGGCATGGGGTCTGCGCCGCCGTAGAGGGAAGAGGTCCAGTTGTAGTCTTCATCGTGCACCTGGCTGGTCACGGCCTGCCCCGTGGGGTCGGCCCAACCGTAGAGCCCGCCGGCTTCGTGCGGCGCGGAGGCCCCCATGTTGCATGCGGCCCAGCGGACGCTCAGTCCCAGGTCGACGGCTTCGGCCGCCGCCCCGCCGCCTGCGCCCGCACTTTCCCCGCCCCCGCCGCCGAGAGGGGACGGCTGCGGCTCGTCGCCGGAACAGGCGGAGAGGCACATCAAACCAAGAATGGCTGATAAAATACGAAAAGGAAAGAGGGTTATTTTCATGGTTGCAAAAGAGATTTGGAGTTTTAAGATGTGACAAAGATACTATTTCCCCCTACAATTCTCCCATAAAGATGCCATTTTTTTTAAACTAGGCAACCCTTTCCCCGGAAAACGGCAGGGCTTTCTGCGAAAAGCGCAGGCACTTTTTGCAAATGGCCCTGCATGTTTTTGCCGACGGCGCAAGGGGAAGGAATAAAAAAAAGCCCGGCCTCCGGAGAGACGCGCCGGGGGACGCCGCCTGCCGGGAGGCCGGGAAGAGGGGGAAGTGCCGCCACGCGCCCACGGGGGCGGCGGGGCTAAGGGGAAAAGGGGGTCAGCCGTGGGTGATGAGGTTCATGAATTCGGCGCGGGTCTCGGGGCGGGTGAAAGCGCCGGTGAAGTCGGAAGTCGTGGTCAGGGCATGGGGTTTCTCGATGCCGCGCATCTGCATGCAGAGATGGCTGGCCTCGATGACGACCATTACGCCCAGGGGATTGAGCGTCTCCTGGATGCACTCTTTTATCTGCGTGGTCATGCGTTCCTGGACTTGCAGGCGGCGGGCGTAGATTTCCACTACGCGGGCTATCTTGCTCAGGCCGGTGATGTAGCCATTGGGGATGTAGGCCACGTGGGCTTTGCCATAGAAAGGGAGCATGTGGTGCTCGCAGAGGGAGTAGAAGTCGATGTCTTTGACGATGACCATGTGGCGGTAGTTCTCCTTGAAGCGGGCCGAGAGGAGGACTTCGCGGGGGTCTTTGCGATAACCGCTGGTCAGGGCGAGCATGGCCTTGGCCACGCGGCGGGGCGTCTTGAGGAGGCCTTCGCGGTCGGGGTCTTCGCCGAGGAGGAGAAGTTGCTCGCGGGTGTGCTCCATGTAGGAGGTGATGAAGGATTCTTCGTCGGGGGTCGTAGTTTTTGTCATCAAGGGAAAGGTGTTTTTATAGTATATTCAGAGTAAACGCCTCCCGCCGCGGGGAGGGGAAAGGGGCTCTCAGAGGTAAACGAGGATCTGCGAGCGCACGATGGAACACTCGGTGAATTCGCCGGTTTCGAGCAGCCCGGCGCGGGCTTTGGCAGCCTCTTCGCGCGTAAGGAAGTCGCCCACGACGCAAAGCCAGCGGGGGGAGACGAATATGGGGTAGGCGGAAAGGTGGGGAAAGAGGGCGCGGACTTTCTCGGCCGCTGCGGCGGCGCGGTTCTTGGAGTCGCGCGTGGCGGGGCCGGAGTAGACTTGGATGCGGAACCCGCTGCGGCGGGCGGCGCGGCCCCCGTGGGTTTTGGACGGATGGGCGGCGGCTGTGAGCGTGTCGGCCTGCGCGGCGTGGCCCGCGGCATGGCCCTGCCGGGAACCGGCGGTGGCGGAATGGGACTGCGCGGTGGCGGATTTATCCGTTGCCGCCTCTTGCCGGGCGGAAGAAGTGGCCGGGGAAGCGGGGACTCCCTTGCGCAACCATTCGTCGAGGCGGGCGTCTTGCTCTACGACCACCGTGCCTTGCCCCCCGGCGTTGCGCTCCAGGGAGCGGATAATGGGGCTCTGGGCCTGCGAGAGTTGGAGTCCGGAGAAGAAGAAGGTGAGCAGGAGAAGGAAACGGGCGGTCATGTTTCGGATAAAATGGGGAGTGAACAATACGGTCGGGTGAAAGGGTAGGGATAGAAAAAAGCGGGAAAAGGACAGGACGGCCCTGCCCCTTTCCCGGAAGAGTGGTGCTTAATTGAAAGCGTCGATGATGCCCTTGAAGTCGGCTGCCTTGAGGGAAGCGCCGCCAATGAGGCCGCCGTCGACGTCGGGGTTGGCAAAGAGTTCCTTCGCGTTGGAGGCCTTGCAGCTGCCGCCGTAGAGGATGGACGTGTTGTCGGCTACTTCCTGTCCGTATTTCCCGGCAATGGCGGAACGGATGAAGGCGTGCATCTCCTGAGCCTGTGCAGCGGTTGCGGTCTTTCCCGTGCCGATAGCCCATACCGGCTCATAGGCCAGGATGATTTTGCCGAAGTCCTCGGCGGAGAGGCCGAAGAGGGAAGCGGCCAGCTGGCTGCCCACTACTTCGTTTTGCTTGCCGGCCTCGCGCTCTTCGAGCACTTCGCCCACGCAGAAGATGGGGGTCAGGCCGTTGGCCAGTGCCAGCTCAACTTTGGTTTTCAGCAGTTCGGGGGTCTCGTGGTAGTAGGCCCGGCGCTCGGAATGGCCGAGGATCACGTACTTGGCACCCGTGGAAGCTACCATGGCGGCCGATACCTCGCCGGTGTAAGCGCCGGATTCTTTGTCGGCGCAGTTCTCGGCTCCTACGCCGATCTTGCTGGCGTCTACCACGGGGACTACGGAGGCCAGGTGGATAAACGGCGTACAGATGATGACGTCGCAGTTGGGCTTTTCGCCGGCGAGCACGTCGTTGAGTTCTTTAGCAAGAGCAATTCCCTCCTGAAGGGTCTTGTTCATTTTCCAGTTTCCTGCTACAATGTTTTTTCTCATCGCTGTATGATTTATTAAAGGGTTAGTATTGTGTTTCTTTCTCTTGCGGCGGACGTGGTAGAGCTCCATGGGGCGGAGCATATAGCGATCTATGAGGAAGATGACGATCAGGGGCAGGAAGTACCAAACGACGGCTTGCCAGCAGACTTCCTGCGGCGTGAGGCGCTGGGGACGGACGATGGGGTGATGGTCATCGAGCGGGCGGTTGAGCAGGGAATCGGCAGGGAGCTGCGAATGGTGCCACTTGTTGAGCACCACGCCGTGGCGCAGGAGGAGCAGGCCGGGGTTGGAGCGGACGATGGTGAGCAGCGTCGTATTGTCGCCCGAGAGGAAGGGGTAATCGGCTCCCGTGCGGTCGATCCAGGCTGCAACCTCTTCTTCCGGGGAGGAAGTGATGCAGTAGAAACCGTAGCCTTGCTCGCGGCAATAGTCATAAAGGTCATTGACTAAGTCGACATCGCCCTCGTCGGCTTCTTCGATTCGCGGGGCGATCAGGAGAAAGACATAGCGGTCGGAAGCAAGAAGGGAGTCGGTCACTTCGTCGAAGGTGGCAGGGTCGTAGAAAGAGACGTCCACGTAGTTTCCGTTTTCATCCGGCGTATCGCGCAAGAGGGCAAGGTCGGTCCCTATTTTGTAGGGGCGAAAGTCGATAAGCGGCAGGTGGGTATGGCAGAAAAATGCGTAGAAGAGCACAAAAAGCAGCGAGTAGAGCGGTGCAATCCACTGGAAGCCGTAGCGGAAGACGGGAACGATCTTTTTCTGCCCCACTGCCGCGCAGACGGCAAAGAGGAGGAGGAACACGTTTTTGCCGAAGGTCTCCCAGTTGGTAAGCTTCCAGGCGTCGCCGAAGCAGCCGCAGTCTTCCACCGGATTGGCCAAGGCCAGATAGAGGGAAAGCGGGGTCATCACGGCCATGAAGAGCAGCGCGCCGAGCGTCGATATCCTGCGCCGGATGCCGAGAAGCAGGGAGGTCCCGAGCAGGAACTCCACGGCCATCAGCCCGAAGCCGAGGAGCAGGAAATAGAAACCGTCGGTCTGCTCGTGCAGGCCCCATGCCATGCCGTACTCTTTTATCTTCAGCGCATTGCCGGAAGGGTCGAGTGCTTTGACAAAACCCGAGAAGACGAACGTGGCGGCCAGCAGCAGGCGGCACACGTTGACCCACACGGCCCAGAGGACCGCGCTAAGCTTCGCTTTCTGCAGGCTCGCCATAATCGAGTTTTATTAGTGCAAAGACGGCATAATTGATCATGTCCATGTAGTTGGCATCCACGCCCTCGGAGACGAGCGTATGCCCGCCGAGGTCTTCGATCTGCTTGGTGCGGTGGAGCTTCATGAGGATGAGGTCGGTATAGGAGCTTACGCGCATGCTGCGCCACGCCTCGTCGTAGTCGTGATTCTTGGCCTTCATCAGCTCCAGGGCGCGGGCGGCCTGCGCGTCGTAGAGCGCAAGGGCTTCGTCGTTGGCCATGTCCACTTCTTCCACGGCCCCGCGGGCGAGCTGGATGAGGGCTACCAACCCGTAGTTGACGATGGCCACGAACTCCGGGCGGATGCCCTCGTCCACCATGGCCACGCCTTTCGTTTCGAGCGAACGGATGCGCTTGGCCTTGATGAAGAGCTGGTCGGTCACGGAGCAGGGGCGCAGGATGCGCCATGCGGCGCCGTAGTCGTGGAGCTTGCGGGCAAAGAGCTCGCGGCACCGGGCTATGACTTGTTCGAACTGTCGGTTGGTCTTCTCCATAAAGATAGGGCAAAGGTACGACATTTTCCCTTACATAAAAAAGAGGGTGCTCCAAATATTTTCAAAGCACCCTCCTCAAGAGATTATTATTTCTGTTTTATGAGCAACGGAGAACTAAGCCCGGCCGGAGGATGGTCCTCTTGGACAAGCCGTTCAGTCTACACAGTTTTTCGACGGTTATGCCGTGGCGTTTGGCAATCTTGTAGAGGCTGTCGCCCTTGCGCACCTTGTAGTAGGGCGAGGCTCCCTCGCCGCCTTCCTTGGGCTGGGCCTTGCCTTCGGCGGAGACGGAGGAGGACTTCGGCTCGGGCGTGGTAGGGTTGAAGACGTAGTAGTCTGCCGTGACGTCCTGGTTGGGGAAGTCGAAGAGCAATTCGGGGTTGATGGCTTTGCTCAAGACGCGGGTCTCGAAGTGGAGATGGGAGCCCGTGGAGCGGCCGGTGTTGCCGCCGAGGCCGATGGGCTGCCCGCTTTTTACCTCCTGGTTAGGCTCCACGAGCCAGGCGGACATGTGCCCGTAGAAAGTCTCCAGCCCGTTCGGGTGGCGGATGACGACGTATTTGCCATATCCGCCGCGCTCGTAGCGCACGACGCGCACCTTGCCGTCGAAAGCGGCATAGATGGTGTCGCCCACATTCACGTCGATGTCCAGTCCCTTATGGTTGCGGCGCCAGCGGCTGCGGTAGCCGTAGCGGGAAGTGACGACGCGGTTGGTGGTCGGCATGGAGAACCCGCGCAGGTCGATGCGGAAATTCTCGGGCAGGGGCACGCCGCCGTAGACGTGGGCGTAGTCGTTGTTCCACGAGGGGTAGATGTCGGCCACTGCGGTGGCAGCGGCTTCTTTCTCGATCTGGCGTTTCAGTACTAAGGAGTCTATGGCTTTCAGTTTCCGGTCTACGGGAGCCTGTCGGGCTATGAGGTCTTGGGCGGAAACCGACGATGCGGTGGCAAGGAAAAGTGCAGCGGTAAGAGAAATTATCTTCAGCTTGTTCATTCGTATTCTGGTGATAAAAAGGAAGCCTTTCGTTTTGCAATAACTTCGTCAAAGATAGGAATTTATCGCGAGAGGACTGCCACTTTGTTAACTTTCTTTAGCCCCGCGGCCTGCATAATCATGCACTTCCGCCGGCCTGAAACGCCGCTCTGGCGGGAATCTCCCGCGCTTTTATGTTTTGCAGCATAAAACCCGGGATTTAGCGGTAGCGGGGAGGAATTTAACATTCGGGGCACATCGCGGCCGCCCGCGGCGGAAGGGGGCGCGATGCCCTCCGGCAAGGGGAAAAAGCGACGGGGGAAGCGGAAAAAGGCGGCAGGGCCCCGCCCGGAAAGCGCTGCATCTTTTTCCGAAAAGTGCTGCGTCTTTTGCGGAAAAGCGCTGCCGCTTTTTTGCGGGAGCCGCAGGGGGAGGGGGAGAATGATACGGGAGTGAAAGGAAATGATACGGGAGTGCAGGCCGGGGGCTCAGCTGATGACGGACCAGTCTACATGGTCCTTGCGCAGGAGGGCCAGGCGCTGCCAGAGGAGGGCGTTGCGGGGGTTGAGGGCTTGCGGGTCGTCGTCCACGATGCGGCGCGCCACTTCGCGCACGTGCTGGAGCAGCTGCCCGTCGCGCGCCACGTTGGCAATCTTCAGGTCGAAGGCAATGCCGCTCTGCTGGGTGCCCTCCAGGTCGCCGGGACCGCGGAGCTTGAGGTCGGCTTCGGCTATCTCGAACCCGTCGTTCGTCTGCGTCATGATCTCGATGCGGCGGCGGGTGTCGGACGAGAGCTTATAGCCGGTGATGAGGATGCAGTAGGACTGTTCGGCGCCGCGCCCTACCCTGCCGCGCAACTGGTGGAGCTGGGAGAGGCCGAAGCGGTCGGCGTTTTCGATGATCATGACGGAGGCGTTCGGCACATTCACTCCCACTTCGATCACCGTGGTGGCCACCATGATCTGCGTCTCGCCGCGGGCAAAGCGGGCCATCTCGGCATCTTTCTCCGCAGGCTTCATGCGCCCGTGGACCTTGCTGATGCGGAATTCGGGGAAGACGGCGCACATCTGCCCGTAGCCCTGCTCGAGGTTTTTCAGGTCGCTCTTCTCGCTTTCCTGAATCAGGGGGTAGACCACGTAGCCCTGCCGCCCCGCCTGGATTTCGCGGCGCAGGAACTGGTAGAGCGAGGCGCGGCGGTCGTCGTAGCGGTGCTGCGTCTGGACGGGCTTGCGGCCGGGCGGCAGCTCGTCGATGATGGAGACGTCGAGGTCGCCGTAGAGGGTCATGGCCAGCGTGCGCGGTATGGGCGTGGCCGTCATGACCAACACGTGGGGCGGCTGTGCGCTCTTCTGCCAGAGGCGCGCCCGCTGGGCCACACCGAAGCGGTGCTGCTCGTCGATGACGGCCATGCCGAGGCGGGCAAAGGAGACAGGCTCTTCGAGCACGGCGTGGGTGCCGATGAGGATACGCACGGAGCCGGAAGCGAGGCCCTGCAGGATGGCTTCGCGCTGGCGGCCGCGCACCGAACCGGTGAGCAGCTCGACGCGGATGTCCATGCCTTGCAGCATTTTCTGCACCGTCTCCAGGTGCTGCCCGGCCAAAATCTCGGTGGGAGCCATCAGGCAGGCCTGGTATCCGTTGTCCAGGGCCAGCAGCATGGTCATCAGCGCCACGACGGTCTTGCCGCTCCCCACGTCGCCTTGCAGGAGACGGTTCATCTGCCGTCCGCTGCAGGTGTCGCGGCGGATTTCGCGAAGTACCCGCATTTGCGCCCCCGTCAGGGGGAAGGGAAGATGGTAGGCGTAGAAGCCGTTGAAGAGTTCCCCCACGCGGGGGAAGAGGAAGCCGCGGAACTTCTGCCCGCGCTCCTTGGCGTAGCGGAGGATTTGGAGCTGGATGAAGAACAGTTCCTCGAACTTAAACCGGTACTGGGCCTGCCGCAACTGCGCGGGCGAGGCGGGGAAATGGATCTGCCGCAAAGCCTCGGGCAGGGGGAGCAGGCCGTGTTCTTCCACAAACCAGGGGGGGAGTGTCTCGGGCGGGGGCACCTTGAGGGCGGCGAAGGCGGCGGAAACGAAGCGCTGCAGTGCGGCGGAGTTGAGCCCCATGCGCTTCATGCGCTCCGAAGTGTTGTAGGCCGGCACAAGGCCCATCTGCGAGAGGGAGAGTTTCTCCGGCTCGTCGATGTCGGGATGGGCTATGCTGATGCGCCCGCCGTAGGGCGCGGGACGGCCGAAGACGATGTACTTCGTGTGCACGCGGTAGCGGCCTTTGAGGAAACGCAGGCCTTGGAACCAGACGAGGTCTACGACTCCCGTGCCGTCGGTGAAGTGGGCCACGAGGCGCTGCTTGCGGCCTTCGCCCAGTTCCTCGAAGCTGAGTATCTCGCCCTGCAGCTGGATGTAGGGCATCGTGCCGTCGATTTCGCGGATTTGGTAGAGGCGGCTGCGGTCGATGTACTTGTAGGGATAGTAGTGGAGCAGGTCGCCCACACAGCGAAGGCCGAGGTCTTTCTCCAAAACCTCGGCCCGCTTCGGGCCTACGCCCGGCACGTATTGTATCTGTATGGCTAAGGGATCATACATCGGCGCGGCACAACATTTCGGCCACCTGCAGGTCCCAGGGGGTGGTGAGCTTGATGTTCTCAGGGTTTCCCCCGACGAGGGCCACGGAGTGCCCCGCGGCTTCCACCACGGAGGCATCGTCGGTAAACTCCTCGCGGTAGGCCTGCCCGTAGGCCGCGCGGAGCCAGTCGGCACGGAATACCTGCGGCGTCTGCACCCGGCGCATCAGGGAGCGGTCGACGGGGCGGCTGCTCCCGTCGGGCTGCAGCAGGCGGAGCGAGTCGGCCACGGGCAGGGCGGGCACCGCCGCGCCGTATTCTTCCGCCGCCCGGTAGGCCGCCTCCACGACCGCAGGGCTGACGAAGGGACGCACACCGTCGTGCACGCCGATGAGTCCCTCCGCGTCGGCCGCGGCAAGGCCGTTCTTCACGGAGTGGAAACGGGTGGCGCCGCCCGTGGCCAGGCGGTAGGGAATGCGGAAGTCATACTGCGCGCAGAGCGAGCGCCAGTAGTCCTGCTGGCCGGCGGGCAGGACGAGGACGAGCACCGCGCTGCCGCCGTCGGGAAAAGATGCAGCACTTTTTGCAGACGGCGCTGCATCTTTTTCGGAAAAGTACTGCAACTTCCGGAGCGAAGCGTAGAGCCTTTCCAGCGTGCGCATCAGCACGGGCCGCCCGCCGACGGGCACGAACTGCTTGGGGATGCTGCCCCCCATGCGCAGTCCCTTGCCGCCGGCCACGACGATGGCCTGGTATTTCATCTCCCCGGGCATGGCAGGCTTCAGTAAACCCTCATGCCGGACTTCAGTTCCTTCACCTTCTCCTGGCCGCAGAAGCGCTCCACGATGGCAAAAGCGAAGTCGAACGCGGCGCCCGGGCCCCATCCGGTGGTGAAACGGCCGTCCACTACGACCGGAACCTGGTCGACTACGGCTCCTTCGAGCTCCGTCTCGAAGCCGGAATAGCACGTGACGCGCACGCCTTTGAGCAGGCCCATCCGCCCGTACACCAAGGGGGCGGCGCAAATGGCGGAGAGGGGCACGCCGGCGGCGTCGGCATCGGCAATCATGCGGCGCAGCGTCTCGTCGGCGCTCAGGTTGGTGGACCCGGGCAGGCCGCCGGGCATGATCATCATGGCGGCCTGCGCCCCTTGGCCGGCCACGCTGCCCAGGGCGGCATCGGCCTCTACGGGGATGCCGTGGGCGCTTACAACTCTACGGTCGTCGGTCAGGGAGACTGTCGTAACGTCCAAGCCTGCACGGCGCAAAATGTCTACGGTTCCCAAGGCTTCGATGTCCTCGAAGCCATCGGCCAGGAAAAGAAAAATCTTCTTCATACGCATCTATGGTTTTGGCCCGGCAGGCCCTCGGAGGGGCCTGCCGGGAGGTTATGGCGGGTTATTGCAGTCGGAAGCGGTAGGTGATCTTCCCCGTGATGTTGGGCGCGCCGCTGACGGCGTTGAACGTGGCGCGGCGGGCGGCGGCCAGGGCGGCGCTGCGCAGGGCGGCGTTGGAGGTGTTCGTGCCGGAAGTCTGTATGCTGGCCGAGACTACGCGCCCCGCGGCGTTGACGGTGATGCGCACCACGACGTCGCCTTCCTCATTGCCGGGATAGGCGGGCAGCGGCAGCGATTTCGGCGAGCGGCCGGGCAGGGAGGCCACGGGCTGCCCCGTGCGGGAATTGCCGGAGGGGATGCCCTGCGTGCCGCTGCCGGAAGTGGTGCCGCTGCTGCCGGCGGACGCGCCCGTGCCGAAGCGGTTTTTCACGCGGTCGCTGGCGGCCTGCGCGGCGCGGCGCTCGGCTTCGGCCTTGCGGGCTGCCTCGGCACGGGCGCGGGCTTCGGCCTCTTCCTGCTCGCGGCGGCGGGCTTCTTCGGCGGCACGGCGCTTGGCGGCGGCTTCCTCGGCCGCTTTTTTCTCAGCCAGGGCCACACTTTTTTCTTTCTGCGTGATCAACGGCTGGGACGACTGGGACTTTTCGGCCGGAGCGGCAGCGCTCTTCTCCGCTTGTTGCGGCACTTTTTCCGAAGCGGGCTGCGGGATTTCCACATCGGCGGGCGCAGCTTCTTCCGAAGCCGCTTCCGACTCTTGGGAAAAGCCGGGATCGTCCTGCCCGAAAGCGTCCTCCACATTGCCCAAAAGCACAGGCACTCCCTCCTGCGGCAGCATCTCCTGTTGTGGCGCGGAGAGCGTCAGCCAGAACAAAAGGGCTACCAGGACGGCGTGGACCAGGAGGGTTCCCAGCAAAGCCTTGCGGTCGGTCTTCCGAAAATACTTCATGGGCTCAGGATTTTCTCTACTCCGATTCGGGCGGACGGGCAGCGAGGACTATCTTGTACTGCTGCTCGTTGGCCAGATTAAGCACTTCCATCACGGCGCGGTAGGGCACGGACTCGTCGGCATAGAGGGCCACGTAGCGCGTAGTGTCGCCCGCCGTGGCGGCCTGCAGCCGCCCGGCCAGCGCTTCGAAGGGCACGGGCTCTTCCTCGCCCGAGCCGGAAGCGACGAAATAGTTCAGGTCTTTGTCGATGACGATGCGCGTCACCGGGCGCTCCGAGGAGGAGGAACTGCTCTCCGGGAGCTGCACTCGCATGGAATTGGGCTGCACCATCGTGGAAGTAATCACGAAGAAAATCAGCATCAGGAAGATGACGTCCGTCATGGATGCCATACTGAATTCCGGAGTGAGCTTATGTTTTCGTTTTAAGGACATGATATTCGCTTGAAAAGAGAAAGGTTTTTATTTGCTTCCCTTGCACGAAACCGGCAAGAGAGGCGCAGGGGAAAGCAGCTTTCAGCGCTTCTCTTCTTCGTTCAGCTCGTTGAGCAGGTCGAGAAATGCAAGGGTTTTCCCCTCCATCTTATTCACCACGTTGTCCAACAGGCTCACCAGATAATTATAGGCGAAGAGGGCGGCAATGCCGACTATAAGGCCTCCCACGGTAGTGACCATGGCTTCATAGATACCACCCGAGAGGATTTTCAGGTCCACCTGCGCCGAGCCGGCATTGGCTATGTTCCAGAAGGCGCGTACCATACCCGTCACCGTGCCCAGGAAGCCCAGCATCGGGGCGCCTCCGGCAATGGTTGCTATCACCGGAAGCCCGCGTTCCAGTTTGGAGACCTCGAGGTTTCCCACGTTTTCTATAGTGACACGCACATCGTCCACCGGGCGTCCCAGGCGGCTGATGCCCTTCTCTATCATGCGTGCCGAAGGGGTATTCTGGTTCCGGCAGAAGTCGATGGCCGCACGCACCTCGCCCGCTTTGATGTAATCCTTGATGCGCTCCATGAAAAGCGGGTCTTCTTTTGCCGCTTTGCGAATGGCGGAATTCCGCTCGATGAGGATGTACACGCCCACGAGGGAGAGCAATCCCAGAACAATCATAATCCAACCGCCTTTGCAGGCCATATCCCACAGGTTCATCTCGGGCACCGAAGCGGCCACTACTGATAAGGTATCCATAATAAGGTCTTGATAAAGTTTTTTTCTGTACTTGGTCAAATGAATTATTCAGGCAGCAGGCACTGTCTGTAGGCCTCGATGGTTTTCTGCAAACCGAGGTAGAGGGCGTCGCAAATCAGCTGGTGGCCGATGGAGACTTCCTCGACAAACGGGATGTTGCGCACGAAGTATTGCAGATTTTCGAGGCTCAGGTCGTGCCCTGCGTTGACGCCCAGTCCCAAACTACGCGCCACGCGGGCGGCACTGATGAAGGGGGCAATGGCTTTCTCGCGGTCCTTGGGATAGAGGGCGGCATAGGGCTCGGTGTAAAGCTCGACGCGGTCGGTCCCCGTACGCGCCGCGCTGCGGATTTGCTCCTCGTCGGCGTCGACAAAGATAGAGGGCCGTATGCCGGAGTCCTTCAGCCGGTCGCAGACTTCGCTGAGGAATTCGGAATTGCCCTTCACGTCCCAGCCGTGATTGGAAGTCAACTGGTCGGGAGCGTCGGGCACAAGCGTCACTTGCGCAGGCCGCACTTCGCAAACCATATCGAGAAACGACCGGGAGGGAAAGCCTTCTATATTAAACTCCGTATGAAGCACCGATTTCAGCTCATAAACGTCCGAACGGCGAATATGTCTTTCGTCGGGGCGCGGATGAACTGTGATTCCGTCTGCACCAAACCGCTCGCACTCGAGGGCAAAATGCTGCACATCGGGGCAGTTTCCGCCACGAGCGTTGCGGATCGTGGCGACTTTGTTAACGTTTACGCTTAAATTTGTCATAACAAAATTTGTAAAGGTCAAGGGAAAACCCCACTTTTGCGCTCTGCTTTGTTGCGCAAAAGTAGTGTTCTTTATCCATACAGAGCAGACTTTTGGACAAAAAAGATTCTTAAAAAACGTAATACATCAAAGAAAACGACAATGAGATTCGCCCTTTTCGGCAACTGCCACCAACCCAAAAAGTCCCAGCACGCGAGCCATTTGTTCCAACTCCTGCAGCAGCGGGAAGCGGAGGTCTACGTAGACCGCGAATTCTACCTCTTCCTGCGAGAAAACGCCCTGCCCGGCCTCTCGGTGGCGGGCACGATAGAGGACGGAGACTTCGAGGCCGACATGGTAATCTGCCTGGGAGGCGACGGGACCTTCCTGCGCGCGGCGGAAAAGGTGGGCGCGAAAGGCATACCCATCCTCGGCATCAACACCGGGCGGCTGGGCTTCCTGGCAGCCGTGGCGCCGGAAGAGATGGAAGCCGCCCTGGACGAAATCTACCGCGGCGACTACGACGTGGAAGAGCGCATCACCCTCGAACTTTCGGGCAATGGCAACCTGCCCGCCGCGGGCTGCACGGCGCTCAACGAGATAGCGATTCTCAAGCGCGACAGCGCCTCGATGATCGGAATCCACACCTCCATCAACGGGAAGTACCTCACCACCTACCAGGCCGACGGCCTGATCGTGGCCACCCCCACGGGCTCGACGGCCTATTCCCTGAGCAACGGCGGGCCGATCATCGTGCCGCAGCTGCGAACGGTGGTGCTCACGGCCGTAGCGCCCCACAACTTATATACGCGGCCCATCCTGATTCCCGACGAGTGGCAGCTGACGCTCCACATAGACAGCCGCAACCACAACTATCTCGTAGCCGTGGACGGGCGCAACTATACCTGCTCCGACGAGACAGTGCTCGACATACGCCGCGGGCGGCACGCCATCCGCATCGTCAAGCGGCGGGGCCAGGACTTCTTCAAGACGCTCCGCAAGAAACTCGGCTGGGGCGCGGAGCAGCGCATCTGACGCCCTCCCCTCTCTATACCCCGAACAGTCTCCCCACATTCTCCTCCAACTTCTCCCGCAATGCGGCCGAGAAGCCGGCAAGGGCGGCGCTCTCCTGTGTGGAGAGCGCGGCGAGCTCCGGAGAAAGCGCTGCACCTTTTTGGAAAAAGCCCAGCGCTTTTTCCGGAAAGCGCTGCATCTTTTCGGAAAAAGCGCCGCAGCGTGCGAGCGCCACGCGGTGCAGGATTTCGCCTATCGGCAGCAGGCTCTCGTCCGTCTCCAGCAACAAGCGGTCGGCGGGGATGCAGGCCGCCGCGCCGGGATGGAAGCGTTCGCCCAGCGAGAGGCAGAGGCCGCGGCGCACAAGCTGGGCGGCCTGCTGGGGATTGCCCCGGTAGCCATGGAAAATCCACGGCACATCGGGACGCAAACGGCGGTGCAGGGCTACAATGTCGTCCACCGCTTTCACGCAATGGAGCACCAGCGGCTTCCCCACCCTCGCGGCCAAAAGGGCCTGCCGCTCCAGCAGTTCCACCGACCGGCGGCGGCTCTCCGCACGCTGCGCCCCGCCGGGCGACGGCGACTCATGCAGGCAGGCTGGAGAAAAGTCCGGCAACGGGCGACGGGCCCAGTCGAGCCCCGCCTCGCCCACCGCCCGCACTTCCGGCCGGGCGGCCAGCGCCTCCAGTTCTTCCCACGGGCAGAAGAGTCCCTGCCGGTATTCCCTTTCGACCCACGGATGAATGCCTACGGAATAAAACACCCCCTCCTCCGGCCGGAAGCCGCGGGGCGGAGTGAGCGAATAGAGAGCGCGGAAGCGGTTTTCCCGCCGATGGGTATGGACGTCGAGCATATTCTTTTAAAACAAGGTGCGGGAGACGGGGGCAAAAGTACATTCTTTTCGGCGGATAAGCCCATGAGCTGCATTTTTTTGTACTTTTGCGCCATCAAAAAATCGACAACACAAATGGAATTCTCGTACGACGTAGTAGTTGTCGGGGCTGGCCACGCCGGATGTGAAGCGGCGGCAGCTTCGGCGAAAATAGGTGCGCAGACCTGTCTCGTCACCATGGACATGAACAAGATAGCCCAGATGAGTTGCAACCCCGCGGTAGGCGGAATCGCCAAAGGGCAAATCGTCCGTGAAATCGATGCGCTGGGCGGACACATGGGATGCGTCACCGACCGCTCGGCCATACAGTTCCGCCTGCTCAACCGCTCGAAGGGACCGGCCATGTGGAGCCCCCGTGCGCAGTGCGACCGCGGCAAGTTTATCTGGAACTGGCGTGAGGTTTTGGAAAATACCCCCGGGCTCCACATCTGGCAGGACACGGTGGAAGAGCTGCTCGTGGAGCAAGGCGTGGTGACGGGCGTACGCACCCTGTGGGGCGTCACCCTGCGCGCCCGCTGCGTCGTCATCACCGCCGGGACGTTTCTCAACGGCCTCATGCACGTCGGCCCCAAGCAAGTGCCCGGCGGACGCAGCGCGGAGCCGGCGTCGTACCACCTGACGGAGTCCATCTCGCGGCACGGAATCCGCACCGCCCGCATGAAAACCGGCACACCGGTACGCATCGACGGCCGCAGCGTGCACTTCGAAGACCTCGAAATACAAGAAGGCGAGGCCGACTTCCACCGCTTTTCCTACCTCCCCCCTGCCCCTTCGCGCCCGTTGCGGCAGCGCCCCTGCTGGACCTGCTTTACGAATCCGGAAGTCCACGCCGTACTGCGCCGCGGGCTGCCGCAGTCCCCGCTATACAACGGGCAAATCAAAAGCATCGGCCCCCGCTACTGTCCGAGCATCGAGACGAAGATCGTAACCTTCGAAAGCAAGGACCAACACCAGCTCTTCCTTGAGCCGGAGGGCGAGAACACGCAGGAGTTCTACCTGAACGGCTACTCCTCGTCGCTCCCAATGGACATACAAATCGAAGCCTTGCGCCGCATCCCCGCCTTCCGCGACGTGGAAGTCTACCGCCCGGGCTACGCCATCGAGTACGATTTCTTCGACCCCACGCAGCTCCGCCACTCGCTGGAGTCGAAAAAAATCGACGGACTTTTCCTGGCCGGGCAGGTCAACGGGACGACCGGCTATGAAGAGGCCGGCGGGCAAGGCCTCGTGGCGGGCGTCAACGCGGCCCTCAAGTGCAGCGGCGGCGAGCCGCTCGTCCTGGGGAGGGACGAGGCATACATTGGCGTCTTGATCGACGACTTGGTGACGAAAGGCGTAGACGAGCCCTACCGCATGTTTACCTCCCGTGCCGAATACCGCATCCTCCTCCGCCAGGACGACGCCGACATGCGCCTCACCCCCAAAGCCGAAAAACTGGGTCTCGCCTCCCCGCTCCGCCTCCGGACGCTGCGGGAGAAACAAGAGGGCATGGCCCGCATCCTGGACTATGCGGAGAAACGCCACATCAAGCCCACGGAACTGACGAGCGCCCTGGAACAAATGGGAACAACGCCGCTGCGCCGCGGATGCCGCCTGCTCGATCTCATCAGCCGCCCGCAAGTTTCGCTCCGGGGCATTGCCGAATTTCTGCCGGAGCTGAAGGCGCTCTTGGAAAACCTCGGCCCGATGGGCGAAGAGATAGCCGAAGCAGCCGAAGTGCAGATGAAGTATTCCGGATACATCGAGCGCGAACGGCAAATTGCCGAGAAGATGCAGCGGTTGGAGCACATCAAAATCCGGGGCAAGTTCGACTATTCCTCACTTCAGTGCCTCTCTACCGAAGCACGCCAGAAGCTCGAAAAGATAGACCCCGAGACACTGGCCCAGGCCGGCCGCATTCCCGGCGTCTCGCCCAGCGACATCAACGCACTGCTGGTGCTCGTCCAGAGATAAGCCGCGCGTGTTCCACGTGAAACAAACAGATAAACTTTAAGTCCGCAAAGCACTGAATCGACGAGAGTTATGCCGCCATCCGGAAACAGATCTAAAGCAAACTTTCCACGGCACCACGCCCTCCGCCGCAAGCAGCAAGGCAAAGCAGGAAAAGCCCTGGCGCTTTTCGGAAAAAGCGCTGCCACTTTTCCAGAAAAGCGCTGCATGAAATCTTCAAAAACCCCAAGGCCATGGCCACCGAGAACGAGACATACGAAAGCAAGCTGAAGGGCATCGTCAGCAATCTGCCGGAAGGTCCCGGCATCTACCAGTACCTCGACGAAGAGGGCACCATCATCTACGTCGGAAAGGCGAAGAACCTGAAGCGGCGCGTTTCCTCCTATTTCAACAAAGACCACGACAGTCTGAAGACACGCCTGCTGGTCCGCAAGATCCGCGACATAAAGTATATCGTCGTCCGCAGCGAGGAAGACGCGCTCCTGCTGGAGAACAATCTGATCAAGCGCTACCAGCCGCACTACAACGTGCTGCTCAAGGACGACAAGACCTACCCCTCCATCTGCGTCAGCAAGGAGGAGTTTCCCCGAATCTTCAAGACCCGCCGCATCGACAAGCGGGGCGGCGTCTACTTCGGGCCCTACACCCACCTGCCTTCCATGTACGCCGTGCTCGAACTCATCGGGAAGATTTTCCGCGTGCGCAGCTGCCGCTTCCCGCTGCATGAGGAGAACATAGCCAAAGGGAAGTACAAAGTCTGCCTCGACTACCATATCAAGAAGTGCGACGGCCCGTGTATCGGCGCCATCAGCCGCGGGCAATACAACGAAAACATCGAGCGCGCCAAGAAAATCCTGCGTGGGAATACCGAAGAAATCAGCCGCGAGTATCTCCAGGAGATGAAGGCCGCCGCAGCCGAAATGCGCTTTGAAGACGCGCAGCGCGCCAAGGAGATGTACGAACTCATCGAGGGCTATAAGGCAAAGTCCGAGATCGTCAGCCGCAGTGTGACGAATGTAGACGTCTTTTCCATCCTGTCGGACGAGAAAGTGGCCTACATCAATTACCTCCACATCACGCAGGGAAGCATCAACCAGGCCTTCACTTTCGAGTACAAGAAGAAGCTCGACGAAACCGACGAGGAGCTGCTCCTGATGGGCATCGTAGAGATGCGCGAGCGCTACGGCAGCACCTCGCCGGAGATCGTCGTGCCCTTCCGGCCCGAAGTGGAGATGCAGGGCGTGGAATTCACCGTGCCCAAGGCCGGAGAGCGCAAGAAACTGCTCGATTTGTCCCTGCTCAACGTAAAACAATACAAGCTCGACCGCCTGAAACAGGCCGAGAAACTCAATCCCGAGCAGCGCAGCGTGCGGCTGATGAAGGAGATTCAGGACCAGCTCCGCCTGCCCAAACTGCCCAACCGCATCGAGTGTTTCGACAATTCCCACATACAAGGGAGCGACGCCGTGGCCGGTTGCGTCGTTTTCCTCAAGGCCAAACCCGCCAAAAGCGAATACCGGAAGTACCAGATCAAGGGCGGCGAAGGCGGCGACGACTACGGTTCGATGCGCGAAGTGGCCTTCCGCCGCTACAAACGGGCTGTCGAGGAGGGAACTCCCCTGCCCGATCTCATCGTGGCCGACGGCGGAAAGGGGCAAATGGAAGCCCTCCGGCAAGTGACCTACGGCGAACTCGGGCTGGACATCCCCATCCTCGGCCTGGCCAAGGACCGCAAACACCGCACTTCGGAAGTGCTCTACGGATTTCCGGCCGTCGTCGTGGGCATCAAGCAAGGCACCGCCCTCTTCCACCTGCTAGAGCGCATACAAGACGAGGTGCACCGCTACGCAATCAGCTACCACCGCGACCGCCGGAGCAAGGGGCAGACGCACTCGGCGCTCGATGAAATCAAGGGAATCGGCCCCAAGACGAAAGAC
Organism: uncultured Bacteroidaceae bacterium; assembly: GCA_944320955.1. GTDB lineage: Bacteria > Bacteroidota > Bacteroidia > Bacteroidales > Bacteroidaceae > UBA1794. The sequence goes on from CALUJL010000014.1 coordinate 149,289, forward strand.
CTCCTGCTCAAGAAATACAAAAGCCTCAAGCGCATAGGCGAGGCCGACCCCGCCGAAATCGGCGCACTCATCGGGCCGAAGAAGGCCGAAGCCCTGCTCCGGGCCCTCCGCCCCGCGCCGCCCGCAGCCCCCGGCGAGGCAGAAAAAGCCTGACCCCGCCCGGGCGGAATCCGCCGAAAAGCACTACTTTTGCACCCGTTATGCGAATCCTCATCCAACGAGTCACCCATGCCTCCGTCGCAATCGGCGGGAGCATCCACAGCAGCATCCGCGGCGGGCTGCTCATCCTGGCCGGAATAGAAGAAGCCGACACGGCGGACGACGTGCGCTGGCTGGCGCAAAAAGCCGCAAACCTCCGCATCTTCGACGACGACCGGGGCGTCATGAACCGAAGCGTCCTCGACACGCAGGGCGAAGTGCTCGTCGTCAGCCAGTTTACGCTGATGGCGTCCACCCGAAAAGGCAACCGTCCCTCCTACATCCGCGCCGCGCGGCCCGAGACGGCCGTCCCCCTCTACGAAGACTTCTGCCGCGAGCTGTCAGCCCTGCTGGGCAAACCCGTGCAGACAGGCTCCTTCGGCGCCGACATGCAGGTAGAACTCCTCAACGACGGCCCCGTAACCATCTGGATGGACAGCAAGAACCGCGAATGAGCGGCAGCCCCCTGCCCGAAAAGTGCCGCATCTTCCGCCGGAAAGTGCTGCCGCTTTTGCCCAAAAGCCCTGCATCTTTTCCCGCAAAGCGGCAGCACTTCCGTCCCGGAGCCCTGCAACTTTCCCCAAGAACCCCATAATCCCGAAACGAGATGACCATAGAAGAAGCACAGAAAACCGTGGACCAATGGATCCATACCTACGGCGTGCGCTACTTCAGCGAGCTGACCAACATGGCCGTACTCACCGAAGAAGTGGGCGAACTCGCCCGCGTCATGGCACGCAAGTACGGCGACCAGTCGTTCAAGGAAGGCGAGAAATGCAACCTTGCCGAAGAGATGGCCGACATCCTCTGGGTACTCCTCTGCCTGGCCAACCAGACCGGAGTAGACCTGACGCAGGCCTTCGGCGAAAGCCTGGCCAAGAAAACCCGCCGCGACGCCACACGCCACCTCCAAAACCCCAAGCTGCAGGAAAAATGACCCCCGCCCCCTACCCCGGAAACCCCTAAAACAAACCCCACATGCATACCCACGAACCCCAAAAAAGCAAGTACGACACCGCCCTGGACCTCTACTCCCCCGCCCCGGGCGAAGAGCAACTCTCCCGCCAGACCCGCGCCCTGCTCGACGAGCACCTGCGGGAGAACGACACCCGCGACGCGCGCCGCCAGCTCCTCCACTGCACCGACCTGACCTCCCTGCGCACCGAGGATACGGAAGAAGGCATACTCGCGATGACCGAGAGGGTCAACAAATTTGTCGATGAATACGGCGACCTAGACAACGTGGCCGCCCTCTGCGTCTACCCGGCGCTGGTGAAAATCGTGGCCGACTCGCTCGAAGCCGACGGAGTGGAAGTGGCAGCCGTGAGCGGCGGCTTCCCCCACAGCCAGACGCTGCCGGAGGTGAAGATGGCCGAGACGGCACTCTGCCTGAAGGACGGCGCCACGGAGATCGACACGGTGCTCCCCGTGGGCAAGTTCCTCAGCGGCGACTACGAATCCGTCTGCGACGAGCTGGAAGAGCTCAAGGCCCTCTGCGGAGAGGAGAAGAAGCTGAAAGTAATCCTCGAAACCGGGCTGCTGCGCGACCCGGCGCTCATCCGGAAAGCCGCCATCCTGGCCCTCTACTCCGGCGCCGACTTCCTCAAGACCTCCACCGGCAAACTCCCCGGCGCGGCAGGCGCCACGCCGGAAGCAGCCTGCCTGATGTGCCAGACTATCCGCGAATACTACGAAAAAACGGGGCGCAGGGCCGGTTTTAAGGCCGCTGGAGGCATCAACACCGTCGCCGACGCGCTACAGTACTACACGATCGTAAAAGAGCTCTTAGGCCCCGAATGGCTGACGCCGCAGTACTTCCGCATCGGCACCTCGCGGCTGGCCAACCTGCTGCTCTCCGAGATAACCGGCGAGGAGACGCGCTTCTTCTGACCCCGCGGGGGAAAAGAAGGAAAGCCCTGCCGCGCCCCGAAGAAAGCGCCTGCGCTTCCGGCAAAAAGCGCTACCGCTTTTCCGCAAAAGTGCAGGCGCTTTTCCCGAATAGCGCAATAAGAAATCCGGCCCGGACGCGCCTCTTGCGGGCAGCGTCCGGGCCGGATTGTTGTGTCCGGTACGGCTGTTATTATATCCTGCAGGAGCGGAAAACCTCAGGACTGCCGCTCGGAAACGTAGTCGATGTAGGCCTCCAGCGCCTGACGTATGGGCGAATCGGAATAGGTCGACAGCATCAGTTTCGCCCCCTTGCTCAGCTCTTTCATGCGCTGCTCGGCGTATTCTATGCCGCCCTGCGCCACGGAGAAGTCGATCATCTCGCGTATTTCCTCCTGCGTGGCCTGCTGCGCCTTGATGCGCTGCACGAGGCGGCCGATGCGCCCGTCGCCTTTTGCCCGGTGGTAGGCATAGATGGCCGGCAGGGTGAGCTTCCCTTCGCGCATGTCGTTGCCCGTAGGCTTGCCGATGCTCTTGCCCGTGTCGGAATAGTCGAAGATGTCGTCGCGGATCTGGAAGCAGATGCCGATGAATTCGCCCAATGTGGAGGCAAAACTTACGGCCTCCTCGCCGGCTTCCACGGAGCAAGCGGCCACGGCGGCGCAGGTAGAGAAGAGGGCCGCCGTCTTTTTCCGTATAATGTCGAAGTAAACTTCCTCGGAGACTTCGCTTTTTGAAATATTGTCCAGCTGGAGCAGCTCGCCGTCGGCCAGTTCCCGGCCCAGGCGGGAGATGAGTGCGATAATGGGCTGGGAGTTTGCCAGCGAGGCCTGCATGAGGGACGAGGCCAGCACGTAGTCGCCCGAGAGGACGGCCACCTGGTTGTGGAAAAGCGCATTGACCGAAGGCATTCCCCTGCGCTCCGGACTGTCGTCTACTACGTCGTCGTGAATCAAACTGGCCGTATGGAGCAGCTCCAGGGAGACGGCCGAACGGAAAGTGCGCTCGTTGATTTCGCCCAAGAGGCGGGCTACGAGCATAATCAGGGCGGGGCGCATCATCTTCCCCTTGCGCTGGCGGACGTGGTCGAGCACCTTTTGTAACAAAGGATTTGACGAAACCAATACTTCATCGAAGAGTCGGGAAAATTGCTCCAGATCGTTCTCTACAGGCGCCCGCAGTTGCTGTAATTTGTCCATCAGCTTCTAATTTGCGCACAAAAGTAATAATAAAAAGGCTAATCCGATTCTTTTTCGTACTTTTACCCCCTAATAAAGACAGTTTTTGATGGAAAACGAAAAAAAACTCTTCCTTCTGGATGCCTATGCGCTCATCTACCGGGCCTACTACGCATTCATCAAGAATCCCCGCATCAACTCCAAAGGACTCAATACGTCGGCCATCTTCGGGTTCGTCAACACCCTGGAAGACGTCCTGCGCCGCGAGCGGCCCACCCACGTGGGCGTAGCCTTCGACCCCGCAGGCCCCACCTTCCGCCACGAGGCCTACCCTGACTACAAGGCGCAGCGCGAAGAGACGCCCGAGGCCATACGCCTGGCCGTCCCCATCATAAAAGACATCATCGGGGCCTACCGCATCCCCATCCTCGAGCAGCCCGGTTTCGAGGCGGACGACGTGATCGGCACCATCGCCCTGCAGGCCGGGGCCGAGGGATACAGCGTCTACATGATGACGCCCGACAAGGACTACGGGCAACTCGTGCGGCCGAACGTCTACATCTGCAAGCCCAAGCACGGAAGCAGCGGCTTCGACATCCTGGGAGTGGAAGAGGTAAAGGAGAAATTCGGCATCGAGCGGCCCGAACAGGTGCAGGACATACTCGGGCTTTGGGGCGATGCTTCGGACAACATACCCGGCTGTCCCGGCGTGGGCGAGAAGCGCGCGCGGGAACTCGTGGCGCGCTTCGGCTCGGTCGAAGGCCTGCTCGGCCGGACAGAGGAGCTCACCGGCTCGCTCAAGGAGAAGGTCATCCAGAACGAAGAGCAAATCCGCTTCTCCAAATTCCTGGCCACCATCCGGACCGATGTGCCCATCGCGTTCGACCCCGATGCGCTCCGCCTCGAAGAACCCGACCGCGAACGGCTCAAGTCCCTCTTCGACTCCCTGGAGTTCCATGCCCTGGGCCAACGCATCCTCGGCATCTCTTCGCTCCCCAACCCCAACCGCGAAGCCGGAAAACAGGCCGATCTCTTTGCCGAAACCGCGCCCGAGAGCCCGGAAAGCCAGCAAAACGAAAATCTCAAGACGCTGCAGGACCTCGACTACAGATACGAACTTCTTGATACAAAGGAGCGTATCCGTTCGTTTTTTCAAGAAATACGGACAACGGGAATCCTTGCAATAGACACGGAGACCACCAGCACCGACGCCATCAGCGCCGAACTGGTCGGACTCAGCTTCGCCGCCGCCGAAAACCGGGCCTACTACATCCCCATCCCCCCCGACCGGCAGGAAGCGCTCGAAATACTGGCCGAAGTGCGCGAATTGTACGAGAACGAAAAAACTCTTAAAGTAGGCCAAAATATCAAATACGACCTGCTCGTCCTCGAAAACTACGGCATCCAGGTCCGCGGACCGCTGTTCGACACGATGATCGCCCACTACGTCCTCCAGCCCGAGCTGCGGCACAACATGGACTACCTGGCCGAGATCTACCTCCACTACCGCACCATCCACATCGAAGAGCTCATAGGCCCCAAGGGAAAAGGCCAGCGCAACATGCGCGACCTCCCGCCCCAAGACGTCTACCGCTACGCCTGCGAAGACGCCGACGTGACCCTCCGCCTCTACCACCGCCTGCGGGAAGAGCTCCGCACCGGCGGCATGCAGCAGCTCTTCGAGCAGATCGAGATGCCCCTCGTGCCCGTCCTCGCCCGCATGGAGCGCAACGGAGTCCGCCTCGACACCCGCGCCCTGCAGGAAACCGCCGTAGGCTTCCAGCTCCGGCTACAGGCCATAGAAGCCGAAATACGCAGCCTCGTCGGCCGCGACTTCAACATCTCCTCGCCCAAACAAGTGGGGGAAATCCTCTTCGACCACCTCAAGATTTCCGAAAAACCGCGCAAGACGAAGAGCGGCCAGTACGTCACTTCCGAAGAAGAGCTCGAGAAGTACCGCAAGAAACACCCCGTGATTGAGAAAATCCTCGACTACCGCGGGCTGAAAAAGCTGCTCAGCACCTACGTCGAAGCCCTGCCCCAACTCATCAACCCCCGCACCGGGCGCATCCACACCTCCTTCAACCAGGCCGTCACCGCCACGGGGCGCCTCAGCTCGAGCAGCCCCAACCTGCAGAACATCCCCGTGCGCGACGCCGACGGGCGCGAGATCCGCAAATGCTTTACCCCCGACGACGGCTGCCTCTTCTTCTCCGCCGATTACTCCCAGATAGAGCTCCGCATCATGGCGCACCTGAGCAAAGACGAGAACATGCAGGACGCCTTCCGCCACGCGGCCGACATCCACGCCGCCACCGCCGCCAAGATCTACAAAGTCCCCGTCGGGGAAGTCACCAAAGACATGCGCCGCAAGGCCAAGACCGCCAACTTCGGCATCATCTACGGCATCTCCGCCTTCGGCCTGGCCGAACGCATGGGCGTCAGCCGCGCAGAGGCGAGAGACCTGATATGCAGCTACTTCGAGACCTACCCCGGCGTCCGGGCCTACATGGAGCAGAGCATCGAACGCGCCCGCGCCCGCGGATACGTCGAAACCCTCTCCGGCCGCCGCCGCTACCTGCCCGACATCGGCTCGCGCAACGCCGTGGTCCGCGGAAATGCCGAGCGCAACGCCATCAACGCCCCCATACAGGGCAGCGCGGCGGACATCATAAAAATCGCCATGGTGCGCATACAGCAGCGCTTCGACCGCGAAGGAATCCGCGCCAAGATGCTCCTCCAGGTCCACGACGAACTCAACTTCTCCGTCCCCCCCGAGGAGAAAGACCGCGTGGAGCACATCGTCATCGAAGAAATGGAGCACGCCTTCCCCCTCTCCGTGCCCCTCACAGCCGACTGCGGATGGGGCGCCAACTGGCTCGAAGCCCACTGACCCCGCCCCACCCCGCCGCATCCAAAATCCGCGACACCTGCTGCAAGGCCTGCCCCCTGTTCCCCGTGAAACAACAGGCGGCAGGCCCTCTTCTTTTTCCCTTCCCTGAAACACAAGAAACGACAAAATATTTTCCCGCAAAACGCCCCCGCCGGTCCGGAAAAGACAAGCCCCATTCCCCGGAAAGCCCTGCCGCCGTCGGCCGGAAGCCCTGCCACTTTCCGGAAAAAGCGCTGCATGTTTTCCCGAAAAGCCCTGCATCTTTTCCCCGGAAGCCCCGCCGCCTTTTCCCCCGCGCGCCGCAGGTATACGGCAAGCGGGGCGCACCCCGGAGGATGCGCCCCGCCCTTTCCTATCGCCCCGCAGCACGCAAGGAAGCTGCGGGGAAACGCTCCTGCCCTACTCCGCCGCAGCGGGCACCAGCTCGATGCAGTCGAGGTAGAGATTGCGGTCCTGCTCCTCGGCGTTCGTGCTGCGGTTCTGGATTGTCAGCTTCACGCCGTAGCGACGGTTCATCAGGTCCGTTCCCGTAATGTCCTCCTCGTCATCGTAGAGAGGCTCGCCGCTGCCGAGCAGGCCATAGAAGGCCGTCCCCGGACTGATGGTGGCCACCTTCACCTTTGTTACGGCGTAGGGGTCGACCGGGAAGTTACCGGTGCGGACATTCTGGAAAACGATTGTCCCGTTCCGCACCGTGGAATACTGCGTCGTCACCATCATTTCCGCCGGCTTCGGCTGCGTCACGCCCTCCGCCATGGCGGCAGGGACGAACGTGAGCCATACGTCATACGTCGTCTTCAGCGTGTTGCCCACGCCCATTATCACGCCGGCAGACGTCGAGGCACTCTCCACTTTCAGGTACTCGCCGCCGGAGACCGCGTATTTCTCCTCGCGGCCGTCCACGGTGCGGGGCTGGTAATACTCCACATTGTTGATGTCCAGCCCCTCGCCGATGCGCGTGTAGGAAAGCGTATCCACGGCCAAAGGAGCGGAAGAGACAGACAAACCTGTCGCCGTCGTGCGCAGCCGGCGATAACGGTTCTCGCCCTCCACGCAGGTTTCCGAGGCCGCCAGCAGGTCTTCGGTCGTCATCACTTCCGTGCGCACGGGGTAGAAATAGCGCCCCGCGCAGGCCACGGGCTCGCCCAGGTCGAGGTCGTCGCGGCTCACCGTGCGCCCCGAAGCGGCCAGAGCGACCTGCTCCGGCATGGACTCCTGCGAGGCATAGGCTTCGTCGAAGGTCGCCCAGCCGAAATAGTCGGCCCGCACCAGGCGGCCTTCCTCGCCGTCGTCCTCCAGCTGCGCCAGGAGGGCCGGGTCGTAGTAGAGCAGGTCGGCAAAACGCGCCTTGGCGGCATCGCGCAGCGCCTCCGTGGCGGGCACGAGGACCGTCTGCCCTTCCAGCCTGGAAAGCACAGGATTGTAGTCTGCCGCGGCGCGCCCGACTCCCGAAAGGTTCAGCATACCGCCCTGCCGCGGCGCGTCGGGCACGTAGGCGGCCAGCAGGTCGCGGTAGAAGTACTGCGCCTCGAAGCCGGCGAAGCGCTCGTGTGCCTGCAGCGGGTAGGGCAAATCCGCACGGAGCGGCACGATAAACCCGTTGTGGCAGTCGATGCGCCCGTCCCAGTCGGCAGCGCCCGCGGGCAAGTCCTCCGCCGGGCAGGCGCCGGAGAGGGTGATCCCCTCCTCGTTCAGGGCATAGGGCTTGTCGTGCTCGGCAAGGGCTTCGGCCAGGTAGTTGCGCACCTGCGTGCCCACGGCGGCGGTGTCGAGCAGGTCTTCGTCCGTAACATAGGAGAGGGCGGCATTGTCCGGCACGAAAAGGGCCAAGGGCTCCTTCGAGCCCCCGCAGGGCAGGTCGAGCGCCAGATCGTAGCCCGCTATCCGCACCATGCGGGCAAAGGTGCTCCATTCGCCGTGGGCCACGAGCTCCTGCCAGAGGCTTTTGCCCTGGGCGCCCCAATAGTCGTAGGTGTTGGGGAAAGTCATTTCCCGCACTTGCTCTACGGGCACGGCGTACAGCGTCTGCCCGTCTTTTTTCAGTTTCAGGTATTGCGTCCCCTCTTCCTGCGCCTGCAGGGCCGGCAGGGCCAGGGCCGCTGCGGCAAGGGACAGTATGATTCTTTTCATCGTTGGTCGGTTCTTAAAAAATCAGTCGCGTGGTTCCGGTTTCTCAGGATTATCATAAATCGAAACCGGGCAGATTTCTATATAGTCCAGCATGAACTCCGGGGTGGTACTGGTAGTGGCGTTGCGGAAGCGGACGTAGACGTTTCCGTCGGTGGGCAGGCTGATTGTGCCCACGATGCAGCGCAGGGCGTACTCGGGGAAGGAGTTCGTGGTGCCTACCTCACGCAGGCTTCGGTTGCCGTAGCCAGCATCGCTGCGTGAAGAGTTGGGGGCTTTCATGAAACCATTCAGGCGCAAGAGCTTGTCCGTGGCATAGTCGGCATTAGTCCTCTCATCCTTTACCCAGCCATTTGCGTCGCCTCCTTCCGTAAGGTCCACCGGGAGTCCGCTCTCCATGAGCGTCTCGCGCGAAGTGCCGAGGTACATTTGGGCATATCCGCGGATGCCGTTCACGGTGTAGCCTATGCGGACTTCATACTGCCCTGCGGGCACGGGCGGCAACTTGAGCGTAAAGTCATAGTCGCCCTTGACGATGAATTCGTCGCTCTGGTAGTCGTTCCACCATCCGGCAGAGGGCTGCGAGGGAGTGGCCATGTAGAGCAGCCGCATGTCCGGGGAGTTGCTCCAGAAGTTGGTGAGGTATCCGTCGGGGATGCCGTAGCCATTCTGCTTTTTTATCCGGTATCGGATGGCGTTGTTCATCATCTCCGGGAAAAGGGCTGCTGCGTCCACCCGCATCCGCCTACGGAGAAAGTCGGTACGGGGGTAGGCCAGGATGCCCTCCAGCTCGTGGAAATATCCGCAGGAGCCCTCCATTTGTGCGTTCTGGGCCAGCAGGACGCCGTTGCGGGCGGAGCGGCTCCAGTTGTAGTAGGGCTGTGCATCGTCGAGGGGCACTTGGTCGGCCGAGGGGTTGAGCTGCAGGCGGCCGCCGAAACTGTCGTCGCTGAAGGTGTTCATGCCTGCGGCCAGGCAGAGGGTCTGCCCCGGGGCCAGCGTCTCGGCGTAGTCCAGACATTTTTCGTAGCCGGGCATATAGGTCCAGAGTGCTAGGACGAAGTCGGCCTGCGAGATGCATTTGTCGACAAAGTGGTAGGCCACGAAGCGGTTCAGGTAGTTGTTCGAGTCGAGATAGTTCTCGTTATTGCCGGCGGCGTAGATGTCCGGGGCGCTATTGGCGTATGTTTCGGAAAACCAGTTGCGGGCATACGCCTTCAGGCCTTCCACATCGGCGATTCCGGCCGCCTCATATACGGAGTTGGGCTCCACGAAACACGTATAGCCGTAGAAGCGGCGGTCGGGAACGTCTGCGAGATTCACTCCATCACTGCTTATAAATGTCATAGGCGCTTCATAGCTGAAATCTTCCGGCTGCGCGGGCAGGCGCTTGTGCACCTCCGTCAGCCGCACCAGCTCGCAGAAGAGCGAATACTCCGGGCGCGAGGCCAGGAAGTCCAGCACCTCGGCGGAAGGACCGGCCACGTCGGCACCGGCTTCCTCAATGACTATTTCGTCTACCGCCTCCACGGGCAAGACATACTTGCCGTTGATTCGGATATGGGGGCGGTCCTGGGCCTGCAGCGCGCCTGCCGCCGCGAGGAAGAGCAGGGCAGGCACGAGGCCTTTCATTATGGTTTTTCTGTTCATAGGGCTTATTCGTTTACTGAAAGGGGAGTGTCGATGGCATGGATGAGCACGTGCGCCGTGCCGCCGATGGTGGCATTGTCGTCCGTGGCGGGGGCGGTGAGGCGGTAATCGCAGGCCATGATGTTCGAAAGATTGGCCGCCGCAGGGGCTTTCGTCGCGGGATCAACCAGGCGGGCCTGCACCGCGCCGTAGCTGTCGCGGGGGTTGACCGTGCCGGCCGCAGGGTCGAAGTAGACCTCGCGGAAGACTTTCCGCCCGGAGTCGAAGGCCTGTGTCGTATAGTACCCGGCCTCGCCGTCGGTAGCCACGGAGTGGTCCATGAAGTGCAGCTTCACGAAGTCCATGATCTGCAGGCAGAGGCGGCGCTGTTCGGTCTCGCTTGCGGCCGAAGCCACGTCGCTCCAGCGGGGAAGCCCTGCGGCATAGGCCTGCTGCATGGCCTCGTTGGTCGGCGCGAAGAGGGTATAGTTGAAATTGCCGAGGAAGCTGACGACGGGCGACTTCACGTAATCCGGCGAATACACGGGGCTGTAGAGCCGCAGCGTGTCGGGATTATTAACGTAGTACTGCAGGAACGGCACGGAAGCGGCCTCCGCCCCGGACAGGAGGGCATGGAACTCGGAGAATTCCTCATGCCCGGCCAGCGCGTCGAGCACGCTTTGGCGCGTGGGCTGCAGGGAACGGTCGAGCTGGAGGAAGACTCCATTGCCGTCGGAGCCCACCATTCCGTCGAGCACGTAGGGGGACTGGTTGTAGAACACTTCCACCGTGGCGGGTTCCCACTCGCCGGTCTGGGGATTCACGTTGCCCCCGGCGTAGGCGTGTGCGCCCTGGCGGAAGCCGTCCACATAGACCGTCGCCCCGCCGCGCGTCAGGAAGTAGCCGCCCGCGCCGCCCCACTGCTGCGAAGCCCGGGCGGGATCCATGACAATCGTGCTGTTTTCCAAGAGGTTCTTCAGCAGGCTCGTGCCCTTCGCCTCGCTGACCTCGCCGAAAGGATCTGCCCCTTCGTGCGCAGCCATGCTGGTGGCGGAGACATTATAGCGTGTGCCGGTGGCGGAAGCCCATGTAGAAGACGTGTTGTAGCGGAAGCTGATTGTCCGGGAAGAGGAGGACGGATAGATGGGATCGTAGTAGGTCGCGAGCCCTTGGTTCGTGGGGAAGAGCAAAGTGAAGGCCGCGTTCGGCGAGCGGAGCAGCGTGCCGTAGCCTTCGGGCACGTACCACGTCTGGTCCGTGCAGCGCAGGGCACGGGACATGATGGTCAGATTCTCCACATTCAGCAGCGGGCCGGTGACGGAGGTGTAGGCCGAAGGGGTAAAGACGCGGTTGACGACGTAGATCACGCCGTTGTTGGTCCATACGACCCGCTCCACATCGTCCGCCCCGATGCCCAGCGGCAGGCCGGCGTCGTCCGTGATTTCGCCCAGACGCGAGGGCAAAGCCCGGCGAAGGCTTGCCTGCATGTGCTGGCGGAGCAGTATAACGAGCAAACTGTTCTCCACCTCGTCGAACGACTCCTTGCCGCTCATGAATACTTGCCCCACGGTGCTCTGCCGCCACTCCTGCAACGCTTGGTCAGTAGGCACGAGGAGGACGGGCATGTCCCGCTGCCAGCCCAAAGAGGAGTAGTAATTGCGGTGCCAGTCGAGGGCGAAAGGCAACTGCGACATGGGATTTCCGGCGGAGTCCACTGCCAGTCCGCTCGGACCGGCCTGCGTGAGGTCGCCCGAAGCGGCATCGTAGGAGCCGGTTTCGGCAAAGTAAACCTTGCGCCACACGTCGGCTCCCGCCTCGTTGCGGCCCAGATGGACGGGCATGGTGAAACGGTCGAGGAAAGAGGCGAAGAGCTTGCAGTCGGGGAGTTGCTCCAACTCTTCCGCCATGTTGCCGCGGGGCACGTCGAGCTCCGCCAGCGTGTAGACATAGCCGTTGAGGCAGGCGGCCGCAGCGGTGACGGGAATGCCGCCGGCATAGAGGCCGGCGGGGGCGGGATAGTCCGCGCCGAGGAGCAGGCGGCGGTCCTCGTCGGTCGCGCCGCAGGAGGAAAGGAAATCCTCGCCTACGACGGTGAACGCCGGGCTGTCGCTCTCAGAATAGCCCAGCCAGGCCCCGCCGCGGGCGATGAGGTGGTTCCAGTGTATGTTCTGCACCGAGGGGAGCGCGGCGGCGGGCACATAGCGCGCCTGCGCGCCGATCTTCGCGCCGTCGGCCAGGGGCTGGCGCAGGAAGGTGCCGGCCTCCTCCCCCACTTCGCCGCCCGAAAGGCGCCGCGGCCACTGGCTTCCGCCGAGCAGGTGGGCATAGAGCAGGCGTTGCTTCTGCGCCTCGCTGAGCTCGGAGTAGGCAGACACGCCCCAGGCGTTGTCGGAAGCAAAGAAAAGCTGCCACGCGTGGTCGTCGGCGGCGAAGAGCGTGAAGTTGCGCCGCGGGGAGGAAAGCGTGTCGCGCAGGCCAAGGTCGGAGATGAGGCGCAGCGTGTACTGGTAGTTGCCCATGGCTTCGAGGTGGGCGACGAGGCTGGGCGAGGCCTCTTCCTCGTGGATGACGAGGCTGTCCACTGCCGTGGCCAGGGCGAAGGGCAGGGTCTGTCCCTCCTCGAAGAGGGAGAGGAGCGGACGGAACTGCGTATCGTAGCCCGTGAGGATGCGGGTGACGGCCCCGGAGGAGCCCAGATTGGCCGTCCGCCCGTCGGAGAACCAGGCCTCCATGCGGTAGGGCTGGGCCTGGGCCGCAAGGGAGAGGCAGGCGGCCAGCATGAATAAGAGTTTCTTCATAAGGCGGAGGGATTTACTTCGTGAACTTGAAAGAGGTTTCTCCCACGGTGCAGACATACGTGCCCGCGGGCAGGGAGGAGATGTCTACCGACCAATAAATGCGCTCGCTGTTAGCATTGCTGTCGTATGTGAAAATAGATCCTTCCCCGACAGGCAGGACGGAGAGCAGCCTGATGCCGTCGACGGAATAAATCTCCACGCGGCTCCGGCCATACTGCGACAGGCCTATGTAGAGCAGGCGGCCGTTGTTGTAGTGGAGCACCTCGCCCCCCTCTTCGCTCCCGTCTGCCTCCCAGACGGGCAGGATGCCCGTAGGCAGGTCGGAGAAGGCGATGAAGTTGACGTCGGCGTAGGCAAACGTCTCCAGGAGACGCCCGTTCTTGTCGCCCACGCGTATCTCCCCGTCGGCAAAGACCAGGCGGCTCGCCTCCTTCAGGGACAGGGACTTGCTCCCTCCGTCCAGCGTGTGGACCACCAGGTTCTGCGCCTGCAGGGCGGGACAGGCGCATCCGGCGGCCGCCAGGAGCAGCGCACCGAAGAGTGTGCGTTCGTTCTTTTTCATAGTAGTACTGCTTGTTTTTGGTGAATAAATGAAACATCCGGCACCGCTCCGCCCGCGGAAGGAGGCGGGCGATGCCTGAAAATTATAAAAACGATACGCAAAAATAGCCCATTCCCTGCGGCAGACGGGCGCAAAGGTGTAGCCGGATTGGCCACAATCTGTAGCCAAATCGGCCACAAACGGGCCGGGCGGCCTACTCGAAAGGCTTATAAAAGCGAAAAAAGTCGAAACGCAGGATGAGCGAGATGCGGTAGAGCAGCTCGGTATCGATGCTCCTCTTGCGGAACAGTTTGTAGACATTCGTGCGGTCGCAGCACAAGGCGGCGGCCAGCCACGCGGCCGAACGGCCCTGGCGGCGAAGCTCCTGCTCTATTTCCTGCCCGATGTGTACCACGGCGCAGCCTCCACTTTCATAGTCGGCCGGCAGAACTCCCGAGACCCGGCACATGCACTTCTGAAAACGAAAGACGTGGGATTCTGTACTTCTTGCCTATCCCATCATCAGGCCTTCGCATTGCCTTTCCCGAGGATAGGCAACGCGCAGCCAGCCCACGTCCAGATGATATCGCACAAGTGCCGGGCCGGCTCGCGGCCCGGCGCACAAGAGGATACATCCAACGCGGACGCTCCCGTTGCCGTCTCTTCCCGGTTTTTTCTCGAAGTTGCGAAGTTCGATGATGGAAGATACGCTTGAAACGTCCTTTTTACCGATAAGTATGAACCCGCCCACCCCCACCGGGCCGGCTGATTCGGAGGCAAATGTACGCAATTTCCCCGTACCGCGCAAGCCCCCGCGCCGCGCTCCGCCGCCCGCTCCCCTGCACCCCGCGGCCGGAAGCGCTGCATCTTTCGGGAAAAAGCGCTGCCTGTTTTCCCGAAAACCGCTGCATGTTTTTCCGAAAAGTCCCGCATCTTTTCCCGAAGAGCAGCGCCCGTGGGAAGCAGCGTGCCGCAAAAGAGAGCGCATCGCGCCGCGGCACGGCAAAAAAAGAGGCGGCGGAGCAGCCCTCCTGGCTGTCCGCCGCCCGGCGGGACGCGCAGTCCCGCTGACACGGAGATAGAGTGCCCTTTTCACAAAGGGTCAGTAGAGTATCTTCTCCCCTCGGCGCAAGTAGACATTGCCCCGCACGGGACGCTCCACCCGGCGCCCCTGCAGGTCGTAGAGCGCACCACGGTCGTCGGTACCGCCCTGCAGGCGAATGTCCTCCAGCCCCGTGGGCTCGTCGGCACGATGGAGCAGGAAATCGACGGAAACCTCCGTCCCTGCGCCCGTCGCCACGCTGTGGAGTGCCACATAGTAGTCGCCCCCTTCGCCGCGCGCGGTGCATCCGCCGTAGGAGAGCGCCGCCTCGCCCGACAGTTCAGCCGCCACTTCTCCGTCAGGACCGAACACCTGCAGCCGGCAGGGGCAGTCCGCTTTCAGAGAGAGGCTGTCGCCTGCCGAAAGGGGCACGCGGAACCAGCGGATTCCCAAGTTGTCCGGCACAGAAGCCGAGTAGCGGCCGGAGGAAAGGACGTCGCTCTCGGGCACAACCGCCTGCGGCGCGCCGAAATCGACGTAGCGGCTGGAGGCTTCCGCCGCATTCCCCGCCGCGGTGCGGAAGGAGATGTGAAATTCGTTGCAGGGGTAGAGCGTGGGCGCCACGCCGCTCCCCGGCTCAAAGAGGAAGTCTTCGGGCCGTAGCGGCGCATGGCCCACCTCAATCAGGCCGGAAAGCCGGAAGGGGTTCTGCGCTTCGTCGAGAACGATGCTCCGCTTACCCGAAAGATCGCCGTTGAGCCAGTAGTCGTAGGCTGCTATTCCGTCGGCCGCCGTGCCGCCCTTCACGAAAAACGCAGAGCGAACGCCGTAGCAGAGGCCGCTCTCGTCGGTCAGGACGCAGTGCAGGCGGTGAAGCCCGTCGGACAAATCGGACACATCGAGGTCGAAAAAGTAGGAACCGCCGTCGCTCCGCGCCGCTTCCTGCACCCGTCCGCCGGAGGCATCCAGCGTATAGAAACACTTCAGCCCGGCTTTTCCCAAATCATCGGGCACGCGCAGGAAGAAGGCCGTGCGCACATCGGTGGAGAGGCCGGCATCGTCGGTCAACATGCAGGACAAACGGTGCAGGCCGAAAGGCAGGTCGGAAACATTGACGGCCAAATGGAAAAGGCCGTCGGCCGTGCGGCTGGCTTCCTGCAGCATGCCGGGTCCGTAATTGTCGATGACGTAAAAGCAACGCATGCGGCCGATCTCGCCGTCCGTCGCCGCGCGCAGGAAGAAGGCCTCGTCGGTGGACGAGACGGTGCCCCCGTCGGTGACGATCTGCAGCTGTATCTTGTGCACGCCCTGCGTGAGCCCCTCCACGGGCACGCCCCAATGGAGCGCCCCGTCGGCATAGGGCACGCGCCCGGCGCGGTAGACGGCGCTGTCCACGGTGGCGATGCAGAACAGCGAGTCGGCGCCTTGCGTGCGGAAGGCGCGCATGAAGTAGCGCGTGGCGGGCGCAGAAGGCGACTCGCCGCCCGCCTGCACGCGCAGGGCGTGGAGCCCTTCGGGCAGGCCGGCTGCACTCAGGGCGGAGAGGGCCGCCGCCTCCGTGGGGAAGCGCCGCCGCCCGGCATCGGAAGCGTCCCACCAGTATTCCAGCGGCGCGTCGCCGGCCGGCACTTTCACGAAGCGGCAGCTGCGGGGCGAGCTCCAGCGGCCGAGGGAGTCGCGCAGCTGGAAGTGGAGCGTGTGCAGCTGCGGGGCGAGCGCGGAGGCGTCCACTTCAATACGCGCGCCGCCGCGGGCGGCGAAGGTGCCCGTCACCGGAGCCGAGTCGTCGGCATCGAACCAGTAACGGTAGTCGTAGTCTGCCGTCTGCCCCCGCACCGCTGCGCAGAAGGCGAGGCCCAGGACGGCCAATAGAGTAGTTCGCATGGGCAGGCCCTCCGCATTATTCTACTCCGACCTCTATGTCTACACTCAGCATGCCGTCGGCATCGGAGCGGGAAGCTACGTCGAATTTCGTGATTTGCGGATTGCTCGGCGTGGCGTCGTAGGGCAGGCTTCCGCCGTAGAGGCCCACTTCTTTTCCGTCGGTGCCGAAGTATTTGGCTTTTGCCTCGTCCGTCAGCTCAAAAGTCTCGCTGTCGGAGTACGTCTGCCCGCCGAAAGTCTTGAAGAGCGATGCCGCTTCGGAAACTATCGTGTTCGTCGCGTTGGGGATGTTTTGGAAGAAATTGGTGGAAGCCGTAAGGGCTACGCAGTTATAGGCCGTGACATCACCTCCAAGATACCCACTTGCATTTGTATGCACCAAGATGCAATTCTGGAAACCGCTTGTGCGGATATAATTTGAGCCTAAATCGGTTCTCATAATCACGCAGTTCTCCATCACAAAAGAATTGTCGGAACCATTAGTGTATGGCTCAACAATCACCGAAGCGATGCAGGTCGCACCACTACCATTGACAAGGGTTAACCCGTCGACCACCCGGCAATGGATGAAATCGGCATTCAACAGTTTACCCACACCTGCATTAACACCATTAGCAACCTCTCCCAGTCTGCACTTCAAGAACTGCGGACTCCGCAAGGTTCCCTGATATCGTATCCTGTCATTATGCCACAATCCTTCCAAAACGAGGCGCTGGCTTACGGTGTCGGGGATGTGGATATCGAAATCTCCCATGAGGACGGTCGGGAAACGCTGCGTGGCGGAGTCGGTGTCCATGCCCGCGCCGCGCAGGGTGACGGCCTTGGTGAGGTCCGTGGCCAGGAAGTTTCCGGCAGAGAGGGTGATGACGTCGCCATTGGCGGCAGCGGCGTGCGCGTCTTGCAGGGCGGTGGCGCCGTAGAAGGTGGAGATTTCGCCGTCGTGGTGGAGCGTGGCGAGGAGCGAGTTTTGCGCCTTTCCGGAGAGGGCCACGAGGCAGAGGGAAAGGGCCGAAAGGATAATTCCTTTTTTCATAACAATGGTTTTTGGTTTTCTTACCCGCCGGCTCCCCGGGGCGGATGGTGTTTCTTTGCTCTGATTATAATATTTTCCGGAGAAAAACGGGCAGGAGGAGCCTTTTTTCCACCCGCTTCTTGCCGGGAATCCTGCCGTTCCCGCCGTCAGCAGGCGGGGCAAGGCCAAGGCAAATGTAGGGCAACGGCAAAAAAATTACCAAGTGAAGGGGAAAGAATCTTGCGTCCTGTAGCCAAATCCGCCACAATCTGTGGCCGATTTCTCCACACTTCTTTCCACGGCGCGACACAGGGCGGGAAGGGGTAGCCTGCCGCGCGGGACAAAAGGTGCTGCATGTTTTCGGAAAAAGTGCCGCATGTTTTTCCGGAAAGTGCTGCCGCTTTTCCCCCACCGCGGCGCAGGTTTCCGCCCGCGGCAGCGGCCGTCGGCGGAAAAAAGGGCGCGGAGGGATGGCCATTCGCGCGCAAAGCCGTACATTTGCAGGCAGAACTGCCCTGCCCGCCCCGGCGGGCGGGGAAAGAAAAACATACGGCCCTATGTCTACAGTACTATACCCCTCCCCCATCTTCGGCCCCGTCCACTCGCGGCGGCTCGGCCTCTCGCTGGGCATCAACCTCATGCCGCCCGACGGAAAACTCTGCACTTTCGACTGCGTCTACTGCGAGTGCGGCTTCAACGCCACGCACCGCCCCGCTCTCCCCCGCCCCACGCGCGAGGAAGTGGCCAAAGCCTTGGAAGCCAAACTCCTGCAGATGGAGCAGGAAGGACGGCTGCCCGACGTGCTCACCTTTGCGGGCAACGGCGAGCCCACGGCGCACCCCCACTTCCCCGAGATAGCGGCCGACACGCTCGCCCTGCGCGACCGCTACTGCCCCGAGGCGCGGGTGAGCGTCCTGAGCAACGCCACTTTCACCCACAAGCCTGCCGTGCGCGAGGCCTTGATGCGCGTGGACAACAACATACAGAAGCTCGACACGGCCGACGCCGCCTACATCCGCGCCCTCGACCGCCCCACGGGGCGCTACTCCGTGGAGGAGACGATAGAAAACCTGCGGCAATTCGGCGGGCATGTCATCATACAGACCATGTTTCTCAAGGGCAGCCACGAGGGACAAGACCTCGACAATACCTCGGACCGCTACGTGCTTCCCTGGATCGAGGCGCTGCGCCGCATCGGGCCGCAGGCAGTGATGGTCTACACCATAGACCGCGAAACGCCCGAACACGCCCTACGCAAAGCCGCGCCCGGGGAGCTGGACCGCATAGCCGCCCTCGTGCGCGAGGCCGGAATCCCCGCCACGGCTTCCTACTGACCCCTGCCCTGCCGCCTGCGCTCCCCTGCCCTGCTCCGCCGGCCTCCTGCCGCCGGAGAAGAAAAACCATGCCCCTTGAGGGCAAAACACCCACCCCGGGGCAAAAAAATTCCCCGCGCAGCCCGGAGGCCGCACGGGGAAGCTCGCTATTCACAATCATCTATGGAGTAATTTCCCTTATTGCAAAAAAATAAATGCCTTCCCTCCCGGGATGGCATCTTTCAGGTTCCCCGAAAATGCCGAAGCACTTCCGGCGCCCCTTAGGGGCGCGAACTTCTACTTCTCACAAGTAAAAGCCCAGAGTTTCATCGTGTTTTCTTCTACGTTGCGTAAACAATCTTTTAAAACCTTATCAAACTTCTTCATAACTAATACCGTGTTTTTCGTGTTTCACGCTGCAAAGATAAGGAGAATCCCCGTAGAGTGTATCAACTACACTTATTATTTCACACTTTTTATATGTTACAAAGCATGATTTTACAACTATATTTTATCGGAAACCGCCTGCGGATGTCCCAAAATTCAAACTTAAACAGATGAATTACAGTATATTATAAGAGGAGAGCATACGCATCCCGCCACTCTCTGCCGCTGCCCGGGAAAATCTCCATGCAGCCCGCCGGAGCCGCCTGCAAGCGCCTTGCCATCCGCCGCGCCGCCCGCAGCCGCCGCAGGGTAGGGGGTAGCGCAGAAAAGTCCTGCCGCTTTCCGGGAAAAGCGCTGCCGCCCTCTGCAAAAAGCGCTGCATCTTTCCGCCAGAAGCGCTGTATGCCCGGGGAAAAAAGCAGTCGGGACTGCCGCATCTCGTGCAGCAGTCCCGGCTATGCGTTGCGCTCCCGCCGGACAAAAAGGGTAGGGCAGGAGGGGGGAAGACGATACCCGCCCTTCTTATCGCCGGAAGCCTCCGGGAGGAGGACCCATGGGCCCGCGGCCCGGACCGCGGCCGCCGCCGCGCATGGCGCCGCCACCGAGGGTGTTGAACTTGTAGATGAAGTTGAACATGAAGTAGCTGCCCAGCGTGTTATACTCCGTATCGGATATCGTAATGGCGCTGATGCTCCGGCTCACGTTGCTCTGCTGGCGCAGGATATCGTAGATCTTGAAGCGGATGGTGGCCGCATTGCCGCGCAGGAAGCTCTTGGCAATCTGTGCGTTCCACATGACCATGTTGTTCTGCAGCCCGGCGCTGTAGCCCTGGCGGTGCGTATAGTTGCAGTCCGTGGAGAGGCTGATTTCCCAGGGGAACTCGATGTTTGTGCTCGCCCCGGCGCGGTAGTCGAAGGTTTCGCGGTTGTTGGTCGTCTGCGTGTTGTTGGTCACTTTGTTGTAACTTATGCTGCCGTTGAGCCGGAACTCAAACCAGTCGTTCTGGTAGCTGCCCGAGAGATTCTGGCCCAGCGTAAGGCTCCGCGTCTTGCTCTCCGGGGCATTGAACCAGTTGATCTGCTCGCTCGTCAGCTCGGTGACGCTGCTGACCTGCTCGGTCACGCCGTGGTTGGCGAGAATCTGGTTGATTTCGGCCGTTTCGAGCGTAGCATTGTCGAGACTGACGCTCTCGCTGTAGCGGGCGCGGGTGAAGGTGTGGATATTGAAGCGGTTCTTCTGGTCGAGCGGCGTGTTGAATCCGAAGTTGATGCCGGCGTTCCAGTTGCCGTTGACGTTCATGATCTTCGTGACGCGGGCGCCGGTGGTGCGGTCGTAGAGCGTCATGTTGGAAGAACTGTTCTGCGTCATGCTGAAATTGCCGAAGGTAAAGAAACTCCGGCGCGAGGCCGTGTCGTAGCGGTTGTAGTCGATGTTGACATTGTGGGAGAAGGAAGGCTTCAGCGTGGGATTACCGTAGCGCAGGTTCTGCGGGTCAGTCATGCTGATGACGTCCTGCAGGTTCTCGATACTCGGTGCGCTGCTGCGGCCGCGGTAGTTGACGCGCAGGTTCTCGTGCTTGGTAAACCGGTAGCGGAACCAGAGGTTCGGCGACCAGTTTACTACGTCCTGCGTCATTTTGCCCTTGTCCATGTTCGGGCCGAAGATGTTGTTCGTCTCCGAATGCTGGGGGATTACGCGCACACCATACGTAAGATTGTATTTCTCGCCTATGTGGCGCATGTTCAAACCTATGTTGTGCGTCATATAAAGGTTCTCATAACAGCTGCTCAGCGTGGTGTCCGGCTGGAGCGCGCCCCAGTCGACATCGTACCAGTTCTCCGGGTCGGTTCCGTCGCCGAGGTAGTTGTATTCGTAGCCGTAGCGGTCGGAAGTGGCCTTGCGGTAGCTGAAGTCGTAGGTAAACTGCAGGAAGCTCTGCTTGAAGACGGGCTCGGAGTAGGAGAAACCGGCATTGAGGTTGTGGTTCTTGCTCGTACCGTCGTCGAAACGGTTGTACTCCTCGCTGCGGTCTTGTGCCTGGAAGTACTCGAGATTCGAGTAGCTGTAGTTGTCGGAGGTGCTCTTCTGGTAGGTATAGCGCAGGTTGACCGAGAAGTTACGCCCGCGGCTGTTGAGACGGCGGATAAAGTTGAAGCGGCCGCCGATCTGGAAGTTCGAATAATTGTCCTCGGCATCGGACGTATTCCGGTTGACGTGGGCCTCGTTGAGCGTATCCAGCATCTGCGAATAGTCGAAGCGCCGCTCCCAGCTGTCCGTGGCCGAACGGCTCATGGTGTAGGCATCCGTCTTGGAAGTAGAGAAGGTAGGGCGGAAGATGACCGTCGTCATCGAGTCGGGCTTCCACTCGAAACGGAAATTGAAGTTGAACTCGTTCCGCCGGCGCGAAGAGGCGTTGCGCGAATCGCTGCTCTCGCCCGTGGAATCATTAAACTGGGTGTCCGAATGGCGTATGGCGCTGGCGTCCGTGTCGGAGTGGCGGTAGCCGAAATCGCCGCCGAGCTTGAGCTTGTCGCCCCACTCTTTGGCAAAGCCCACCTGCGCGTGCTTCGAGGCGGTCACGCCCCCGCCGCCACCGCCCCAGCGGCCGCGGCCGGCATCGCCCATCTCGCGGTAGCCCTGGTTGTTGGTGTTGTTCATGTTGCCCATGATGGAGACGAACGAATCGTCGCGGAAGCGGTTGGCATTCAGCGCAGCTTCGTAGCGCTTGTCGCCGCCCATTCCGGCAAAGGCATTGCCCACCCAGCCTTTCTTCATGTCCTTTTTGACAGAGAGGTCGAGCACGACTTCTTCTTCGCCGTCGTCGATGCCCGTAGTGCGGGCGAAATCCGACTGCCGCTCATAGAACTTCAGTTTTTCCACCATGTTGGCCGGCAAGTTCTTCGAGGCGATGTTCGGGTCGTCGGTGAAGAATTCCTTGCCGTCGATGAGGAATTTCTTCACTTCCTTGCCGTTTATGGTGATTGTGCCGTCGTCCGAAATCTCCGCGCCGGGGAATTTCTTGATAAGGTCCTCCAGCATGGAGCCCTCGGGCACGCGGAACGCATTGGCATTATAGACGATTGTGTCTTCTTTCACCGAGACTTGTATGGCATTGGCCGTCACCGTGACGCCGCCGAGCATGACGTCTTCCATCGACAGCCCGATGGTTCCCAACGAAACCGAGCTCTTCTCGGCAGAAAGCTGTACATCGCGGTATTGGTTGCTGTAGCCGATCATGCCCACTTCCACCGCATACTTGCCGAAAGGCAGATTCCGAACCGAAAAACGCCCCGTCGAATCGGTGGAAGCACCGTTCACATAACTACTGTCCGGCAGGGAAAGCACGCGCACCGAGGCGGCATACATGGGCGACTGCCCCGTCCCTACGATTTCCATCACGCGGCCCGAGACCGATCCGCCGCGCGTCTGCCCCGCTGCCTGCTGCGCGCAGGCAAGTCCCGACCCGATTACGGCCGCGAGGCACAATAGAAATTTAATTCTCTGCTTCATTCATCTTCGCTTTTTCGTTGACTTTTGATTCTAAGACGCGGCAACGGCCGTTTGGTTTAAGCCCATCGGGCGACAAAAAAGCGCAAATTGTCGGGAAAAATTGCCCTTTCGGGGAATTTGGAGTAAGTTTGCCTTCGAAAAAAAACGCCAAACCTCTCAACAATGGAAAAACAAGATATCCGCATCTGCTGCAGCCTGGGCGACGAACCCGCCCGCATCGTCCGCAGCAAAGACTACGACCGGCTCTTCATCCTGACCGACGAAAACACCGAGCTCCACAGCCTCCCCCTCCTGAAAGAAGCACTGCAAGACATACCCTTCACTCCCGTATCCATCCCCGCGGGCGACCTCCACAAGAACATCGACACGCTCTCCTCCGTCTGGACCGCCCTGAGCCAGGGCGGCGCCTCCCGCAAGTCCCTGCTCCTCAACCTGGGCGGGGGCATGGTGACGGACCTGGGAGGCTTTGCCGCCGCTACCTTCAAGCGCGGCATCCGCTACGCCAACCTCCCCACCACGCTGCTCTCCATGGTGGACGCCGCCGTGGGAGGCAAGACGGGCATCAACTTCTGCGGGCTGAAAAACGAAGTGGGCGCTTTCTGCCCCGCCGACACCGTGCTCATCTGCACCCAGTTCCTCCACACACTCGACCGCCGCAACCTCGCCTCCGGCTATGCCGAAATGCTCAAACACGGGCTCATCAGCACCCGCGCCCACTGGGCCGAACTCCTCAAGCGGCAGCCCGGCGACACCTCCGATGCCGGACAACTCACCCGCCTCATCGAGGAATCCGTCCGCATCAAGGAGCGCATCGTCAGCCAAGACCCCTACGAAAAAGGCCTCCGCAAGGCGCTCAACCTCGGGCACACCGTGGGGCACGCCTTCGAGAGCTTCACCTTCCACACCGACCACCCCGCCCTCCACGGCTACGCCGTAGCCTGGGGACTCGTCTGCGAGCTCTACCTCTCGGCCCGGCTCACCGGCTTCCCCACCGAAGCCCTGCACCAGACCACACGCTTCATCCACGAACACTGGGGACACCTCACCTTCAGCTGCGACGACTACCCCGCACTCTACTCCCTCATGCTCCACGACAAAAAGAACACCGGCGGCACCATCAACTTCACCCTCCTGCGCGACATAGGCGACATAGCCCTCAACCAGACCGCCGGCCGCGACCTCATCTACGAAGCCCTCGACTACTACCGCGAAACCTGCGAATGAAGAGCCGCCCCATGGAAATACTCGTCTCCCCCGGGCTGCGCGCCCTCTGCCCCGACTTCTGCGGCGCGGCCCTCCTGGCCCCGGCCGTCAATACCCCCGCCTGCCCCGCCCTCTGGCAGGAAATAGACGCCCTCAGCCAAGAACTCCGCACCCGCTTCACCCCCGAGAGCCTCAAGCAGTGGCCCCCCGTAGAGTCCACCCGCCGCGCCTACCGCCTCCTCGGCAAAGACCCCAGCCGCTACCGCCCCTCCGGCGAGGCACTCATACGCCGCGTCCTCACCGGACGCCCCCTCTACCGCATCCACACGCTGGCCGACCTCGTAAACCTCGCCAGCATGGCCCACGGCTACAGCATCGGCGGCTTCGATGCCGACAAAATACGCGGCCCGCGCCTCACCCTCGGCATAGGCCGCGCCGGAGAACCCTACGAGGGCATAGGCCGCGGGGCGCTCAATATCGAGAATCTACCCGTCTACCGCGACGAAGAGGGCGATATAGGCACCCCCACCAGCGACCACGAACGCACCAAGCTCAGCCTCGACACCCGAAACATCCTCATCCTCGTCAACGGCTACGACGGCAACCGCGACGCCGTCCTGCAGACCGCCCGCTACGCCCTCTCCCTCCTCCGGCGCCACGCATCCTCCCCCGGCGGCACCATCAGCCTCTACTGACCCGCCGCCCCGGCGCCGCCCGCGGCCTCCTGCAGCCCTTCTCCCCAAAAGCCCTGCCGCTTCTGCCGGAAAGTCCCTCCGCTTTTCCCCGCAAGCGGCAGGGCTTTTTCCGTCCGCCCGCAGCAACAGCGAGCACACATCCGCAACATTTATGGGGAAATCCAAGCGGAAATAGAGGGAAACAGACAAAAAACATCAAAAAAAAGCCCCGACGCTTGGAGAATGCGAAAACTATCGCTACCTTTGCCCCCGCTTTTCAGAAAGAAGCGCAGCGCACAGTCGTTGCACGGGGTGTAGCTCAGCCCGGTTAGAGTACGCGTCTGGGGGGCGTGTGGTCGCTGGTTCGAATCCAGTCACCCCGACTGAAAAGAAACCAAGGAGTCAGGCCGAAAGACTTGGCTCCTTGTTCTTTTTCCTATCTCACCCCGCAACAAGACACCACTTCCTACCGCCATGCCACGCAAACGACCTACCGTAGCCCTGATCTACGACTTCGACGGGACACTCTCGCCCGGCAACATGCAGGAATTCGGCTTCATACAAGCCATCGGGAAAGACCCCGCCGAATTCTGGGAGCGGAGCAACCGCCTCTCGAAAGAGAACGACGCCAACAGCATTCTGACTTACATGTACCTCATGCTCCGCGAGGCAAAGGCCGGCGACGTCTCCCTGCGCCGCGAATCGTTCCGCCGCTTCGGCGCACAGGTGGAGCTGTTCGAAGGGGTGGGGGAGTGGTTCTCCCTCGTCAACGGCTACGGGCGCTCCATCGGCCTGAACGTGAAACACTATATCAACTCTTCGGGACTGAAAGAAATGATCGAAGGCACGCCCATCGCCCGCGAGTTCGAGAACATCTACGCCTGCTCGTTCCTCTACGATGTGGACGGCGTGGCCTACTGGCCGGCAGTGGCCGTGGACTATACGGCCAAGACCCAATTCCTCTTCAAGGGGACTTCTATAAATTAAATCCCTGATTATAAGTTGCATAAGCGGATAAAATGCTTATATTTGCAGAAACAGACAAAATAATCATTGATCATGAACAAGTTAAGCCGCTATCGCAAGTTACGC
>CALUJL010000015.1 GCA_944320955.1 uncultured Bacteroidaceae bacterium
TAGTTTACGGGAGTTGTAAAGGCAGAATGTAAACCTACGCAGAACGCAGAAATAGAGACCGTTAGTGTTAAATGTGCATTCGGTGTCGGGTAATGGTTTGGAAGTGCATCTATTGCTGCAATCCGCCTAAATCCGTTTTCCCGCCCTTATGCCATGCTGTGCCACCCGAAGCCAAACTTTCTGACCGTCAGTGAGAATGCTCAAATTCGCTTTATTCTGCGTTTTATCCTATTATTTTCTCCGAAAAGTCCCGCCACTTTCTGCAAAAAGTGCTGCCGCTTTCTGCCGAAAGTCCCGCAAGAAACCGTATCTTTGCCTGCAACTTGTTCAACTAAGCCTCCCTTAGACTTATGCTCATCCAAAGCGCAGACTTCACGAAAAGCAGTGAGAAGATAACCCAATGCCCGCCGGGCGACAAGCCGGAATACGCATTCATCGGGCGCAGCAACGTCGGCAAATCGAGCCTGATCAACATGCTCTGCCAGCGCAAGAAGCTGGCCATGACCTCGGCCACGCCGGGCAAGACGGCCCTCATCAACCATTTTATCATAAACAAGGAGTGGTACATGGTAGACCTCCCGGGCTACGGCTACGCCAAGCGCAGCAAAACCATGCAACAGAAGTTCGAAGAACTCATCCGCAGCTACATCCTGCTGCGCCCGCAGATGGCCAATCTGTTCCTGCTCATCGACATCCGCCACAGCCCGCAGGCCATCGACCTGGAATTCATCGACTGGCTGGGCGTGAGCCGCATTCCTTTCGCCATCGTCTTCACCAAGGCCGACAAGCTATCGCGGGAACAAGTGCGCGCCAACACCGAAAGTTACATGCAGGCCCTCTCGGAAAAATGGGAAGAACTGCCCCCCTATTTCATCACCTCGGCAGAAAAAGGGACAGGACGGGAAGAGCTCCTCTCCTACATCGAGCAGATAAACAAATCGATGGCCAAATAACTCTATAGGAAAACAGGCAAACCATCTCCCCCAAAGCCAAGCCGGAAGATACAAGAAAAGCTCCCCGCAAGCATAGACTCGCGGGGAGCTTTTCCTTTTTATATATAAAGCAAGACGGTACTACACGCCCCCGTTCTTAGAAACGGTAGCCCAATGTGGCCAGGAAACTATGCCTTTGCTCACTGAGGGAAACGGGATCCAGAGAAACATGGTCGAACGCATAGAAATCGCCCTTCTGAGTCAGGTATTTGTAAGCCAGATCCATGTAGACATTGCTCGTCAGACGGACACCGATGCCGGCCGTCAGCTGGTGAAGCGCCTCGCGGTTGGTATATTCCGTGTCGGTATTGATGGAGTTGGAAGCATGAATCTTATAACTCCCCTCCCCATAGGCAGAAGAACTGTAGTTATATCCCAACCGGAGAGCCACCTCCGGCATGATTTTATACTCCCCGCCAAGCCGAAGCGTATGCACTCCCTTCAACTGGCTGTCGATCTCGGAATTTCCGAACAGGTAGTTGCTCCCGTCCGGGCCCTTCAGATTGCAGGAACCGTAGTCCTCATATTCATATTCTGCGCCCAACGCAATGTTTGTCCCTATGGTATAGCCCAAGCTGACATTGAAAAGCCACGGAGTCCGCAGGCGGAAATCCTGATCGATGGGGTAGCCATTCATGTTGTCATAGCTGGAAACGACGTTTTCGCCATTGTACCCCACCGCAAACCTGTCGCCCGTCTCCAGATCAACATCCTCGTACACCGCATCGGCATCGAAGCCGGTGGTCAAAGTCAGGCGGTAAAACACCGGAGTATGCACGGCAAATCCGATACGGAACGACGATTCCTCAATCGGGCGCACTATTGCGCCGAGTTTAAAGTCTACGCCATCGCCGTGAATCCAGTTGTCACTATAAATATTGTAGCCCAATTCTCCTAAATAAGGGTCATTGTAATTCTCGCGGTAGAACGTGTTTTTCGTATAGTCCACGTGGTAATACCCGATAGTGGCGCCCAAATAAAAACGATCGCTGAAGTTGAAGGAAAAAGAGAAGTCCGTCTGGTCGATTCCGCCCTCCTCTACACTGCTGAATGCAGACTGCGCCTCGGAAGGGAGCACCACATTGTCTTTATCATCCAGCAAGTAACCATATCCATACATTCCGGTACCCTGTCCCTGCATATCGGTTTTCTCCCCCATCACTCCCGTATTTACGGCAGCCAAGGGCAGCCATCCGACATTGGAATTGCCGAAAGGATTATAATTCTCGTCGCCCCAGATCTCTTCCTGCGCCATTCCTTCGGCCATCGCTGCCGCTTGCCCCAGCTGGGAGACGCCGTTTTGCAAAACGCGGGAGAGAGTGAGGTTTTTGTAGAAGTTGTTCCGCCGCTGATACTGGAACCCGAAGTTCACACTCGTGAGGATATTAGAAGAATGTACAGGGAAAGGCACGACAAGTCCTATATTGTTCAGGCGTGCCTGAGTATGACTTTCGTCGAAGCCGCCCATTTTTGCCTGGTGCTGGTCGAACCCGGCCGTAATCATGATGTCCGAACGACGGTAAAGGGCCGTGCCCGCGGGATTGGTGGAGATGGTCGAGATGTCTCCGCCCAAGGCTCCCAACGCACCGCCCATACCCACGAAGCGCGCCGTGCCGTTCAGTTCGTTATTGGACAGCTTCTCCGCATCATAAGCCGTGGGCTGGGCTGCCAGACCGGCTGCACAAAGGGATAGTGCCGCCGCAGAAAATATTTTTTTCATATATCGCTTCAGAATTTATCAGTCTATTCAAAATCGGTTTTCCTGTATCGCTATGTTCACATACGGCCGCCTCCCCGACGACTACCGCCGCCGAAGCTACGGCTTCCGCCTCCACCCGTCGAGCCTCCGAAGCTGCGGGACGGACGGGATATGGCCGGCATATTGTTGGAGGGGCGAGTGGCCGGGCGCTCCACCGTGGCACGCCGCGCCGGCTGCTGCACGCGGTTTTGCCGCTGCGTCGTGGTCGACTGCCGGTTGGTCGTGCCGAAAGAGCGCGCCCGCCGGGTCGAAGTGCCGGAAGGAGTGTCCGTATTTCCGTTGAAGCGCCGCACCGTAGTCCCGCGCGATGTGCCGAACGAGCGGTTTCCCACGCCCGTCCCCCGCGTAAAACCGCGGTCCGAGGCTCTCCGCGACGGGGCAGACACGCCGCCGCGCGCAAAGGAGCGGCCCGAATATCCGCTGCTCCTCCAGCCCATGCGGTTCGTCACATTACGCGGACGCCAGCCCCATCCGTGATGGGGGTAGCCCGCCCAAGGGCCGGGATGGTAGTGCCACGACGGATACCAGCCCCAGTATGTGCCCCAATACCAGCCGCCGTAGTGGAATCCCCAATAGGAGGAGTAATACCACGGGCGGTAGTACCAGGGATCATAGACATAGTCCCAATAAGGGTCCCATATCCAATAGGGAGAGTCGAGATAGATGCGCAGCGTGGGGTTGTGGAAACGGATGATGCGGGCCGTATAAGTAGCGCCATCGTCCAGCAGGAGCACGTCGACATCCCCGCCCCCATCGGTATCTTCCTCAGCGTAACCCGGACTTCCGGCTTCGGAGTAGTCCGCCCCGCCGGCATACGAATCCGTCGCCCCGCTGCCGGAACGGCGGTTATAGGCATCCACGTCGAAATCCGAGACACTGCCCGGACTTGCCGGAGCATAAGCCGAAGCGGAAGAACCTCCCGCATTGCCGCCGGAAAGCCGGACTCCACCGGAAGAAGCCGCAGCGCCCTCATCCGTTGCCGTGGTGACGATTTCTATCTTGCTCTCTTCACTCTTGTCTTTTTTGGACGGGACGAAATACATCTCGTCATCATATCCTTGCGCCCATACGGAGGCCGGAGTTGCCAAAGACAAAGCCATCAAAAACACAATCGACCGTTTCATAGTTAAAACAAGGATTTTAGCGTGAATATTCGTATGGGCAAATATAAGAAGAATCGGGAAAGTCGCACAAATATTATGCACCATTTTACTATGCTTTTTTGTTATTTCACTATCTTTGCATATCAAATCCCAAAGTTACCCGTAAGTTCTCATATTTTCACCCGATGAAATACAAGCAACTGACCCTGCAAATCAAGCCCTACACGCCCGAAAACATCGACATCCTGACCGCCTATCTGGCCGAAGCCGGCTGCGACAGCTTCCAACAAGAAGGCGAAACCCTGCAAGCCTACATCCCCCTCGCCCAATACGACGAGGGACTCATCCGGGAGACAATCCGGAATTTCCCCGTACCCCACACGGAAATCTCCTGTATCCCCTCCGACCCCGAAGACAAGGACTGGAACGAGGAATGGGAAAAGAACTTCTTCCGCCCGATTCTGATAGAAGGCCGCTGCTGCATACACAGCACTTTCCACAAAGACCTCCCCGCTTCGGCCGAATACTCCATCGTCATCAACCCGCAGATGGCCTTCGGCACCGGGCACCATGCCACGACTTCGCTCATTCTGGCCGAACTGCTGGACGCCGACCTGCAGGGGAAATCGCTCCTCGACATGGGGTGCGGCACGTCGGTGCTGGCCATCCTGGCCTCCATGCGGGGCGCATCGCCGGTCACGGCCATCGACATAGACGACTGGTGCATCGAAAATTCCCGCACGAACATCGCATTAAACCATTTGCCCAACCCGATCAACGTTTTGCTCGGCGACGCTTCGCTGCTGCCCGGCCTGCCGGAACAAGACATCATACTGGCCAACATAAACCGCAACATCCTGCTCCGGGACATGCCCGCATACGCCTGCTCCCTGCGTCCCGGCGGGGAACTGTGGATGAGCGGTTTCTACGTGCAGGACATACCTGTACTCCTGGGAAAAGCCTCTCAAATCGGGTTGTCCTATGTATCTCAGAAAGAAAAGGATAACTGGGCCTGCCTGCACCTGAAGTTGAACTAAAAAAAGTCCTGCCACTTTTACGGAAAACCCCTGCCGCTTTTGCCAAAAAGCGCTTGCACTTTCTTATGACATACCCTGCAGATTTCGAACAAAAGATAGGATTTACAGAAATAAGACGCCTGCTCTCGGGACACTGCCTGAGCACCCTCGGGAAAAGCCGGGTGGAGGAACTCAGCTTCTCCACCGACCACGCCTTCATCACCGGGCGCCTCGGACAAATCGGGGAATTCATCGGAATCCTCCAGGCGGCCGACGACGAATTTCCCTGCCAGTACTTCTACGACACCCGCGAGTCCCTGCGGCGCATCCGCCCGGAAGGCCTGTACCTGAGCGAAGCGGAAATCTTCGACCTGCGCCGCTCGCTGGAGACTCTGGCCGGCATTGTCCGGTTCCTCGCGCGCAAGAAAAGCCAGGATGAGGACGACTTCCTCTACCCGCGCCTCCATGCGCTCACCGCGGATCTGGCCGACATGCGCCCCGTCATCCGCAAGATCGACCTCCTGCTCGATGCCTACGGGCACATCCGCGACAACGCTTCCGCCGAACTGGCCCGCATACGAAGCGAGAAATCGCGCACGCTCAACTCCATCTCCGGCAAGCTCAACGCCATACTCCGCTCCGCCCAGAGCGAAGGCATCGTGGAGAAAGACGCCTCCCCCGCCCTGCGCGACGGCCGCCTGGTCCTGCCCGTGGCCCCGGCGCTCAAGCGCAAACTGCGCGGCATCGTACACGACGAGTCGGCCTCCGGCAAGACCGTCTTCATCGAGCCGGCCGAAGTGGTGGAAGCCAACAACCGCGTCCGCGAACTGGAGAACGAGGAGAAGCGGGAAATCATACGCATCCTGACCGCATTCACCGACTCCATCCGCCCGATGCTGCCCGAGATAACCGAAAACTACCGCTTTCTGGCCACCATTGACTTCACCCGCGCGGCAGCCGGCTTCGCCCTCCGCGTCGAAGCCTCCGTGCCCGCCTCCATATCTCCCGACCCCATCCTGCAATGGGAACACGCCACCCACCCCCTGCTGCGCCTCTCCCTGGCCCAGCACAACCGGGAGACGGGGAAAAACGCCGAAATCGTACCCCTCGAAATCAGCCTCACGCGGGAAAAATACCTGCTGCTCATCTCCGGCCCGAACGCCGGCGGCAAATCCGTATGCCTCAAGACCGTGGGGCTGCTCCAATACATGCTCCAGTGCGGGCTGCCCGTCCCCCTCTCGGCCGAAAGCAAGACGGGGCTCTTCCGCTCCATCTTTATCGACATAGGCGACGAGCAATCCATCGAAAACGAACTGAGCACCTACTCCTCCCACCTGACCAACATGAAGCAGATGCTCCGCCATGCCGACGACCGCTCGCTCATCCTCATCGACGAGTTCGGCGGCGGGACCGAACCGCAAATCGGAGGGGCCATAGCCGAAGCCATCCTGGGAGAATTCGACAAGAAACGGACCTTCGGCGTCATCACCACCCACTACCAGAACCTCAAACATTTTGCCGACTCCTGCCCCGGCATCCAAAACGGGGCCATGCTCTACGACCGCCACCAGATGAAACCCCTGTTCCAGCTCTCCATAGGCCGCCCGGGCAGCTCGTTTGCCATCGAGATAGCACGCAAGATAGGACTCCCGCAGGACGTCATACGGAAAGCCTCGGAGATCGTAGGACAAGACTACATCAACAGCGACAAATACCTGCAGGACATCGTGCGCGACAAGCGCTACTGGGAACAGAAGCGGCAGCAGATCCACCAACTCGAGAAACAGTACGAGCAGGCGACGCTCGATTACCGCCAGAAACTGGACGAGCTGAAAAAGAAACAAAAAGAGATAATAGACAAAGCCAGGAAAGAAGCCGAAGAACTGCTGAAGGAATCCAACGCCCGGATAGAGCGCACCATCCGGCAAATCAAGGAGAACCAGGCCGAACGGGCCATTACCCGGCAAGCCCGGCAAGAGCTGGAAGAATTCCGCAACATGCTGGAACAGCACTTTGCCCGGCAAGACATGCCCACAACACCCCCCACCCCCCCGAAAAAAAGCAAGGCCGAAAGGAGGGCCGAGAAGAGACACCAGGGAAAAGCAGCCCAGCCCGCAGGTGACAAGCCGGCCGGAAATCTCCCGCCGCACCAGCCGGCTGCCCCCAAACAGCCCGCATCTCTGGCTGCCGGAGCATACGTCCGCATCAAAGGACAGTCGGTAACGGGACAAATACAAGACCTTGACGGAAAAACCGCCACCGTGGTCTTCGGCTCCATCAAAACCCGGGTCGGGACCGACCGCCTGGAACCGGCTTCCGCACCGGCCCGCCCCGTGCAGGCAAGCCCCGTATCGCTCATCGGCGTCCGGCCGCAAGACGAGATATACGAGAAAAAGCTGCAATTCAAGCCCGACATCGATGTCCGCGGCATGAGAGGCGACGAAGCCATACAAGCCGTGACCTATTTCATTGACGACGCGGCGCAAATCGGTATGGCACGGGTACGCATCCTGCACGGCACCGGAAACGGAATCCTGCGCACCCTCATCCGCGACTACCTTGCCTCTTCGCCTGCGGTACGGGACTTCAAAGACGAACATGTACAGTTCGGAGGAGCCGGCATAACCGTAGTAGACCTGGAATAATGCCTCCGGTACCGCAAGGCCCCCCCCGGCCGGCACCTCCGGCCGGGCATCCCGCCGCCTTGCTGCGGGAAGCCCCTTTTCCCCCTCATGCCGAGACAGAGAAATGTATGCCGGAGCATACTAAATCTTGCCCACATGTGCCGAAAAGAGTGCAAGAAACCCCCTTTTGTTAGCGGTTTTTAACCATCGCGAGGCGATTTTTTTGACAATGAGGCTTGTATCTGGATTATTCTTCCTATCTTTGCCGAAAAGAATGATGTTTAACCTTTCTAAAAAGAGCACTATTATGAAAAGGATGTTTACTGTATTGGCAGCTGCGGCATTAGTTACAGTGTCGGCTTCTGCCCAAAAAGAGAAAAACAATCCGTACTACACCGAGAAATGGAGCGACAATATCGCAATCTCCGTAGGAGGTGGCGCACAGTTCGGTCTTCGTTCGTCCAATTACGACGCCGGATTCTGGAGAGCTTTGAATCCCGATGTATACGTAGGTATAACCAAACACATCAACCCGCTGTGGTCTGTCCGCGGAGTGATTGGCGGCTGGCGCAGTTCCGAGCGTCTCCCGGGAGCCAACGAGGTTACGAAGAAATACATCAATATATATGGTGATGTATTGTATAACCTGACAAACGCTTTCTTGGGATATCAGCCGGACAAGATTGTAGAAGTATCCGTATTCGCTGGTCCGTATGTTAACTTCTTGAAGTCCGAACTGGACCAGACCCGCCCGGGTATTTCTGCCGGTGGTCAGTTGAGATTCAACATCAACAAGTACTTCGCCATCGACCTGGAGGCTCGTATGTCCCGCCAGCGCGAAATGGTATACCTCCAGAACGACCGCTTCTACCTGGCCGGGACCGTAGGTGTTACCTATACGATCGGTGGAAAAGAATTCCAGAACTGCAGCAAACACGATCTTTGCTTGGCCGAACAGAAATCGCTCAACGACCAGATCAACGCCAACAAGGCTCAAATCTCCGACCTGCAGAACCAATTGGCTGCTTCGAAGCGCGAAACCCAACAGGCTCTGGCCAATGCCAACAAGCCCGTTGCTTCCGACTGCGACATGAACGCCGGTCCGGTTGCTGTCTTCTTCAAGATTGGCAAAGCCAACATCGACGACCGCGGCCAGGCCAACATCGAACTGGCAGCCAAGGCCATCAAAGCTGACCCCAACGGCAAATACACCGTTCGCGGCTATGCTGACAAGGCTACCGGTAGCGCAGCCATCAACCAGAAGCTGTCTGAAAAACGTGCGAAAGCCGTATACGACGCTCTTGTTGCTGCTGGCGTAGACGGTGCACAGCTCGAACAACAGGGTATGGGCGCTCAGGACAATATGTTCTCCAGCGATGCTCTGAACCGCGTTGTCATCATCAAGAGAAAGTAAAACAGGCTTAGCCTTATAACAAACAACCATCAGAAGGGCATCCGAAATTCGGATGCCCTTTTTCTTTTATTTGCACAAAAGGGATTCCGAGCCAGCGCTTTCTTCCAAAGCAACTTGCAGATTTCAGAGATTATCCATAATTTTGCCCCCATAATTTGCTATGATGAAACTGAAAGTCATATTGGGTTCCCTGAGTGTAGCTTTCCTGTGCAGTTGCTCGGAATATACCTATTTATATAAGAGCAATAATTACCGGTACAAATACGAGGTGGCAAAAGCTTACTTCGCCATGGGCAGCTATACAAAGTCCTGCACCCTCATAGAAGATATCCTGATGCAGCTGAAGGGAACCGCACAGGCAGATGAGTCGCTCTTCCTGTTAGGCGAAGGATACCTGCGGAAAGGAGATTACGATTTGGCTGCCACCTACTTTAAGCAATACTATGTTTCGTATCCTCACGGAAAGCTGGCAGAACTGGCGCGCTATAAAACCGGAACCGCCCTTTACCTGAATACCCCGGATGCCCGCCTGGATCAGTCAGATTCGTACAGCGCCATTCAGGAACTGCAGATTTACATAGAATATTTCCCCAACGGAAAATACCGCCCCCAAGCGGAAGAAATGATCTATGCCCTGCAAGACAAACTGGCCGAAAAAGAGCTTGAATCGGCCAAACTCTACTACCACCTGGGAACTTATCTGGGCAATAATTACGAGTCCTGCATCGTAACTGCCCAAAATGCCCTGCGGGACTACCCCTACTCCAAACTGCGCGAGGACTTCTACATCTACATGCTTCGCGCCAGATACAAAGTGGCACAAGAGAGCGTCTACGAACGTCAGCAGGAACGATACAGGGATGCCATCGACGAATACTACACTTTCAAAAACGAATTCCCCGAAAGCAAATACATGGATGAGGCCGAAAAGATATTCCGGGACGCCTCTAAGAAAGTACAATAGCTCTCAGAAACAAAACAAACTCAATACCCCATAAAGAATCATGGATTACAAAAAGACAAACGCTCCTACGACTACCATCACACGAGACCTGATGGATCTGTGCTCCGATACGGGCAACATCTATGAAAGTGTCTCCATCATCGGGAAACGGGCCAACCAGATTGCCGTAGAGATCAAGAACGACTTATCCAAAAAGCTCCAGGAGTTTGCCACAAACAACGACAATCTGGAAGAAGTGTTTGAAAACCGCGAGCAAATCGAGATATCCCGTTATTACGAGAAACTTCCCAAACCTACCTTGATAGCCACACAAGAATATATCGAAGGCAAGATATACTACCGGAATCCGGCCAAAGAAAAAGCCAAAATCCAATAAGAAACTACCGGTTTCCTCGCGCGGTCTTATCTCCTCCCCTCTACAAATACGTATGATTCAACGGAAACAAACCCTTTTCTTGCTTTTGGCGGCGATCGTACTCTGCATAGTCCTTTTCCTCCCATTGGGATACATAGAAGAACAAAACGTACGTACCACCTTTTCCGCCTTCTGCGGAGATTCATATTCCCTGTTCGGATATGGCGCTACACTGGTTGCGGCAATTATCATTGCCCTTGCCGACATCTTTTTATGGAACAACAGGCCTTTGCAGATGAGAATTGCGACATTGGACCTGCTATTGGTGATTCTGTCCTACGGAGTGTTTTTCATATACCATTCCACCGCAGACAAGACAATTCACTACACCGTACAAATCGCAAATTTCCTGCCGATAATCGCCATTTTCTCCCTGGCTCTGGCAATCCAAGGCATCAGAAAAGACGAAAAACTGATAAAGTCACTAAACCGAATCCGTTAAGACTTCACAGTCTCCCCCGACTCTTCTAAATACCAACCGGGCATACTTTCAGTGAAAGTATGCCCGGTTTTTTACATCCAATAGCATAAACGGACATGAGGACGGCTTAGATCGTATACATTTTTCAGCAGAAACACTTTGCTACTATGGAAGAATCCATTACTTTTGCCCCAAACAGAGATAAGAGAGACAGCATTGTCTACCTTAAAACAAAAGCATAACAACCATGAAAGTAACCCACAAAGTACAAAACTTTTCATGCACCCGGATAAAGATGAAGAGAAATAAGTTTTACCGTCCTCTTCACACCGTGTGCTCCTCCGAATCATTAACAAAAAAGACAACCTCACCCATTAACATACCCGTATGAAACTATTTCGCCTGTTATCCGCCTCCTTAAGCCGGTTCTTCTACTATACCGCCAAATCGAGAAGAAAGACTCCCGCCCAAACAACAACCGACACATTGCTCATAGAACTAAACCCATGCGGGACCCTGCAAGAACAAATCAAAGGTAAAGATATCCTGTCAGCCAGATCGCTGAAGATAAAAGGAGCACTGAACGGAGACGACTTCCTGTTCCTTCGCGAGTTGAAAAACCTGCGCCATCTGGACCTTGCAGACGCTCTGATCAAAAAAGGAGGTGCCGCATACTACGCTGCAAACACCATAGAGAACGATGGCGAAATTGCTCCATACCTGTTCTACGGATTACCACTCACCCAACTGATACTCCCTCGAAGCGCCTCCACACTGTGTAGCCGAGCTTTCAAAATCCCGATAACCCATATCGAGATTCCGCAAAGCGTAGTACTCATTGAGCCCGACTGCTTCTCGGAATGCGAAGAGCTAAAAGAAATCCGCATAGCTGACCATCCCGACGAACTAAAACTCAGCCGCGGACAAACCGGCCAATACGGCTATTGGGGGCGAAACATAGAATACCTCTACATCGGAAGAGACCTGAAATGGGATACCTACTATACAGACGATGCCACCCCATTCTCCGAATTGTCCCTGCTGAAAGAACTGGATATCCAGGGATATGTGGCATACCTTGCAGACTATTCATTCTACGACTGCCGGAACCTCCTGAAAATAACCCTCGGGGCATCCCTGCGCAGCCTGGGCAAAGGCGTGTTTGAGCACTGCACCATGCTTTGCGAGATAACAGTCTCCTCCCCCAACCCTCCGGAAATCAAAAGAAACACCTTCCATCCCGAAACATTCCAAGACGCACTCCTGCAAGTCCCGGAAGGCTGTTCCGGCCAATACATCAACCATCCCCTTTGGGGAAAGTTCCGGGACATTACGGAAGTTGCGGCACAAGCCTAAAAAAGCCCTGCCGCTTTATCCCGTTTCCCCAAGGCATACAACAAAAAAGCAGTAGCGGAACAAATCACTTTCGCTACTGCTTTTTTATCATTAAACACCCCGGCCAAAAAACCGGAGCGCACCTTAAAACTCGCAATTCTTGGGGGTGCGCGGGAAAGGTATCACGTCGCGAATATTAGTCATACCCGTCACAAAGAGCAACAGACGCTCAAAGCCCAATCCGAAACCGGAGTGAGGACAAGTGCCAAAGCGCCGGGTATCGAGATACCACCACATGTCTTTCATCGGGATATCCAGCTCCTTAATGCGCGCCATGAGCTTGTCATAGTTTTCCTCACGCTCCGAGCCACCGATAATTTCACCGATTTTCGGGAACAATACATCCATGCCGCGCACGGTCTTCCCGTCGTCATTCTGCTTCATGTAGAAAGCCTTGATTTCCTTCGGGTAGTCTGTCATGATCACAGGCTTCTTAAAGTGTACCTCTACGAGATAACGCTCGTGTTCGGCAGCAAGATCGCAGCCCCAATAAACCGGATACTCAAACTTGTGGCCTGCGGAGACAGCATCTTCCAATATCCGAATACCTTCCGTATACGGCAAGCGGACGAAAGTCTCCCTCACCACACCCTCCAGACGGGCTATCAACTCCTTGTCAAACATGTCATTCAGGAACTGAAGGTCATCGGCACAATTATCCAACGCCCACTGAACGCAGTATTTGATAAACTCCTCGGCCAAGTCCATATTGTCCGTAATGTCGTTGAAGGCCACTTCCGGCTCAATCATCCAGAACTCAGCCAGATGCCGCGGCGTGTTGGAGTTTTCCGCACGGAACGTCGGGCCAAAAGTGTAAATCGCACCCAAAGCCGTTGCGGCAAGTTCACCCTCCAGCTGGCCGGAAACCGTCAGACTCGTTTGCCTTCCGAAGAAATCGTCATCGTACAGGATCGACCCGTCTTCCCCTTTCTTCAAATCATAAAGGTT
This sequence comes from uncultured Bacteroidaceae bacterium, assembly GCA_944320955.1. Lineage (GTDB taxonomy): Bacteria > Bacteroidota > Bacteroidia > Bacteroidales > Bacteroidaceae > UBA1794. The sequence continues at coordinate 13,052 of CALUJL010000015.1, forward strand.
CTTGGTCGTAACCTGAAACATCTGCCCGGCTCCCTCACAGTCGGACGCCGTAATGATAGGCGTATGGAAGTAAAAGAAGCCGTGTTCATGGAAAAAGCGGTGGATTGCAATCGCCATGTTATGACGAATTCGGAAAACAGCCCCGAAAGTATTCGTCCGCGGACGCAGATGAGCTATTTCCCGCAGATACTCCATACTGTGCCCCTTCTTCTGGAGAGGATATTCATTGGGGTCGGCAGTCCCATAAACCTCTATTTCGCGGGCCTGAAGCTCGACTTTTTGTCCTTTCCCCTGCGAGGGTACGACTTCGCCGATAACAGAAATACACGACCCGGTGGTTATCTGTTTCATAACCTCCGGATCCATTTTTTCAATATCGACTACTATCTGAATATTATGAATGGTCGAGCCGTCGTTGAGGGCAATGAATCCCACATTCTTACTGCCCCGGCGCGTACGCACCCAGCCTTTTACGTTTATCTGTCGGCCGAAATCTTCCAGTTTCAGCGCATCAATGATTTTTGTTCTGCGAACTCTTTCCATCTTTATCTTACAGTTGAGATCTTATTCCTTATCTCCCTATATTTATCCGGGCTGCATGTTTTTTCATTCGAAAGCACCCATCCGAAGCATATTGACCTCCGCTTCGGTCAGGAAACGCCAGTCGCCTCTGCGCAACCCCTTCTTCGTCAGTCCGGCGAAAAGCACACGGTCCAGTTTCACTACGCGGTAGCCCAGACTTTCGAAGATGCGGCGCACAATACGGTTGCGCCCCGAGTGTATTTCGATCCCGACCTGACGTTTGTCAGCCTCATTGGAATATCCTATGGCGTCAGCCTTGATTTCTCCGTCGTCCAACGCAATTCCGGAAGCTATCTTGTCCAGGTCTTCCTTGCTTACCACCCGGTCCAGCGTTACCTGATACACTTTCTTCTTCATAAATTGAGGATGAGTCAGTTTGGAAGCCAATTCGCCATCGTTTGTCAGCAACAACACACCGGTAGTATTGCGGTCCAAACGGCCCACCGGATAGATTCTTTCCTGGCAGGCACCCTTCACGATATCCATCACCGTCTTTCTTTCCTGCGGATCATCGACTGTCGTCACGCAATCCTTCGGCTTATTCAGCAATACATAAGTCTTACGCTCCATAACGACCTTCTGTCCGCGGAAAGTAACTTCGTCCGAGCGCTTAACCTTCGTGCCCAGTTCGGTAACTACCGTGCCGTTTACCGCAACTTCGCCGGCCTGTATATATTCATCGGCTTCACGACGCGAACAGATCCCTGCATTCGCCAGAAATTTATTCAAGCGAATCAAAGCATCCGGATCGACATCGTATTCCTTATATTCTATCTGTTTCTTCTGGCTGTAGCTCGCATTCGGGTTAAATCCGGGACGGCCTCCAAAATTCGAGCGCCCTCTGGAGAATCCGCCGCCCTGCCGGTTATAGCCGCCCGAACGATAAGGATTCTGAAAACGCCGCTCGTTGTTATAACCGTTACCTTGGGGGCGATAAGAAGGACGGTTGCCATAAGACTGCTCACCATACTCGCCATCTTCCGGCTTATTATAGACCGGCCTGTCCGTATAGGGGCGGTTGTTGTCATACTGCCGCTGCGGCATTCTGTTCCGCCCGTAGCCTTCCTGACGATAAGGTGAATTATCGCCCCGATTGTAAGGCCGCGGACGCCACGAACGTTCCTCGTTCATCCCGCCTTCTTGTGCATTCGGATAGCGCCGATAGGGGCGTTCTTGCCTGGAGTAACCCGCATTGTTCCCATACGGACGCGGACGGTATCCTCTCTCGTCCCCCGTGGAAGCAGACGGATATGATGCCTTTTTCTCGCCCTGCCCTTCGTAGCGGTTGTATGGGCGGTTATTATAATATTGTGTTCTACGGTCTTCCTGACCATAAGTATTTCCGTAATTCGAATAAGGCTTCCTGTAAGACGAATAATTACCGCTATCGCGAGGAATCCTCGGGCGGCGGTGTCCTGTTGTCGGGGCAGCGACCGCCTCGTCATTACCGCCTTCCTTTAAATTGTTTTGAGGTGCATTGCTCTCTTCGGCAACGTCTTTCCATTCTTCATTGCTTGTGTCCATTGTTCTTCCGTTTTTACTTTTAATTTTCTATTCACGTTTTTCTCTTCGGCCTCGCGGCCAATAAAAAGATATCTATTAAGAAACAAAAAATCCGATATTACTCTTCTTTTCGCATTCAATGCAGAGTATCCGGCATCTCTCCATGCAGACACCGGAATACCTCTCCCATTCTCTACCGGGAAACTTATATCCCGGTGTAATTATGGGGAGTAATTGCCAACAACTCCTGCCGCACCGACTCACTGACATCCAGACCATTCACAAACTCATGAATGGATTCCTCGGTAATCGCCTGGTTCGTACGGGTCAAAGCCTTCAGCGCCTCATAAGGATGCGGATACGCTTCCCGCCGCAGTATCGTCTGAATAGCTTCAGCCACCACGCTCCAGCAATTATCCAGATCAGCATAAATCTTCCCTTCATTCAGCAACAACTTGCGCAATCCCTTGAGAGAACTCTGAACTGCAATCAACGTATGAGCCAACGGCACGCCCACATTGCGCAATACCGTACTGTCAGTCAAATCTCTCTGCAGGCGCGAAACGGGCAACTTGCTGCTCAAATGCTCCAACACGGCATTGGCCATACCCAAATTACCCTCCGAATTCTCAAAGTCTATCGGGTTTACCTTATGAGGCATGGCACTCGAACCAACTTCGCCCGCCTTTATCCTCTGCTTGAAATACTCCATCGAGATATACATCCAGAAATCCCGGTCCATGTCGATGATAATCGTATTGATACGCCGGAGCGCATCGAACACGGCGGCCAGATTGTCGTAATTGGATATCTGCGTCGTATATTCTTCCCGCTCCAGGCCCAGTTTTTCAGCGACGAAATAATTCCCAAACTGCTTCCAGTCATACGACGGATAAGCCACATGGTGCGCGTTGTAGTTCCCCGTGGCGCCACCGAACTTCGCGCTGATGCGACAAGCCTTCAGGTTGTCCAATTGCCTCTGCAGGCGATAGGCAAAAACGTATATCTCCTTTCCCAACCTTGTGGGAGAAGCCGGCTGTCCGTGCGTCTTGGCCAACATCGGGATATCCTTCCACTCCTGTGCATACTGCGCCAGTTGCGAAATCAACTCCTCCAGCATGGGGAAATACACCTCTTCCAGCGCCTCCTTGAGCGAGAGGGGAACGGAAGTGTTATTGATGTCCTGGGAAGTCAGCCCGAAATGGATGAATTCCTTATAAGATTCCAGTCCTCCGATGCGGTCGAACTGTTCTTTTATGAAATACTCCACAGCTTTCACGTCATGATTCGTCACGCTCTCTATCTCTTTCACCCGGGCAGCATCCGCCTCACTGAATTTACGGTATATATCCCGCAAAGTCTCGTGCAGCGTCTTGTCTGCCGATATGAGCTCCAACTGGGGAAGAGGAAGTTCGCAAAGGGCAATAAAATACTCTATTTCTACCCTGACGCGGTAACGAATCAATGCATATTCCGAAAAATAGGCGGCCAAAGGCTCTGCCTTATCTCTGTATCGGCCATCAACCGGAGAAACAGCCGTAAGTTTATCCAAATTCATCACTTTATAAGATACCCGCTAAATTAAGTATAATCGGGCTACAAAGGTACAGTTTTACTCTGAAAACGACAAATAGACACCGGAATTCTTCCTAAGAAATTCTAAAAGCATCATCCACATCAGGGCCAAAGAAATGTTTTAAGAGTACCTTTGCAAATGATTTTCTATACAAACCGCACATTAAAACCTATCCAAGCAATGGAATTACACCGCATTACCTCTGCCGACGATCCACTTTTGGAACAGTTGCTCCCTCTATATGAAAGCGCCTTTCCCGAAGAAGAACGGCGAACCCGGAAACAGTTGAGCAAGATGCTCTCTCTCACCCGCCCCATGTATTTCAATGCCATTTTAGCCACGCCCGATGACATCAAAGACTTCGAGGCGCTTGCCGAAGATACCCGGGCATTACTTGTCGATACCCGCATCTTATGCGGCCTTTTCTCTTATTGGGACTTCGACAGTTTCTACTATCTGGAGCACCTCGCAACCTTTCCCCAGCTCCGCAATCACCGCATCGGAGGCAAAGTACTGACCCACATGGAGCAGCACTTTCCCCAGCTACAACTCCTCGAAGTGGAGCCTCCCACCGACGAAATCACCCGCCGGCGCATAGCCTATTATGAACGAAACGGTTTCCGGATTCTCAACCGGGACTATCTCCAGCCGCCCTATTCCCGCCCCTCGGACGAGAATCCGGGATTCCCACTGTGGATCATGGGACGGGGAACTGCCGGCAACATAGAAGAAAACATCAGAACCATCCACCAGGAAGTCTACATAGCTCCCTATTCATTAGACGAATAAAACAAACGTACTATAAAAGCCATGGAGGCCCGGTCTGCATATCGGGCCTCCATTGCTTCTTATAGTAGCAGACGCTTTTTTCTACCGGATTGCCGCTTGTATATCCTCAAACAGCCTGTTCTTCAAGTCAATCGTGAAGACCCGAAATTTTGTCCCGGTTCCCCGCACCAGCTTGGTCCCGTTTTTCCGCAGCGCATACTGGTCCGTAATCTGTTGCTCTGCCGGAATGCGGGAGAAATTCTCTTCAGTCTGCTGATCGTTGTAGTCGTAGAAGATGCGCGACATCGTAGCTTTACAACTCCCGTCCGAGCATACCACCGAGAGGGTATAGTAAATCCGTGCCTGGTCCTGTACCAACGCATTATCCTTGAATACGAGATATTCATCGCCCTGAACCGTCATCTTCCCGTCCGCCGGCACAAGACTGACAATCGCGGGAGCCGTCTTTTTCTTTGTCAGCGTAGCTTCTTGAGACACAAAATAACCTTCGGCCCACGCCTGCAGAGCCTTTAGCATCTTCTCCTTATTCATCGTACTCGAAAACGATTGGGAAAAACAAACCATCCCGCCCACTTCCGGCACGGCGCCTGTCAAATACATCGAGTCGTCCTTCTTCTTTTTCTTCTCCTTACTCTTTCTTAACTCGAATAGCGGCTTTTTGCCGTCGCCGCCTTCCTGTTGTGCCCAAACCCCGAGCGGGGACACGAGCAAAGCGCACAAGAGAAGTCCAAATATTCTTGTTTTCATAGCCCTGAAATTGATATAAAATGATATTGCGGCAAATATAAAGCAAAAAAACGGAATATGACTTATCCCCACCTCCCTAATGTCGGAGAAAAACTCTACCTTTGTGCCTATAGTTTATCTCCTCCATAAGTAAAATCGAAAAGCATAATATAAATCCGACAGCATTATGAAAAAAGCCTTAATCACGGGAATCACCGGCCAAGACGGCTCCTTCCTGGCAGAATTCCTCTTGTCGAAAGGATACGAAGTACACGGCATCCTGCGTCGCTCCTCTTCATTCAATACCGGACGCATCGAGCACCTCTACTTCGACGAATGGGTGCGCGACATGAAACAACAGCGCACCATCAATCTCCACTGGGGAGACATGACGGACAGCAGCTCGCTCATCCGCATCATCCAGCTCATCCAGCCCGACGAGATCTACAACCTGGCAGCCCAAAGCCACGTGAAAGTCAGTTTCGACGTACCGGAATACACGGCCGACGCCGACGCACTGGGCACACTCCGCATGCTGGAAGCCGTGAGGATGCTGGGCTTGGGAGAAAAGACCCGCATCTATCAGGCATCCACCTCCGAACTTTTCGGGAAAGTACAGGAAATCCCGCAGAAGGAGACCACTCCTTTCTATCCCCGCTCCCCCTATGGAGTAGCCAAGCAGTATGGCTTTTGGATTACGAAAAACTATCGCGAAAGCTACGGCATGTTTGCCGTAAACGGCATCCTCTTCAACCACGAAAGCGAACGCCGCGGCGAGAACTTCGTCACCCGCAAGATCTCCCTGGCCGTAGCCCGCATAGCCCAAGGCGAACAGACCAAACTCTATCTGGGCAACCTGGACGCACGCCGGGACTGGGGCTACGCACGCGACTATGTAGAATGTATGTGGCTCATCCTGCAACACGAGACCCCGGAGGACTTCGTGATTGCTACGGGAGAAATGCACAGCGTGCGCGAATTCTGCACGCTGGCTTTCCGCGAAGCCGGCATCGAGCTGGAATGGCAAGGCTCCGGAGTAGAAGAAAAGGGCATCAATAAGGCCACGGGGCAAGTGCTGGTGGAAGTAGACCCGAAATATTTCCGCCCTTGCGAAGTCGAACAACTGCTGGGCGACCCGACCAAGGCCAAAACCCTATTGGGGTGGAACCCGCGGAAGACCTCGTTTGAAGAACTGGTGCGCATCATGGTGCGTCACGACATGGGCTACGTACACCAACACAAACTGGCCAAAGCTAAACTCTAATCCCGACTTTACGAACAATGGAAAAGAACGCCAAGATATTCGTGGCAGGGCACCGCGGCCTGGTCGGCTCTGCCATCCTGAAAAACCTGAAAGAGAAGGGATACACCCGCTTCGTACTGCGCACCCATGCCGAGCTGGACTTGTGCGACCAGCAGGCCGTCGCCCGCTTTTTCGATGAAGAACGGCCGGAATACGTGTTCCTTGCCGCGGCCTACGTAGGCGGAATCGTAGCCAACAGCCTCTACCGTGCCGATTTCATCTACCGCAACCTGCAAATCCAGAACAACGTGATCTACAACTCCTGGCGCACGGGAGTCAAGAAGCTCCTCTTCCTGGGCAGCACCTGCATCTATCCGCGCGAAGCCCCCCAGCCCATGACGGAAGACTGCCTGCTCACCTCCCCGCTCGAATACACCAACGAACCCTATGCGCTGGCGAAAATAGCCGGACTGAAGATGTGCGAGAGCTTCAACCTGCAGTACGGTACGAACTACATAGCCGTCATGCCGACCAATCTCTACGGCCCCAACGACAATTTCGACCTCGAACGCAGCCACGTCCTCCCGGCCCTGATACGCAAGATGCACCTGGGGAAATGCCTGCTCGCAGACGATTGGGAAGCCATCCGCAAGGATTTCGACCGTTATCCCGTAGAGCAGACAGACGGGCAGGCCTCCCGGGAAGCCATAACCGCCAAACTGGAGAAATACGGTATCTGCAAGAAAGGGGATAGCGTCTCCGTAGAAATCTGGGGCACCGGCGCCCCGCTGCGCGAATTCCTCTGGAGCGAGGACATGGCCGATGCGTGCGTGTTCGTCATGGAGCATGTGGACTTCAAGGACCTGCACGGGCCGGAAAAGGAAATCCGCAACTGCCACATCAACATCGGCACGGGCAAAGAGCTGACCATCCGGGAGCTTGTCGGGCTGATAGCCCGCAAGGTGGGCTTCGGAGGGGAAATCGTTTTCAACTCTTCCAAGCCCGACGGCACGATGCGCAAGCTCACCGACCCGTCCAAACTGCACCGCCTCGGCTGGAGACACCGGGTGGAACTGGACGAAGGCGTCGGACGCATGTACGACTGGTACTTGCAGAAATAGCAACGACACTTAACAGAAAGGCCGGGATGTCGACGGACATCCCGGCCTTTCTATATAAATATACCTATGAATAGGAAGCCTCCTTTTTTGAGGACTTACTTGATCAGGCTGATACTGCGTTTCACAAATTTGTTCAGCGCCTCGCCTTTCAGCATGCCGTTTTGCAGCAGGGCCAGGTCGATGAGTTGCTTGACCGTATCGTTCTGTGCGGCAAAACCGGCATATACGGCATTCTTCTTCCCGCGCTCGGCAGAGAGGTTCTTCTCCACATCTGCCAGTTTGTCCTTGTCGGCCTGCGGCACTTCTTCCTCTTTCTTGCCTTTCTTGGCTTCTTCGAGTTGCTTTTTCTCCGCATCCAGCGCTGCTATCTGCGCATCGATCTGCGCCACTTCGCTGCCGCACGCCTGCTTTTCGGCTTCCAGCACGGACTTGATGAGCGGATGGTCGTGGTTCAGCACCAGATTATACATGGCCGGCATCTCGCCGTAGAAGGACATTCCGGCATTGATGGCCGCCATCTCCTTCATCCGCCGCATGTATTCGCTCTGGGTGATCATCACCGGGGCCGAATCCTCGCCCAGCGATTCGGAAGAGACGTGGAACTCCGTCTTCTCCAACTGCGGGATCTGGCTGCGGAATGCCTCCGAGAGCGCCTCGGCCTCGCCCGTTTCGAGCGTAGTGGTTGCCGCGGGAGTCTCCTTGGCTATCAGCTTGTCGATCGTGTCGCTGTCCACGCGCACGAAACGCGACTTCTCCAGTTTCTGCTCCAGCATGTTGGCCAGAGCCGTGTCCAGCTGCCCGTCGAAAAGCAAGACGCTGTAGCCCTTGTTGCGGGCAGTCTCGATGTAGGCATATTGCTCGTCCTTGTTGTTGGCGTAGAGGTAGACGAGCTGTCCGTCCTTGTCGGTCTGCCCGCCTTGTATCAGCGTCTTATACTCTTCCTGCGTGTAATATTTCCCTTCGGTGTCCTTGAAGAGGGCAAATTTGACAGCCTTCTCGTAGAAATCGTCCTGGGTCAGCATCCCGAAGTGGATGAAGATTTTCAGGTCGTCCCACTTCTCCTCAAACTCCTTGCGGTCGTTCTTGAAGATCGACTGCAGCCGGTCGGCCACCTTCTTGGTGATGTATCCGGAGATTTTCTTCACGTTCGCATCGCTTTGCAGATAGGAGCGGGACACGTTCAGCGGGATGTCCGGCGAGTCGATTACGCCGTGGAGCAGCGTGAGGAACTCCGGAACGATGCCTTCCACCGAGTCCGTCACGTACACCTGGTTGCAATAAAGCTGTATCTTGTTACGCTGCAGTTCGATGTTGCTCTTGATTTTCGGGAAATAGAGTATGCCGGTCAGGTGGAAAGGATAGTCCACATTGAGGTGGATCCAGAAGAGCGGCTCGTCGCTCATGGGGTAGAGCTTGCGGTAGAACTCCTTGTAATCCTCGTCTTTCAGCTCCGAGGCTTTCTTTGTCCACATGGGCACCGTCTCGTTTACGACGTTGTCTTCCTCCGTGTCCACGTATTTCCCGTCTTTCCACTCCTGCTTCTTGCCGAAAGCCACCGGCACGGGCAGGAAACTGCAGTACTTCTTCAGCAGGCCCTCGATGCGGCTTTTTTCGAGAAACTCCTTGCAGTCGTCGTCGATGTGCAGCACGATGTCCGTACCGCGGTCGGCCTTGTCGCACTCCTCTATGGTGTACTCCGGACTTCCGTCGCACGACCACTTCACGGCCTTGGCGCCTTCCTTGTACGAACGCGTCACGATGTCGACCCGCTTGGCGACCATAAACGAAGAGTAGAAGCCCAGCCCGAAATGGCCGATGATGGCATTGGCATCGTTCTTATACTTCTCCAGGAAATCGTTTGCCCCGGAGAAGGCTATCTGGTTGATGTATTTCTCGATCTCCTCCTCCGTCAGCCCGATACCGCGGTCGGAAATCGTCAGCGTATCCTTGTCCAGGGAGACATGGATTGTCAGGTCGCCCAATTCGCCCTTGAACTCGCCCAGCGAAGCGAAGGTTTTCAGTTTCTGGGTGGCGTCGACCGCATTCGAGACTATTTCGCGAAGAAATATTTCATGGTCGCTATACAAGAATTTCTTGATGACGGGGAAAATGTTTTCGGTAGTAACCCCGATGTTTCCTTTTTGCATATCTGTTTCTTTGTTTTTATTGCATTTTACCGTTCTCCCATACAAAAAGAATGCCACAAAGCCGCTTCTGCCATTTTGGCGCTCCACGCCGGCCTTCCGGACACGGCTCCGATACGCCCCGGCCCTGCCCCTGTCCGGCAAAAGAAAAGAAGCGCCCCCGATTTTGCGGCAGCGGTTTTCCGGAAAAGCGGCAGCACTTTTTCCAATAAGCGGCAGCACTTTTCCGGGAAAACAGCAGGGCTTTTTTCCGCACCCTACGGCCATTTCCCGCCGCCCGCTTCTTAAATAAGCAGAAAATCAGCCATTCCGCGTCCGCATCGCTTGCAGGAATAAAAGACAATGCTTACCTTTGCAGCCAATTATTCCGCAAACGGGTAGAAAAAGCGGGTCCCGACCGGACTCCACCCGCCGGACCAACCTACAAATTATACTATAAATAATGTACGCAATTGTAGAAATCAACGGCCAGCAGTTTAAGGCAGAGGCCGGAAAGAAGCTCTTCGTCCAGCACATCCAGGGCATCGAGAACGGAAGCGACGTAGAGTTCGACAAAGTTTTACTGGTAGACAAAGACGGGACCATCACCGTAGGTGCCCCCACCGTAGAAGGCGCCAAAGTGGTAGCCCAAGTGGTTTCCGCCCTGGTCAAAGGCGACAAGGTGCTTGTCTTCCACAAGAAAAGAAGAAAAGGCTACCGTAAGCTCAACGGCCACCGCCAGCAGTTTACCGAGATCAGCATCAAGGAAATCGTAGCTTAACCCGAGAAAAACACAGAAAGCACTATGGCACATAAGAAAGGCGTCGGCAGTTCTAAGAACGGACGCGAATCAGAAAGCAAACGACTGGGCGTGAAAATCTTCGGCGGCGAGTTCTGCAAAGCCGGAAACATCATCGTACGCCAGAGAGGCACCGTGCACAATCCCGGCGAAAACATAGGCATGGGCAAAGACCACACCTTGTTCGCTCTCGTAGACGGCACCGTGTCCTTCAAGAAAGGCCGCGAAAACCGCAGCTATGTATCCGTAATTCCCGCCGAGAAGGCCGAGTCCTAACCGGAAGGAATCCGCACCAAACACCAAATTGCCCGGGAAGTCCGCAAGAGACGCTCCCGGGCAATTTGCTTTTTACAGCCCCGGGCCGGTCATTCGGCCCCGGCCTTTGCCCGGCAGTCGGAGCACAATCCTTTCAACACATAGTTCACTCCCTGCAAGAGGAAGCCCTCGGGCAGAGGAACGATGGGCACCTGCTCGCACGGGAGGCAAAACGTGCGGCGGCAGCGCTCACAGTAAAAATGGGAATGCATGTCGGCCACCGTGCAATCCGCCCCGCCGCCACACAACTCGTACTTCACCGATCCGCTGCCATCGTCGATGTCGTGCACCAGATGATGCTCCCGAAACAAGACCAGGGTGCGGAAGATGGTGGACCGGTCCACGGTGTCCAGCGCCGTTTCCACATCCTGCAGCGAGAGCGGATTGTCCGCCTTCATCAGTTCCCTCAAGACCAGAATGCGCGTCGAAGTAGGCTTGACCCCCTTTTGAGCCAGCCGTTCCGTACAAAATTGCTCGTTGTCTGTCCGCATGGTGCGCTATGAAATTTGTCCGTTCCTGCGGCAAAGGTAATGAATCTCCCGCACAACACGGCCCAAAGCGCTGCAGGAATATCCAAAAACATGCAGCGCAATCCGCAAACCGCGGCAGCACTTTTCGGAAAAAGCCCCGCATCTTTCAACACCGTGTTGATAAACTTCCCCTCACTTATCCCGCCGAAAAATTTCGGAATCAGAGGGAAAAGCGTATCTTTGCCGCATAATGAGAGAGTTGACAGCCCACATCGAAAATCTTCTGCTGACGAACGACTGCGTCATTGTGCCCAGCTTCGGCGGATTTGTGACCTATCGCCTGCCGGCCAAATGGGTGGAAGAACAGAATTCCTTCCTCCCTCCCGTCCGGACCGTAGGGTTCAATCCGCGTTTGCAGCTCAACGACGGCCTGCTCGTGCAGTCCTATATGAGTTTCTACGGCACCTCCTTCCCCGATGCCCACAAGCGCGTGCTCCGCGGCGTAAAGGCACTGAAGGAAAAACTCTACTCCGAGGGGAAAATCGACTTCCCCTCGCTGGGCACGCTGCGCCTCTCGCTCGACGGGAGCTTCCACTTCACGCCCTACATCGACGGGGTCAACTCGCCCGAGCTCTACGGCCTGGCCGAACTCCGCATACTCCCCTTGCGCATGGAAGAAGCGGAAACGCCGGAAGCAGCCCCCACGCGGGAAGAACCGGCCCGGGAAATCCCCTTCTCCCCTGCCGAAGAAGAAACACCGCGGCATCCGCGCCTCCGCCGCCTGGCGGGCGAAACCCTCCGCTGGGCCAGCGCGACCGCTGCCGCCGTCTTGCTCTTCCTGCTGTTCTCCACGCCCGTGAGGAACGTCCTGCCCGAAGATTCCTACAAAGCACAAGTCGTCTCCTCCCGCTTCTTCAGCGCGACCCGGCCGGAACCCGGGCAGGAAGCGCCCAAAGCCCGGCCTGCTTCGGCCGCCGCCCCGCAAGAGCAGAAGCAAAAGCCGGCCCCCGTGGAGACAACCTCCACGGCATACAAAAAAAGACTTGCCCCCAAAGCTCCTGCCGCAAAGCCCAGGCAGCCGGAAGCCCCGGCCTCGAAATACTTCATCGTAGTCGCTTCGCTCCAAAAGACCGAATCCGCCGAGAAGTTCTGCCGCGAGCTCAAGGAAAAAGGCCATGCGCACGCCCGCATCATCCCCGGGAAAACAACGCAGAAAGTCTGCATCGACCACACGGCCGACGCCGACCGGGCGCTCACCCTGCTGCGGGAATACCGGGAAACCTACGAGGACGCCTGGATGCTGACCCAAGAGCCTGCGAAATAAGCGGAGCACAGACCAACCCTCTTATCCAGCACCGGTCATGAAAAGAGTACCTTGTCCCAAATGCCAGCACCTCAACGCTTTCGACGAGACACGCTACACTGCCGGACAGACGCTCGTCTTTGTCTGCGAAGAGTGTAAGAAACAATTCTCCATACGCATAGGAACCGGCAAACTGCGCTCCAAGCCCCAGGAAGAGGACTGGTCCGAAGTGGAAAGAGCCGCCGTCGGCAGCGACGGATGGGGCTGCCTGATCGTCATAGAGAACGTATTCGCCTACAAACAGGTGCTCCCCTTGCGCGAAGGAGACAACCTCATCGGGCGGAAAGACTTGGGCACCTCCATTGACCTCCCCATCGAAACCAGCGACCGGAGCATGGACCGCAAACACTGCCACCTCCTCGTTTCCCGCGACAAGCAAGGCCGCCTGCGCTACACGCTGCGCGACTTCCCGAGCATCACGGGCACTTTCCTGCAAAACCGCCTCCTGGGCGACAAAGAACAAGCCCTGCTCCACGACGGAGACGTCATCACCTTGGGAGCCACCTCCCTCATCTTCCGCTCAGCCCGGCGCAACGGCTGACCGCCCCACCCGCACCGTTCCACCCATTTCCCCAGAACCATGAGAAAAATCCTCCTCCCCATCGCCATGTGCCTCGCCCTCCTTTCCCCTGCAACAGAAGCACAAGACCGGGCTTTCCTCTTCTCCTACTTCACCGGGCAGAGCACCGACGGGCTGCATCTGGCCTACAGTCTCGACGGACGCCGCTGGACACCGCTCAACAGAGGCCGCCCGTTTCTGAAACCCACCGTAGGAAAAGACAAACTCATGCGCGACCCGAGCATCTGCCAAGGCCCCGACGGGACATTCCACATGGTGTGGACCTCCAGTTGGACCGACCGAATCATCGGTTACGCCTCATCGGCCGACCTGATCCACTGGAGCAAACAGCAGGCCATACCCGTCATGATGCACGAGCCCCTGGCCAAAAACAGCTGGGCCCCCGAGCTGTTTTACGACGCCCCCTCGCAGACATTCTACATCCTCTGGGCCACGACCATCCCCGGGCGCTTCGAGGAAGTCCCCACCTCCGAGGCGGAAAAAGGAAACAACCACCGCATTTTCTACACCACCACCCGCGACTTCAAGACCTTCACCCCCACCCGCCTCTACTTCGACCCCGGCTTCAGCGTCATCGACGCCGCCATCGTGCGCGACACGGCACAGCAGAAATTCATCATGGTGGTAAAGAACGAAAACTCCAACCCTCCCGAGAAAAACCTGCGCACCACCGTCTCCACCGACCTGGCCAAAGGCTTTCCCACCGACGTATCCGCCCCCATCACGCCGAAGTCCTACTGGGCCGAAGGCCCCTCGCCGCTCTTCGTGGGCGACACCCTCTACGTCTACTTCGACAAGTACCGCGACCACAAGTACGGAGCCGTGCGCAGCCTCGACCACGGCGCCACATGGACCGACATCTCCGACTCCGTCTCCTTCCCGCCCGGCACGCGGCACGGCACAGCCTTCCCCGTAACCCGCGAGACACTCGAACGCCTGATCCGCTACACCCCGGAAGCCGGAAAACCCTGAACATCCACCACTCCCCGCCCCGACAAAAGCATAAACCGCCACTATGAAACCCCACTCCTTGAAAAAACTCCCCTACCTCCTCCTGGCCCTCTGCCTGCTCATCCTCCCCTCATGCGAGGAAGAAGACGAACGGGCCGAAGCCTGGTTCTCCGGCGTATGGTACGTAGTAGACTATTCCTACGGCTGTCCCTACGAATACAACGACACTTTCGTCTTCCGCCCCGACGGCACCGTCCGCATCCACGGCTGGTATTACGAAAGCGGCTACTGGGAAATCCGCTCCACCTCCGCCACAAGCCGGCTCTACATCTACTTCTCCGGCGAATACTCGCCCACAATCGTCGGAGAGTTCGACGATGTCCACCGCTCCTTCATCCGCTTATTCGTCGACGACCGCGACTACGGCTCCTATTGGCTCGTCCTCCAGCGGGCCCCCTACCGCCGTACCCTCCCCGAGAGCGGCAAGAAACCCGGCCGCCCCGGCAACACCGCCCCCGAAGCCGCAGCCTGAGCCGCCCCTTTCCCCGCAAACCCCTATTCACCCGTGCGCCGCCTCCTCCCCGAAGCGGCGCACCCTTTTTCCCGCCGCCCCGGCGGTTTACCAGGAAAGTCCCGCCACTCTTCCCGAAAAGCCCTGCCGCTTTCCCGAAAAAGCCCTGCCGCTTTTTACTAACGGCGCTGCCACTTCTCCGGGAAGGCCCTGCACCCCCTCCGCCTCCCCCCTGTAAAGAACAGACAGAAGCAGCCCGGCAAATCAGGAAAAAACCTCCGGCAAACACCCAATTCAAAAAAAAAACGTAACTTTGCGCGCCTGCTTTTTTAGAAAAGCAGCCACGACAGAAAAAGAAAAACACAATCAAGATATGAACATCTCATACAACTGGCTGAAAGAATACATAGACTTCGACCTCACGGCCGAAGAAGTTGCCGCCACCCTCACCTCCATCGGTCTGGAAACCGGCAGCGTAGAAAAAATCCAGACCGTCAAGGGAGGCCTCGAAGGCCTGCTCATCGGCGAAGTACTGACCTGCGTGCCCCACCCCGACTCCGACCACTTGCACGTAACGACCGTAGACTTGGGCGACGGACAGGCCACCCAAATCGTATGCGGCGCGCCCAACGTGGCCGCCGGGCAGAAGGTTGTGGTCGCCCCCATAGGCAGTGTGCTCTACGACGGGGACAAGCCCATAAAAATGAAGAAGATGAAACTGCGCGGAGTGGAGTCGAACGGCATGATCTGCGCAGAAGACGAAATCGGAATCGGCTCCTCGCACGACGGAATCATCGTGCTCCCCGCCGAAGCCAAGGCCGGAACTCCCGCCAAGGACTACTACAACATAAAAGACGACTACCTCCTCGAAGTAGACATCACGCCCAACCGCGCCGATGCCTGCTCCCACTACGGCGTAGCGCGCGACCTCTATGCCTACCTCAAGAGCCACGGAGCGCCGACCGCCCTGAAGAAACCCTCGGTAGAAGCCTTCCATGTGGACAACCACGAGCTCGATATCGACATCGCGGTAGAGAATTCCGAAGCCTGCCCCCGCTATGCCGGCGTAAGCGTCAAGGGAGTGACCGTAAAGGAAAGCCCCGACTGGCTGAAGGAGCACCTTTCTGCCATCGGCCTGCGCCCGATCAACAACATCGTGGACATCACAAACTACATTCTCCACGCCTTCGGCCAGCCGCTGCACTGCTTCGACGCCGCAAAGGTAGGCCGGAAAGTAATAGTCAAGACACTCCCGACGGGAACCCCTTTCACTACGCTCGACGGAGTAGAGCGCAAACTCGACGAACACGACCTCATGATCTGCAACGAGGCTGCCCCCATGTGCATCGGCGGCGTCTTTGGCGGACTGGACTCGGGGGTAACGGAAGAAACGGCCGATGTTTTCCTCGAAAGCGCCTATTTCCATCCCACTTGGATTCGCAAAACAGCCAGAAGGCACGGGCTTAACACCGACGCCTCCTTCCGCTACGAGCGAGGGATAGACCCCAACGGACAAATCTACGCCCTGAAAATGGCAGCCCTGCTCGTGAAAGAACTGGCAGGGGGCACCATTTCGTCGGAAATCAAGGACATTTGCGGGAAACCGGCCGCGAATTTCCTCGTAGACCTCCCCTACGCGCAGGTAGACAGCCTGATCGGCAAGAAAATCCCGCACGAAACGATAAAAGACATCGTGAAAAGCCTGGAAATGGAAGTCCTCGACGAAAACGAAGCCGGGATCAAGCTCGCCGTGCCGCCCTACCGGGTAGATGTGCAGCGGCCCTGCGACGTAATCGAAGACATCCTCCGCATCTACGGCTACAACAATGTGGAAATCCCCACGACCCTCAAGTCGAGCCTCACGGTGAAAACCGACATCGACCGCAGCTACAAACTGCAGGACATACTCTCCGAACAGCTCGTCGGCTGCGGATTCTACGAAATCATGAACAACTCCCTGACCCGCGCGGCCTACTACGAGGGACTGACCACCTACCCCAAGGAAAACCTGGCCATGCTCCTCAACCCGCTCAGCTCGGACCTGAACGCCATGCGCCAGACACTTCTGTTCGGAGGACTGGAGAGCATAGCCCACAACGCCAACCGCAAAAACGGGAACCTCCGCTTCTTCGAGTTCGGGAACACCTACTCTTTCCATGCCGACGAGCGGAAAGCCGGCAAGATACTCAGCCCCTACTCCGAAGCCATGCACATGGGCCTCTGGCTGACGGGCAAGAAAACCGTGAACTCCTGGGCACACCCCAACGAGGAGAGCAGCATCTACGAGCTGAAAGCCTACGTGGAAAACCTCTTCACCCGCGCAGGGCTCGACCGCCACAAGCTCTCCGTAAAACAGCAGGGGGCAGATGACCTGTTCGCCGCCTCGCTCGACTACGCCCTGCCCGGCGGCAAACTGCTCGCCCGCATAGGCGTCGTGGCCCACAAAGTGCAAAAGGCGTTCGACATAGACCAGCCCGTCTACTACGCCGACATCCATTGGGGCCGGCTCTCCGACAGCGTGAAAGACGAAAAGATAAGCTACCAGGAACTCTCGCGCTTCCCCGCCGTGAAGAGGGATCTGGCACTTCTCGTAGACTCCGCCACCTCTTTCGCCGAAATCGAGAAGATAGCTTACGAAACCGAGCGCAAACTGCTGAAAAACGTCTGGCTCTTCGACGTCTACGAAGGCAAGAACCTGGAATCCGGCAAGAAGTCGTATGCCGTGAGCTTCCTCCTCCAGGACGAAAACCAGACGCTGACCGAAAAACAGATAGAGAAAGTCATGCAGCGGCTCATACAAAACTTCCAGGCCAAGCTCGGCGCACAACTGAGATAAAGGCAGGAACGAGGAATAACGACAGAATAAAAACAAAAAACACATAATACTTACACCACAATATGGGAAGAGCGTTTGAATACAGAAAAGCAACAAAACTGAAAAGATGGGGCAACATGGCCCGTACCTTCACCCGCATCGGCAAGCAGATAGCCATCGCCGTGAAAGCCGGCGGCCCCGATCCGGAAAACAACCCGCACCTGCGCGCCATCATCGTGACCGCCAAGCGGGAAAACATGCCCAAGGACAACATAGAACGCGCCATCAAAAACGCGATGGGCAAGGACCAAAAGGACTATAAGGAGATGAACTACGAGGGATACGGCCCCTATGGCATCGCCATCTTCGTAGAGACTGCCACCGACAACACCACCCGCACCGTGGCCAACGTGCGCAGCATCTTCAACAAGTTCGGCGGCTCGCTCGGAACTTCCGGCAGCCTCGACTTCCTTTTCAACCATAAATCCGTCTTTACCATTGCCCCGAAGGAGGGAACCTCGGTGGAAGACCTGATTCTGGAGCTCATCGATTACGGAGTGGACGAAGACTACGACGAGGAAGACGGCGAGATTACGATCTACGGCGAGTTCCAATCGTTCAACGCCATACAGAAATATCTGGAAGACAACGGCTACGAGATAAAAAGCTCCGAGTTTACCCGCATCCCCACCGACCAGAAAGACGTTACCCCCGAGCAGCGCGAGACAATCGACAAGATGGTGGAGCGCCTGGAAGAAGACGAAGACGTGCAAAGCGTATATACCAACATGAAACCGGAGGAAGGGGAATAACCCCGCCGCCTGCGCCAGAGGAATGGAATACCACTACAAAACCCACGGGACGTGCAGCACCGACATCTTCGTGGACGTCGAAGACAACGTCGTGCGCCGCGTACAGTTCGAAGGAGGCTGCAACGGAAACCTGCAGGCCGTGTCGCGCCTGGTAGAAGGCCTTACGGTAGACGAAGTACTCGCCCGGCTGGAGCACATACGCTGCGGCATGCGCCGCACCTCCTGCCCCGACCAACTCTGCCAGGCACTGCGCCAGATGAGGGAGAACGAGGCACAGCAATAAACACATTCCCCCACGAGAAGAATCGAAGGAGAGCCCGTCGCACACCGCACGCCGGCCCTCCTTCTTCTTTTTATCCCCGCCGCTTCCGCCGGAAAGCCCCGGCACTTTCCCGCAAAAGCCCTGCCGCTTTTCCACAAAAGCCCTGCCACTTCCTGAAGAAAGCGCCGCCCCTTTCCCCCGCAACTTTTACCCAAAAATGGGGAGGCCACTACCGCCCCTTTTCCGTATCTTTGCGCCCGGGACAAAAAACCGCGACAAACCGAAAGAAAAAGATGAAAAACTTCCTGAAAGACCTGCGCCGGCGCGACCACAAACGCTACCTCGGCGGACTCGACATCCTGCGCTACATCGGCCCGGGAATGCTCGTGACCGTAGGATTCATCGACCCCGGAAACTGGGCGTCGAACTTCGCCGCCGGATCCGGCTATGGCTACGGACTGCTCTGGGTAGTAACCCTTTCGACCGTCATGCTCGTCATTCTCCAGCACAACGTGGCCCATCTGGGAATCGTCACCGGGCTCTGCCTTTCGGAAGCCGCCATGCGCTACGCGCCGCGGTGGATTTCCCTGCCGGTGCTGGGCTCTGCCGTATTCGCCTCCATCTCCACGTCGCTGGCCGAGATACTAGGCGGCGCCATTGCGCTGGAAATGCTCCTCGGCATACCCATACGCTGGGGCGCGGTGCTGACGACGGTCACGGTGCTCATCATGCTTTTCAGCAACTCCTACAAGCGCATCGAACGCGTCATCATCGGTTTCGTCTCCATCATAGGACTTTCCTTCATCTACGAGCTCTTTCTGGTCGACATCGACTGGCCCGCCGCCGCACGCGGCTGGGTTACGCCCCGCCTGCCCGGGGGAAGCATCTTCATCATCATGAGCGTCCTGGGAGCGGTGGTCATGCCGCACAATCTCTTCCTGCACTCCGAAATCATCCAGAGCCACGAATACCACAAACGCGGCAAGATGTCCATCAGGCAGGCCCTGAAATTCGAATTCCTCGACACGCTCTTCTCCATGAGCATAGGCTGGGCCATCAACAGCGCCATGGTATTGCTGGCCGCCGCAGCCTTCTTCGGCAGCGGCACTGCCCCGGTGGAAGAACTCGGGCAGGCGCAGTCGCTCCTCGTCCCCCTGCTGGGCGAAAACGCGGCCGGCATCTTCGCCCTGGCACTGCTGCTGGCCGGCATCTCCTCCACCCTGACCAGCGGCATGGCCGCAGGTTCCATCTTCTCCGGGCTCTTCGGCGAATCCTACAACCTGCGCGACACGCACTCGCAGGCAGGCGTCGTCCTCTCGCTCGGCATCGCGCTGCTCGCCATCTTCTTCATCAGCGACCCCTTCCAGGGCCTGATCATCTCCCAGATGCTGCTGAGCATACAACTCCCCTTCACCATCTTCCTGCAGGTCGGCCTCACTTCCTCGCCGAGAGTCATGGGCGAATACGCCAATTCCCCCCGCAGCCGCATCCTGCTCTACAGCATTGCAGCCATCGTCTCGGCACTGAACCTCTACCTTTTCTACAGCGCAATAGCCGGGTAGACGCAAGGCAAACAGCCGGAAGACAAAAAGCACGGGAGAGGAAGCGCTGCCTGTTTCAGCAGAATCTTCCTCTCCCGTGCTTTCTCCGGACCTGCCCTACCGGGCAACAGCGGCTCAGCACTTGATGCCTAACTGGTGGAGTACTTCGCGGATCTCCTCATAAGTTGTCAGGCGCGTAGGCACAAGAGGCAGGCGGAGCTTGTTTTTTATCAGCCCCATGCTGTGCATCATGGCTTTCACGCCGGCCGGATTGCCGTCGACGAAGAGCAACTTGAAAAGCTCGGCAAACCGCTGGTGAATAGCCAAGGCGTTCCGGAAGTCGCCCGCCAGGGCCAAGCGCGTCATCTGGCTGAATTCCCGCGGAAAGGCATTCCCGATGACCGAAATCACGCCCACGGCTCCCAGCGTGATGAGGGGGTACGTGATGCCGTCGTCGCCGGAAAGCACCTCGAACGTGTCGGGTTTGTTCTTTATGATGTCGTCTATCTGCCCGAAGTTGCCGGAGGCTTCCTTGATGCCGATGATGTTCTGGCAGTCGCGCGCCAGGCGGAGCGTCGTTTCGGCAGTCATGTTCACGCCCGTGCGGCCGGGGACGTTGTAAAGTATCACCGGTTTCCGGCTGGCGGCCGCAATCGTGCGGAAATGCTGGTACATCCCTTCCTGCGAGGGCTTGTTGTAGAAAGGAACTACGGAGAGTATCGCGTCGATTCCCTGCAGGTCGTCGTGTTCCAACTGCTCGACCACCATGCGCGTGTTGTTGCCCCCTACACCCATTACGATAGGGATTCGTCCGTTTACCCGCTCCACTATCAGCCGGCGTATCTCGGCTTTCTCGTCCGGGGAGAGCGTGGGCGTCTCCGCCGTGGTGGCCAGGATGACAAGAAAGTCAGTGCCGTTGGACAATTGGAAGTCTATCAATCGGGTTATCGCTTCATAATCGACGCTTTCGTCTTCATTGAATGGAGTAATGAACGCCACTCCCATTCCTTTGAGCTTGGACTGTATCATATCGGATATAGGTCTTCTTTGTACGTTTGGAGATGCAAAATTAGTGTTTTTCGCAAGTTATTCGGCTATCATCTGCAGAAATTCTTCTTCCCCGACAATCGGAATGCCCAACTTCGCAGCCTTTTCCTTTTTCGCGGGGCCCATGTTTTCCCCGGCCAGGAGGAACGAAGTCTTGGAAGAGAGGCTCGTGGCATTCTTCCCGCCGTGGCGCTCGATCAATTGTTTATACTCTTCGCGGGAATGACGCGAGAATACGCCGCTGACGACCACGGACTTCCCGGCCAAAGCGCCTCCTCCGGGCGCAGCCTCCGGGGCGGCCGTCTCCATCTGCAGCCCATATTCCCGCAGACGGGCCACCAGCGCCTGCTCCTGCGGGTCGGCAAAAAAGGCCCGGACACTGCCGGCAATGCGCTCGCCTATCTCATGGATGGAGAGCAAGTCCTCGTAAGTGGCCGAGGCGAGCCGCTCCATGGAGCCAAACGCGCGGGCGAGGGTGCGCGCCACGGTCTCGCCGACAAAACGAATGCCCAGCGCAAACAGCACGCGCTCGAAAGGAACCGCCCGGGACTGCTCCAGACCGGCCAAAATGCGCTCGGCCGACTTCTCTCCCATGCGCTCCAACGGGGCAATCTGCCGCGCGGTCAGCCCGTAGAGGTCGGCGGCCGAGCGAATGAGGCCTTCCTGATAGAACAAGTCCACGGTCTCCGGGCCAAGGCCGTCGATGTCCATGGCTTTACGGCTGATGAAATGCTCGATGCGGCCCTTGATTTGCGGCGGACAGCCCGCATCGTTCGGGCAATAGTGAGCCGCTTCGCCTTCATAGCGCACCAGCGGCGTGCCACACTCCGGGCAGTTTCCGATAAAACGCACTTTCTCGCCCAGCGAAGCGCTGCGGGCATCCAGTTCGACCCCCGTGATTTTGGGAATGATCTCGCCGCCTTTTTCCACGTAGACCTGGTCGCCTATGTGAAGGTCGAGCCCCTCGATGATATCCGCATTGTGGAGCGAAGCGCGCTTTACGACGGTTCCGGCCAGAAGCACGGGCTCCAGATTGGCAACCGGCGTGACGGCTCCCGTCCGCCCTACCTGGAACGAGACGGAGCGAAGCGCCGTCAGCGCCCGCTCTGCCTGAAACTTGTAGGCAATGGCCCAGCGGGGCGATTTGGCCGTATAGCCCAGCTCGGTCTGCTGCCGCAGGGAGTTTACCTTCAGCACGATTCCGTCGGTAGCCACGGGCAACTGCTTGCGCTGGACGTCCCAATAGGCGATATACTCGAATACTTCCCGGAGCGAACGGCAGAGGCGGATGGCATCGGACACCTTGAATCCCCAACGGCGGGCTGCCTGGAGGTTCTCGTAGTGGCTGTCGCCGGGGATTCCCTCGCCCAGGACGTAGTAAAGGTAGGCATCCAGCCGGCGGCGGGCCACCTCGGCGGAGTTCTGGAGCTTCAGCGTGCCGGAAGCGGCATTGCGCGGATTGGCAAAGAGGGGCTCCTCGCGTGCCTCGCGCTCGCGGTTGAGTTCGTCGAACACCTGCCAGGGCATCAGTATCTCGCCGCGTATCTCGAAACGGTCGGGCACATCGTCGCCCCGGAGCTGGAGGGGAATGGTGCGGATGGTGCGCACGTTGTCCGTCACGTCGTCGCCCTGCACGCCGTCGCCCCGCGTGACGGCCTGCACCAGGCGGCGGTGTTCGTAGAGGAGGGAGATGGAAGTCCCGTCGAACTTCAGTTCGGCGCAAAGCTCGAAAGGCTCGGAACCCAGGGCTTTCTGCACGCGGTTGTAAAATTCCGTAACCTCGGTTTCGCTGTACGTATTGCCCAAGGAGAGCATCGGATACTGGTGTTTCACTTGTTTGAATTCCTTTGACAAATCGCTCCCTACGCGCATCGTGGGCGAATTGGCATCGTACAGTTCCGGATGCTTCTGCTCCAAATCCTGAAGCCGCCGCATCATCCGGTCGAATTCGTAGTCGCTGATCGACGGGGCATTCAGCACATAGTATTTATAGTTATGCTCGTGGAGGGCAGTCCGGAGCTGCCCGATTTCTTCTTGCTCGGTCATGGGTCTTTTCTTTATATGAGGAAAATCTTTTTCTGTTCGGCAAAGATAGTACAAATGAGCGAAACAGAAGCCGGCTTCTTGCCCGTGAATGCAGCACATCGCGGGCAAGAAGGATTCATTTTCCGGACAGGGAAAGGAGAAAAGACCGGCCATTTTCGCAAGTTTCCACGGCAGAAAAAGGTTTTGCGGCGTTTTCTTCCTACTTTTGCAGTCCGAAAATCCCTAAAATCCATGCGAATAGACATCATCACCGTACTGCCCGAAATGATCGAAGGCTTCCTGAACTGCAGTATTCTCAAGCGCGCGCAAGACAAAGGACTGGCCGAAATATGCCTCCACTACCTGCGCGACTTCACCCACGACAAGCACCGCCGGGTCGACGACTACCCGTATGGCGGCATTGCGGGCATGGTGATGAAAATCGAGCCGATAGAAAATTGTATCAACTTCTTGAAGTCGCAACGGGAATACGACGACATAATTTTTACCACCCCCGACGGGGAACAGTTCTCGCAGCCCATGGCCAACGAGTTGTCGCTGAAGAAAAACCTGATTATCCTCTGCGGACACTTCAAAGGCATCGACTACCGCATCCGGGAGCACCTCATCACGCGCGAAATCAGCATAGGCGACTACGTGCTGACCGGTGGCGAACTGGCGGCTGCCGTCATGACGGACGCCATCGTGCGCCTGCTGCCCGGAGTGATAAGCGATGAGCAATCGGCCCTTTCCGACTCGTTCCAGGACAATCTGCTGGCCCCGCCTGTCTATACCCGCCCGGCGGACTACAAGGGATGGAAGGTGCCCGAGGTTTTGCTCTCCGGCCACGAGGCTAAAATACTGGAGTGGAATCTGAACCAGGCTTACGAGCGGACCAAACGCCTCCGGCCGGATCTGCTCAAGTAAAGATAGTTTCCTCCACTCAGACAGCCCGGGGAAAGAAAAGTCCTGCATGAATCCGAAATTTCATGCAGGGCTTTTTCCTTTTTCATGCAGGGCTTTTCGCCAAAAGCCCTTGCGCAATCCACGACTTCTCCACACTGACGCATACGAAAAACGAGGAGTAAAGCGCAAAGCGCCCTACTCCTCGCCTGGGGGATATTCTACGCCTGAACTAAAGTTCCAAAGCGCCGACTATTTCCTGCACAGAAGAATAATGATGGCGGTCGAGATAATCGTTGATTCCATCAATAACTTTTACACACGTTGCGGGGTCAATGAAGTTGGCCGTCCCTATCTGAATGGCCGACGCACCTGCAAGGAAAAACTCGATGGCATCGGTGGCATTCATGATTCCGCCTAATCCGATTACGGGAATCTTTACAGCCTTTGCCACCTGCCAGACCATCCGCAAGGCAATCGGCTTCACGGCCGGGCCGCTCAGTCCGCCGGTCACGGTGGAAAGCAACGGCCGGCGGCGCTCCGCATCGATGGCCATTCCCAACAACGTATTGATGAGCGAAACGCTGTCGGCACCGGCAGCTTCCACAGCGCAGGCTATCTCCGCAATGTTCGTCACGTTTGGCGAAAGCTTCACGATGAGGGTCTTGTCGTACACCTTGCGGACTGCCGAGACCACCTCTGCCGCACCCTTGGCGGAGACGCCGAAAGCCATTCCGCCCTGCTTCACATTGGGGCAAGAGATGTTCAGCTCGATGGCAGGAATCTTCTCCAAACTGTTGATCATACGGGCAGTTTCAGCGTAATCTTCCACTGCCGAACCGGACACGTTGACTATCATATTGGTGTCTATGCCGCTAATCTGCGGATAAATGTATTCACAGAAATACTCTACTCCCTTGTTCTGCAGGCCAACGGCATTCAGCATACCCGAGGGCGTCTCGGCCATCCGCGGATAAGGGTTGCCCTCGCGGTGATAGCGGGTAGTGCCCTTCACGATAATCCCGCCGATACGCGAAATGTCCATAAAGTCTTCGAACTCAAGACCATATCCAAATGTACCCGAGGCCGTCATCACCGGGTTTTTCATCTGTAACTTTCCTATCTGTACGCTCAATTCTGCCATAACAAATCCTCCGTATTGAATACCGGGCCTTCCTTGCACACGCATTTATGCCCTTCTTTTGTATTTTCCACACAGCAGAGACACGCTCCGACACCGCACGCCATCTTGTTTTCCAGCGAGACTTCACAAGGAATGCGCCCCGCAGCAGCGGCATACGCGGCCACGGCCTGCATCATAGGCTTGGGGCCGCAGGAATAAATCCACGAGAACTTCCGGCTCTGAAGCACGCTGTGGTGCACCACAAAGCCCCGTTCGCCCTGCGAGCCGTCTTCCGTGGTCGTGAAAAGTTCTCCTATTTTTGAGAATTCCTCCAGTTCCAGAAGATCGCCGGCTGTCCGCGCACCCAAAAGGAAGACAGGCTTATAACCCCTCTTCTTCAGCTCGCTGCCCAAAAACAAAAGCGGCGCAGTGCCTACGCCGCCACCGACCAGCAGGAGGGAAGCATCGTCCGAAACTTTGGGAAACTGCGCGCCGGACATCGTGAAGGAATTGCCCAACGGAAGTACGGCATTCAGCGTATCCCCCTCACGCAATAAGCCCAAAGCGCGGGTGCCGTCACCAATCATCCGAATAAGAAACCATACTTCATTTCGCTCATAATCAACGAAATTGATAGATATCGGCCGACGAAGGAAAGTAGTTTTCGAAGCATCCACCCGAAGTTCGGCAAACTGCCCCGGGCACATTTCCGGCAAAGCAGCATCGGGATTCGTCAACTTCAGCAGCACATACTCCCGATGAAGCAGCTGACGCTCCACTACATGTAAATCCAAAATAAATTTCTTCATATCCCTAATTTAGTAAGTAGCATACAAAAAGGACATTCCCGCCCATTCCTGTTTCAAACAGGGAATAAAGCAAGAACATCCCACACAAGACTCCCGGGTAATTTCTATAGCACTATCCATAAAGCCCTTATCCATTTTCAGGGCAAAGATAAGCTAATTTTCCGGTTTAAATATCTCATAAGTATTATCGTCGAAGAAGATTCTTATTTCAGTCACTCGCCGAGGAGGCTTCTCCACATACTTAACAACCTCTCTCACTGGCATCTCCGGCATATTTTGCCTACTTCTTAATGCCATTTCCTTTGAATTTTCGGGAAGTTCCCCTGCAGGATCCGGGAAAATCTCATTCTCAGAAGGCAGAGAAGACGGTGAATGCACCGCTTGAAAGGGCTGTTCATCCTCCATTTCTCCTCTCCCATTAAGAAGCCACTGAATGCTTATATCTGGAAAACGATTGATAATCTTCATAATAACATCCAGACTCGGATTGTTTCGCCCTTGGGAAATGTGAGTAATTGTAGCACGGCCCACCCCTATGGCTTCGGCAAAATCGGCCAAATTCATTCCCTTCTTCTGGCGAATCATGTCGATTCTATTTTTTATTACAGACAAATCGTTCGTCTCCATAGCACCTTCTAATATTCGATACAAATGTAACAATTTTAAGTTATACCACAAAACAAGAAAAGTATAAATCTGAAAATTCACATTCTTGCCCGCAATTTACAAACCGAGCAGACCTATAGAAAAATCAAGCTGTTTACTTCTGGAAATGTGGTTAAACTAAACAATTGAGATTAACTTTTAAATATCTCATTACGAAAGGGCTTAATATCAAAAGACATAGCCAAACGAGAGACACACTTCCGCGGAATCTTAGCAATCTCGCACCCTTTCAAAAGTTACAATTCGCAATTTTTGCATAAAACACAGATAAGCAGCCATATAATACTTACATTTTAATTCAACTAACACATGTTTTAGACAAAAACAGAGCAACAACAAAAGTAAATTCACAAAGCAAACGCGGCGTAGACGAGCACTTCATAATATATGTTCCGCGGATCCATTTATACTCTATCCTTCTGTTTACATTTATATCATAGCCAAATAATATACATTTCCACACCAATCCGTAACAAGTGAAACACTCTATGCGACCGGCGCTACATGAAATATTTTACCATGAAGAGTTAGTGTGAAAAGAGGACCTACTTTTTCAATGAAAAGGATTTCTCCCCTACTCTTTCCCCAGCAACAACCATAATTTTCTTCCTTTGCTTCCCCTCCCTGCCAACCGCAATGGAGAAAAACAAGCTAAGCCATTTTTTGCTCCCTATGCGGAAACATTCGTTAACAGATACTCATCCGGCACCTTCCCCCTTGCCCGGAAGAATGCCGATATCGCGAAATGCCCCACAAGCGAAGAGAGAAACTATAAAAGCTATAAAGAGGAAAAAATGATCCTATGGAGAAGAAAGAGAGCTTTTCTTCCCTGAAATATTAGTCCATGAGAGCATTTTTCACGACCCGCAGCCGATGAATTCCCAAATATCAAATTCTCAGCGGGATAAAAGAGGGATTTTTCTTGTTTACATCGCTATTTTTCAGACGTATAGGCAAAAGAGATTCTTGTTGCTGCTTGTAAACAGAAAATTTCCAGAAGGGATTTATTGCAAAATAAACAGGGTCAGCTCGCGGAAGTTCTCCGCATCCGTCAGATTCCCCGTTGCATCCACACCTTTCGAGCGGGCATCGGCCAAACGGATCTGCCGAATAATCTGAAGCACCTTCATGGCCGAGTAATTTCTCATACCGGAAATATAATCCCTGGCCGCCCACGGCGAACGAAGTCCCAGGAAAGCCGCAATTCCCTCAGCAGTCTTCTGAGGAGCATAGTAGGCTAGCATCAAGTTTGCGAAATAGCTGAACAGATTGGCAAATATAGGTTGCACGGGATTCTGCTTGCTGTTTTTCGTCATATAAGAGACGATTTGGGAAACACGCTTTGCGTTTCGCTCTGCCAAGGCTGTCCGCAATTCAAAAACATTATACTCTTTACTAATCCCGACGTTCTGCTCTATCACGTCAGCCGTAATCCTTTTCTCACCTTGCGGCAGGGCCAAAGCGAGCTTCTTCAGCTCCCCTGTCAATCGGCTGAGATTGTTTCCCACATGTTCTGCCAGCAACTGTGCAGAACTATCCTCAATGGCCAACCCCATCCCTTTCAGATAAGAAGAGATAAACCGTGGAAGCATCGACTCTTTCAAGCGTTTCGAATCGAAAAGCACTCCTTTTTCCAAGGCCAACGAAGTCAACTTTTTTCTACGATCATAAGTGCCGTGCATATAGCAAACTACCAGAATCGTAGACTCCAGCGGGCGCTGCAGATAGGCGGCCAATCCGTCCAGGTTGCGCACCATCTGCGCTTCCCGCAGAATGATTACCTGATGATCGGCCATCATCGGATACCTGCGAGCCAAAGTCACGATATCCGCCACCCGGTCCGCATAATCCAAACCATAAAGAATGGAAAGATTGAAATCTTTCTCCTCCTCGGCCAACACGCTCTCCTCTATGATTTCGGAAATCCGGTCTATATAGTAATCCTCTTCCCCCATCAAGAAATAGACAGGAGCATACTTGCGTGCTTTCAGATCCCGCACGATTTGCTCATAAGTATATTCGTTTGTAGCCATTTTTTCTTTCAGAAAGTTCCTTATTCATCCACATTTTTCTTTCCCTCAATCCGGAAATTCCGACTTTGTCTCTCCTACTTTAGGCCAAATTCCCTATTTTTGCCATCCGAAAAGAGAGCCTTTCGCAGGCACAAAAATAGCAAATGTTCGACTTAAACCTACCGAAATACGAAGCAAAAATCATCCGGCGCAACGAAAAGCACTACATCTGGGACTGCCTTCGCCGCCGCTACATCGCGCTGACACCTGAAGAATGGGTCCGGCAGCACTTCGTACATTATCTAATAGAGTACAAATCTTATCCCGCCGCCCTGCTGGCCAACGAAGTTTCCCTCCGGCTCCACGGCATGAGCCGCCGCTGCGACACCGTGCTCTACGACCGCGAAGTCCGTCCCCGCATGATCATCGAGTACAAAGCGCCCCACATCCCCGTCACCCAGCAGGTATTCGACCAAATATGCCGCTACAATTTTGTCCTCCAAGTGGACTACCTCATCGTCAGCAACGGCCTCGAACACTATTGCTGCCGGCTGGATTATAAAGAAAATAATTATACATTTCTTCCTCAGATACCCGCATTCTCCGAGCTTGGGGTCAAGCTCTCAAGCGCAGCAGGCGATGTAAAATAAAAATCCGGTCTCTTCCTGTCTCATTTTCCCGGTCAGAGGGCAAAAATTACAGGAAGAACAAAATAGCTTGTCACCGGCTTCCCCTCGTAACGACCGGGTATCCAATCGGGCATTTTCCTTATCAGGCGCTTTACTTCCCGGTCGCAGTCCGGATCAAGCGACTTTATGATTTTTATCTCCCCGATCTTCCCGTTTTTCTTCACTACAAAGCGTACCATCACCACTCCCTGCACTCTTTTTTTCAGAGCCTCAGCAGGGTAATTCAGATTCTCCCCCAACCACATGTAAAGTTTCTCCCGTCCGCCCGGAAACGAGGCCTTCTCCTCCACCATAGTCATCACCGTGTCCTCCTCAAGAGCAAGAGAGTCTGCCACACCGGCTTCCTGGCCGGTCCGTTCTTCATCCGCACCATTCGCCGGAAGAAGCGCGCCACAGGCCACAAATCCCTCCCCTTGTCCGCCTGCGGCAGCAGCCGGACTCTCAAGTCCACATACCATCGGGAAAGCTCCCGCAGCCAGCAATGCAGAAAAAGCAAAACATTTCAATCGGGTACTCATAAAGCAATCTGTTTTTCTATTAGACGATTCCGTCAGACGATTCCGCAGCAAAGATATAAACTTCTCCCAAAAAAAAGGCGGGAAACCGCGTTCTTCTTCAGAACACCCGGCTTCCCGCTCTAAAAAGTATTACCAGAAAAAGAGGCACCTCAGTCCTTCACTCCGGCCAGTTCCTTGTCGATCATGATGCGGCCGCAATACTCGCAGACGATGATCTTCTTGCGCATCTTGATGTCCAGCTGCCTCTGGGGCGGAATCTTGTTGAAGCATCCGCCGCAAGCATCGCGCTGCACATAGACTATGCCCAGCCCGTTCCGCGTACTCTTGCGGATACGGTTGAAAGCCGTGAGCAGGCGCGGGTCGATCGAGCCTTCCAGCCCCTTGGCCTTCTCGCGCAGACGCTCTTCCTCTGCTTTCGTCTCGTGCACGATTTCGTCCAGCTCGTTCTTCTTCTCCTCCAGGTCTTTGCTCCGTTCGGAGAGCGTCTCCTGCGTGCGGGCCAGCTCGGCCGTATTCTCTTCCATCTGGCGGTTGAAATCGGCTATCTTCTTCTCGCAAAGTTGCACCTCAAGGGTCTGGAACTCTATCTCCTTCGTCAGGAAGTCAAACTCGCGGTTGTTGCGCACGTTGTTCTGCTGGTCCTGGTATTTCGCAATAGAGGCTTTGGCCTGGTCTATGGCCACTTTCTGCGAGGCAATCTCGCCTTTGAGCGAAGCAATCTCGCCCTGCAGTTTCTCCACGCGCGTATTCAAACCCACAATCTCGTCCTCCAAATCCTGCACCTCCAAGGGCAACTCTCCACGAAGCCGCTTGATTTTGTCGATCTCCGAGAGGATGGTTTGCAACTGATACAGGTTTTTCAACTTTTGCTCCACGGAAAAATCTTCCGGATTCTTCTTTTCTTTTGCCATAATCTTTATGCTGAATATTGTTTTTCCTTGCTCTTTATAAATAATGTATCGGATTGGTCCGCACCGTTGTCAGGCGCGTCGGCAGCGAAGGACAGGCCTGTTTCACTATTTCCTGCAATAGCTGCTGCGTGTACTGCTCCGTCTCGTAGTGTCCGGCCTCAAGCAGCAACAGGCGGTCTTCCCAGCCGAAAAACTCATGATACTTGATTTCCCCCGTGAGGAAGGCATCGGCTCCCGCACGCGCCGCATCGGGAATGAGGAACGCCCCCGCCCCGCCACACAGCGCCACGCGCCGCACGCTGCCGCCCGAGAAACCGCCGTAGCGCAAACAGGGCACAGCGAACACCTCCTTCACCTTCTGCAGGAAATCCTCCGCCGGGACGGGCTCCGGCAATACGCCGACCACGCCCGACCCCGCTCCGGCCCATCCCTGTGCGAGACGGTAGAAGTCGTAGGCCGGCTCCTCGTAAGGGTGCGCCGCGCGCAAGGCGGCCTCCGCGCGCCCCTGCAGGTAGGCGGGAAGTATCGTCTCGATGCGCACCTCCGGCTCCCCGTGGAGTTCGCCGTGCCGGCCGCAGTAGGGGTGCGTCCCCGGCCCGGGACGGAACGTACCCATGCCCTCCGCGGCAAACGAACAGCAGTCATATCCGCCCCCCGTCGTGCCGCATCCGGCCGCAAAGAGCGCCTCGCGCACCTTTCCGGCCTCGGCCCGGGGCACGTATGTCACCAGCTTGAGCAGCATCTCCTCCTTCGGCTTCAGGACTTCCACCCGCTGCAGGCCCAGCCGCCGCGCCATTTCGAAGTTCACTCCTCCCGGCGCATTGTCGAGATTCGTATGGGCGGCATAGATGGCCACCCCTCCGCCTATGGCCTTCAGCAGGCAGCGGCCCGTGTAGTCCGCATCGGTTATCCGCTTCCGGCCGTGGAAGAGGAGCGGATGGTGGGCCACTATCAGGTTGCAGCCCTCGCGCAAGGCCTCGTCCACCACGGCCTCCGTCACGTCCAGACACAACAAAGCCCCTGTAACTTCCGCATCTGTCAGTCCCACTTGCAGGCCGGCATTGTCGAAGCCGTCCTGCAAAGGCAGAGGCGCGAACCGTTCAAGGGCATCGAGCACTTCCTTTATTTTCATTCCTTACGTAATCAAAAAACTACGGGATATGGCGGCAAAGATACGAAAAATCGGGCGAAAGCCCAAAAGGAGCGGGTACTTCTCTGCCGGAAAGGCCCATTTTCCCGGACCCGGGACGCTGCCGAGCGGAAATAAGCCGTACCTTTGCACCCCGGTTATGCCCCGATATTCATCCATCACCATGCACGACATACATCATCTACTGCCCCACCATCTCCCCGAGAGCGTCCTGCGGGAGATGCGCAAAGCCCGCGAGAGCCGCCTGCTCCGCTTCGTAAAAAACTGGACCCTTCCCCTGGCCATGGCCGCCGGCATCGGCCTCTACTTCCTTTTTGCCCACTGTGCGCCGCTGGCGCCCCTGAAACCCGCGCTCGAGAGCACTGCCGGACTGCTCACGCCCGTGCTCATCTTCGTCATGCTGCTGCTCACGTTCTGCAAGATCGACTTCAGCGGCCTGCGCCCCCGCCGCTGGCATGCCCATGCCCTGCTGCTCCAGCTGGGCCTGGGCGGAGCCTTGGCCACCGCCGCCTTCTGCAGCCACGAGACCTACCGCGAAGTGCTGGAGGGAATGACCGTCTGCGTCATCTGCCCCACGGCCACGGCCGCGGCCGTCATCACCCAGAAGCTCGGCGGCGAAGCCTCCAGCGTGGCCGTCTATACCCTCAGCGCCAACCTCCTGGCCTCCCTCTTCGTCCCCCTGGTCTTCCCCCTGCTGGAGCCCGCTGCCGGGCACACTTTCCTCCAGACCTCGGCAGCCATCCTCGGCCGGGTCTTCCCCACGCTCGTCTGCCCCTTCCTCGCGGCCCAGCTCCTGCGCCACTTCTGGCCCCGGCTCCATGCGCGGCTGCTCTCCCTGCACGACCTGGCCTTCTATCTGTGGAGCGTGTCGCTCGTCATCGTCAGTGCCCAGACCACGCGCTCCATAGTCCACAGCACCAAGTCGCCCGCCGTGGAGTTGCTCATAGCCCTCGGCGCACTGCTCGTCTGCCTCCTCCAGTTCCTCTGGGGCAAGCAGATCGGCGGCCGCAGCGGGGAGCGCATCACCGGCGGGCAGAGCCTGGGGCAGAAAAACACCATCCTGGCCATCTGGATGGCCTACACCTTCCTCGACCCCGTCAGCGCCATCGCCCCCGGCTCCTACGTACTCTGGCAAAACACCGTCAACAGCTGGCAGCTCTGGCGCAAGCGCCGCCGGGACTCCGCACAAGGCTGAACCGGGAGGAGCCCCGCCAAGACGGAATCCTCCCGCAAGGCCCTGCCGCAAAAAGCGGCAGGGCTTTTTCCGTTTTCCCCCGGCGCTGTTTGCAAAAAGCGGCAGCACTTTTTTCTTTTCCCCCTGCATCGCTTGGCGCGTCGCCACATTTTTCCCTACCTTTGCCCCTATCTTAGGGGAAAGGCGGGAATGCCTTTTCCGTATTTCAGGAACGATGGAAAATATATGATACGCTTTTGAATTATGATACGCTTCGAATGTGACTACACCGAAGGGGCGCACCCCAGGATTCTGGAGCGCCTGATAGAAACCAATTTCCAGCAGACGCCGGGATACGGCGTAGACGAACACTGCCAACGGGCCCGCGACCTCATCCGCCGCGCCTGCGACGCGCCGGAGGCCGACGTGCACTTCCTCGTGGGCGGCACGCAGACGAACAAGACGATCATCGCCTCGCTGCTGCGCCCCTACCAGGGAGTGATAGCCTCGGAGTCGGGGCATATAGCCATCCACGAGACGGGAGCCATAGAAGCCGCCGGGCACAAGGTGATCAGCCTGCCCAAAAACCGGGAAGGGAAGCTCTCCAGCGCACAGATCCGCCGCGTATGGGCGGCACACTATGCCGAGGACATGCCCGAACACGCAGTGCAGCCGGCCATGGCCTACATATCCCAGCCCACGGAGTACGGCACACTCTACTCGCTGGAAGAGCTGGAAGAGATAAGCCGCACGTGCCGGGAGTGCGGGCTCTACCTCATGGTCGACGGGGCACGCCTGGGCTACGGCCTGGCCGCCGAGGGGTGCGACGCGGGCCTGCCCGACCTGGCGCGGCTGTGCGACGTGTTCTACATAGGCGGCACGAAGGTGGGGGCTCTCTTCGGCGAGGCTGTCGTCTTCCCCCGGGGCAAGGAGCTGAGCCGCGACTTCCGCTACTACATCAAGCAAAACGGAGGCATGCTGGCCAAAGGGCGCCTGCTGGGCATACAGTTCGAGACGCTCTTTTCCGACGGGCTCTATCTGGAAATCTCGCGCCACGCCGTGCGGATGGCACGGAAACTGCAGGACGCCTTTGAAAGCCACGGCATCGAAATACGCTACCCCTCGACCACGAACCAGATATTCCCCGTAGTCCCCAACGACGCGCTGGCGCGGCTCTCGGGAAAATATGCTTTCTCCCACGTGGAACCCGTAGAAGGCGACCGCTCCGTGGTGCGCTTCTGTACCTGCTGGGCCACGAAGGAAGAAAACGTAGACAGCCTGATCCGCGACCTGCCGGCTGCCCTCTCCGCACAATAACCCCCCACCCGACAGCCACCGGCCCTCGGGAGAAAGGAAGACCATGAAGAAAAAACTATCCACGAAAGCACTCCTCCCGCCACTGAAGAAAGCGGGAAAAACCGTCTTGTCGACTCTCTCCCGAGGGAAACGTTGGTATGCCGACACCTACAGGGAAGGCCGGTGGTACAGAAAACTGCTGATGGCGGCGTGCACGCTGCTGGCAGTTTTCCTGCTCTACTTAGGCATGGTGGACGTAAACTTCCTGTGGCTCTTCGGCAAGTCGCCCAGCATGCACGCCATAGCCCATCCCCAGCAGGCCGAAGCCTCGGAGATTATCAGCGCCGACGGCAAAGTACTGGGCCACTACTTCCGCGAAAACCGCATCCCCGTGCAGTATGAGGAAATCTCCCCCCGCCTCATCCAGACACTCATCAGCACCGAAGACGAACGCTTCTACGAACACTTCGGCATCGACTTCCCGGGCCTCTTCGCCGCCGTGAAGGACATTTTCCAAGGCAATGCCCGCGGAGCCAGCACCATCACGCAGCAGCTGGTGAAAAACATGTTCAAGACACGCACAGAGTACTCCACCGGACTGACCGGCCACATACCGGGCGTGCGGTTGCTCGTCATGAAAACCAAAGAATGGATCTCGGCCGTGAAAATCGAGATGCACTACAGCAAGGAGGAAATCCT
The DNA here is from genome assembly GCA_944320955.1 of uncultured Bacteroidaceae bacterium. GTDB lineage: Bacteria > Bacteroidota > Bacteroidia > Bacteroidales > Bacteroidaceae > UBA1794. Next base: position 48,156 of record CALUJL010000015.1, read on the forward strand.
GACCATGTATCTCAACACCGTAGACTTCGGGAGCAACGCCTACGGCATCAAGACCGCGGCCAAGACCTACTTCAACACCACACCCGCAGAGCTGAAGACGGAAGAAGGAGCCGTGCTCGTAGGCCTGCTCAAGGCCACCACCTACTACAACCCCCACATCAATCCCGAGAACAGCCGCGAGCGGCGCAACGTGGTAATCCGCAACCTCTATACCCACGGCGTGATCGGCCGGGCGGAGTGCGACTCGCTCTGCCGCCTGCCGCTCAAACTGAATTACAACGTGATCCGCAACTACGACGGCAGCGCACTCTACTTCCGCGAAGCCGTGGCTGCCGAACTGCGGGAATGGTGCCAGGAAAAAGACATAGACCTCTACGCCGACGGACTGAAGATTTACACGACGCTCGACTCCCGGATGCAGCAATACGCAGAGGCCGCCGTGCGCAAGCAGATGCGCACCGTACAACGCAACTTCAACGCCCACTGGGGAAAGGTAAACCCCTGGCAAGACGAACAGCACCGCGAGATACCCGGATTCATCGAAAACCTGGCCCGCAAGACATCGTACTACAAAAGCCTGCAGGCGCGCTTCCCCGACCGGCCCGACTCGGTGGACTTCTACATGAACCTCCCGCACAAAGTGAAAGTCTTCGACTACGAGAAAGGCAGCGTAGAACTGGAGATGAGCACCATGGACTCCATACGCTACATGGAACGCTTCATGCACTGCGGCTTCGTGGCCCTCGAACCCGGCAGCGGGCACGTCAAGGCGTGGGTGGGCGACATCAGCTTCACCCATTGGAAATACGACAAAGTCACTGCCCGCCGCCAGCCCGGATCTACATTTAAACTCTTCGTCTACACCACCGCCATGAACCAAGGCTACTCGCCCTGCGAGACCCGCTTCGACCAATATGCAGCCTACGAAGCCACCGACGAGCAGGGCAACCCCGTGCTTTGGGCGCCCCACAATGCCGACGGCGTCTACTCCGGCGCCGAGATGTCTCTGAAGACAGCCTTCGCCCGGTCCATCAACACCATAGCCGTATCCCTGGCGCAGGAGGTAGGCATAGCCAACGTGGCCCGCACGGCCCACGCCATGGGCATCCACACGCCGCTCAATGAGACGCCGGCCTTGGCTTTGGGTGCATCGGACGTCAGCCTGCTGGAGCTGGTCAACGCATATTGCACGGTGGTCAACAACGGACTGACGCACGACCCGATTCTCGTCACCCGCATCGAAGACCGGGACGGGAACCTCATCTACGAGAAAGAGCCGCGCCAGACGCAAGCCATCCCCTACGAGAGCGCTTTCCTCATGCAGCAGATGCTGCAAGCGGGCATGAACGAACCGCGGGGCACCTCGCAAGCTCTCTGGGGATACGACCTGCACCGCTACGGAACGAACTTCGGAGGAAAGACCGGCACTACATCGAATCACAGCGATGCCTGGTTCGTGGGCGTCACACGCAATCTGGTGGCCGGAGCCTGGGTAGGCGGAGAATACCGGAGCATACACTTCCGCACCGGAGCCCTCGGGCAGGGAAGCCGCACGGCGCTGCCCATCTACGGCTACTTCATGGAGCAAGTGCTGCGCGACCCTGCACTTTCCCGCTACCGGGGCATGTTCGACAAAAATCCCAGCCAGCCCATCGAGCGCGACTACGGCTGCTCTTCGATTTACATCCCCGCCGTTAACGATTCGATTCTCAACGATTCCACACTCTCCCTGCGCCATCTGCAAGGCGTGGAAAACCTGGAAGACATTCCCCTTATGCCTTCCGGCCTCTCCATGCCGGACGAACCGGCTGCACCTGCAGAAAACAAAGAGAGCGGACAGCCCGGGCTGTCTGCTCTCCCTCGTGATAATTAAAATTTCCTGATGTCCGGTCCGTCAAAAGCCGCGGCAATCAGAGGGAAACGACCATCACAAAACCGCCGCGGGGCAAGGTCTTCATCGCCAGCCGCTCCCCGGCATTGCCCATAAGGCGCGCATCTTTCACGCGGAAACTCTGCCCGTCTTCCCCGTCCTCGAAGACCCGGACCGAAGCCGGGCTTTTGGAAAGAGCCAAACGCTGCAGCGAGAAAGCCAGCGTGGCCGGCTCGTCCGTCCCGTTGATGCCGGCTATGTACCAGGTCGTGCCCTTCCGGCGAGCCAGAACGACAGATTCTCCGGGATTTCCCGCCAGCAGCCGCGTCTCGTCCCAGGCCGTAGGAAGCTCCGAGAGGAGGCGCTTCACCTCATCGGGCAAGCCGCGATAAACCGAAGGACGGTCGGGCATGTGCAAAACTCCCGACTCGAACAATACGGGCAGCGCCAGTTCGTGGGCATAGGTAGTGATGTGAGGATGCTGGGAGTTGGAGAAAGTTCCGGGCGTATAGTCCATGGAGCCAATCACGTTGCGCGTAAAAGGCAACGTAGCGTTGTGCCGGGCGGCACGGTCCGTCAGCACATTGTTGTTGTTGTACCACTCCGCACCGTACACAGCCTCGTATGTCACAAGATTCGGATACGTGCGCTGCCAGCCTTTGGGGATGGTTCCGCCGTGGAAGTTTACTAAAATACGGTGGCGCGCAGCAGCTTCCAGCAAATCGATATAGTAATTCGTCACCCAGAGGCTGTCGTCCGGGAAAAAGTCTATCTTCACTCCCCTGACGCCCTCGCGCTCCAACCAGGAGAACTCCTTCTCCCGGTCGTCCGGGGCATTCAGCCGGTACAAAGGCGTAACACTCTCCGCAACCCAGGCTGTGCTGGAATTATACCACAGCAGGACTTCCACCTCTTTCCTGCGGGCATAGTCGAAGACATCGTCTATCGTTCCGCCGTTACCCATGGAGTCCCATTCCCAATCGACCAGCGTATAGGGCCATTTCATCTCGGCCGCCAGGTCAATGTAGTCCGTCAGCAGCTTATAGTCGCGGGTCCCGTGGTTGTAAGCCCAATAGATCCACGAAGCCGAACCGGGACGGATCCAGTCCGTATCCTCCAGCCGGGAAGGCTCTGCCACGTCGGTTACCAGGGTAGACTCTACCACATCGGCCAGCGAGCCCACGATGGCCACCCGCCAAGGTGAAGTCCACGTGCCCTCTGCCGGTACGGCACGGTCTATCAAGGCTACCTCATACTGCGTATGTCCCTTCATATTTTCCAGATAAGCGCCGCAGTTTCCCCGGCCTACGCCCGACTCCGTGAGCAATACGAATAGAGAATCTGCCGGTTCCATCAGGGCCGGATAGCCCCAGGCACCCGTCTTTGTCCCGTCGCTGTAGAGGTCGTAGAAACCTTCGCTGCCCATCACGTGCGTCTGCAGCCATCTCCTCCGGCCGTCCGCCAGGTCGTACGACGTGTTTTCCCGCACCACCTGCTCGCCGGCCTCTGACTCCAGGACATAGCGGAACGCCACTCCGTCGTCATACACCCGCAGGATGATGTCCAACACACGCCCCCCGGCATTTGCCAGGCTGTAAGTCCGTTCGTTCCCCCGGTTGACACAGTGGAGGCGCTTGCCCACCTTCATCCGGTAATCCTCGGTGAATTCCTTCGGCGCCGATGCCGCACGGAGCGTTACTCCCTCCGTCCAGGCATCCCGGTCCGTGGTCAGTCCCAGACTGATGCGGCGGAACACCTCCTTCTCCCCGCACTTCAGGGAAAGAGCGAAGCCTTCCGCCCCGCCCTGCGGCTCATGGAGTGTCACCGAGAGTTGCCCGTCGGGCGAGAGAGTAACCCCCTCCTTCTCCGGGAGGGCAAGCGCAGGAGCGACAAATGCCCCCGCCAGGCACACTATTCCGGCTATGCGCCGACACCAGTGCTCTGCTGTTTCATTTCGTTTCATACTATACATTCTTTATAATAACATTGATTTTTCATCGCATTTACTTATCCCAAAAAAATCTTCACTGCCGGATCCGCACAAATGCCCTGCACCGGATCCGCACATATCCTTAATCACCCGCCAAGATTCATCACAAGAAAAAAGAAAATTTCCGCAACTCGGACCTTGCTGCCAAGCTGCGGAAATTATTCTTCACTATGCGGGTCTTCAGGAAACCGACCCGTCAGAGACTGGTCTTTACTTGCTCAAAGCCGTTGCCACGTCTACTGCGCAAGCCACCGTGCAGCCCACCATCGGGTTGTTGCCGATGCCGAGGAATCCCATCATCTCCACGTGAGCCGGAACAGACGAAGAGCCGGCAAACTGAGCGTCGCTGTGCATGCGGCCCATCGTGTCGGTCATTCCGTACGAAGCGGGGCCGGCGGCCATGTTGTCCGGGTGCAGCGTGCGGCCCGTGCCACCGCCGGAAGCCACGGAGAAGTAGGGCTTACCGGCAAGGATGCGCTCCTTCTTGTACGTACCGGCAACGGGGTGCTGGAAACGGGTGGGGTTCGTGGAGTTGCCCGTAATGGAAACGTCTACGCCCTCTTTCCACATGATGGCCACGCCTTCGCGCACGTCGTCGGCACCGTAGCATTTTACTTTCGCGCGGGGACCGTCGGAATAAGGAATCTCGCGCACGACTTTCAATTCGCCCGTGTAATAGTCGAATTGGGTCTGCACATACGTAAATCCGTTGATGCGGGAAATGATCTGCGCGGCGTCCTTGCCCAGACCGTTGAGGATGCAGCGGAGCGGCTCCTTGCGCACCTTGTCGGCCTTGGCGGCAATCTTGATGGCGCCCTCGGCAGCGGCAAACGACTCATGGCCGGCCAGGAAAGCGAAGCACTTCGTCTCCTCGCGCAGCAGCATAGCGGCCAGGTTGCCGTGGCCCAGACCTACCTTGCGGTCGTCGGCCACAGAGCCGGGGATGCAGAAAGACTGCAGGCCGATACCGATGGCCTCGGCAGCCTCCGATGCGTTCTTGCAGCCTTTCTTCAGCGCAATGGCGCAACCTACCACGTAGGCCCACTTTGCATTCTCGAAGCAGATGGGCTGCGTCTCTTCACACGTCTTGTAAGGATCCAGACCATATTCGTCGCAAATCTTGTTGGCCTCTTCGATGTCCTTGATGCCATATTCGTTCAGCGCGGCAAGAATCTGCTTGATGCGGCGGTCCTGGCTTTCGAATTTCACTTCTCTAATCATGATGTTCTTCCTCCTTATTTCTATTCGTGACGTGGATCAATATGTTTAACAGCGCCCTGCTCGGCGGTAAAGCGGCCGTATGTGCCCGTTACCTTCTTCAGAGCCTCGTTGGCGTCCGTGCCTTTCTTCACTTCTTCCATAAACTTGCCCAGGTTGACGAACTCGTAACCGCAGATTTCGTCGTTCTTGTCCAGGGCAATCGTCTTGATGTATCCTTCGGCCATCTCCAGGTAGCGGGAGCCTTTGGCAAGAGTTCCGTAGAGCGTGCCTACCTGGCTGCGCAGGCCCTTGCCGAGGTCTTCCAGACCGGCGCCGATCATCAGGCCACCTTCGGAGAAGGCCGACTGCGTGCGGCCGTACACAATCTGCAAGAACAGCTCGCGCATGGCCGTATTGATGGCATCGCACACCAAGTCGGTGTTCAGCGCTTCCAGAATGGTCTTGCCCGGGAGAATCTCGCTGGCCATGGCAGCCGAGTGAGTCATGCCGGAGCAGCCGAGAGTCTCTACGAGAGCTTCCTGGATGACGCCTTCTTTCACGTTCAGCGTCAGCTTGCAGGCACCCTGCTGCGGGGCGCACCAGCCCACGCCGTGCGTCAGTCCGGAGATGTCCTTGATTTCTTTAGCTTTTACCCACTTGCCCTCTTCGGGAATGGGGGCAGGACCATGGTTCGGTCCTTTCTTAACCACACACATGTGTTCCACTTCTTGTGAATAAGTCATAACTTTTGGATTTATGAGTTAGGTGAAAAATGTATTCCTCGAGTGCTATTCGCCAGTGTCGATATGAAAACTGCGCAAAGATAGTTTTTTCCCGCCGATAGCGCAAGCGCTCACCCAAAAAATACGCAGCCCGGTCGGAAAAAAGCGCTGCATCTTTTTCCGGAAAGCGCCGCATGTATTTGGAAAAAGCGGCAGCACTTTTCCGCGCTTGCCCTGCATCTTTTTTCTTTATCCCGGGCAAAAGAATTACCTTTGCCTCCGGATATGAAATCAGACGGACACGCGCTCGCACGAAAGGAACTGGCCGCCCACTTCTCCGCCTCGGGCGGATGGGCCATCCTGCTGCTGTGGATAGCGGGCAACAGCTGTATGCTCTGGATCTTCGGCGGCGACTACAATCTGCTGGACAGCGGCAGTGCCTCGCTCCGCCCCTTCTTCCGGCTCGCGCCCCTGCTGCTCATGCTGCTCGTGCCGGCCGTCACGATGCGCGCCTATGCCGAGGAGCGGAGAAGCGGCACGCTCGAACTGCTGCAGACCCACCCTTTGCCGCCCGGGCGCATCCTGGCGGAGAAGTTCCGGGCCGCCTGCCTCTTCTGCGGGACGCGGCTTTCGGTAGGCCTCTACTTATTATTATATAGCCTGCTCCAGCTCTTCCTGCTCCTGCTGGTCTCTCCCCGGGGAGTCGACGTGGGGGAAACCGCAGGGGGGTACGCAGGACTGTTCCTGCTGTGCCTCGCCTTCTCGTCCATCGGGCTGTTTGCCTCGGCCTGCACGCGCTCCTCCGCCACGGCCTACTTGCTGGGGCTGGCGCTCTGCTTTGCCGCTTTCTACGGATGCGAGCTCGTGGCATCACTCTTCTCCTCGGGGGCACTCCACGCGCGCTGGGAGTCGGTGGGGATGCTGGCCCGCTACGAGCCGATGACGCGGGGCATGGTGACGTCCGACGCCTGCGTCTATTTCCTCTCCGCCACAGCCCTGTTCCTGCTCCTCACCCTGCTCCGCACTGCCCGCCCGGACAGAAAAGCGAAAGTGCGGATGGGCGCGGCAGTGGCGGGGCTGGTAGTGCTCAACCTGCTCACCACGCACTTCACCCTCCGCCTCGACCTGACCGCCGACCGCCGCCACACGCTCTCCCCCACGGCGCGCACCCAGCTGGAGTCGCTGCAAGGGCCGGTGGGCGTGACGCTCTATCTGGACGGAGACCTCAACCCGCAATTCTACTCCCTGCGCAGCGCCGTCATCGACCTGCTCACCGAAATGGCCAACTATGCGCCGGAGGGCATCGGCCTGACGCTCCGCAACCCCAACCTCGAAGCCACCGATCCGCAGGCGCGCGCCGCGCTTCTTGCCGGTCTGGAACGCCGGGGCATCAAGCCGCTCTCCGTCAACGAACGAAACCGCCAGAGCGGGCAGACCGTGGAGCAAATCATTTTCCCCTGGGCAGAAGTCATCTACGGAGGAGACACAGTGGCCGTGCCGCTCCTGCGGAACAATGTGCTGCAGAGCGCCACCGAAGTCCTCCACCGCTCGGCCGCCGAGTTGGAATACGGCTTCTCCGACGCGCTGCGCATCCTCTCCATCCGGCAGCCGGAGCGCATAGCCTTCATCGAAGGCCACGGCGAAATGACCGAGCCCGCCCTCTACCAGGCCTACAACGCGCTGAGCCGCTATTACCAGGTGGAGCGCGGCCCGATAGCCGGCAGTGCGGACAACCTGGCTCCCTACAAGGCCCTGGTGATAGCCGGGCCGCAGACGCCTTTCTCCGAAGCGGAGAAATTCATCCTCGACCAATACCTCATGCAGGGCGGGAGCATCCTCCTGCTGACCGGCGGGGCCACCTTCCGCACCGATCAGTTTGAGGCCACCGGCAGTTCTCCCACCGCCAAGCGCGACCTCAACCTCGACGACTGGCTCTTCCGCTACGGCCTGCGCATCGAGCCGGCCCTGCTCCAGGACCTCCAGTGCACCCCCATCCGGCTTACCTCCACCACGGACCACTCCACCACGACTCTCCCCTGGTACTTCTCGCCGCTGCTCCTGCCCTCCGCACACCCCATTACGGCACGGATGGCCCCACTGAAGTCGGAATTCGTGAGCCCCGTCACCCTGCTGCCCGCAGACAGCGGCGTGAAGCAGTCCGTACTGCTCACCACCTCGGCCGAGAGCCACACGCTGCAAGTGCCCTCCGAAGTCTCGCTCCGCTATGTGGAAATGCCGGCCACGGCCCGATACTTCGACGAAGGGGCACAGCCGGCAGCCGTACTGGTGGAAGGCCGTCTCCCCTCCGTCTGGCAGCACCGTCCGCTCCCGCCGGGTGCCGGAGAAAGACGGGAAGGGCGCCTCGACCGCACACTTCCCACCACTACATCGCGCCTCATCGTGGCAGCCTCCGAGAGCCTCATCCGGGGCGAATGGGAAGGCAGCGGACAAAACGTGCGCCCGCTCCCCCTGGGGTACGAGCCGGCAAGCAAGACCACACTAGGCAACGAAGACTTCCTCGTCCAATGCCTGACTTACCTCACCCGCCAGGACCAGTGGCTCACCCTGCGCAGCCGGACGCTCACCCTGCGCCCCATCGATCCCGTGGCACGCGCCGGGGAACGACGCTTCCGGCAGGCACTCTCGCTCCTGCTGCCCCTCTCGCTCCTGCTGATCCACTGGGCCGCGTTCCGCCTGCTGCGTCGCCGTGCCGTGCGCCGGCTTGGTGAAAAAGTATCAACGCTTTGACAAAACGGAAATTCTCCCTATCTTTGCACTTTCATCTGCTTTCCCATCCAAGAAAGATACAGAACCTTAAAACACATGGATTTTGAACTCGTTTCAGAATACGCCCCCACCGGCGACCAACCGGAAGCCATAGCCCAACTGACCGAAGGCGTGCGCCAGGGACTCCCGGCGCAGGTTTTGCTGGGAGTGACGGGGTCGGGAAAAACCTTCACCATAGCCAACGTAATAAAAAACATAGGGAAGCCGACGCTGATACTCAGCCACAACAAGACACTGGCAGCCCAGTTGTACGGAGAGTTCAAGAGCTTCTTCCCGCACAATGCGGTGGAATACTATGTCTCCTACTACGATTACTACCAGCCGGAAGCCTATATTCCCTCGTCAGACACCTATATAGAAAAAGATCTGGCCATCAACGAGGAAATCGACAAGCTCCGCCTGGCCGCCACCTCGGCGCTTCTGTCGGGACGGAAAGACGTGATTGTCGTCTCCTCCGTATCGTGTATCTACGGCATGGGCAATCCCTCGGATTTCTACAAGAACGTCATCGACGTCTCCTGCAACCATCCGCTCGACCGCAATGTCCTGCTGCGGAAACTGGTAGACTGCCTCTACGTGCGCAACGACCTTTCGCCCGAAAGGGGTAACTTCCGCGTCAAGGGGGACACGGTGGAAATCTATCTGGCCTACAGCGACTACGCCCTGCGCATCAGCTTCTGGGGCGACGAAGTAGACCGGATAGAGGAATTCGACCCTGCAGACGGGCAGCCCGTCACCACTTTCACGGATTACAAGATATACCCGGCCAATCTCTTCATGACCACCAAGGAAAGCCAGATGCAGGCCATCCGGATGATTCAGGACGACTTGCGCGAACAGGTGGCCTATTTCCAGTCCATCGGCAAGGGACTGGAGGCAAACCGCCTGAAGGAACGGGTGGAGTACGACATGGAGATGATAAAAGAGCTGGGACACTGCTCCGGAATCGAGAATTATTCGCGCTACTTCGACGGCCGTGCGCCCGGAACACGCCCCTATTGCCTGCTCGACTTCTTCCCCCCGAAAGATTTCCTCCTCGTCATAGACGAAAGCCACGTCTCCGTTCCCCAAATCAGGGCCATGTACGGCGGCGACCGCGCCCGGAAAGAGAATCTCGTGGAGTACGGTTTCCGGCTGCCGGCTGCCAAAGACAACAGACCGTTGAAGTTTGAAGAATTTGAGGAGCTGACTCCGCAAACCATCTACGTGAGCGCCACGCCTGCCGACTATGAATTGCGGAAAAGCGAAGGCGTAGTCGTCGAACAGGTCATACGCCCCACCGGACTGCTCGACCCGATTATCGAAGTGCGCCCCAGCCTGAACCAGGTGGACGACCTGATGGAAGAAATACAGCAGCGCATCGAGCGGAACGAACGCGTCCTGGTCACGACCCTCACCAAGCGCATGGCCGAAGAACTGACAGCCTATCTGGCCGACCACGGCATACAATGCAACTATATCCACAGCGATGTCGACACCCTGGAGCGGGTGAAAATCATGGAAGAGCTCCGCGCCGGGACATACGACGTGCTGATCGGCGTCAATCTCCTGCGCGAAGGCCTCGACCTGCCGGAGGTTTCCCTGGTGGCCATCCTCGATGCCGACAAAGAGGGCTTCCTCCGATCCCACCGCTCGCTGACCCAAACTGCCGGACGGGCAGCGCGCAACGTGCACGGCACGGTCATCATGTATGCCGACCGCATCACCGAAAGCATGCAGCAGACCATCGACGAGACCAACCGCCGGCGTGAAAAGCAACTGGCCTACAACGAAGCCCACGGCATCACCCCCAAACAAATCGTACGGGCACGCCGCGAAACGATACTCTCCGCCACGGAGAAAGCCCAGCCTGCCGCCGGGACATCCGCCCCGTCCTCGGCCTACGACTACGACAAGAAGAAGACCGGCGAGACGTATGCTGCGGAAGAAGCCGCTCCCTACGGGGGCATCGACCCCATCCTGCAGAAGATGGACCGCGTACAGCTGGAGAAAGCCATCCGCCGCACCGAGCAACTGATGAAAGAAGCTGCCGACAAGCTGGAATTCGTGCAGGCCGCGCAATACCGCGACGAGATGTTCAAGCTGAAAGCCCTCTACGGGCAGCAATACGGCGCATAACCATTTACCTTATTCCCATAAACAAGACTTCAAACATCTCCCTACAATACTACATCAACCCATGGAACTACTGATCATCATCGCCCTGCTTCTCTGCAACGGCCTCTTCTCCATGTACGAAATGGCACTCGTCTCCTCCCGGAAGGTGCGCCTCGAAACTGCGGAGAAGAACGGGAGCAAGTCGGCAACCCGAGTACTAAAGCAACTGGAAGAGCCGGAAAAGATACTTTCCGCCATACAAATAGCCATTACCCTCATCGGAATCATCTCCGGTGCCTATGGTGGTGTGACACTGGCCAAGTTCATCGAGCCCTTCTTCCTGCAGTTCGACGCGATAAGGCCCTATGCCGACGAGATATCCGTCACGCTCATCGTGGCTTTCATCACCTATCTGTCGCTCATCATCGGCGAGCTCGTCCCGAAATCCATAGCCTTGAGCAATCCAGAGCGCTACGCCATGCTCTTCTCCCCCATCCTGAGCCTCTTCACCCGCCTGCTCTATCCGTTCGTGCTCTTCCTGAGTTTTTCTACCAAGCTCATCAACAAACTCTGCGGCATCAACACCCAGCAGAAAGCCTCCATCACCCAGGAAGAACTGCGCCTGCTGCTCCACCAGAGCGGCGAGGAGGGAGTGATCGACAAGGACGAGTCGGAGATGCTGAAAGACGTGTTCAACTTCTCCAACAAGCGCGTCTCCGAACTGATGACCCACCGCAAGGAGGTCATCTGCATAGACCTGAAAGCCTCGCCCGCCGACGTGCTGGCGCTCATCCAGACCGCCCATTTCAGCAAATACCCCCTCATCGACGGCTCCTTTGAGCGCATACTCGGCATTGTCAGCGTGAAGGATCTCCTTCCCCTCTTCGCCTCTTCGCCCGGGAAGCAGGGGGGAAGCGTGGACCTGCGCGCCGTGGCCGACGAGCCCCTCTTCATCCCCGACTGCATACACGCACGCAAAGTGCTGGAACTCTTCAAGGAACAGAAGAAAAAGTTCGGCCTCGTCGTCAACGAATACGGCGACATGGAAGGCATCATCACCCTCCACGACCTGGTGGAGAGCGTGATGGGCAACATTCCGGAAGAGAACGAATACGAAGAGCCCGAGATAGTCACCCGCTCCGACGGCTCCCTCCTCGTCGAGGGCAGCATGTCGGTCTCCGACTTTATGGAGGAAATGCAAATCTTCCACTACGACGACATCAAAGACAAGGACTTCTCCACGCTCGGCGGCCTGGCCATGTACGAAATCGGCCGCGTGCCCACCAGCGGCGACACCTTCGTCTGCCACGGACTCCTCTTCGAGGTCGTCGACATGGACAACGGCCGTGTCGACAAACTCCTCGTCCGCCCGCTCAGCGAAGAAGAGACTGCCGCTACAGGCGAAGACTAAATCCAGCCTTGCCACATACGGTTATAAAAAAAGCGGAAAGAGAAACGCCCTCTTTCCGCTTTCTGCTTATTCCCCACTTCCGGGGATTTCTCCATCCGGGCACTACTTGCCCAGCTTGTCGTACTCCTCATCCGTCACCGGCTCCAGCCACTCATTCGACGTATCCTCCCCGGGAATCTCGAATGCCAGGTGGGCAAACCAGCTGTCGGCCGCAGCCCCGTGCCAATGTTTCACGTTGGCGGGGATGTGAACCACGTCGCCCGGCAACATCTGCACGGCGGCCTTCCCCTCTTCCTGGTACCAGCCCCTGCCTGCCACGCAGACAAGCATCTGCCCGCCGCCCATCGTGGCGCGGTGTATGTGCCAGTTGTTGCGGCAGCGGGGCTCGAAGGTCACGTTGTTAAACGGTATCTGCTCCTTGGATACCGGGGCCAGGTAGCTGTTGCCGGTGAAGTACTTTGCGTAAGCCGAGTTCGGCTCGCCGATGGGGAATATCATCCCGCGCTGGAAAGCGGCCTTCCCGCCGTCGCCCTCCGCAGCCTCGTCGGCCCAGACGTCCTTTGCCAGGCGGAAGGCACCCCAGGCGTTGGGCCATCCGGCATAGAAGGCAATGTGCGTCAGCAGCTCGGAGATCTCCGTGCGCGTCACGCCGTTGCTCCTGGCAAACTGCAGGTGATGCGTCAGCGAGGAGTCGACGATTCCCTTGCCCACGAGCGTGGCTATCGTCACCATGCTCCTCTCGCGGGGGCTCAGGCCCGGGCGGTTCCATACCTGGCCGAACAACACGTCGTCGTTCAGCTCCGCAAATTTCGGGGCAAACTCCCCCAACTGCACGCGGCCGGCAGTCTGCGTAATCTTTTCTTGTGCCATAGTCTGTTGGAAATTAGCCATTGCTGCCATCAGCAGCAAGAATAAAACTTTCTTCTTCATAACGGGATTCTTTGTAAAGTTACTCGTCCTTCTTTCTTCGGACTGTGCAAAAATAAGGCCCATCCGCACAGAGCAAGATAGACACATCACAGACATTTGTACCCAATTTACAGATTTTCCACTCAACCCACCAGCCGGCGTTCCCCTTTCCCGGTTCGCAAAGCCCCGGCCCGGTACCCTGCCATACAGAAAAAGTCCCGCAGCTTTTTCCATTTTGCTGCGGGACTTTTCCCTATTTCCGCTGCCGCTTTTTCCCGTTTCATGCAGCGGAAGAATCCGGCGAAACCGCTGTTTCGGAAACCGCCGTTTCGCTAAAAGGCATTTTTCTCTGTATCAGCGCCCGATGCACTCATAGGTGAATCCCAAAGACTGGAGCTCATCGGTATCATAAATGTTCCGCCCGTCCAGGATCAGGGGGCAGCGCATGGCCTTCTTCAGTACCGCCCAGCTCGGCAGGCGGAACTGCTTCCACTCGGTCAGCAGCAGCAAGGCATCGGCGTCGACCGCGGCCTCATACATGTCGCGGGCATACTCCACCCGGTCGCCCACCCGGCGGCGGCATTCGCCCATGGCTATCGGGTCGTACACCCGTACCCGCGCGCCGGCCTCCGAGAGCAGGCGGATCAAGACCAGCGACGTGGCTTCGCGCATGTCGTCGGTCTCCGGCTTGAAGGCCAGCCCCCAGAGGGCCACCGTCTTGCCCGCCAGTTCGGGCAGGTGCTTGCGGAGTTTGTGGAAAAGCAGCTCCTTCTGCGCCTCGTTTACGGCTTCCACGGCTTTCAAGACGCGCATCTCGTAGCCGTTCTTCTCCGCCGTCTTTATCAAGGCCTTCACGTCCTTCGGGAAACACGAGCCGCCGTAGCCGCAGCCCGGATAGAGGAACTTGCTGCCGATGCGCGTGTCCGCGCCGATGCCCTTGCGCACCATGTTGACGTCCGCCCCCACCCGCTCGCAGAGGTTGGCGATGTCGTTCATAAACGAAATGCGCGTGGCCAGCATCGAGTTGGCCGCATACTTTATCATCTCCGCGCTCGGGATGTCGGTGAAGAGCAGGCGGTAATTGTTCATCATGAAAGGCCGGTAAAGCCGCTCCATCAGCTTCCGCGCCCGGTCGGAGTCCACGCCGACCACCACGCGGTCCGGCTTCATGAAGTCGTCGATGGCCGCACCCTCCTTCAGGAACTCGGGGTTGGAAGCCACGTCGAAAGGAATGTCCTCGCCCCGCTTCTGCAGTTCCTCGCAGATGGCCTGCCGCACCTTCTGCGCCGTGCCCACGGGTACGGTGCTCTTCGTCACCACCAGCACGTATTTCTTCATGTTCTGCCCTATGGTGCGCGCCACTTCCAGCACATAGCTCAAGTCCGCACTGCCGTCCTCGTCGGGCGGGGTGCCCACGGCGCTGAACACCACTTCGGCCTCGTCCAGAACTTCCGGCAGGGAAGTCGTGAAGTGCAGGCGCCCGTCCTTCATGTTCTTCAGCACCAAGTCCTCCAGACCCGGCTCGAAGATGGGGATGACGCCCTGCTTCAGGCTCTCGATCTTCTCCTGCGAGACATCGACGCACGTCACTTCCACGCCCATTTCGGCAAAACAAGTACCCGACACGAGCCCTACGTAGCCCGTGCCGACAATCACAATTTTCATAATCTCGTATCGGTTTTTGTTCTTAAGATTCTCTCTTTCTATAGCCCGTAGTAGCGGCGGAACCAGTCTACCGTCTCCCGCACGCCGTCGGCAATGTCCTTGTCCGGCTTGAAACCCAGCTCCCGCTGCAGCAAAGTCGTGTCGGCATTCGTCTGGTACACGTCGCCAGGCTGCATCGGCAGGAAGATCTTTTCCGCCTCCTTGCCGCACGCCGTCTCGATGGCGCGGATGAAGTCCATCAGCCGCACGGGCTGCGAATTGCCGATGTTGTATATCTTGTACGGCGCGGGCGAGGTGGACGGGTCGGGATGCCGGTCGTCCCAGTCCGGATTGGGCTGTGCCGTGTGGTCGATGACGCGCACGACTCCTTCCACGATGTCGTCTATATAGGTGAAGTCGCGCAGCATGTCGCCATTGTTGAACACCTTGATGGGCCGGTCGTGCAGGATGGCATCCGCAAAGAGGAACGGCGACATGTCCGGCCGCCCCCATGGGCCGTAGACCGTGAAGAAGCGCAGGCCTGTCGAAGGGATGCCGTAGAGCTTGCTGTAGGCATGGGCCATCAGTTCGTTCGACTTCTTCGAGGCCGCATAGAGGCTCACCGGATGGGCAATGCTGCTCTTTTCCGAAAAAGGCACGTTGCCGTTCAGCCCGTAGACACTGCTCGAACTGGCGTAGACCAGGTGCTGCACCCCGTTGTGGCGGCAGCCCTCCAGGACGTTGATGAAGCCGTCGATGTTCGACTCGATGTAGGCATACGGATTCGTAATCGAGTAGCGCACCCCGGCCTGCGCGGCCAGATTGCATACCCGCTCGAAGCCCTCGTTGGCAAAGAGCATCTGCATGGCCTGCTTGTCCTCCAGGTTCATCCGCACGAAGCGGAAGTTCGGGAACTTCCCGCTCTGCACAAACTTGTACCAGCCCACACTCTCCTCCCCGATGCCCAGCTCCCGCAGGCGGCCGTACTTCAGCGCCGGGTCATAATACTCGTTGATGTTGTCCAGCCCCACGACCTCATCGCCCCGCTCCAACAGCCGGAGCGCGACAAACGACCCGATGAACCCCGCGGCACCGGTCACTAAAATCTTCATATCCGAAATGTTTTTTTATATTTAGCCCCCGCCCGACCGGACGAAGGGTTACACAAATCATCAGACTATAATTATGGAGCAGAACAATAATGTTTCTACTCCATAATTACAAAGCCTTTTGAAAAAGCTTATCCGAGAACCTATGCTTCAATCCAATGTTGGTGGATATCCGTCCCCGCTTGTAGATTGATATTGGCGACATTGCGCTGTAGGCCAAAACGCAGCATCTTAAGTCCCAATTTTGTTAATTGATACTGGCTATCCCCAGCTGCATCTATCACGAATTGCCGAACGGCACCCGCAGAATACAACATCTCCGTAGCACCCGGTTCATAGAACTTCTCCTTATAATCTTCCAACCGATTCAAGTCGACATAAGGAATCCGCTCCAACATCGAAACCAAACGGAAAAAATCTTCGATAGAAATCTGTTCCTCAATACGCGCTATACACAGATTGGCAAGAATAGCTGTTTTACTCTGATGGTCCAAACGGTCGATAATCGACAAAATCAGTTCACCTGTTGCTTCACCCGATTTTCTCAGTTCTTTGATAAATTTCTCGCGCTTCCTTACCGGAATCTCCTTCAGCCCATACAGAAAGCAGATAAACTTCTTTGCAAATAGTTTATCTGTGATACTGACATAAACATCTTTACCTACCTTTATGTACTTCAAAACAGGGATAGCGCCCAAAAGGGCATCCCAAATGTCACCCCCAATCAGATCCAAATCAAACTCTTCTGGCAACTGAGGCAGATTTTCAAAAAGCATTGATTCTTCAGCTGCCTTTTCAATTCCTCTTTCGTCTTCCATCGTTTATTCGGCAATTTGTATATTTCTGCAAATATACTATTTCTGATGAAACGAATGACTTTTTGTGTGATTTTTACAGCAAATACGTATTCTTACTGCAAAACCCCATTCCTTAGCTGGCTACCATAAATCCAGCGCACTACAGTTGTCGGCATCAACCGAAAAGCCAAACGGGCCAAAGGGTATAAATAAGCCAAAGTAAACACTCCTTTCATCCGATATATCCCCCGCATATAGATCTTAAACTCCCCGATTGCCCGGCTACGGTTCCGCCGTTTGTAGAGCGAAGCATCCCGCCGGAAATAAATCGTGACCTCCTGTAGATTCGCAATCTTATGACCAGTCGCTAAAGCATCGAACCATAACGCCAAATCCTGATTCGTGCGAAAACGCTCGTCATAACGCAGACCGGAATCGAACAACTTCCGCCGCATCATCACGGTCGGATGTGCCAAAGGAGAAGCTTTCATTATATACTTCATTGCTTCTTCATTAGTCCGGGGATAGTGCCGGACATTCAAGCAAGAATTCTCTTCATCGAATTCCTGCAACGAACCACCGACAATATCAATATCCGTATGTGCTTCCAGAAATGTCGCTTGTCGCTCAAAACGATGCGGGTCGGAAATATCGTCACTGTCCATACGGGCTATCAAGTCCGAGGTCACATATCGGAGACCTATATTCAAAGACTTAGTCAAACCCAAATTCACCTCATTCCGATGAATCACCATCCGCTCACCCAAACGCTCTTTCCATGCAGTAATGACCTCTAAAAGTCCATCTCCTAACGGCCCATCCTCAATCAAGACAATCTGGTCGGGTTTCAACGTTTGATCCGTCCAAACGCTCTGCAACGCCCTATCCATAAAAGCGGGTTGCTCGCTCTTATAGACAGACATCAATACTGATATTGTCATATCTACTTCACAATATTACTTACGTCCACAAAACAAAGCCGCCGTTTCCCACTATATACCGAATCAAAAAATACTTTCTTTCCATCAGTTGAGAAACGAGGATGCAAATCGCAACGGGTCTGTCCTTTATAACGCACACTCTGCCATACCTCCAGCAAAGGCACAATCTCGTTCGTCCGCCAATTATAAAGTGTCAAATGCTGCATCCGGCTTTTGTCCGGATAGGAATCAAAAACAATCCAGTCGCCCCAACATGAAGGATGTCCATCACCCATATTATATTCTGATGGCCCGGAACAATATTTCATTTCCCCGGTATCCAAAGAATAACGATAAAATCCGTCTCGTCCTTCAAAGCGAAGATAGCCAAACACCGTTTTTTCGTCTATCCAGCAACAATGACTGACCATTCCGTCGTCAGCCAAAACCCTCAACGAATGAAAATCTGAATACATCAGTCGGTCAAAACGGCGTTTACCCTGATAAAAACGATGGATAAATATAAATCCTTTCCCATCCGGACGAATCATCACATGATTCACCTTATGCAAACAAGAAGAAAAGATTGCTTTCGGTTCACAGGATACTATTTCTTTTAAAGAATGGAGCAAACATCCTTGCCCGTTGGCATAATCCACTTGCCAAATACCGTCATGTTTCAGGTTATTCATCTCATCCATTGACGGAAGTGGTAGATTTCGATAACCGTAATCCGGTCGAAGATACATAATCCGACGATAATCAATCGACAAGAAATAATCTCTACCATAAGAGTCTTGGACCGGATAATCAAATACACGAAGTTCTTTTTCGGCTTTCAAAGAATAAAGAACCGCCATATAACGACCTTCCCGGAAATCATTATAGAGCAATTCATCTTCACTTAACCATTGTGCACGCGCTCCTTGTTGCCAAGTATAAGAAGAGGAGCAACCTATCGATCGACGCATACCGGTCTCACTCTGAAACAATACAATCCGAACAGGCGTATCTGGATTCGGTTTCAATAGAGTAGGCATTGTGGCTTCATGAAACAACACCCATCCCTCCTTATTTATCGGAGACTTATCATAATAACCAAAAAACGTCTCACCATTCTCCTCGCTTGGCGAAACAATATCGATTGCCGACAAACGCTCGTCAAGCAAACGCGAAGTATAAGACTTCTTATATAATAGAGAATTCACTCGTACATAGACATCCTTTACCAACGATTTCAATCCCGGCGTAGTCGAAAGTAAAGAAGCTATAAAACGCTCTTTTGCTGAAAAATTGGCCATCCTACTATTCTTTTTTCATATTTGAATAAACCATCCCATATGCCTCGCAAAATATTCTTGGCATATTTCAATCGAGGAGACACAAACAAGGGAAAATAAAAAGCCTTAAGTACATACTTTCCAAAATGTTTCTGTTTCCAAAAGCGGGGGACATAATTCCGTCTGCATAGCCACAAATAATTTCGGAATTGATAATAAACACGAAAAGATGATGCGATCGCTATTTCTTTAGACACTATTTTCTTATCACCTTCTCCCAACTGATGGTTCAGCAAAGCATCTTCTACTATAAAAGAACGTAGTGCATTCTGATGCCATGCACGCCAACACCATTCATGATCTACGCCATCAATAAATAGAGACTCGTCGAAGCCTCCGGTTTTGACGAGTGATATCGTCGATATCAATGATATCGACGATATCACCGAATAACATTCGGTGAGATCGGAAGCATTTCCAATGCTTCCGGCTTTAATCCTACGAAATTCTTTTGATTTGGGAGGATAAGGCCTACCTGTTTGACGGTTAATTGCCCTCGTCCCCACAGCCGCGACTTTATATCCATTTCCAACCAAACAGACATATGCATTATACAATTTCTCAATCACCCCTTCTGACAAAATACTGTCCTGGTCGCTAAATACAATAAAGTCAGCTCCTCTATCCAAACAATAGCGAATCCCGATATTCTGTGCTGCAGCAATCCCTACATTCTTTAATAATGGAACATAATGCAACTTCTCTCCATATACATCCAATTCTTTCTTATGTGATATGGAAGAATTATCGACAACACAGATACCATCAACTTGAGGTAACAATTTGTTTAATCCCTTATTCAATATAGAAAAATTGGGATTATACAAGATTATTATAGTAAGGATCATAATCGCATTGTGTTTTTTAACAAGATTCCATCCTTTATCCCGTGCAAAATATTTCGTTCAATTGGTATCCAATCTTTTAGGATAAATGGGAAATATAGCATTCGTAAAAACAACTTTATTCCTGTGTTTATTTTCCATTGAATAGGAACATACTTTCTAATGCAAAGCCATAAATAATTTCGATATTGATAATAATAGCGAAAAGGAGATGAGATGATTATTATATAGCGTCCTATCTTCAACCATTTTTGTCCTACATTGTGTCGCAAGGAAACACGATTAGTTATACCGGAAATTAATCCTAAAGAATTGGCACGCCAACACCATTCATAGTCCACTAGATCAATAAATAGCGATTCATCCAAATAACCAACTTCTTTAACACGAGTGAGTGAGGTATAACTTCCTGAACTAATAATCATAGGACGTACCTCAAACTCTTCATTTGATGAATAGGAATGAAATATAGATTTATACTCCTTGTTCTCGCGTTCATCGAATACCCGAGGACCAAGCAGGAATAAATTGTTATGCCTCTTTGAGATTCTTTGGTATTCTTCTGCAATTTGTTCTATATAGCTAGCAGAAATTTTGCTGTCTTGATCAAAAAATAACACAAATTGACACCCTAATTCTTCGGCCTTGCAAAGACCAATATTTTGTGCGACAGCAATACCCCGATTCTCTTTTAATGGAATATAAACACATTGACTAGTTATTCCCAAATCACGTTCAGGAGTATTATCGACAAAAATAAGAATTGAATTCTTAGGGCACTGGTTCAAAAAGGAATCAGATATTTGAGCATAATATAGAACAATTATTATAGCATTTATTTTTTTTGTCATAGGCGCTTATTTTTGCGATTTTTTTAAAATATTTACACAATGTATTGTGCAAGATTTAAAAACATTTTCTATACTATAGACACTGTATTATTAAATGACATAGCTAATTACCTTGGCTACATCAATATTGGATTGTAATAAATATTTATAAATAGAAAGCATATACCTAAAACAACAATAGCTATACGAGACAAAAAGACATTGCAATCATTAGGCCGAAATATGTAAACGGTCATAGGCAATAAGATTATTTCTACGATCATATACAACTCACTAATACGCCATGCAGCCACTGGAAGATCCGAAAATAACACAAAACAAGAAATAGCTATTACATAGATTTTTATTAAAATGATAGCCAAAGCATTTTGTTTAGAGACACGTTCAATATTCAAAAGAATAAACAAGCAAAATGCAATTCGAAGCAATGTCAATGCATTAAATATATTAATATCATTACCTATCGTTTCTTTATATGAAAGTAAAAGCATTTTAACACTTGCGATGGGAACATAACTTATATATTGAACTAACGACAAGACACCTGTCAACAAATAGGAAAGCGGAATAAGTACCATATAAAACCGTTTTTGGGGCTTTTCAATATTGAGAAACCAAAGTGGGAGAATAATTAGTGCCGAATTATGAAAAAGCATTGCTATTGAGGTCGTTATCAAGAAAGCGATCAAGTTCCTTTTCCACACAAAATAAACAGCGTGAAGTAATAGTCCTGAAGCTATTGCAACACGCATCTGAATCATGTCATGCAGAATAAAGAAATTGGAGACATAAACTACCAAAGAACCCCACAGCAATGTCGTCATCTTACGCATTGCCCATAACTTTAAGGCAATACTGATACTTGCAAAAAAGAAAAGGAAAAAAGTCAGATTCGCCCCAAACCGTTTTATTAGCCTTGTTAAATACTTAAACCCTATCTCAAATCGTTCATTATACAACTTTGGATAACGAAAAAAAGCCTCATAATTTCCTCTATCAGGCATATCTTCTGGTCGAAAAGTTGCAATGCAAACGAACACCCACAGTATAAGTAAAAACAGGATATTCGATTGCGGAAACCGTCGACCAGATGTAAATAAAAACAATATAGAAAATAAAGCAAATAGCAGGCAAACAGGAAGAATCATACAAAACTCTTTTTATTCATAACGCTCGCAATCTCCCTCTGCATAATAGCATACGACCTATCCCAAGTAAACCGCAAGATATTCTCATGCCCCGCACGGGCTATCCGCAGGCGTAAATCGTCATCCTCAATCAAACGGATAATACGATCGGCCAAAGCCTGCACGTCACCAACCGGGACGACAAGAGCTGTATTCCGGTCTTCCGCCATTTCCAAGTAACCGGGATTGTCTGTACATACTACCGCGCAACCGCAAGCCATCGCTTCGCCAACCGTCAATCCCCATCCTTCCGAATGGCTCGTGCCCAAGAAAATCGATGCTTCATTATAAAGCCGCCGATGCTCCTCACGCGTAGGACGTTGATGATAGTCATACCAATCAGGCAATCCTTTCGGACAAGGCGGTACTCCAAACAGCGTCACCCGCAAATCCGGACACCGTTTCTTTACGATTTCCAATGCGGCAAAGCCATCAGCGCAACCTTTCCAAGCCAAATAATGATAAAGCATACACACTCGATTCTTATTCCGAGCTTCCGGACTTATCGTGAGATGAAACTGGGAAAAATCGAATCCGTTGGGAATCAAGGTACTACTTTCACCTTCATCCTCCACTATTGACTGAAGCCAACGGGCTATCACCCACTTCCGCAATGGCAAATGATAAGAAGCCAAAACATACTCCCGGCTTGAATTTCCCCAATCCTCAAAATGCTGGATAAAATAGAACTTACGAGAAGATAGGATTCGGTTATATTGTGCAAGATAATAAGCCGTTTGGGCTGCAGTCGCCACATACACATCAGCCTTGGGCACATACTGCTCCTTTAGCGACCATACCCAATGTTCTTTCACCCGTTTATCAAGAGGGAACCAACTACGGGCTGTATAGCGAGGTACAATACTATAAACAATGAAACGCAAAACAGCCTTACACCAAGCCCAAAATCCAACCCTGCGCAGACCACGGCAACAAGATGGATACACTACACCTACCTCATAGCCATCAGCCGCCAAACGATTGGCATATTCAAGCACAACCTTAACCCCACCGACCGGGACACCTGCCCCGCCCGGAAGTAAAAACAAGATTCTCATCACAGAAATTCTTCTATCTATACTGTTTCACCTTACCATGTAAAATGGCATTTAACGACCCACGAATACGATACGCCCAATAAGGAGAAATATGAAAAGCCACCCAATACAACGCTTTTTGCTTCGACGAAAGGGGCAGCTCATTCATATGGGAAGCAATAATAGCATAGCACTCTGAAAAATTACACAAATAATCACCTCCCACGTTGAGTGCTTTAGGCAATAATCGTGACTTCAAATGCAATTCAATAAGAGAAAACTGAGCTGCCGACAGTCGCTCTTTCAGCAAATCATACAAACGTAACTCCTGATCCAATACCTCTTTTACAGGACGATACACCAAAGAAACAGGATTCATCGCTTGATCGTAATGATAAAACGCTTGATTCAAATAACTAACCCTCACGCCACTTGCTACCAAACATGTATTCACAAAAAGATCCTCACAATAAGACAATTCCGGGAAACTTACATCCGCTTTCTTAAAACAAATGCGACGCACTAATTTATTCCAGCAAGCACCATGCAATTCCTGAAACAATTCTCTCAATATTTGTCTATTATCAAAAGATGAAGGTGCTTGCTTCGTATAGGTAGACTGCCCCTTGTCATCAATATAGTAGTCACAAATCACCATGTCCGCATCCTCTTCTTTGGCTTTGCGGTACATTTCTTCCAGCATTTCCGGCTCGGTCCAATCGTCCGGGTCGGCATGGATGACGTATTCGCCGCGGGCATTGTCCAAGCCGCACTGGCGGGCGGAGCTCACTCCCCCGTTCTCCTTGTGGATGACCCGCACACGGCGGTCCTGACGGGCATACTCATCGCAGATCTCCCCGCTGCGGTCGGGACTGCCGTCGTCTATGAGCAGTATCTCGAAGTCCCCGAACGTCTGCGCCAGCAGGCTGTCCACGCAACGTTTCAAGTAAGCCTCGGCCTTGTAGACCGCCACGATGACCGATACGGCCGGTTGAGGGGCAGATGTCGTCATTGCAGGCTGTTCGTTAAGAAAGACATCGAAAAGGCACGCATCTCCTCCCGGCGGGCATTGACCGATACCCAGTCCACCGGGGAGAGAGGGTCTGCCGCTTCCAATTGTTCCGGGGTAACCAGACGCTCCCCGAGGCCGAACATCCCGAGCAGGCTCTCGAAGCGAGCCATGCCGCGGGCACGGTTGCCGATCACCCAGAACGGCTTGTTGAACAAGATGCTAAAGACGCACCCGTGGAACGAGTCGGTCAGCACCAGCCGCGCGTCCATAAACGAACGCAGCCACCGCGTCACCGGCGGGTAGACGCAGGCTTCCGGGTCGGCCTGCAGGTTCTCCGCCGTGCCCGGTTTGCAGGGCATGGACATGAACGGCGCCAGCCCCGTGCGCGAAGCCAGCACTTCCAGCGCCCTGGACTTGGCAGGCTCGGAATCCAGCACGTAGCAGAACAGGCTGCCCCCGCAAGCCGGTTCCTCCTCTCGCTCCACGATTTTCTCGTAATCGGACTTGTCCAGCAGGAGCGTAGGGTCGAGCACCTGCACGGCCTCGCAGCCCAGGCGTTCCCGGCACAGGCCTATCCCCGAGGATTCCCGCACCGAGACGGCATCGAACTGCCGGAGCAGCCGCGCACAGCGGGCCGTGTCCTCCCGGCTGAACTCCCATTCGTCCACCCCGAACGAGGCGCCGTAGGCCACGCGCCTCACCGCGCGCCCCTCGGCGAAGTCCAGGAAATAGTTCGTGATGCACGGCGAGTACTTCGGCCGCCACACCTGGTCGCTGCCCACCAGCAGGGCCTCGTAGCCGTCGCGCAGCGTCCGCTCGGACAGCTGCGCCGTGGTGTAGAGCAAGGGCGTCACCGGGGTGATGTATTTGTCGCGGAACGGACGGACGCGGTGCTCCACGTATTCCTTATCCGCTATGATCTGAAACGGGTCAACATTTTTACGGCCCAAAAAAAATTTTGCCACATCAACCATTCCCTGTTTAACAGGAATGCGGCCAATCCGCCCTATCCGGCGCACCAGCCAAGGCTCGTGCCCCATACGCTTCAGCACCTGCTGCAGGGCATAAGCCTGCAGCATCCCCCCGTAATTACTATGGAGGGGCTGGGTCAGTATACCGATTTTCATAACAATCCGATTTCTTTCAGTACGACTTTGGTAAATGCCTTTGCACCCTCCTCACTCATGAAGAAGGAATTGCGGAAATATTCTTCTTTCTGAAACCGCCTGTCGTCCATATAATTCAGGAAAGGCACATTCTGCCGGTTGGCCCTGCGGACGAAAGAATAGATATAGTTCTCACGAAATGACTCCGGGAACAACCTGGAAAGAGTCGCATGCATCGGGGGTATCACGAGTACAGGCCTCAGCCCCCTGATTTCACAAAAAGCCAACATATCAGACAATAAAGCGACCCGCCTCTCCTGCCCTTTCCGGTTCTCTTCGCTCAGCGGACTATCCATAGAAGCAATAGCAAATTGACGCTTCCAACCGTTCAGCCACTGTCGTGCATCATTCACAAAATTTTCTCCGCTTCCTTTCGCTTCCCTCCGGGATTTCCATCCAGAAATGCTCCTAACGAGAGCCTTTAGTGAAGCCTTCGGCGAATAAAGAAGAGGGAATCTCCGCCTTCCCGCCACCCGGGCATAGTCGGGGATCAGTTCCGGAGGTAACGTATAGAAATACTTATCATCGGCCATACGCCCCCATTTTCCCTCGACATCCAATCCGGATAAAGGGCTTAATGATATTACAACCGTTCCGCCTTTCCGTAATATGCTAAAATATGTCTTCAGGATTTTAAAACCATTACGCAACGATTGAGGCTGTTCTCCCCAGTTAAAGGCCTTGACCGGCAAATCTGAATAGTCAAAGGCATACTTCGCCGAGGAACTGCCGATATTCACGACATCAAAATTGCGCTCCAAATGTTCCCGATACCACTCATTCGTCGGATACAGGGACATGTCCGGAATCACATTTCTGTACCACTGAGTGCGCTTCACCAGGGAATTCAGGCCATACAGCAACAAAGGCAGAAACAGAACAACCACATCCACTACTGCCAATACAACAGCAAATCGCACAAAGCCTTTCAAGAAAAGGAGCAAACTGGCAACCAAAACAAATGTTGCCATGGAGATAAATGCCGCACAAAACAGCTGTTTCTTCTTCGACATGATCAATAACCCGGACAATTAACTGATTCTATATGATACTTATAGTCCTGATCTAAAGCGTCCACGGCAGCCATCTCTTCGTCCGAGAGTGCAAAATCAAAGATGTCTATATTCTCCCTGAAACGATCCGGATTGTACGATTTAAACACGGGCATGGCATCACCCTGCTGTATATGCCAGCGGAGAATAACCTGCCCGACGGACTTATGATACTTCATTGCCAACGATTTCAATACGACACTCTCCCTAAGTGGGGGAACCAAACGGCACAAAGGAGCATACGCCTGAATCCGTATCTCATGATCCCGCATATAGGAAACCAAAGGTTTAGCCGTCCGCAGCGGGTGGTATTCCATTTGGTTGACCATCGGGACTATCTCCGGTTCACCGGACAAAAGCTGTTCAAAATGACGTATATCATAATTAGCCACCCCAATTGCCCGAACTTTTCCTTGCGAATAAACAGCTTCCATCTTCCGCCATGTATTCTCAAAATAGCCGGGATAGGGCCAATGCATCAACCAAAGATCGACATAATCAAGTCGCAGGTTCTCAAGCGATGTGTCTATCTCTCTGAGGATATTTCCAGTACGTTGCTGGCCATTCCCGATTTTTGTCGTGACAAAAACATCCCTGCGCTCCAGTCCTATCTCGCTCATAGCATCACACAACGCCCTCCCGACAACAGGTTCATTTCCATAGTCGCGAGCCGTATCAATAGCCCGGAATCCGGCACGGAACCCTGCTGCCAATATTTTCCGTAATTCAGCATAACCCATCCAGTTGGTCCCGATGGCCATACACGGCATCTCAACCCCGTTGGACAAACGGATAACACTATTTTGGCTCATCCTCTTTTTAATATTTTGGTCTTCACTACATTCCTTACTTTCTCTCTCTCCGTAGAGTTCATGCCGAATGCATATACGATCACACCTATGGAGAAAGTAGTCAGGATGCACATCGTAACAAAGCGCACAAATCCTTCCACATGCAGGTAGCAGCTTAGACAATAAGGAATAACCGATGAGAAAGCCACTACCAGCACACATCGCCCATACACATTTATCACATAATCCCGGATCGAGTAATCGACATATTTTTTCAATATGGCAACACTTGCAATCTCCGAAAGTACCATTGTGAGATTTGATACGATAAATACACTTTCCGGAGAGAACCCCAATTTAAGTGCCCAATAAGCCAAAGGAAAAGCGGCACAAAGAATTCCGCCAACCACCATATTGACATACTTCAGATGGCCCGTGGCATGAAAAACGGTGGAGCGGGGCGTTTTCAAGGTTTGTATCAGACAAAGGAGCAATATCAGATGTAGGAAACTCACCGTATGGTCCGGATAATTCCCAAGCCATAGCTTAAGGATATAATCCGACTCCAGAAGAATCGGAAATGTAATCATCCACATCAGATAAAATGAGAAACAACTGCTCTGCCGGACCAGCGTCATCATTTCATCGGGCTTGCCCTCGGCATACGACTTGATGATCTGCGGACGGACAGCCGTCATGAAATTATTGCTGAACTGGGTGATGGCACCCTGCACCTGATAGGCTATGCCGCGGGCAGCATTCACCGCAGGACCGAAGAAGAGGTTCAGCAGAATATTCAGCCCCTGCCCCTGGGCCAGGACCGAGAGGTTGCCGATGAGGTCGGAGCCGGCATAAGAGAACATCTCCCGGAACAAGGTCTTGTCACGGTAACGGCGCAACCGGCACGAAGGGAAACGGCGGTTGCAGTAATGGCGATAGAAAAACATGACGCCGACCTGCACCAGGCAGAGCAACAAGGCATAGAATACTAGCCGGTCAAGCGGAGACAACACCAGCAGGTATACGACCAACAGTTTGAGCAACACCTCGGCAATACCGACCGTGGCATAGATCTTCATATCCTCATAGGCTATGATTGTCGCATTATAGGGGACTTGGGTCAGGGAGAAGAAACACGTCACGATGGATATCTGGTAAACCCAGAACGCGGCATCCAGCCTGTCTGCCGGTATCACCATCTTCGTATAAAAGAACCAGAGCCCGACGGTTTCCGCCAGCAACACGATGACAAGGGCTATCGCCACATGAATGGCCAATGCCGTATTGAATACCTTATTTAAGCGGAGGTAATCTTTCCGGCCCAGTTCGAAGGTGATGTAGCGCGACGTGGCACTGCCCAACGAACTGTTGAGGAAGGTAAACATCGTCACGATGCCGCCGACTACATTGTAAAGGCCGTAATCCTCAAAACCAAGTGTCCGAAGAACCACGCGCGAGGTATACAGGTAGACTCCCATCACAAGGAGCATCCTGAAATACAGGAACATCGTGTTCTTGGCGATGCGTCTATTGTCCGGCATATACGCTTAATACCACTCGATGTTTTCCCGGATTACCCTGGCCGGAGAACCGCCCACCAGACTGTGGGGCGGGACATCTTTCGTAACCGTGGCATTCGCCGCCACCACAGACCCTTCGCCGATTGTCACTCCGGGCATGACCGTGCAGCCTGAGCAGAGCCACACATGGTCTCCGATATGGACCGGGGCATGATTGCGGTAATGGGAGTTGAGGATGACATGCGGCCCGTTCCAGTCACGTATCGACACATTGCGTCCGATGCGGACACCGTTGCCTATGGTGACTTCCTTGGCACACATGATTGTCAGCCCCACATTCGCCGCACCCTGCCCCAGGACCAGCCGTCCTCCGTTGATGATCTCGATATATGCACCGTAACGGAGATTGTAGGGGCCTGCCCCGTAACGTGTCAGCGGCCCGCCGTGTATCTCGAAGGTTGTACCCGCCTCCATGCGAAGACAGGTGGGCATGCGCAATCCGCGCACGGGATTGTTTCCGTACAACAGCGGGGCATCCACCCGGATCCGTGCCGTGGGATGGACATCGAATACCGAACCGGGCATGGTATAGACCACATTGCCCTTCTTCCAGTCTGAACGGGTGTTTTTCCGGAAATTCAACCGGACGAAATTGCGGCATGCCTTGAATGAGAGACCGGATCTGTAGTAGGGAACGATCAATGATTTCACGGTTTGCTTCCAATGGGAGAAACCGCTCTGCCCGCGCAAGGGGAAATATTTCTGCACCACCGCGTCAAATGTAGTGCTGTCCAGGTCGGAAAAGAACTGACGGCGGTCTATCTGCGGAGGCTCTATGGGCTTGAGCAAGGCTATGTTTCCGGGCAATACCGACTCAAACGGGGTCTCCTGCCATTCAAGCCGCTCTTTGACTTTCTCAAAATAAGCTGCCCCCTTCTTCGAATTGAGCAATATCATCGATGTGCCGATGTTATTGTCCAGATTCTTATCCACATTTTCTATGCCCCAATAGTCGGCTATCGTGATATCCGCCATACGGGGAAAGCCTTTATACTGGCAGCGGTAGCAGCTCGGACGGCAGAACACGTTGGTATGATACCCCCGGCGGAAATCGTCGTCCATACGGACACCGTAATATACCGCCCCGTTGTCGAAGACGACCTTGCGGGTCAGGCTGCGCCACCCCAATTCTTTGTTCTTGGCCTTGACATAAACGACTTTTCCGCCATATTTCCGTTCCAAGGAGTCCAGATATTTCCGGTAGACTTTGGGCGAGTTGACTCCGCGGCAGATGAAATCGACGATGACCAGATTGTCGTACTCCCTGCCAAGAAATGAACGCAAAGCCGCCATTTGGCACGGCGTGCCGCAGGCCAGAACTTTCTCGCCGCCTCGCAACAGCGAACGTATCTCCCGATACAAGCCGGATGCCTTGCTCTGAAGGTATTTCGAACTCCGCAGTCTTGCCAGATCGTTCTTATCGTTCGAGATATAGTTGCTTACCGAGAAATCTGCATTATAGACGGCACCGCTCACGTAGCCGCCTTCTTCGTACATCACACCCGCCAAGGCTGAGAAAGCACCGCCCGAAGTGCTGTCCCAACGGACCCTCATATCCTTGTTTATCGCGGCTATCGTACGAATGGGCTTCGCATAATCGTTCTTTTTAAGGTCGGGGATGTGCAGTTCCGGACAGACTTTCTCACACAGCCCGCAATCCACACACTTTTCCTTATCCACTTCGGGATACCAAAAGCCTTCGATGTCTGTCTTCAGTGTTATTGCCTCATGCGCGCAAACATCAACGCACGCACAACAGC
Source organism: uncultured Bacteroidaceae bacterium (assembly GCA_944320955.1). Taxonomy (GTDB): domain Bacteria; phylum Bacteroidota; class Bacteroidia; order Bacteroidales; family Bacteroidaceae; genus UBA1794. The sequence continues at coordinate 78,233 of CALUJL010000015.1, forward strand.
CGCAACACTTGGCTTTATCCACGATTTGTATCATACTACTGTTTAACTATTATCGATTTTAGTACCGGCATAGCCGAATGCCACCGTTCAGGCAATGAGTGCATGCAAAGCACAAGCTTGTTCCAAACGGTAACGAAGGCAATCGCTGGAGGCCGGCAAAAGAGATAAAAGAGACCGGGCTCTTTGAAGCAAGATTTGCAAATTATGGCGAAGGGCCGGGGTGCTGCCTATTATACCAGAATCACATAAATCGAACATTGACAACCTTCATAAAGCGGCATTCAGCGGTTCTACCTATCAAGCACAAACCAAAGTCCAACAGCTTCCGCCCAAGCTAAATCAACCTAGCTAACTGATAGCAGACTGTTACCAAACAGCAAGAAACCCGATTCAATTTCCTTTCTTCAGCACGCCCAAATTCGAATGTTAGGAAACGGGAAGTGCCCACCATAAGCGAGTTGTTTAGATTGGCCTGTTTTTATCACCGGATGACTTTGCGGCTTACAGCAAAGTCGTTCGGAAATTTTCTCTATACCGGAAATATTTTTCCTCCCGTGTATATGTTTCCGTCCGCACGAGAGGAAATTTTCGTCCGTAGGTATGTAATTTCCGGAGGTTATTCGCCGGGGGTGGCGATGCGCTGTACGAGGGAGGGATGGATGAAGGCGGTGGCAACGGCCATGAGACCGGGGATGCGGACTACCAGGCGGCGGTCGCCGCGGAGGCGGAGGAGTTCGCCCTCGGCACCTTCGAAGATGCCGCCGGTGATGCGCACACGGTCGCCTTTCTTCAAGGCGACTTCGGACAAGGGGAGATAGAGCAACTGCTCGTCCTGCGTGCCGGCTACGGCTATGAAGTTGCGCATTTCGCGCTCGGGCACGGTGAGCGGCTGCGCCGTCTCGCGGTCCATATAGAAACGTACCGGCACGCGGCCTTCCAACTCCTGCTTGAACACGTCGATACGCTCGCGGGAGGTGTAGGCAAAGACCAGATTGTGCACCACGGGGAGGAGGCGCTTGACGCGCTTCCCGCTACGGTCGGGCACGAGCATCTGCTGCATGGGCAGGAAATTGCCAATGCCTTGTGCATCGAGGTACTCCTTGAGTTGGAGCTCGCGGCTGTACGTGACACGCAAGACATACCACTTTTCTTCTGTTCGGGAGGGAAGCGGCGGCACGGTTGTTGACGAAAGATTGTATTCGGGGGACACCGGATTTTGATTTTTCCGGGATTATCCGGCTTTCATAGAAGCCGAATCGGGAGACCCTTCCATGAGGGTACGGGCATCCGGGCAGGGGTTCCTATCGCAGGACTCTACCCTAACGCGGTGCAAAGATAGGGAGTATCGCCGGAATGCGCAAAGAATATTCCGGCTTTTTTACAAAGGCTATTTTCCAACAAATGTATTCGCCATAGAAATCCCATTTATATCCGTAGAGAGAAAGCATACTTGAAATCAATCAAAGAATGTTCTTTCGCATTCTTTATCCAAGCTATTTCATCATGACTTTTTTCAGATATAGAAGCCGGAGTGTCGTTTCTAAATGAAAGATATACCTTATTTAATATTTCAATCTGTTCTTCACTAAAAGCTGATAAATCCGGGGAAATCCTCGAAATAAGCTTACTTCCTATATTTCCATTCTTACTCTCTACTAATATCTGCTCCACATCATCGACTAAACTATACACTCTATCCCAACGGAGCGGGACCGGCCCAAACTGAATAGCCCGGAAAGACAAGCCAGAAATTGCTTGCCCATATTCTCTATATGCTAAAAAGTCCGTATAAAACAGCAACTTATTCATCTGAGTTACAAACACTCCATTAAATTTCTCTATAAAGAACAACAGAATGTTCTTCAGATTACTAAGGGACTGCAATGCATACCCATTAAACTGATTACGAAACAAACTTCCAAAAATCAACTGTCTTATAGTTGTTTCATTCTGCTCTCTTTCCTTACAGAACCTTATTTGTTCCTTAACCCTTTTCATTTCGCTTTTTTCAAGTTCTCCATCCGCTTCTTCCACAAACGTCTTGAAAGTATCCGGAAACTGAATGGCCCGCAAGACTCTACCATTAGCAATACTCGGCATTTCACCATTCTCATACAAGCGATACTGATTCTCTCCAAAGCCTAAAATCCGTGAAATCTTGGAAGCTGACAACCCATAACGAGTCCGCAACTCCCGTATCTCATCAGGAAACGGGATATTGTGCTCCGCTCTATACTGGTTATAGATCTGAGTAGTATTAACTACATCCAGCTGCGTAGTCGTGAATATCTCTTTAGTATCCACACACTGATAGGCTAAATGAATGTATTCAAATTCCTCTTTACGGAACACTGCTTTACGCTGCTCTGAAAAAAAAACAACCTCACCACCCGTAAACGGACTCTTCAGACTATTTGAATTGATATTTGAGTTCATATTCTGCTATGTGAAACGAAATACAAATTGCACTAAGGTTTTCCACTCCCATTGATATCTTAATATAGACCTCATGCCCTTTGATACTTTTTCCAAATACCCAAAGTGGACTTTTCCGATTCAATGTATCTTCTATCGGCCCATCGATATAATCACTCCACTCAAGATGAAATACAATCTTCCGCCTATAATCCGGAGTAATCTCAAGCTCCAAAAGTGTCTGCATATTCTTACCTCGATCATCCCGAAAGACCAATCCAAAGACTGTCGCTTTCTGATGAAACAGGCTTAAGAACTGCACTACTTCTTCCCTTGATGCCATACCGATCTACTACAACGCTGCAAAAGTAACGATTCCATCTGGAATTACATATATAAAAGACGATTATTCAACGAAAAAGTCGAACCCGAACTTCCTTTCCGGAAAAGCCGTTCCATAAAAATCGTCAGCACAGAGAACGAAATTTCCACAGAAAACGTACTTTACACTGACGATTTTTACGATTTCAGCCACCGCAGGCTATTTGCCTACAAGGGTAAATTTCCCCCGATCAGCGATAGTGGAGATAGTCCACGTCGACCCAGCCGGTGTCGGAAAGGTCGTTGAAACTGTAGATGCCGACGCGATCGCCGCGGTAATTGCCCCAGGCCAGGGGGTACGGCGCGCCGGAGGGAAGGAAATGGTCGCCATCGAGACTGTAAGAAAAGCGGGACAACCCGTCCAGTCCCCACTCCGACTTCAGCCAAATGCAGGAAGCCTCCAAGGGGATTCCCCGGGACACCCGGTCGTCCCGGCGGTATTCGAGGAAACAGCGGCCGCCTTCTTTCACCACGCCGAGGGCGGCGTGCGACGAAGAGAAATGGCACAATCCGGCTTTCTGCCCGTCGGCCATGCAGGATAGATCCATCTTGATGACAACTTCATTTTCCGTTTTGCGGAACGTGCGCTGCGTCAATGTGTTGCCCGCTTTCAGCAAACGATTCTGCTCCAGCGGGCGGAAAGCCTTCAGGCGCAGCCATCCGGGCCGCTCCGTGAGGGAGAACATCTCCGCCCGGGGTTGGTAGTTCCACTGCCACTGGGGCGCCAGCGCCGCATCGTCGAAGTCGTCGCTCCGCCGGATGGTGAGCTTCTCCCCGCTGCAGAAGGGCATGAGCCCCGCCCAGGCCATTGTCCCTATCTTTTCGGGGAGCACCCGCCCCATGATGGGCCAGCCGTCGACCCACGTGACGGGCAGCAGGCTCACGACACGCCCGCTCCAGTCGCCCGAGCCGTGGTGGGTGAGAAAATACCAGTTGCCGTCAGGCCCCGTGACAATGCCGCCCTGGTTGGGCTCATTGGCCTCCACCGACGGCAGGGCAAGCTGCTTCTCCTCCTCGTAGGGCCCCGTAACCTTGCGGGCGCGCTTGGCCATCATGTAGCGGCCCACGCCCGGTTTGTGCTCGCTGAAGACGAGATAGTAATAGTCGCCCACGTGGAGGAGCTTGTTGGCCTCGCGCCCGCTGCCGGAGTTGATGAGCACGGCCGAACTGCGGTCGATGCTCCTGCCGTCGGGCGACATGGAGAAGAGATACGTCTTGTAGCCGTCGGCAAAATGGGTTCCCACGAAGTAAGCCTTCCCGTCCTCGTCCCACAGTGCGGTGCAGTCGTCCCATCCGGGCTCGGAGAGCAGCGGGGTGAGCGGCTCCCAGGGACCTTCGGCTCGGGGCGAGGAAGTCATGAAGTAACCCTCGTCGGGCGTGCCGAAGAAGAGGTAGAAACGCCCATTGTGGTGGCGGAGCGTGCCGGCCCAGACGCCGCGGCCGTAGCGGTCCATGCGGGTCCAGTCCAGAGCTTCCCCGATTTGGGTGAGGTCGGCCACGATGTTCGTGCAAATCTCCCAGTTGACGAGGTCCACGGAGTGGAGCAGCGTCATGCCCGGGGAGAACTGCATGGTGGAAGAGATGGCATAGTAGTCGTCGCCGACGCGTATGCAGTCGAGATCGCTGTAGTCCGAGGGGATAACGGGGTTGCGGTACGTGCCGTCGCCCCGGTCGCCCCAACACTGCCAATTGCCCCACTCTACGGGCTGCGGCTGGCCGAAAGCCGTGAGGCCGGCGGCCAAAAGAAAAGTAACCAATGCGATTCGCTTCATATCGTTATACTCCTATTCATAAAGATTCCATTCCCAAACTCCGGCAATGCCTTCCAGGATGCGTACCCGCAGGTAGCGGTATGCCTCCCCTATGCGGTCCACGTGGGGCGAACGGGCCTGCACGTCGTCGTGCCCGCCGCAGATTTCCCAGTCCGTCCCGTCCTTCGAGCCTTCGAGCACATAGGCATGCCCCGCCGTGGGGCGAACGAAGGCTATCTCGCTGCGGCCTATCCGGCGCGCCTTGCCCAGGTCGAGCGTCAGCGAGGGCTTCACGTCGCCCTCGGCGGCCATCCAGCGCGAACCGTTCGCCCCGTCCGTGGCAAAGGCGGGCACAAAATATTCCGTGCGGCGGCAGAGCGTGTCTTTCATCGGCTTGACAAACAAAGGCCCGGCCACGGAGGAAGCCTCGACGGAACTGACGGGAACGGGCGTGCCGTAGTCCACCCGCTTCAGCGCCCCCACCCCATTGAGCGACAGGCGTACGGGGCGGATGGTGCCGTCCTCGTTGAATTCCATGCGGTTGACGTAGGTCTGCCGGTTCGTGCTGCGGCGGCCGAATTCGAGGTAGACGAAGTAATAGTCGTCCGTCCCCTCGGGAGAAAATACCGAGCCATGCCCCGGGCCGAAGACTCCGGTAGTGTAGTCCGTAGTGGACACGAGGTCCTGCTCGGGAAACTCAAAGGGTCCCATGGGCGAGACGCGGCTCATTATATAATAGTACTGGTAGCACTCGTCGCCGCCTATGGTGTAGAGATAGTAGTAGATGCCCTTGCGCTTGAAAAAGATGGGTCCTTCGGAATAAGCCGTCTGGGGCGTGGCGATGGTATGCACCGAGTCGAGCGTCACCATGTCGGGCTTCAGCCTGGCCACGTGGCGCCGGCCCCAGAAGACGTAGGCCTGCCCGTCGTCGTCGATGAAGACTTCGGCGTCGATGCCGCCCGGGTCTTCCGTCTGCAGCAGGGTGGAACCCTGCGAATAGGGCAGGCGGAACTCGTCCTTCCCCCGCGCCAGGCGGAAAGGCCCGTCGGGACTGTCGGCCACGGCGGGATACATATAGCCGTTGACGGTAGGATAAATGTAATATTTCCCATTGGCCTGCACCACCTTGCTGGGCGCCCAGTATTTCTGCTTCGAGGCGGAGGGGAAATAGGTGCCGCTGAAACTCCAGTGTACGAAGTCGGGAGACTTCCAGACGACCGGGGGGCCGGAGGTTTCCAGCCCGCGGCCGTAACCGTCGGTGGTGGCGTAACAGTAGAACGTGCCGTCGATTTCCTGCACGCTGGCATCGGCCGTCATGTCCGGCACGAGGGCATGGCCGAAAGGATTGGTGACTTGCGCCACCGCAGCTGCGGAGAGGGAGACTCCGAGCAGAAGGGATAAGGTTTTTCGTCGCTTCATTGTTTTAGGATTTTATGTGTTTCAGATTACTGCTGTCCGCAGAAGTTTAATGCCAGAAGTGAATAGGTTTATCATCCCCGCGCGACACGCTCTCAGAATCCCAGATAGCGCTGGTAGCGGAGCGGCACTATGCGTAAGAGGAGTTTGCCCACAAGATATGCCAACACCACGCAGGAAATCCATCGCAACGACCAGGCCGGGATCAGATTTATCTTGCGCAAAAGGAGCATGTGGGTCAGATATACGAAAAAGGACATACGCCCCAATTCTTGAATCCAAGCAACGAGCCTCCACGCCTCAACCCGATGATACCAGTCGCGCGCAAAGCCGGAGAACAAAATACATATCACGAAAAACGAATAGACATGGGCCGACAGTTTGATGCCGTGCACCCATTTTCCCGACAGGCGCCACAACTCCCAGATTTCCGCACAACAGAGCAAGATGGAAATGCCGGCGCCCCAAAGCAGGAACTTCTCCCCCATCGGCCTGAGCAGGCCTTGAGCCATCAGCACTCCCACCGCATAGAAAACCAGCCACACGGGAAAAAGTCCCGCCGACTGCACCAGACTGAGAGGCATACCCTTGATGACCAGACAGTAAGTATAGGCAGAGATGCCCGCCACCGTAAGCAGGGCCGCATACCCGATGCCTCCCAGGCGCCGGTTGGCAAGCTGGATGGCCGGAGTAAGTACATAGTATTGCATGATAAGCGGCACGAAATAAAACACGCTCACGCCGCCCACCGCCGCCGTCAGGAGCACGTCGGAGGGCGGCTCGCCCTCGCCCAAAGCCTCGACGACCGCAGGCACCGACCACAACAGCATCGGGATATACACCCGCGGGAGCTGCCTTTTCAGAAAAGCCGCATACTGCCCTCTTCCGGAGAAGTCCTTCTGTCCGATGAAATAGCCGGATACAGCCAGAAAAACAGGTACGGCACAATTCAGGAACTGGCGGAGGAAGAGGTTGAAATGCCCCCACCCCTCCATATAAGTGTGGATCCCGATGACCAAAACCATGGCCACTCCCCGGAGAAAATCAAAATACAAATCCCGTTTCATGCTAAACTATCTCTACGGCCCCTTGCTGCCGAAACGCTCCAAAGGTAACACTCCGGGCCACAAATGCAAAAGCCATGATACAATCTTCGCGCATTTTATCCTTTCTTTCGCATATTTTATCTATCTTTGCCCGGGCTTTTCCGGGAAAAGCGCTGCATGAAATACGAAAAAGCGCTGCCACTTTCCGGCAAAAGCCCTGCATCAAAAAGACAAAACCAACTCAACTTCTATGATTTCATTTACCCTTTGCCTTCTGGCCCTCGTGGCCGGATATTTTCTCTACGGGCGCGTTGTGGAGCGAATCTTCGGGCCCGACCCGCAGCGCGCCACGCCGGCCCTGCGGAAGAACGACGGCGTGGACTATCTTGTCCTGCCGGGATGGAAAATCTTCACCATCCAGTTCCTCAACATCGCCGGGCTCGGCCCCATCTTCGGCGCCATCATGGGAGCCAAGTTCGGCACCGCCTCGTATCTTTGGATTGTATTCGGCTGCATTTTCGCCGGCGCGGTCCACGACTACCTCTCCGGAATGCTCTCCTTGCGCCACGACGGCGAGAGCCTGCCCGAGCTCATCGGGCGCTATCTGGGCATGACCGCCAAGCAGGTGATGCGCGTTTTCTCCATCGTGCTGCTCGTTTTGGTGGGAGTGGTGTTCGTTTCCGGCCCGGCCGGCCTGCTTGCCAGCCTGACGCCCGAGGTTCTGGACACGACGTTCTGGATAGTCGTCATCTTCGTCTACTACATCTTGGCCACCATGCTGCCCATCGACAAAATCATCGGGCGCATCTATCCCCTCTTTGCCGCCGCGCTGCTGTTCATGGCCGTAGGCATCCTAGCCATGCTCTTCGTGAAGCACCCCGCGCTGCCGGAGTTCTGGGATGCGGGCGGCATGAAAAACCTCGCTCCCGGGCAACCGATCTTCCCGCTGATGTTCATTTCCATCGCTTGCGGCGCCATCAGCGGATTCCACGCCACGCAGTCCCCGCTCATGGCGCGCTGCATGAAGAGCGAACGCCAGGGGCGGCCCATCTTTTACGGGGCGATGATCACGGAAGGCATCGTGGCGCTCATCTGGGCCGCTGCCGCCACCTACTTTTTCCACTCCTCGCCGGAGAACCTGGCGGTGACGAATGCCGCCATCGTCGTCAACGAAATCTCCTACTCCTGGCTGGGCACGGCCGGCGGCGTGCTGGCCATCCTGGGCGTCATTGCCGCCCCCATCACCTCGGGCGACACGGCCCTGCGCTCGGCGCGCCTCATCGTGGCCGACATGTTCCGCATCCCCCAGAAAACCATCCTCAAGCGGCTCCTCATCTGCGTGCCCATCTTCGGGGCCTGCCTCGCAATCCTGCTCGTCAGCCTGAGCAACCCGGACGGATTCAACATCATCTGGCGCTACTTTGCCTGGGCCAACCAGGCCCTTTCCGTATTCACGCTCTGGGCATTGGCCGTATGGATGTACCGTTCGCGCAGGGCTTATCCCCTGATCCTCGTGCCCGCGCTGTTCATGACCTGGATCTGTACGACATACATCTTCTTCGCTCCCGAATGCCTCCACATGGGACACGGCATAAGCCTTGCCCTCGGCACGGTCTGCATGCTGGCGGGAGCCGTGTGGTTTGCACAGAAAGCAATCAAAATGCCACGCGACCTGAAAGAATGAGAGCTGCGGAAAAGCGGAAAGCCTCAGAGGCGTGCGTCCACGATGTTGCGGGGAAGCACGCCTTTTACATCATATAATACGCCATTCCGGCCCTTCAGCCGGGCATAGTCCAGCGTGAGGAAACAGGAATGGGCTACGGCCAGGACCACGGCGTCGAAACTTCCGTCGGGAAGTTCGGAAGAAATCCGGATATGATAGGCCGCTTCCACTGTTTCCGCATCCACCCACGGGTCATAGACCTCGATGTCCGGCGTAAACTCCTGCAGGCTGCTGTAGACATCGGCCACCTTCGTATTGCGGATGTCGGGGCAATTCTCCTTAAACGCAAAGCCGAGCAGGAGAATGCGGGCTCCTTTCACCCGGATGTTCCGCTTGTTCATCAGCCGCACTACCTGATTGGCCACATACTCCCCCATGCTGTCGTTCAGGCGGCGCGCCTCGCTGATGACGCGCGGCATGACTCCGTAGACTTGGGCTTTCTGGATGAGATAATACGGGTCGATTCCGATGCAGTGCCCTCCCACGAGTCCCGGCTGCATGGGGATGAAATTCCATTTCGTGGAGGCCGCTTCGATGACTTCGCGGGTGTCGATGCCCATGGCGTTGAAGATTTTGGCCAATTCATTCATGAAAGCGATGTTCACGTCCCGCTGCGTATTTTCAATGATCTTGGCCGCTTCGGCCACACGTATGGAGGAAACGGGAAAAGTGCCGCCCTTCAGCACCGAACGGTAAAGGCTGTCGACACGCCGGGCTGTCTCCGGAGTAGAACCGGAAGTCACTTTCCGGATAGTCTCTACGGTATGGAGCCGATCGCCCGGGTTTATGCGCTCGGGCGAATAGCCTACGAAGAAATCCTCATTGTATCGCAAGCCGGAGGAGCGCACCAGGCAGGGTACGCACTCCTCCTCCGTCACGCCGGGATAGACGGTAGACTCGTAAACCACCAGGTCGCCCGGCGCAAGCACCGTGCCGACCAGCACGCTGGCGCGGCGCAGAGGCTGGAGATCGGCGCGGTTGTCCACGTCGACCGGCGTCGGCACGGCCACGATGTAGACATTGCACGCCGAAAGATCCTCTATGTTTACCGACAGGGAGAAATGCGGATTTCCGATCAGGGCCTCCACTTCCCCGTCGGAGAGCTCGCCGGTCCAGTCCTTGCCGCTGCGGAGACGTTCCACGCGTTGCGGATTGATGTCGAACCCGACCGTGCGATAGCGCTGTGCCATGAGGCGCGCCAGCGGAAGCCCCACGTATCCCAACCCGACAATGCCTACCAGAGGTTCTTCTTCAGCTTTCTGCATTTTCCTTTGTTCCTTTCATAGTATGTTGAAAAAACGAATGCCCGCCCGTTTTATTGCTTCCCGCAGGCACAATCGGCGCTTCCGCTCTCCACGCCCAGGCTGTGCCACTGCCGCGACCGTGCCCAGTAAGTCCACATGCCCAGCCCGCGCAAAGCCAGATAGACGAGGAACGAAAGCCACAAAGCGGCATTGCCCATGACGGGAAAGAGCAGATAGAACAGCGAAAAGAAGGCCGCGCAGGCCACCAACATGGCCACCAGCATCTGCCGGGTGGCCGTCATTCCGGTGAAAATGCCGTCCCAAAGGAAAGCCGCGAAGCCGCAGACGGGCACGAGCAGCACCCAATAGAAATATCCCTCTGCCGCCTGCAGGACCGAAGCCTCGTCGGTCAGCAAAGAGAGGAAGGCATTTCCGCCCACGGCGTAGAGCAATGTGAAAAGAGCGGCAAGCCCCCACCCCCAACGGAACACCAGACGCACGGCGCGCTGCAGGCCTTCGCCATTGCGCGCCCCCAGATAGCGGCCGGAGAGGGCCTCGCCGGCATAGGCGAAGCCGTCCATGATATAAGAGAAGAGCGTGAAGAGCTGCATCAGCAGGGTGTTTACGGCCAACACCGTGTCCCCCTGCCGCGCCCCGGAGGAGGTAAAGAAGACGGTGACGGCAATCAGGCACACCGTGCGCCCGAAGATTTCCCGGTTGACGGTGAAGAAATGCTTCATCTCCTGCCACTTCCAGACAGAGCGGAAGGAGGCTTTGCGCCAGAGGCGGCGGTAGAAGTGGAAGCAGAGCCAGAACGAGAGCAGGAACCCGCTCCACTGCGCCAGAAGCGTACCGCCGGCCACGCCGTGCACGCCCCAATCGAGCGCATAGACGAAGAAGAGACTGAAAACGATGTTCACCACATTCTGGAAAATGGCCACGAACATGGGGAAACGCGAGTTCTGCATCCCGATAAACCAGCCCGTCAGGGCATAAAGCCCCAGCACGGCCGGCGCGCCCCAGATGCAGATGCGGAAATAGACGCCCGCCCAATGCCGGACCTCGGGGCTGGCGTCCACAAAATGGAAGACCAGCGTCTCCAGCGGCCACTGCAGGAGGAGCAGAAGCAGCGCAATGGCCTGCGCCACGCCCTGCGCCCTCAGGAACTGCGTCATCACCTCCTCCAGATTCCGCCTCCCGAGAGCCTGCGAGGTGAGCCCGCTCGTGCCCATGCGCAGGAAGCCGAAGCCCCAATAGATCATGCTGAAGAGCATACCGCCCACGGCAATGGCGCCGATATACGAGGCGCGCCCCAGATGGCCCACTATGGCCACGTCCATCAGGCCCAGCAGCGGGACGGTGATATTCGACACGATGGAGGGCAGGGCCAGCGCCACAATACGGCGGTTCATATCGCTCATTTTCATCTTTGCGGGAATCTTTTTGTTAACAGCAGGCTCGCGAAAAGCCGCGCAAAGGTACGACTTTTCCGGCTACCGCAGGCACTTTTCGGGAAAAGCTCTGCCACTTTCGGCCAAAAGCGCTGCCGCTTTTTCCGAAAAGCGCCGCAGCAAGCACAAAAAAGGCGCGCCCCGGACGGGCGCGCCCCTCTATGGGAATCCGGCACTGCTATGCCAGGAAAGCCAGCAACACGCCGGCTGCTACGGCCGAACCGATGACGCCGGCCACGTTCGGGCCCATGGCATGCATGAGCAGGTAGTTGTCCGGATCGTACTTCCGCCCCACGTCGTGCGAAATGCGGGCGGCCATCGGCACGGCCGACACGCCGGCATTGCCGATGAGCGGGTTGAGCTTCTTGTCTTTCGGCAGGACGAGATTGAAAATCTTCACGAACAGGACGCCGGAGAACGTGGCGATGGCAAAAGCCATGAAGCCGAGGAAGAAGATCTTCAGCGTGGCGGGCGTGAGGAAGGTGGTGGCCTGCGTGGAAGCACCCACGGAGAATCCGAGAATGATGGTCACGATGTCCGTCATGGCGCCGCTGGCCGTCTTGGACAGACGGTTGGTCACGCCGCATTCCTTCAGCAGGTTGCCGAAGAAGAGCATGCCCAGCAGCGGAAGGGCGGAAGGCACTACGAAACAGGTGAGCACCAGGCCGATGATGGGGAAGAGGATTTTCTCCGACTGGCGCACGTGGCGCGCGGGTTTCATGCGGATGAGCCGCTCCTTCTTGGTAGTGAGCAGGCGCATGATGGGCGGCTGGATTACCGGAACGAGCGCCATGTAGGAATAGGCCGAGACGGCTATTGCCCCCAACATGTAGGGCGCGAGCTTGGAGGTGAGGTAGATGGCCGTAGGACCGTCGGCGCCGCCGATGATAGCTATGGAGGCAGCCTCGTGGGGCGCAAAGCCCAGGAGGAGCGACACCATGTAGGCTCCGAAGATTCCGAACTGGGCCGCCGCGCCGACAAGCATCATTTTCGGGTTGGCGATGAGGGCCGAGAAGTCCGTCATGGCGCCGATGCCGAGGAAGATGAGCGGCGGATACCAGCCGTTCTTCACGCCCTGATAGAGCGTGTTGAGCACCGAGCCTTCTTCGTATATGCCGACTTCCGTGCCCATCTGGAAGGGAATGTTGCCGACCAGTATGCCGAATCCGATGGGGACGAGCAGCATGGGCTCGAATCCCCGCTTGATGGCCAAAAAGAGGAAGAGCAGGCCGACCAATATCATGGCGACGTTGCCGAAAGTGACATTCGCAAATCCGCTATAGCTCCAGAACTCTGCCAGGTTCTGCTGGACGAAAACAAAAAAATCATTCATAGCTTCTTACTTTTTTTAGGCCTTGGGATTGGTATGGAACATATCGATGTGGGAATTCCACTCGGTGGAATGCGGCTTGAGCGTGATGATTCCGCTCTCGGGGTCGTGCACATTGAGCGACTGCGAGAGGGCAAGGCCGATGGCGGCCATCACCTCTTCGTTATTCACCGCCGCGGCCGCCGGCGCGGCTGCGGCGGGAGTTTCCCCGGCACGCGGCTCTTCGGCCGGAGCGCGGCCGAGCGTCTTGCCGATGGCGCGGAAGCAGATGTAGAGCACCAGCAGGGCCAGGAACACGATGGCCATGGCCATCAACGACATGCTGACGCCCCAGGGGTCCTGTTCGCCCCAGGTCCTCACCTTTTCGGGGTCGCTTTGGGATACGGGCACTACGGCTTCTTGCTCCGAAGCCGGGGGAGCCGCCACGCTCTCCACTGCCCCGGCCGGGGCTAAGAGCAGCAGCAGGAGAGAGACGAGAAAGGGCAATAAGATTTTCCTCTTCATAAGTTTAGGTGTTTTGCAGGTTTACATCAGCAAATGTATTGAAACTCCCACGGGATTCCAAGCATCTCCGCCCACTTTTTTCTCCGCGGGCGGCATTTTCCCCTGCCGCGGCCCGCACGCAGGCCTTAGGCTGTGGCAGGACCGCCCCAAGGCCGCCGACCAAAAGCGCCGGGGGAACCGGCAAAAAGCGCCTGCGCTTTCCGGAAAAAGATGCAGCACGCTCCGGAAAAAGCGCAGGCGCTTTTTTCTTAAAAGATAGGGACTACCGCGACCCGCCTACCGCGCGTAGAGGGCCACGATGGCCTCATACAGCTCTTGCTGCCCGCTGGTCTGGCGGGGTTCGCCGTGGGCAAGGGCATAGTCGCGCAGGTCTTCGAGCGTGAGGCGGCCTTCTTCGAACTCGCGGCCCTTGCCGCTGTCGAACGAGGCATAGCGCTCCCGGAGCATCCGGGGCAGCGGCGACTCTTCCAGGAGCTGCGCCGCGGAGAGCAGGGCGCGGGCCATGGCGTCCATTCCGCTTATGTGGGCTATGAAGATGTCTTCCAGATCGGTGGAATTGCGCCGCGTCTTGGCGTCGAAGTTCATGCCCCCGACGAGGCCGCCGCCGCGCAGGATCTGCATCATGGCCTGCACCAGCTCGTACTGGTCGATGGGGAACTGGTCCGTGTCCCAGCCGTTTTGGTAATCGCCGCGGTTGGCGTCGATGGAGCCCAGCATCCCGTTGTCCACGGCCACGGCCAATTCGTGCTCGAAGGTATGGCCGGCAAGCGTGGCATGGTTGACTTCGATGTTCACCTTGAAGTCCTTCTTGTCCAGACCGTAGGCGCGGAGGAAGCCGATGACCGTCTCCGTGTCCGCGTCATACTGGTGTTTGGTCGGCTCCATGGGCTTCGGTTCGATGAGGAAGGTGCCCTTGAATCCCTTGGCGCGGGCGTAGTCGTGCGCCATGAGCAGCATCCGGGCCAGATGCTCCTTCTCCCGTTTCTGGTCGGTGTTGAGCAGGGAAGAGTAACCCTCGCGGCCGCCCCAGAAGACATAGCACTGTCCGCCCAGTTCGATGGTGGCGTCTATGGCATTCTTCAGCTGCACGGCGGCACGGGCCACTACGCCGAAGTCCGGATTCGTGGCCGCGCCGTTCATGTAGCGCTTGTGGCCGAACACATTGGCCGTGCCCCAGAGCAGGCGGATGCCCGTGGCGGCCATCTTTTCCTTCAGGTAGGCCACGATGGTCTTGAGGTTCTTTTCGTATTCTTCTATGCTGCCGGCCTCGGCGCAGAGGTCCACATCGTGGAAACAGAAGTACTCGATTCCCAGTTTTTGCATAATCTCGAAACCGGCGTCCGCCTTGTCTTTTGCTGCCTGGACGGGGTCGGGATTCTGGTTCCAGGGGAAGGTTTTCGTCGGCCCCCCAAACTGGTCGCCGCCTTCGGCGCAGAGCGTGTGCCACCAGGCCATGGCGAACTTCAGCCATTCCTTCATGGGGCGGCCCATCACGATGCGCTCCGGCTCATAATAGTGGAAGGCCATGGGGTTCTTGCTGCTTGTCCCTTCGAAAGGGATCTTCCCTACATTCGGAAAATACTCTTGTGTGCTCATAGTTTTTGTATTGCTTAAAGGTTAGGATGGATTTGCTTCATTGTTTCCGCGGCCTTGCCGCGGGGCGGAAAAAGCGCTGCGTCTTTTTCGGGAAACATGCGGCGCTTTTCGGGAAAACATGCAGGGCTTTTCCGAAAAAGCGGCAGGGCTCCTCCGGACGGGGGCAGGTCAGACTTCCGTGACCTCGGCATATCCCTCCGCGCCGAGCGCCTGCTTCAGGGCTTCGCCCCAGGCGGCATAGGCTTCGGCATAGGCGCGCGCTTTCTGCGGCTCGGGGTGAACCACCTGCTTCTGCTGCAGGGAAGCGAATGCCTCGCCGTCGCTCGTGTAGAGCCCTGCCCCGCGGGCCGCGCCGCGCGCTGCACCGGCGGAGCCGTCGGTATCGTAGAGTTCGATGTCGGCCCCGCTCAGATTGCTCAGCGCCTCGCAGAAGAGGGGGCTGAGGAAGAGGTTGGCGTGCCCGGCGTGGAGGCACTTCACCTCCATGCCCATGCCGCGCATGAGGCCGATGCCCTGGCAAAAGGCAAAGGCGATGCCCTCCTGCGCCGCGCGCAGCAGGCACGAACGGTCGTGGACCGCGAAGCGAAGCCCGCTGAAGGAGCAGCCCAGGTCGCGGTCGCACAGCATTCGTTCCGCCCCGTTGCCAAAGGGAAGCACGACAAGCCCGCGGCTCCCTATGGGGGCGGCGGCGGCGCAGTCGTTCATGGCGGCATAGCCCATGCCCTCGGGTGCCGCATAGCGGCGCATGAAGGCATTGAGGCAACCCGTCCCGTTGATGCAGAGGAGCAGGCCGAGGTGCGGGTCGGAGGGCGAATAGTTGACGTGGGCAAACGTGCCGATGCGCCCCTTGCGGTCGCTGCACACGGCGCTGCTCACGCCGTAGACTACACCCGACGTGCCGGCCGTGGAGGCTATTTCGCCGGGGCGCAGCACCCCGAGGGAGAAAGCGTTGTTGGGCTGGTCGCCCGCCCGGTAAGAAACCGGTGTGCCGGCCTGCAGGCCCAGCTCGCCGGAGGCGGCGGGAGAGAGGCGTCCCTGCTCGCCAAACGTAGGGCAGAGGGAGGGGATGAGGGCGGGATCGATGCCGTAATAGTCGAGCAGATAGCGGGCAAGCGCGTTTTCGCGGAAGTCCCAGAGCATCCCTTCGGAGAGGCCGGCGGCCGTCGTATGCGCCTCGCCCGTCAGGCGGTAGGCTATGTAGTCGCCCGGAAGCATGACGGTCCGGATGCGTTCGTAGAGGGCGGGCTCGTTGTCCTGCACCCACTTCAGCTTCGAAGCCGTGAAGTTTCCCGGCGAATTGAGGCTGCGCGCCAGGCAGACCTCCTCCCCTATCGCGGCAAAGGCCCTGCGCCCCGTCTCCACGGCTCGGGAGTCGCACCAGATGATGGCCGGGCGCACGGGGAGGCCCGCTTCGTCCAGGCAGACGAGGCCGTGCATCTGGTAAGAGATACCCACGGCCCGCACCTCCGAAGGCTGCACGCCGCTCTGGGCAAGGATGCGGCGCGTGGCTTCCCTGAGGTTGCACCACCACTCCTGCGGATGCTGCTCGGCCCGGCCCGGGGCCGGGGAGAGTATCGGCATTTCCACTGCGGGACTGAAAGCGGAGGCTGCCACCCGTCCTGTCTCTACCTGGAGGAGGCACGCCTTTACGGAAGAACTTCCGATGTCATAACCTATCGTATACATAATGAACTGCTATATGAATGGATTGTCGGTCACTTGATTTTCCGGAACTGGTTGTAGCACACGCGGTCGAAACGGTAGTAGCGCGCCGCGCGGTGGGGCACGCCTTTTTCCCGCTCGTCGAGCGGGCAGACGTAGGGCATGCGGGCCATTTTCTTGTGGAAGTTGCGCACGTCGTAGGTCTGCCCGTAGAAGACTTCGAAAAGCCGCCGGAGTTCGGCGGCCGTGAACTTGCGCGGCAGGATATTGAACAGGATGTCGGGATTGGTCTCGGCATGGCGGTAGAGGTATTCCCTGGCCGATTCGATGATGCGGTTGTGGTCGAAAGCCAGGAATCCCAAGCCGTCGAGCGGCATCCAGCAGGCCTCGTAGTCGGAAGAGAGGGGGGCTATGCGCCGGTTTATCTTCAGGAGGGCAAAGTAAGCCACGGTGACGATGCGCTCGAAGCTGGCATCCAGCCCGTGGAAGCGCCGCAGCCAACGCACGTCGCGGGGATTGGACGTGCGGTTTTTGTCGCCGAAAGCATGAAACTGGTGCAGGGGAATGTTCTTCAGCCCCGTCAGTTCGTACAAGACGCGCTGCGCCGCCTCGTCCAGGTCTTCCTCCTTATATATTATACTGCCGGGGAGCTTCAGAGTGGAGGGGGCAGTCTCGTCCGCAAGGCACGGCGCTTGCGGGGCCGGGTCTTGCTGCGGGGAGGACGAAGCCTCGCTCTGCCGCACGAGAAGCACCATGAGGCGCTCGCCGTCGTAGCCGAACAAAACGCAGTCGACCGAGACATAGGGATTGAAAGCGGGGCCGTTTTTGCCGTCTGTCTCCATGGTTTTCGTCTTTTTAAGCCTAACAAAGATACGCAGAAATGCAGAGACGGCAGCCTCCTCCGGCAGGTTTAACTTTATTTTCGAGAGGCTGAAATATTGGGATTTAGAGGCTTATTGTAGGTTTTGCGCTGGCGGAATCTTTTCGTAACCCATACGATATGGGAGAGAAAGGCGGCATCACGGCGGCAGGGTCCTGCCGCCTTTTCGTACTTATTTTGCAGGGAGCGGGAAAAAGCGATGCCGCGGCACAAAAAAAGCGCCTGCACTTTTCGGGAAAAGATGCAGCGCTTTCCGGCAAAAGCGGCAGGGGGATTTGCAACTTCCCCTGCCGCTTATACGTAAGGATTCGTAGCCTTCTCGCGCCCCACGGTGGTGCTCCCGCCGTGTCCGGGCAGGACTTCCACACCATCGGGCAGCAGGAACAGCTTCTCGCGCAGCGACCGCCGGAGCTCCGCCATGCTGCCGCCGGGGAAATCCGTGCGCCCCACGCTGCCTTCGAACAGCGTATCGCCGCTCAGGAGCAGCCCCTCTTCTTCCGAATAGAAGCACACGCTGCCCCGGCTGTGCCCGGGCGTATGGATGACCTGCAGGGCCGACTGCCCGAAGCGGAGCACGCTGCCGTCGGCGAGCTTGCGCTCCAGCGCGACGGGGGAGCCCAAATCCTGCTCGTCCCAGTCGATTCCCAGCTGCGCGCTGTACCAGACGGCACGCCGGAGCCAGTCTTCGTCGCCTTCGTGCGCCGCGGCCTTCAGCGCGTAGCGCTCCTCGAAGAAGCGCAGGGCAAAGATATGGTCGGGATGCAGATGGGTGCAGAGCAAATGCCGCAGGTGCAGTCCCTCGTCGTCTATGTACTTGGCCACGGCGGCGCGCTCCGAAGGAAAATAGCAGCCGGGGTCGACGAGCGCGGCCTCGCCGGTTTCGTCGTAGAGGAGATAGCAATTCTCCTGAAACATGTTGACTACAAACTTCTTGACCTTCATATCCGTTTCTATTTGTGCGCCCGCTTGTTGGGAATGACGGGCAGGTAAACTACTTTTTTGGTGGCGAAAAACTCTTCTTCGAACTCACCACCCAGGGGGAAGACCTCTGCCAGATGGCGGAAGGGCTGCAACTCCGCGCCCAACTCGCCCCCCTTGAGGCAAAGAATGCCGTTGGGGAGGGAATTCCGGCCTGCGGGAGCTATGTTTTTACGCACCAGGCGGGCCAAATCGGCCAGCGGCATCACAGCACGGCTCACCACAAAATCGTATTCGCCCCGCTCCTCCTCGACACGCTTGTGGGCAAACGTCACGTTTTCCAGCCCGATGGCCTCGGCCACGGCAGTGGCCACACGGATTTTCTTGCCGATGCTGTCCAGAAGATGAAAGCGGACTTCCGGAAACGCTATGGCAAGCGGGATTCCGGGGAAGCCCCCGCCCGTACCGACGTCGAGGATTCGCGTAGAGGGCCTGAAGTTTATGACACGGGCGATGCCCAAACTGTGAAGGATGTGGCGCTCGTAGAGATTGGCGATGTCCTTTCGGGAAATCACGTTGATCTTTTCGTTCCACTCGCGGTAGAGACCGCCGAGCGCCGCCAGCTGTTCCTGCTGGCGGGGCGTAAGATGGGGGAAATATTTCAGGATGAGTTCCATCGGAAGTACGGGTAAAGATTCGGTTTCGGCCTACTCCTCCACCCTGCGCAAGGGGGAGTTTTCGGAAAAGAGCAGGGAGAGGGCGTCCAGGTCGAGGCCGACAACCGTGGCTACGTCTGCATCATAAGGCCCTACCCCGTCGGCCGGATTATAAAGGAAGAGGAGTTTTTCGCCCGCGATGCGGAAGTTGGGCGAAGGATAGAGGGAAGAAGAGGAGAAATAGCCCAGCTCTTCGAGTTCGGCCAGGGTGCGCACCCGGTTGGCGGCCAGCAACTCTTTGAGCAACATGGCGTCGATCCGCTCCTCGTAGCCCTCGGCAAAGAGGTCGTCGAGGCTGAGCAAGTCGCCCGTCTGCACGTCGAAGTTGAGCAACCGCTCCCTCGTTTCCGGCTCTGCCCCTGCCGCCTGTTCGCGCAGGAGGCAGTGGAAGGTGGCAATTCCGCAGCAGTTGTAGACCAGCCGGCTGTCGAGTTCGATACGGTAGCCCTGCTCGGGGGGGAGCGCAGTGCCGTAGTCGGCGGCAAAGGAGCGCAGCTGCATCATCTCGCGGCGGTAGCGCTTCTCGTAGTCGGTGCGGAAGGAGTCGAGCGCCTGCCTTATGCCGCTGCCGACATAGCCTTGGCCCAGCAGCTCGGCGAGGAGGCGGTCGTTGATTTTCCGGCGCACCTCTTCGGTCGGCGCGGCCTGCACGTAGTCATAGCGTATGGCTACGTCGCACACGGCCCGGCCGCGGCCGGAATCGACGGGCAGGGCGGTGCCGATGACCACGGAGTCGGTCTGCACCTTCGGGTAGTCCCGTTTCTCTTTTCCGCCGCAGGAGGCCAGCAAAAGAAGCACGGCCCCAAGCAGGGGGAAGAAGCTGTTTTTGTATCGGATTGTCATATATTTTGCCCTTAAAGCAGGTGCAAAGATACGATTTCCCCTACTTTTTTCCCAAACGGCGGCTTATGTTTTTGAACTTACTTGCCGCTGCCGGCCCCGAAAGTGCCGCATGTTTTCCGGAAAAGATGCAGCGCTTTTTGGGGAAACATGCGGCGCTTTTTCGGAAAAGTGGCGGCACTTGGGAGAGAATCGCCCGCTTTTTCGTACTTTTGCCGCAGTATTCACGAACCATATTACCTATATGTACCAACTGATCGCACCTCAAGACTTGACCGACCGCCTCCTCGATTTGGCTTTTTCGGAGGACATAGGCGACGGAGACCATACGACACTTTCCTGCATCCCCGCCGACGCCATGGGGCAGTCGCACCTGCTGATTAAGGAAAGCGGCATCCTTGCCGGAATAGAAGTGGCAAGGGAAGTGTTCCAACGTTTCGACCCGGACCTGCGGATGGAGGTCTACATTGGCGACGGGGCGGCAGTGAAACCCGGCGACATCCCCATGAAAGTGAGCGGACGGGTGCAGTCCTTGCTCCAGACGGAGCGGCTCATGCTCAACATCATGCAACGCATGAGCGGCATCGCCACCATGACCCGCCGCTACGTCAATGCAGTGGCCGGGACGAAAACACGCATACTCGACACGCGGAAGACCACGCCCGGAATGCGGATGCTGGAGAAGGAAGCCGTACGCATCGGCGGCGGAACGAACCACCGCATAGGCCTTTTCGACATGATCCTGCTGAAGGACAACCACGTGGACTTCGCCGGAGGCATCACCGCGGCCATCGACCGCGCACGCGCCTACTGCGCCGAGAAGGGAAAGGACCTGAAGATCGAAATCGAGGTGCGCAACTTCGACGAACTCCTCGAAGTGCTCAACCACGGCGGCGTAGACCGTATCATGCTGGACAACTTCAGCGTTCCCGACACGCGCAAGGCCGTGGCCATGATCAACGGGCAGTGCGAAGTGGAATCCAGCGGCGGAATCACCATGGAGACGCTCCGCGACTATGCCGAATGCGGGGTGGACTTCATCTCGATCGGCGCACTGACCCACTCGGTCAAGGGCCTCGACATGAGTTTCAAGGCCTGCTAATCCACCAAAGCAGAGTAACCTATTATATCAACCGGCTCATGAACAACAGAATTTCCGAACTCTTCGGCATCGAATACCCCATCGTTTCGGGCGGAATGGTGTGGTGCAGCGGCTGGCGACTGGCAGCGGCCGTGAGCGAAGCCGGCGGGCTGGGCCTCATCGGGGCCGGCAGCCTGCATCCCGACGACCTGCGCCTCCACATCCGCCGCTGCGCGGCGGCCACGAAAAAGCCTTGGGGAGTGAACGTACCGCTCATGTACCCGCAGATCGACGAGGTAATGAAAATCATCGCCGATGAAGGCGTAAAAATCGTTTTCACCTCCGCGGGAAGCCCGAAGAAGTGGACCTCTTTCCTCCACGACCATGGGGTTCTCGTGGCCCACGTAGTGAGTTCCTCGCTTTTTGCCCGCAAGTGTGAGGAAGCGGGCGTAGACGCTGTCGTGGCCGAAGGCTTCGAAGCCGGCGGACACAACGGGCGCGAGGAGACAACCACCCTGTGCCTGATTCCCGCGGTGCGCAAGGCCACGTCGCTCCCCCTGCTGGCCGCCGGAGGCATCGCTACGGGAGCCGGCATCCTGGCTGCCCGCGCGTTGGGAGCCGACGGGGTGCAAATCGGCACGCGCTTTGCGCTGACACAGGAAAGCTCTGCATCGGAGGCCTTCAAGGCGCGGTGCCTGGAGCTGAAAGAGGGCGACACAAAACTGCTTTTGAAGAAGCTTTCGCCCACGCGCATGGTGAAGAATCCGTTCTTCGACGCCGTGGAAGAAGCCGAAGCGCGCGGCGCATCGGCCGACGAGCTGCGCGACCTGCTCGGAAAAGGCCGGGCGAAACGGGGCATTTTCGAAGGCGACCTGGCCGAAGGGCAGCTGGAGATAGGCCAGATTGCGGCCGACATAGCCGACCTCCCCACCGTGGCCGACCTGATGGACCGCCTCGTCCGCGAATACCGCGAGGCGCTGGAAAAGGACTATTCACTATAAGGAAATAAACACAACAACTACTCACAAAGACATGAAACTGAAGAACTTTTGCCTGCTGCTTGCAGCGGTCGGCACAATGGC
This sequence comes from uncultured Bacteroidaceae bacterium, assembly GCA_944320955.1. Taxonomy (GTDB): domain Bacteria; phylum Bacteroidota; class Bacteroidia; order Bacteroidales; family Bacteroidaceae; genus UBA1794. The sequence goes on from CALUJL010000015.1 coordinate 100,269, forward strand.
CGCCTGCGGCACGAAGAAAAACCTGCAAACCACGGAGATGATACCCGAAGGGGACTGGCGCATAACGGCAGTCAACGGACAGCCTCTGCCCGACTCGGTCAACGACAACCGCCCCTTCCTTTCCTTCAACCACGCAGAGAAACGCGTGCACGGCAACAGCGGATGCAACATCGTCAACGGCAGCTACTCGCAAGAAAAGCCGGGCCAGCTGAAATTCGGTCTCCTGATGTCCACCATGATGGCCTGCCCCGACATGGAAACAGAGCGCACCATCCTCTCCGCCATGGAGCAAGTAGCCTCCTTCGCCCCCGCCGGAAAAGGCTACGAGCTCCTCGACAAGGACGGGAAAGCCCTCATCCGACTGGAAAAATAACCCGTCAGTTTCCCCCGGAAGCCCTGCCGCACGACAGAAAAAGCGGCAGCGCTTTCCGGAAAAAGTGCCTGCACTTTTACGAAAAAGTCCTGCATCTTTCTCCCGGACAATGCAGGGCTTTTCCCTTCTTGTGCGGCCCTCAGACGTGGAAAACGCAGTCGCACTGCTCGGCCAGATGCGGGCGATGGGTGACGAAGATGAGCGTCTTCTCCCCCCGGTAGGCAGCCGAGAGATTGCGGAAAAGGCGGCTTTCCGTGTCTACATCCAGCGCCGAAGTGGCCTCGTCGAAGAGCATGATGCGCCCGGGGCGCAGCAACGAGCGCGCAATGGCAAGGCGCTGCGCCTGCCCCTCGGAGAGTCCGCCGCCGTTCTCCCCCAGGTAAGTGTCGAGCCCGCTGCCGAGTTCGCCCACGAAGTCCGCCTCGGCCAGCCGCAAGGCCTCGCGCATCTGCTCCTCCGTGGCGGCGGGATTGGCCAAGAGAAGATTGTCGCGCACGGTGCCGCTGAAGAGCGTGTTGCCCTGAGGCACGTAGACAAAGTTGCAGCGCGTCTGGGGAGAAACCGCCAACTCCTGCCCCGCCCCGCAAATCAGCAGGCATCCCTCCTGCGGCCTCAGCAGGGCCAGCAGCAGGCGGACGAGCGTCGTCTTGCCCGCCCCGGTAGGCCCCAGGACCGCTGTGCTCTGCCCGGCGGGGAAGCAGAAGCTGCGCCGGAGGAAAATGTCCTTCCGCCCGCGGTCGTCATCGTAGCCGAAGGTGACGGACTCCAGGCGCACTTCTGCCGGCGCGTCCAGATACTTGCCTTCGCCCGCGGCCTCGGTCGGAAGCAATTCCAGCTCGCGAAGCCGCTCGGCGGAGGTAAGCGAATGAGCCACGGAGGGCACGATTTGCGCCAGCGAATAGGCGGGCGACTGAATCTGCGCCACCAGTTGCAGGAAAGCAGTCATGGTGCCGAAGGTCACAGCCCCCGTCATCAGCCCGTGTGCGCCCCACAAAAAAGCCACCAGATACGCCCCGCCGAAGCCCAAGGCCACCATCAGGCGGGAAAAAACGGAGAAGCGCGTGCGCAGGTCGACCTGGGAAAACAGGAGCTGCTGCAGACGGTCGAGCAACGAGATGCGCTGCGGCGCGGCTTCCAGCGCTGTGAGCACCGTGCGGTGCTGCATGCCTTCCTGCAGGACGGCCTGTATGCGGCTGTCGCTCTCGCGGATACTTCGCGTATAGCGCCGCATACGGCGGAAGTAGACCTTGCTCAGCAAAAGGCAAACGGGCAGGATGACGACCGTCGTCCAGGCCAGGCGCGCGTCCAAAAGACAAAAGAAAACGAAAGCCGCCACCAGCTGAATACCGGAAACCAGCGAAGCCGGCAACTGCGTGGCCAGCAGGGAAACGACAGAAGCCACGTCCTGCTCGATGCGGTTGACAGCATCGCCCGTATGATAGCGGCGGGCCGCAGTCCACTCCGCACGGAGCAAACGGGAAAAACATTGCCGGCGAAAGTCGTTGGCCGTCTGCACCGAAAGGCGGGTCTCCGCACGGGTCTCCAGCGCAGAAAGCAACAGTTGGAGCAACACGAGGCCGCACGCCACGGCGCCTTCGGCAAAGAGCGGAGAAGCGAGATGCCCCGTGGCCGCATCGACAATGCGCTTGGAACTCCACACGAAAGCCAGCCCGCACCCTACCCGCGCCATGCCCAGCCCGCAGACGAGCAGCATCCTCCCGCGCCGGGTGCGGCTCTTGGCCCAAACCCAGCGCAGCAAAGTGCGAAGACGGGGCACCGGTTGCCGCATCGTCATCCGGCCACAATGCCGGCCCGCTGCCAGGCCTGCAGCAATTCCTCCGCATCGGCCAGAGCCGTAGCGCGGTCCACATCGTACTCCTCCACAAGGAGGTCGGCCATCCTCGCAGCATCAAACTCCCCGCAACCTATCCGCTGCCAGAGAAACGCGGCTGTCTCATTAAGCGAAATAATGCGGCTGAAATCCACATGCTCCAGCCCTTCGGCCACAAGCACCTGCTCGCCCCCGACGGAGCGCAGCGTAAATCCTTCTTTCTTCTTCATCCTATAATCCCAAATTCATTGTATTCTCCGGCAAAGATAGAGCAAATGAGCGAAACGGAAGCTCGATTTCGTTTCCGAGTGCAACCTATCTTATGGAAAAACACGGGACTTTCCCTGAAAAACAAGCCCCCGAAGGGAAAAAGGCCTGCAATACCCCTCCCCCACCGGCAGGCCGCGGCCAAAAAAGCCCCGGCGGTTTCTACGAAAAGATGCAGCGCTTTTCCGAAAAAGATGCAGCGGTTTCCGCAAAAAGACGCTGCGCCCCTTTCCAAAAGGGTCAACGCCTCAGAGCCTACGCCAGGCCGCCAGCAACCAACGGCGCAGCGGGAGAAGACGCATCCACAGGGCGGAATAAAGCCTCCACGGCAGCGAATCGGTCGGGTACCAACGGCCCTTGCGCTCCACGGCCGAGACCAGGCCGAGCAGGTCGTGCGGCGCAATGCGCTCGGTGGCGCGCAAGTTCCCGTCGCCCCGGAGCAGGAAATCGCCATTTCCCTCACGCCCCACTACGCGATGGAGCACATAGCGCCGCGCCGAGGCTTCATAGGCCAGCACAAAATCGCCCCGCAACGGCCGACCCGCAGGGCAGGAAACAAGGCAAACCCTGTCGCGGCGGTCCGAGAGGAAAGGGTTCATGCTGTTGCCGCGCACGACGAATGTGACGGAATGCCCGGCATCGAGCAACTCCTTCACGTGAGCGAAATACTCGTCGTTGGCAACGGTCTTCAGCCGTAGCGTCTCATCCATGGGCCACTTCCCGATGGCAAAGCCGTGCCGCGTCCTCGTCCGGCAGGCACTGCAGGGCGTATGAAGGTACTTTTTGCACCGCCTCACCTACCGTTTCGCACACGGCGTCGTACAAAGCCTTGTCCCACTTCATCACCGAACAGGAAGGCAACAACGAAGCGAACGCCTCGGCCGGGCCGAGACGGCGGATATGGTTTTGCGGTGCTTGCGCAAGGCGGACAAAAGCGCCCGCCGCCACCCTGCGGTTGCGGTAGCAGGGCGTCTTGCCGCTCCAGGGGCTCCCGTAGAGGAAAACCTGCCCATCCTCGATGCGGGCTATGGGGTTGTCGTCGTTGAGCAATGCGGCGCCTTCCACGCAGCGCAGCCACAGGGCGCTGTGCGTGCTCTTGCCCGTTCCGCTCTTCCCCTGGAAGACATAGGCCTTCCCGCCGCACTCCACTACGGAGGAATGCAGCATCAGGGCTTTTTCGCGTGCCGAGGAAAAGGCAAACAGCATCATCAGAAAACTGTTCAGAGCATAGGAAAAATGCGGGCGATCCGGGCAAAAGGCCATTTCGGCCTGCGTGAAACGGGCATCGCAACGGAGGGAATAGACAAAATCCTCCTCGTGGGGATGAATCTCGAAGCCATAGTTTTGCCCGTCCCGACGGACGATACAGCGCGATTCGTCCCAGTCGAACTCCGTATAGCGCGGCAGCCCGTCGAGAGAAACGGCAGGACTCAGCGTGAGGACGAAAAGCGGTTCTTCCGCCCCGGCCTGCACCTCGAAAGAGGCGTAGGAAGGCAAAAAAACAATAGCCGCTTCCCGCTCGGGAGCAGCTATTGCAAACAGTAGGCCGGCTACCTTATAATATATGTATTCCATCTATCTCAAGTCCGGGACAGGTAAGCATCACTCGGCAGCGGGAGCTGCGTTGCCGGCCGGGGCCGGCTGTGCGTTTTGTGCCGGAGCCTGCTCCTGTGCGGCGGGAGCGGAAGGCTGGGCCTCGCCGCTGCCTGCGGCCGGAGTGGCAAAGCCTTTGGTGTTCATCGGGTTGGTGGCGGGGTTCTGCATCATGTTCTCCTTCTGAAGCACGGATTTGGCAGCCCCCGAATGGGAAGGAACTGTGTAGGCCGTCAGGATGCTGAGCACCACGATGGCTGCCGCCAAGCCCCAAGTACTTTTCTCCAGGAAGTCCGTGGTCTTGCGCACGCCCATGATCTGGTTGGAAGCGGAGAAGTTGGAAGCCAAACCGCCGCCCTTGGACTTCTGAATGAGCACAATAAAGGCTAATAAGATGGACACTAATACAATCAGAATAATCAGAAATACGTACATTGTTCTGTATGTTATTTAGAAGAGTTAATAATCAATTTTCGCAAGAAGCGGATTTGGTCGGCAAAGTAAGCGCTTTTTTTCGGATTTTTCAAGGATATGGCCTTTATTATTTCCAAGGCTTTCTCGTAGCGCCCTTGTTTAACATATATTTTCGCCAACGTCTCGGTAAAATAGCTTTCGTCCAAAGCCTCCGAAGCCTCGCCCTCAAGCGGCGTCGGCGGCTCCTGCTTCCCGTCGGGCACCGGCTCCGAAGCGGCCTCCGGCACTGCGCCGTGCTCCGCTTCCTTTACATCCGCCTCCCCCCCGGCTGCCGCAGTCTCCGCCCCGGCGGGAGGCTCTTCGCGCGGGAGCAGCCCCTCCCCTGTCTCTCCCCCGGGGGAAAGGAGCGGCGACTGTTCGGCTATTCCCTCGTAGCCCAGCGGCGTATGCGACGAGTCGGGCTGCTGTGCCAGGAAGCGGTTGATCAAGTCGATGGTCCGGCTGCCCCGGTCGGGAGAAGCGGCTGGGGTTTCAGGCAAAAGTGCTGCCCCTTTTCCGGAAAAGCGCTGCCCCTTTTTGGGAAAAGCGCTGCCGCTTTCTACCGCTGGCTGCGGCTTGCGGAAGGAATCCGGGGCATAACGCGGCGCTTCTATCTCACGGAAGAGAAGCGAGCGGTCGTTGATCGAAAATGCGGTGCGGGAGAGTTCGGCATGAAATGTGCGGTCGTCCAGCAAATGCAGGTTGTAGAGGTACAGAATGCGGGCCGCGGAAAAATAAGGGTAGCGGTCCAGCAGAGTGCGAAGCTCGTAGAGGGTCTCCCGGTCCAGCAGGGCGGGATGCTTGAAGAGCTCTATGATGCGCGCTGTATTCATTCGGCTTTCGGATAAAAGGCGCCCCGTCACCAGTCGGCAACCGTGGCATTGAAGATTTGTTCGGTCAGGTCTTTCACCATTTCCTCTATCAGATCGTCCTGCACGTCGATGAGGGGTTGCGAGGCCTCGTAGGTGCGGTAGGCCGTATAGCGGCGTTCGAAGTCTTTCTCGTGCGCCGTATTGTTTGTGAAGCGCACATTGACTTCCACTTCCAGGCGCACTTCCGAGGCAAAGCCGTCGGCTTTTACCGCCTGGTTTATCTGCCGGTAGCCCACTATCTCGCCGCCGATTTCAAGATCGCCTCCGCGGTTGACGAAATTGAGCTTCGTCTGCCGCGCAAAGATGTCCTGAAGTTCGGTATTGAAGACGGTCGCGAGCGGAGCGTACACGTAGTCTGCACGAATGGGGAAGTCCGTTATCGTAATCGTCTTGATCTTCGTGTAGTCGATTGAGGCGCCGTTGAAACTATACGCCACCTTGCAGGCCGAAAGCACTGCCAGGCACACGAGAAACAGGCCGAGGGGCCGTAGGATGATGCGGTACTTAGCTTTTGTCCAAGCCATATTCTTTGATTTTACGGTAGAGCGTGCGCTCCGATATGTTGAGGTCTTTGGCTGCCTGCTTGCGGTGGCCCTGATGGCGGTCGAGCGCTTTGCGTATCATCTCCTTCTCCATTTCGTCGAGGGTCAGCGTCTCTTCCATGTAGGCCTCGGTGTCCTGTATGTCCCGCGCGTCGAGAGGACGGATGCCCGCTGCCTCGCTGTGCACGGGCGCCGCATGAATCTGGAGCGTGGGCACGACCGCTCCCTCCGGGCGGGGCTGCTGCACGGGAGCCACCCCGGCGGCATCCCGCGGCTCACCCATGATTTCGTGGACCAGGCGCTTCAGTTCGTTCACATCCTTGCGCATGTCGAAGAGGACCTGGTAGAGTATCTCGCGCTCGCTCTCGAAGGTTTTTTCCGCGTGCGCCCCCGTCAGCGCCGGGAGCAGCGGGGCCTTCCGGGTGTCGGGGATGTACTTCTGCAGCAGCTCGGCGGTGATTTCACGGTTCGGCTCGATGATGGAGATTTGCTCCGTTATGTTTTTCAGCTGGCGGATATTGCCCGGCCAGGAATAAGCCAGGAGGAGTCTTTTGGCGTCTTCCGTGAGCTGGATCACGGGCATGCGGTATTTTGCGGCAAAGTCGGCGGCAAACTTGCGGAAGAGCAGCACGATGTCGCCCTCCCGCTTGCGCAAGGGGGGAATCTGGATGGGGACGGTGCTCAGGCGGTAGTACAAATCTTCGCGGAAGCGGCCTTCGGCAATGGCTTCCTGCAGGCGGACGTTGGTGGCCGCCACAATGCGCACGTTCGTCTTCTCCACCCGGGACGAGCCGACCTTGATGAATTCGCCGGACTCCAGCACGCGCAGGAGGCGGGCCTGCGTGGAAAGCGGAAGTTCGCCCACCTCGTCCAGGAATATCGTCCCTCCGTCGGCTTCGCCGAAGTAGCCCTTACGCTCGCCGATGGCGCCGGTGAAAGCGCCCTTCTCATGGCCGAAGAGCTCGGAGTCGATGGTTCCTTCGGGAATCGCGCCGCAGTTTACGGCAATGTACTGGCCGTGTTTGCGATTGCTGAATTGATGTATGATTTTGGGGAAGTTCTCTTTTCCGACGCCGCTCTCCCCGGTGATCAACACCGAGAGGTCTGTCGGAGCCACCTGCATGGCTATGTCGATAGCCCGGTTCAATTCCTCATTATTGCCGATGATTCCGAAACGCAACTTGACCTGCTGGATATCCGCTTTGTCCATTTTTCCGTATTCAAGTAGTTAATCCATCCGAAAAGGGAAAGCAAATATACGCACATTTCCCCGCATTTCAGCAAAAGCGCGGCCTTTTTTCTCCAAAGCGCCGGGACTTTCGCCGGAAAGTGCTGCCGCGCGCGGTAAAAAGTGGCTGCACTTTTCCGGAAAAGCGGCAGCACTTTTTTCCGCGCGCAGCCGGGGAAAAGAAGTCTCAGCCCTCGGGTATCGCCCGGTAGACAGGCAGGGAATCGTTCATGTCCACCACACCTTCTATCCGCGTGACGGCCTCGTCATAGTAAAGCATATACTGGAAGAAGCGCATGTAGCCGTCGTTTCTCCGCACGCGGAAGCGGTAGAAGGCCATCCAGCCCGGCCGGCGCGCCTCGTAGGCCCGCTCTTCGCGCATGAGTTCTTCGCGAATCTGCTCGACCGCCGTGCCCGTATCCCAAAGTTGCCGGCGGAGCATCTCGAACACCACGGGGCTGTACTGCGGCGCCTGCAGGGAAGCCAGAATCCGGCGGTTCTCTTCGGCCAACCGGCGGGCGCGCCCGAGCTTTTCATGCGTGGAGGGCAAATAGGAATACTCCAGCCGTGCCGAATCGAGGCGCACACCGGCCAGGGCTTTCACGGTGCTCGACGTGTCGGCATGGGAGGCAGCAAACGCATCGGCCAGATGCTGCGCCCGCTCCCGGCGGTCGTCGCGGCAGGAGGCGGTGCAAAGGATGAGAAAAACGGTTAATATTACATATAAAAGAGGCTTCATGGCGGCAAAAGTAGCGGGGTTTCTGCTGAATTGGCGTACTTTTGCCGTGAAGAAATGTTAGCAGAATGAAGAAACTGGCCATATTCGATCTGGACGGGACGCTGGTCGACAGCATAGCCGACTTGGCATGCAGCACCAATTACGCCTTGAAAACCTGGGGATTCCCCGAACACCGGACAGAGGAATACCGCTATTTTGTGGGAAACGGCATCAGCGTCCTCTTCGAGCGTGCGCTCCCGCCGGAGGCCCGTACCCCGCAAGACATCGGGCACATCAGGACTTCTTTTCTGGAGCATTACGACCGGCACAATACGGACCGCACCCTCCCCTACGAAGGCATACCCGAACTGCTCCGCCTCTTGGCCGCGGAGGGATGCAGGCTGGCCGTGGCCTCCAACAAGTACCAGAGCGCCACGACGGCCATCGTGGGGAAACTCTTCCCCGGCGTACCGTTTTTCCCCGTCTTCGGGCAGCGCGAGGGCGTTCCCCGCAAGCCCGACCCGCAGATCGTAAGGGAAATCTTGGAGAAGACCGGCGTCACGCAGGAAGAGACGCTCTACATAGGCGACTCGGCCGTGGACATGCAGACAGCGGCACAGGCCGGGGTAGACGCCTGCGGCGTAACCTGGGGATTCCGCCCCCGCGCCGAACTGGAGACCTACAAGCCCCGGTACATCGTGGACAAGCCCGCCGAAATATACTCTATATATAAGGAAGAAAATCACGCCGGATGACTGCCGCACACGAGGAGGCCATCCCCCCATAAAGCCCTAATCAAAACATGAAAAAGACTTACCTGATCAGCCTGCTGCTCCTGCTCTTCTGCACCACGGCAGGAGCACAATCCAAACAAACCGAGACGAAAGAGGACGGAGCCGAAATCACTTTCGACAAGAAGGAGCACAATTTCGGAGTCTTCCCCGAGGAAAGCCCCGTGGTGCGCTGCAAGTTTACGTTTACCAACACCGGAAACCGGCCGCTGGTCCTCGTGCGCGTGCGGGCAACCTGCGGCTGCACCGTGCCCGAATACACGAAAGACCCCATAAACCCCGGAGAAAAAGGGGAAATCAAAGTCACCTACAACGGAAGAGGCAAGAGCCCCGGGAAATTTGCCAAGATCATCACCGTCACTTCCAACGCCAATACCCCCACAACCCGCCTCGTCGTAAAAGGGGAAATGCTGAAGAAACAGAAAAAATAAGCTCCACACATGAAACACTCCAGAGCAGAACAGACAGCCGCCTTCGGGCGGCTGTTGGACATAATGGACGAACTGCGCGAGAAATGTCCCTGGGACCGGAAGCAAACCTTCGAGAGCCTGCGGCCCAACACGATAGAAGAATGCTACGAACTGTGCGATGCCATCGTCCACGAGGACCGCAAGAACATCTGCAAAGAGCTGGGCGACGTCCTGCTCCATGTGGTCTTCTACGCCAAACTGGGCTCCGAGACAAATGACTTCGACATAAAAGACGTCTGCGACCGCCTCTGCGAAAAACTCATCTACCGCCACCCGCACGTCTTCGGCACCGGCGTAACGGCCGACACCAGCGAACAGGTGTCGAAAAACTGGGAACAACTCAAACAAAAGGAGAAAGACGGCAACCGCACGGTGCTCAGCGGAGTGCCCGCCGCGCTCCCCTCGCTCATCAAAGCCTACCGCGTGCAGGACAAAGCCCGGGGCGTAGGGTTCGACTGGGAGCGGAAAGAACAGGTCTGGGACAAGGTGAAAGAAGAAATCAGCGAGTTCCAAGCCGAAATCGACAGCAAGAACCGGCAAGAGATGGAAGCCGAATTCGGCGACCTCTTCTTCAGTCTCATCAATGCCGCACGCCTCTACGGAATAAACCCCGACAATGCGCTGGAACGCACAAACCAGAAGTTCATCCGCCGCTTCAACCATGTGGAACGTCGCGCCTCCGAAATGGGAAAAGAGCTGAAGGACATGACATTGGCCGAGATGGACTCCCTCTGGAACGAAGCGAAAAAAGAAGAAACCTCCTCCGAAAACTGAAAAAAAGCAAGCCGCTCAAACACTTCCGGCCTTGTACCTGCCATAAAAAAATCGCAGAATGAACATTCACAGCCAGCACCGGGCAACCCTTTGGGTTGCCCGGTGCTGGCTGTGAATGTTGTAAGAGATGAAGGATGGTTAATGATGAAATGTCTGATGCAGTTTCAGAAATCTCTTCACCGTGCAGGCGGTCGCTCATATCGAAATATACGAACCGAAAATTGCGGGTGGCAAACTTACGCAAAGAACTCAAGTTTGTTTTCTCCAATAAATATGTTCACAGCTTTCCGTTGCAGTAATCCATATCTTCCAGCCTGCACCGGCCGGCATCCTGCATTTCCCTCAGGAACAGCCGTGCGCACATCTCGGCATCGTCGCCGGCTCGGTGGTGCCGGCCATAAGGAATCCCGAACCGGTCGCACAGGTAGTCGAGGCTGTTGCAACCAAAGTCGTAGAGTCGGCGGGCGGCACGCAGGGAGCAGTAGTACGTGATGTCCGGTTTTTCCATCCCGTACAGTTCCAATGAGTGACGGATGCACCCCATGTCGAAAGCCGCATTGTGGGCCACAAGCACGGGACAATCCGCCAAAAACCGGGTGATTTCGGCCCATACTTCCGGGAACTCCGGGGCGTTTTCGGTATCGGCAGGGCGGATGCCATGGATTTGCATGTTCCAATAGCTGTACAGGTTGCCTTGTGGACGGACGAGCCACGAATGGGTTTCCACAATCTTGCCGTCACGCACCGTGCAGATACCGGCCTCGCAGATGGAGGCGCGCCGGCCCGTGGCAGTCTCGAAATCGATGGCGGTGAAGTCTATTCCCTGCATGCTTTGTCCTCCACTTTTCTGGTGTAATAGCTCAACATGTTCCGGGCAAAGTTGCGCATCTCGCCGCGTACGGATTCTGGCTCTAGCACTTCCACCTGGTCGCCTTGGGCAAGGATGAGCTGGTAAAAGTCGAAAGTCGGCTTCAGATGGTACTCGAAGAGCGTAGATTCGTCATCGCTCTTAATTTCGCGTTGCGACTCATGCAAGGGCAGGGTACGCAGATAGTCGGCAAAACCGCCGTAGGCCAAGAGCACGATGCGCCGGACAGGCTCGTCCGAGGTGATTACCCCGCAGCAGCCTTCAAAATACCGCCCGGCATCGAAGTCTTTCTTCATCTTGAAAACCTTTTCCGTATCCCGGATATCCGAAATACGGTCGAGCGCATACACCCGGTAGACATCGCCCGGGTCGATGCCCCTATCCCGGTTCCTGTCCGAATAGTAAGGACTGCGCGCCACCACATACCAGCGACGTTTCACCACTTTCAGCAGATAGGGCTCTACCTCGAAGGTATTAGGCTCCGGTTTACCAAAACCCTGATAGGTGATGCCCAACACATGATTGCGCCGCATGGCCTCGGCTATGGGGGTGAGCCAGGTCTGTCCCGAAGGAATGTTTTCGAAGATAATTCTTTCTTCCAGTTTGTTGTCCACTTGTATTTGGTTCAGTGTGGCATACGAACTGACCAACCAACTGCGCAGGTTGTTGCCCTCCAACCGTTCCGGCTCGTCTATGTAGTAGCGGTAGCCGTCCTTGCGGTCACAGTCTATGTAGACGTCAAAGATGTCCTTGATGGCTTTCTGGTGGTTGTGGAACGTGCGCAGGGGCAATTCCTCGCCATATCCCAGCCCGCTTTCCTGCCAGAGCTCGTTGATCTCCTGAAATGTCAGTCGTTTGTGCCGACACAGAGTGTCTATCAGCCAGACATATCGTCCAAAAAGATTTGCTGCCATGTTGCTGTGATTTATGGTTATGCCACAAAGGTAGTCATCGACTTATGAAAAGTTGCGGCACAATCTGAATTTTTCGCTTCAACTTTTCATCATTTCCCCCAAGTTGTTCCATCCATTCTTTCACCTTCCTGGCTACATTGCCTTCCTTTTCCTCCAATTCACTAAGCATGTATCCCTCGTCCTAAGCGGGTGTCGGGTTGCAATGGCCTGTCTTTTGCTGCATCACAGCAAAAATGAAAATTATCTTCCACATCCGGATTCTGCATAACAAGTTCTTCTTCCGTATTATCGGGCCTGAAAGTTAGCGAGAACATAGAAGAAGAGAAAAACAAGAAGAAAAGGAATGCTATAAAACAGGGAAAACTCCCCCCCTGCCTACCTTGTTACATAATATCAGGACAGGGAAGAAAGGAGGCCGGGGAAAGCCATAAAAAAAGGTCCTCCCCCGCAAGCCTGTCCCCTTTCCGGGGAAGGAACTTGCGGGGGAGGATTTTTAAAAACGGCGGCGACCTACTCTCCCACTTAAAGCGCAGTACCATCGGCGCGCCCGGGCTTAACTGCTCTGTTCGGGATGGGAAGAGGTGGAACCCCGGGGCTATAACC
>CALUJL010000016.1 GCA_944320955.1 uncultured Bacteroidaceae bacterium
GACGACGCTCACCGACGGCCTGCTGGGCAGCTGGACCTATGCCGACCGCCGCTGGCAGGGATTCCTCAACTCCGACATGGAGGTGACCGTCGACCTCGGGCAGAAGACCGAAATCCACTACGTCGGCACCACCTTCATGCAGTCGCGCGGCCCGTACGTATGGGTGCCCGAGCGCGTGGAGTTCTACGCCTCCGACGACGGGGAGCGTTTCACGCCCCTGGCAACCGTGCACAACGACATCGCAGCCGAATGCCCCGACCTGCTCTTCAAGACCTATGCCTTTGCAGGCAAGGCCTCGGCGCGCTACATCCGCTGCGTGGCCCGCAGCAACAGCATCGAGGGCGGCTGGCTCTTCCTCGACGAGATCGTCGTCCATTAGCCGACGGACGCCGAAAACATGCGAAGGGACGGATCCTGTGATCCGTCCCTTCGTTTTGTGTCCGCCCGGAAGAAGGCGCCTACTGCACGAAACGCCGCGTCACGCGCCAGCGCTGCAGGAGCCACACGACGGCATAGCTCACCGCAAAGGCGCAAAGGGCCATGAGCGGAATGCGCACCAGCGCGGGGAGGCCGGGAATGCACTGCACGAGGTCGTAGGCCCCCTGCACGAAGATGAAGTGGCAGAGGTAGATGCCGAAGGTCGCCCCGGCCAGCCGCGCCAGCCACTGCCGCGGGCGTGCCGCAGCCTTCTGCACGATGAGGAACACCGGCGCGGTCATCAGGAAGACGTTGATCCCGGCGAAGTACCAGATGATCTCCAGATAGGCGTAGTTCCCGGGGAAGTGGCGCTGCATCTCGACGAAGCCGAGCGAGGTGACGAGGTATCCGGCCGCGAACGAGGGGATGCAGACCGCAAGCATCCTGCGCCAGCTCCACGCGGGCGGGAACTTCGTCAGGTAGAAGGCCAGCACGAGGTAGCCCGCGAATCCCGAGACGTAGTAGAAGGTGCCGTAGATGTTCCAGTCGCACTCGCCGTAGAGGCCCATGTTGCCGTAGTTGCCCGGGTAGCCGAGCAGCGGGGCAACGATCCGCACGTAGGGAAGCAGCAGCGTGAAGGCCCATATCGCAAGGACGAGACGCAGTTCGCGCCGCGAGGCACGCTCGAGCCACGGGCTGATGACCGGCATGATGAAGTAGAGCCCCGCGAGCATGTAGAGGTACCACAGGGGCGTGGTGTCGTAGGTGAAGTTGAAGACGAAAGTCCACAGTTTGCGCAGCGTCGCCTCGCCGGTGAAGAGCGCCGGGTCGATCGACGGGCTCGAAGTCCCGACATAGCGCATGTAGAGGTAGTAGAGCACCGGGAGCAGCAGCGACCAGAAGACCAGGGCCAGGAGGATGCGCCCGAGGCGTTTGCGGTAGAAGGCCCCGGTCTCCATGCGCACGGGAAGCAGCAGCACCGCGGTCATCATGACGAACAGCGGCACGCAGGCCCGCACGAGGCTGCCGGCGGCCACACCCTGCAGGAAGGTCGCGCGGTCGGTGTCGAAGGCCGCGACGAAGGGGTCGCAGCAGTGCGAGAAGACCACCAGGAAGCAGGCGATCACGCGCAGCAGGTCGACCCACCCCACGCGGCGGTCGAGCGGAACGTTCAGTTCGGGAAGTCGGGGTTTCATCATCGGGAAGGGTTTGTCGGATTTCGTTCCAAGATACGAAAAAACCGCTTCGGAGAGGGCCTCCGCCCTCCGAAACGGCAAAAAAAAGCGCACGGAACCCCGCAAAGGATTCCGTGCGCACGTGTCAGGGGATCACCCGCCCTGCCGCCGTCATCGGGCAGCGGCAGGCGGGGATCAGAAGACTTTCTCCAGTTGGATGTTGTCGAGGAACCAGCGACGATACACTTTACTTCCTGTAGTCTCTTGCGTTGCCCCCCAATCATTGGACTTAATGCTAATTCGAGTAGCCTTGGTAACAGTTATCCCTTCAATTATAATTTCTGCATGGAGCCATTCCAATGTATCATCGGTATCTACGAAGCTATGAGCAATCGGATCCATTTCCACTACTTGATCTCCATTCGTAATGGAAACGATGATTTCTACCGGATCAAATTTTCGAGAACCACCAACCATTGGAGCCCAGTCAAAAGATAACTTCAAACGAGTTCCTTCGGGGATACCATCAATAGGAGGCAATGTAAGGCCTGCCTGGTAGTCGGTCTTTCCGAACTTCAAATAGCACTTCTGTAGATAGATGGCATGTCCGGGAATTTCTTCCAATCCATAACCACGCTCCAATAAAGCATCCGAAGCCAATTGTCCTTCAGCATTCTTTGCCGAATAAATCTGCGGAGCAGAGCCCGTTCCATCATTCTCTACCGTTTGTCCTGCGCCACTGTTCTTAGCCCACGGCTCGAGCCACTCGAAGTCCTCCGAGAAGTAGATCTCCATGGCAAGTCCGTCGTCCTTGATCTTGGTCAGCGTGAGGCGTACCACGGGAGCCGCTACACCGCCGAAATAGCCCTCGGCCGTCACATAGTGTCCGTTGAGAGCCGAAAGGGTCGAATGCGCCGACGCATTGGTGATCGTCACCGAATACTGCGCACCCTCGACCGTGATGTTGCTGCCGACAAGGATACCCTTGACCGAAACATACTTCCGCGACCCCGGGTTGTAGC
>CALUJL010000017.1 GCA_944320955.1 uncultured Bacteroidaceae bacterium
ATTTGTTACGTGCCATGACACGCTCGTGTTCCAATATCCGCTTCTGTACAAGCTCTGCCCGGCGTGTCTGTACTGCGAAATAGTTTTGTGCGAATGCCACCTGCGGTTTGCGCGGATCTCCATTTTGCGCGACAAGATAGCAGGCATAGCGCGTCAACATATAGTCATCTATCTCACGCTGAGCACCTTTGGCAAGTGCTATCATTTTCCCCACGCGGGGAAAATGATTATCAGGATTCTCCCCTGCATTGATACAAGCCTCCTGTGCTTTTTCCAAGACATTGCAAAATTTATCCCATTTAGCATATCCTAACAGGGACGATAACTCTCTTGCGCTCCAACATTCCACACCCTCATATTCGTTTGCGATGGATTCAAACTGGCGGAACAGTTCTATGATTTCTTCGGCTTTCATTGCTTTTTGATTTTGCGAATCAATATTCTCTTATACACGGAATGCACAATTTCACCATTTGGACCAAGGTAATATGTCTTTTTGTTACCTCTTCCTTTTAGGACAGCATTTTCATTTGTTTTACCTCCACCTTGTCCTGTAGGGATATCAGTAGCACGGTCTATTTCTTTATAATCATTGTATTTCTTCGTGTCTGGACACAAATCATGACACCCAAGTTGCGTTAACCCTAAATCTTGTTGGCCATTTTTCCTAATCCATGCGCTTCCGGATTATTCTATCGTCACATCCCGGACATATTCGTTGGTACGGAAATAGTCCATGCTGTCCAGGCGCTCGCCCCGTACCTCCACGTTCTCGAAACGGACGCCCTGCACCAGACGGTCCGGCCCGTAGCCGCACAGCACGGAAGGGTTGGCATCCTTGTCGCCCGTGTAGCGGATCTTGCGGAAAACGATCTGCTCCACGCCCCGGCCCGGGCCGGTGTTGTACTTCTCGTTATACATCACCCGCAGGTGGAAGAGCTGCCCTTCCTGGATGTTCTCCACGCGGATGTTCTCGAAGGTGATGCGCCGTGCCAGATTGTGGTCGCCCACGTTGATGGCCATGCAGCCCTGATAGTCCGGATCGTCCTCATCGTGCTCCAGGATGTCAATGTCGCTGAAGAGAAAGTCCTCCAGCACTTCCCCTTCGGTCTGCGTATTGCCGTGCGTCCCTATGTTGATGGGGTGGGCGATGTCGGCCCAAAGGATGGAGCGCTGCACTCTCACGTTGCGCGCGTCGCCGTAAAAATCCCAACGGTGCGTATAAAAGGCCAGACAGTCGTCGGAATTGCGCAAAAACACGTCGTCTATCTCAATGTCGGAGCAGGACATGAAGTCGAGGCCGTCGCTCCATCCCTGATAGCTGAAGCTCTTCAGGTTGCGGATGCGGATGTTTTCCGACTGTCCTCCCGACAAGGTGTAATGGCGCGGGTTGATGACGGTGATTCCCTCTACGGTCACGTTCTTCGAGTAGGTGACAGCTATGCCCTGCGGAGGCGTCAGCAGGAAACCGCGCCCCCGGATCGTCACATCTTCGGCCCTGTCCACGGTGAGACGCCCCTTCAGCACGGCGCCGGGAGCCAGGTAAACCGTCGTATGCGAGGGGATCGGGAAGCTCTGCGTGGCCGTATCCGTAGGCTCGTGCAGCCCGGCTTCGAAGTAGAGCACTCCGGGATCACCCTTCTGCGGTACGTTTTCTTCCAACGCATTGGCAAAGAGGTGAAGATTGTGGAGGCGGTCGCCGTCGAACTCTATGGAGAGTTTCTGGGGACGGTCGAGGGTAAAATAGACATTGTTGCCCTCTCTCCGGTATTCTATGCCCTTCGAATGCGGACGGATGTCCACCTCTCCGACCCTACCGTTGTTCTTCGACACCCATACCTCTACCTCGCCGGAGAAGTCGAACTGCACCATCGTGGCCACGGCGGGGTCGTCCATGTCGACATTCACCTTGTATTCATACAGGTCCAGCCAGTCCCGGCTGCCCTTCTGCCGCACCTTGACGGTATAATCGTCGCAATGCCAGGCATAATAGATGCCCTGGGGTACGGGATAAATCACAACTTCCGCCCGCGCGGTCCACAACGCGCAACACAAGGCTGCGCAGAAAGCCATCAGTTTCTTCATATTCGTATATCTTTTTGTTTTCATCGGATTGTATTTTCCTCCCACTCTATCTTCCCACTTCCCCGGGCAAATCGCTCATCTGGCTTGAGGCTTCCAGCCGGAATTCTTGCCCGAAAAGTTCCAGCCTGCAAGGCCCGGAAGCCGAATAACGCCACTTTCCGCCGCGTTTCTCCAGCAACACGTCGGCCCGCCCGGCAGCGCTTTCGAGCAAAACGCCCGGCACTTCCAGACTGCTGCCCGAGCCCAGGAACAGCAAACAAGCTTCCGCCTGCGGGCTGCCGCTCCACAGGGCATAGGCCGCACGGGCCTCCATCGAGTCCATCCGGCAGAGGCAGGAGGCCGAATCGCTGGAGAGGATACGGTCTTCCCGCCCGTCCCGGTGCAAGACACGGATGCCGACCGCGCTCTCCGCCCCGCCCCCGTCGACCGGGGGGAAGAGGACTTCCCGGATCGTGCCCGGCACGCGCTCCGAAGCCGGCTCGAACACGGCCACAAACGGCCGCTTCCAGGCTTCGCCCCGCTGGCGGGCCACAAAGGTCAGCGTGGGCTGTCCCTTTATATCGTAGGGCATGTCCGGGATCCGGCTCAGCCCCTCGGTCATCGGGCTGAGGGCGGAAAACACGCTCCGCTCCCCGCTTCCCTTCATCCAGAGGGTCATCGTGACATCGTCGCCGCCCCCGGGCATCCGGACGCGGAAGCCGGCGCGGACATCGAGCGCCGTGGTGGCCGACTTCTTGTCGAAGAGATAGGAATAAGCATAGAGATGGGCCCCGGCAAAGGCCAGCTCTTCGGTCGGCTGCAAGCCGAGGTCGGAACCGTCGGCCGCCGCGAGGGTCATCTCCTGACCCAGGTTATGATAAAAATAGTCGTGCATCTTGTCGCGCCCGTCCCTGCGGCGGCTGCGGAAGATGTCGACGTAGTAGCCCAGCGTATCCTGCACGGTGACGATACTCGTCAGGCGCTGCTGGTCGGACTGCGTCTCCGGCTCACAAAAAGCCACTTCCCCATAGCTGACGGGCGAGTAGCTCCCCGTGCGAACTCCTGCGGCGGGAAAACATCCGAGGAGGCGGAAGGCGTGGTTGCTCTTCATGACGGGATAGGAAGAGACGCCGTCCACGCATACGGTATTGTGCGCCGGAAACTGGCTGTAGTACTCCAGATAGTCCAAACCCGAGTAGAGCGTCTGCCCGATGCCTGCATCCGGCGCCAGGACGAGGCCGCGCCCGTAGAGTTCCATGCTGATGCCGTTGGCATGCATGTGGTTCCCTTCGCTGCCGTTGAGGGAGACCATCAGGCTGCGGCGGGGGTTCATCCCGTTGCGCTGCACGAACCAGCTGGCGTTGGGGGCGTAGAAGGTGGGTGTCACGCAGCTGTCTATGCAGGCCGCCGGGACTTCCGGGTCGGGCAAAAGGGGCTTCTGCGTGAAAAACGAGGTGACAGCCACGGGCACACGCCCCTCCCGGGAAGAAAGCGCGGCAGCCGCTGCCGGGTCGAAGAGCTTCCAGAGCGCCGTGAAGCGGCGTTCCTGGGCGGGTTTGCCATAGCGGCGGGCGTTTTCCACCATGCGGCGGAAGATGTCGCCACGCAGCGGACCGGGATGGGTATCGCCGAAACCGACTACCATGCGGTTCGGAAAAAGGTATTGCGGCATGGCCTCCACGGCACGGGGCAAGACGGGAATCAGGCGGGTCAGGTCGATGTGGAGACTGCGCGCCGCCAAGTCCGTGAAATCGGCAAAGTCGCCCACCACGACACCGGCATACCCCGGCGCTTCGGCCCATATCCCGGTGAGGGAATCGAAGCCATAGTCGGCCAGGTCACGCAGCGACCACTGCCGGATGGAGGAACGGTTCAGGAGACGATCTACATAGTAATCGCGCCCCTTCCCGTCGGCATAGGCCGAATCGGGCTCCAGGATCAAGGCTATGTCCAGGATGAAACGGGCCTCGATGAGGTTCCAGTTGTTGTGGGGCACGCCGTTGTCTATGATGTTGTCCGCCCACTTCTTGAATGCCGCGGCATAAATGTCCATCTTCTGCGGCAGGGTGTCCTGCAGATAGCCGTAGAGAAAGTCGTAAAGCGGCACAAGGGCTTTCAGCGCATCCTCGTGGATTACCTCGAAAGTGGTCATCCCCACGAGCGTCTGCTGGTGCCCGTGGTTGAGGTCTTGCGGGACCCGGCGGTAGTAGATGCCCGTCATGTACGTATCGAACACGCCGGCGGCCAGCCGGGCATAGGGCTCTTCGCCCGTCATCCACCAGAGGAATGCGGCATCGCGGGCTATGCCCAGGATTTCGGCATTGATGCTCTGGATCATCGTCCCCGTCTTGCCGATGCTCACCCACTCGCGCTTCTCCGGGTCGCGCTTCGGCGCAAGCAGGAGGCCCCGGGGATCTTCGGCATAAGGCTCCAGCTGTTCCAGCGGGGGACGTACATAGTCGGTCGCATGGCTGCGGGCGCCGGAAAGCATGACCGTAGGGGCGGGCGCCTTCGCTCCTCCGGCATGGTCGAAATATTCTCCGCGGATGAATACCTCCGTGGCATGGGTCTTCCAATACATCTGCAGGCGGGAGACGAGCCACTCCTCGCCCCGCTCCACGTAGGCATCCGTCCGTTCGCGCAGGCGGCGGAAGACTTCGCCGGCCCACGGCTCGGTACGGATCAGTTCCCACGTAGCCTCCTTGCCCGCGGGGGTGGTCAGATAGCGCGGATGCCCCGCCTCCGGCGGCAAGACAGCAGCCTCCTCCCCGGCCGCAGGAACAGAACCGGAAGAAAGGAAGAGGAGAAAAAGGAAAAACTTGCAGAACTTCATAGGGAGAAATATAGCGGCCGAAAAAGACAACTCTTACCGCTCCCCGAAAGGGGCGGCAAGAGTTGTATCGAAAAGGGTCACTGCTTCTGGTAAACGCGCACGTAGTCGATCTCGTACCTCATGGGGAAAGCCGTATCGTCTATCGTACCGCCGTTGATGCCGCCCAGCGCCAGATTCAGCAAGATGTAGTGCGGCTGCTTGAAAGGGTTCGTACCTTTGCCCAGCGAGCCGTTGATTGTTTCGGAGAGGGGTATCTCGTTCAGCAATTCATCGTCCAGATAAAGCCGTATGGCCTCTTCGTCCCAATCCATTCTCCATACGTGGAATTTCTCTGCCCACTGGGGATCCTTGTCCGTGAAGTGGCTGAAAGGCACGGCCTGGCTGTCCCATTTGGCCACATAGCGGCGGTCGGTGCCCCAGGCGGCATTGGCCAGTATGTGCGGCACGCCGTCGATCCGGTAGTATTCCATGATGTCTATCTCGCCGTTGGAGGGCCACTCCTGCTCGCGCCCCAGCGTCCAGATGGCAGGCCACGAGCCGCCGGCCACCGGAATGCGGGCGCGGATCTCAAACCGCCCGTAGAGGAACTCCTTCTTCCCGGCCGTGATGACGCACGAGGAGGTATAGCCCACTTCTTTCCGCTTGCGCCGCCAGTCGCTGCTCCCTTCCTGGTAGAGGGGATTGGGGCGCCCCGTTTCCTTGCGGCCCTCGATCACCAGGCTGCCTCCGGTGCAGAAAGCATTCTGCGGCTGATACCACTGCGCCTCTTCGTTGCGCACAAATCCGTTTTCGTAGCTCCACACGGTGGAGTCCAGACGGCCCTCCTGGTTGAATTCGTCGCTCCATACCAGTTTCCATTCCCCGCTTTCCTGGGCAGAAAGGCTTCCTGCCAGAAAAAGGGAAAGGGCCAGAAATTTAAATCGTTGCATATCCATGATGGTGTCTATAAGTTTCAGGTGAAAAAGACATGAAGATTCAAGGCTTGTATTCCTCCCCGAGTACCAGTTTGTCGCCGGAGAGGTCTATTTTGAAGAGGCGCGGATGGCGGATGTAGCGCCCCTGTACGCTCCGGTGGCTGTGGACCGACATGAGCCACTGCCCGTCCAGCGTGCGGAAGAGCATGCCGTGGCCGAAGTTGGGCGGCGTGACCGGCTCCTCCTCCTGCACCCAGGGCCCGTCGAGCGTGCCGCTCTCGGAATAGGCCACGCCCTGCGTGTAGACATCGTATATCCAACTGGTCCAGATCATGCCCAGCCGCCCCGTGCCGGTGCGGAACAGCCAAGGGCCGTCGGTCACGCGGTTCGGCCCTACCCTGCCGCCCTCAAAACGCTCGCGGCTCCACGGCGAATCGCTGGCGCGGAACAGGAGTTTCCCCTCGCCCACGCTACCGCTCAGGTCGGGCTTCAGTTCTATCTTTTCTATCGTGCCGTTGTTGTTCTGCAGCCACTCGTAGCAGTAGACCATGTAGGGCTTCCCGTCGGTATCCACCCAGAGCGTGCCGTCCAGCGTAGGCTTGTCGGCCGGCAGATACTGCGCGTCCTGCATCGGGACATAAGGGCCCGCCGCACGGTCGCTCACCAGCACGTGGCAGGCGCGCCGCTCGATGGGCGTACCGCCCACGGTATCGATACGCACGGCCTGGTTCGTAAACGTGGCGAAGTAGTAATATTTCCCCTTGTAGGCATGGAGCTCCGCAGCCCATATCATCGGGCGCGGGCCCATCCACGACTCCGGGTCGGTCTCGGCCACGCGGTAAGGCCCTTCCCACAGGCGCAGGTCGGCGCTCTTCCAGAGCATTCCGCCCGTCCCGGTCATGTAGTACATGCGAGTGGCCGAGTCGGCCAGGATACACGGGTCGCTCAGCACGATGGAGTCCAGCGGAACATCTTTCCGCACAGGCACTTCGCCCGACATACGGGCCGGACTGCCCCATAACAGGGACAAAGCGCACAGAAAACACAAATACGTTTTTTTCATCGTTTCGTCATTTTTCCCGGCAAGTCCGGGGATGTCAAGTCGTTCTTTCTGCGGCGAATTTAAGAAAGTCCTGAAGAAAAAGAAAGAAACGAGGGCACTTTTTCCGAAAAGTGCAGCATCTTTTTGGAAAAAGCGGCAGGACTTCTCAAAAAAAGCCCTTGCACTTTCCTCCAAAAGTGCAAGGGCTCTCTTCCATTAAGGGGAATGGAACGGGACCCTACAGGTTGGCCTTGAAGAAATCGGCGATGCGGCGGTAGAGATGAGCACGCGTGGCGCCGCCGTAGATGCCGTGGTCGCGGTTCGTATAGACCTGCATGTCGAATTGCTTTTCGGCCTGCACGAGCGCCTCGCTGAGCTGGGCGGCATTCTGATAGTGCACATTGTCGTCGGCCAGGCCGTGCACCAGGAGATATTTTCCCTCCAGATTGTTTACGCGCGAGAGCACGGAGGCCTCGTCATAGCCCTCGGCATTTTCCTCCGGGGTGCGCATGTAGCGCTCGGTATATGCAGTGTCGTAGAAACGCCAGTCCGTAACCGGCGCCACGGAGACTGCCGCCTTGAACACGTGCGAGGGGTGCATGATGCTCATACCGGCCACCGTTCCGCCGAAACTCCAGCCCCAGATGCCGATGCGGCCGGGGTCTACGTAGGAAAGCGTGCCCAGATATTGGGCGGCGGCCACCTGGTCGTCCGACTCCAGCACGCCCAGTCTCATGTACGTGGCACCGCTGAAGTCCGCCCCCCGGCCGCCCGTGCCGCGCGGGTCTACGCAAGCCACGAGGAAGCCCTGCGTCGTCAGCCATCCGTCGAAGCCGAGCGGATGGCCGCTGAAGCCGATTTGCCAGGAGTCGGCCACTTGTTGCGTCTTGGGGCCGCTGTATTGGAACATGATGAGGGGGTAACGGCGCGAAGGGTCGAAGTCTGCCGGTTTCATGAGCCACCCGTTCAGCACCGTGCCGTCGGAAATCGTAAATTGGAACAGCTCGCACGTGGGCCGCCCTGCCAGATTCTCCGCCTGGCGGGCCAGTTCTTCGTTGCGCGAGGGGAGATCGGAAAGTTTCTTCCCCTTCTGGTTGTAAATGGCCGAGGCCGGGACTTTATCCAATGCGGAGTAAGTATCGATAAAGTAGGAACAATCGCTCGAAAAGGAAGCCCGGTGCGTTCCCGGCTCAGGGGTCAGGTTGGAAACCTTTCCGCTTTTCAGATTTGCGGCATAGACTGCCGTCCGAAGCGGGTCGCCGGGCAGCGTGGAGCGGTAATAGAAATTTCCATTCTCCGGGTTATATCCGTAGAACTCCTGCACTTCTGCCTCGCCGCTCGTCAGCTGTTTGCGCAGCGTGCCGCCGGGAGCGTAGAAGTAGAGTTGGTTGTAGCCGTCTTTCTCGCTCAAATAGGTAAAACCGTCTGCATAAAACCGGATGGCATCCAGATGGTCCGGATTGATGTAGTACTTGGCCTGGTCGCGCAGCAGCAACTTGCACTCGCCCGAGCGGGGGTTGGCCACGTAGAGGTCCAGCGTCGTCTGGTTCCGGTCGAGCACCATCATGGCCAGGCGGTCGGCGCTTTCCGTAAAGCGGATGCGCGGCACGTAGTCCGTGTCCTTCAACGGCAATTTTATGGTGCGGGTCACGCGGGATTTGATGTCATACGAGAGCACGCTGACGCGGGAGTTGGCCGTACCGGCCTTGGGGTATTTCAGATTGTAGATGCCGGGATATTCGGCATACTGCGGCATTTCGGGCGCCGCGCCGGCATACAGCGGGAAAGAGTAGGTGCCCACTGCCGATTCGTCCCAGCGTATCCAGCAGATCATCTGCCCGTCCGGGCTGAAGCAGAGGCCGCTCGTGGCGGCAAACTCTTCCTCGTAGACCCAATCGGGCTTGCCGTTGAGCACTTGCCCCGGCGCGCCGTCTTTTGTGACTTGCGATTCGCTGTTGTTGAAGAGCAGTTTGATCAAAAAGATGTTGCCCTCGCGCACAAAGGCCACCAGGTTTCCGTCCTGCGAGAAGACCGGACACTCCTGAGGGCCGCCGTCGCTCAGAGGAGCCACGGTGGAATTCCCGATGATATATATATAATAGGTGGCAGTCATGGAGCGCCGGAAACCTTTCCGGGTAGCGGTACGGAGCAGCATCTTGCTGCCGTCGGGCGAAACGACGTAGCCTTCGGCCGTTTCGAACGGGCAATCCTCGATTTGCGCCACATCGAAGAGCACACCGTCCTGCTTGCCGGTTTGGAAGTCGTAGCGCAACACTTGTTTACCGTCGGGGGAAAGCCGGGCGAAATGCTGCCCGCCGGGCAAAGGGGTTACTTCCCCTACCGAAGACGGGGCATACGTATTGCGGACGGCGGCCTCGAACGTCAGGCTGTTCTGCGCATCCGCCGGAGAAGAGAGGCTCATAGTCATACCGAAAAGGCCGGAAAATAAGAAAGTTCGTAGATTCATTTTTATCATAGAGTTTAAGGGTAAACGGACGAAAAGACTTCATTCGGAGGCAAAATTACACTTTTATCTCCCAATCCGCGTTACACCGTTGTAACAAAAAAGCAGCATTTTTGCAGACTTTCGCAGGCGAAACAAAAAAAGGAAGGGCTTTTTTCTGCGGAGAGCAGGAAAAAACAGATATTTGCGGCAGTTTATAAATCCCAAACCCCAGGATAGGAAGATGAAGAAATACCGCATTCTTGTCGTCGACGATGAGGAAGATTTGTGTGAGATACTGAAGTTTAACTTAGAGAACGAGGGCTACGAAGTAGACACGGCCCACTCTTCCGAAGAAGCGCTGAAGTTGGACCTGAAAGAGTACGACTTATTGCTATTGGACGTGATGATGGGCGAGATTTCCGGCTTCAAACTGGCCAATATGCTCAAGAAAAAGAAAGACACGGCGCAGATTCCCATCATTTTCATTACCGCAAAAGACACGGAGGACGACACTATGACGGGTTTCAGCCTCGGCGCCGACGACTACATCTCCAAGCCTTTCTCCCTTCGTGAAGTACAGGCCCGCATCAAGGCTGTGCTGCGCCGCACCGCCCCGCAGGAAAGCCGGCTGGAAGAGCCGATTATCTACAAAGGCCTATGCGTGGACCCCGCGCGCAAGAGCGTGACGATCGATGGCGAGGAAGTCAGTCTGACAAAGAAGGAGTACGAAATCCTGGCCCTGCTGCTGCAAAACAAAGGGAGGGTCTTCTCGCGCGAAGAAATCCTCTCGAAAGTATGGAGCGACGAAGTATATGTCGTAGACCGCACCATAGACGTCAACATCACCCGCCTGCGGAAAAAGATAGGAGCCTACGGCAAGTGTATCGGCACACGCCTCGGCTACGGTTATTTCTTTGAGCAAGACTGAGAGCGCCATGAACCTGAATAGGAAAAACAAGCACTCCACCTTTGCGCTGACCCTGTTCCTTTCGGTCTTTTTCCTTTTCCTCGTATTCTTCGGCTGCACCCTCTGGTACCAATACCACCGGGAGAGAGACTACAAAGTGAGCCTCCTCTACCAGAAACTGGAAGACTACAACCAGATTCTCATCGACGAACTGGAACAAGTCAGCCTTCCGAAAAACAGCAGCCAGGAGGAAAGGAGGACGATCCTCGGCCAGAAGCTCGACGAATACCTGCCCCGCCACGACCTGCGCGGCATACGCTTCACGCTGATCACCGGGGACGGGAACGTATTCTACGACAGCGAAGAAAAAAACTTCGACAAGTTTGAGAACCACCTGGGCCGCCCCGAGATACAAGAGGCCGGGCAGCGGGGCAGCGGCTACGACGTGCGGCGCGTTTCCCAATCCGTCAACCACGAATTCTTCTACGTCGCCACACAAGCGCCCGAGGGCTACTATGTGCGGACGGCGCTCCCCTACGACACGCAGCTGGCCGCTTCGCTCAAGGTGGACTACCACTTCATCGGATTCTCCGGCTTCCTGCTGCTCGTGGTGGCCGCTTTCTTCGGCCTCATCATGCGCCGTATCGACATCACCATCATCAAGTTGCGCAGTTTCGTACGCAAAGTGGACAGCGGCGCCCGCATCGGAGAGAATGAATACCAGGACTTCCCCAACAACGAGCTGGGCGAAATCTCGCAGCACCTCGTCCATATCTACAAGAAGCTGAGCGATGCCAAACTGGAACTGCTCGACGGGCGCGAACGCCTGCTCGAACAGAAAGCCCTCCAAGTGCAACAGCGGAAAGAACTGACCCAAAACATCGCCCACGAGCTGAAAACACCCGTGACCAGCATACAAGGCTATCTGGAGATCATCGTGAATACGCCCAACCTGCCCGCCGAGAAGCGCGACACCTTCCTCCGGCAGTGTTACTCGCAGAGCACGCGCCTGGCCAACCTGCTGAAGGACATCTCCCAGCTTACCCTCCTGGACGAAGCCTCCGAGATGATTTCCAAGGAGCTCATCGACATACGCCTCGTCGTCTCGCGCCTGGAGGAAGAACTGCGCATGAACTACGAAGAGCGCGGCATACGGTTCGAAAACGAGCTTCCCGCCCGCTCCCTGCTCATGCGGGGCAACCCGTCGCTCATCTACTCCAT
The DNA here is from genome assembly GCA_944320955.1 of uncultured Bacteroidaceae bacterium. Lineage (GTDB taxonomy): Bacteria > Bacteroidota > Bacteroidia > Bacteroidales > Bacteroidaceae > UBA1794. The sequence goes on from CALUJL010000017.1 coordinate 11,428, forward strand.
CTTCCGCAACCTGATGGACAACTCCATAGCTTACGCCGGGGCAAACTCCACCATGAGGCTCGAACTGCTCTCCGAAGCGGAAGCCCCCTTCTTCCGCTTCCGCTACTCCGACAACGGGCCGGGCGTGGGCGAAGAACACCTGGGCCGCCTCTTCGAACGGTTTTACCGGGTAGACAAAGGACGCTCCCGCAAGCTGGGCGGCACGGGGCTGGGGCTGGCCATCGTGAAGAATGCCGTACTTTTCCACAACGGCACCATACAGGCTTATGCCAACAAGCCGCACGGGCTCTGTTTCGAGTTTACCCTGCAAGCACAATAACCTACACCAGACACGACAAAACCTTTCTTTTCTCCGCGACAACGCCGGACAGACCGCACAGGACCGTCCGGCGTTTCCCGCATCTCCCCCGCCTCCGGCGGACAAAGCAGAAGGGGAAAACCGGAAAAGCGGCAGTACTTTTTCCAGAAAGCGGCAGCGCTCCGCGGGAAAAGCGCTGCCGCTTTCCTACGGCCGGTGCGGGGCGCTCCACCCGCCGGGAAGCCGTCTTTTCTACTTTTTGCACGGGATTTCCCGCCACAACCCGGCATTTTGCAAAAAAAAGGATATATTTGCCCGAACAATGAAAGCAGAACCTAAAAACTTAACCCTAACCTCTATGAGAAAAACACTCCTCTTCTGGACCCTCGGCACGCTGCTCCTGGCCACCTCCGCCGCAGCGAAGCCGAAAGAAATCAAACTCTCCTCCCCCGACGGGCGCATCGCCGTGGACTTCTCCCTCGGCCAGACCCTCGGCTACTCCGTATCCCTCGACGGGAAAACCCTCGTCTCCGACCCCGCCATTGCCCTCCGCCTGCAGGACGGCACCGTGCTGGGCCAGAATCCCCGCCTCGCCAAGCAGAAGACGCGGGAAGCGGACGAGACCGTGGAGGCCCCCTTCCAGCGCAATCCCCAAATGCGGAACCACTACAACGAGCTCGACCTGAAGATGAAGGGCGGCTACGGCGTCATCTTCCGCGCCTACGACAACGGCGTGGCCTACCGCTTCTACACACAGATGAAGGACTCCATCGTCATTGCCGCCGAAGACCTCAACCCCACTTTCCCCGCCGACTGCAAGAGCTGGCTGGCCTACTCCACAAACCCCAAGAAGCCCATGGCCATGGCCTTCCAGAACTACTTTACCGAAGCCCCCCTCTCGCAGGCCGATGCGCAGCAGCTGGCCTTCCCCCCCTTCGCAGTGGAAATCGGGGGAGCGGCCAAGGTGGTTTTCGCCGAGTCCGACCTCGAAGCCTACCCGGGCCTCTTCTTCCGCCCGCAGCCCGGGCGGCACGGAGTGCAAGGCGTTTTCCCCGGATACCCCGAGAAAATGGGCGTTTACCCCGGGCGCGTGCAGGACTACGTAGAGACGGCCGCGGAAAACTGCATAGCCCGCTGCGCCGGCACGCGGCAGTTCCCCTGGAGAGTCTGGGCCATAGCGGAAGAAGACACCGAGCTTCCCGCCAACAACCTCGTCTACCTGCTCGCCTCCCCCAGCCGCGTGGGCGACATCTCGTGGGTCAAGCCCGGCAAAGTGGCCTGGGACTGGTGGAACGACTGGGGCCTGAGCGGCGTGGACTTCAAGGCCGGCATCAATACGGAGACCTACAAATACTACATCGACTTCGCCGCCCGCTACGGACTGGAGTACATCGTGCTCGACGAGGGCTGGTATAATCCCCGGAGCGGCGACATGCTCACCGTAATCCCCGGGCTCGATCTGGAAAAGGTCGTGGCCTACGGCCGGGAGAAGGGCGTGGGCGTCGTCTTGTGGACGGTCTTCAACGTCATCGACCGCCAGCTCGAAGCCGCCTGCCGCAAGTATTCCGAGATGGGCGTCAAGGGCTTCAAGATAGACTTCCTCGACCGCTGCGACCAACCGGCCGTCGAACGCCTCTACCGCATAGCGGAAGCCACGGCCCGCCACCGCCTTTTCGTCGACTACCACGGCGTCTTCACCCCCACGGGGCTGCAGCGCACCTATCCGCACATCCTGAATTTCGAAGGCGTCTTCGGCCAGGAAGAAGTGAAGTGGGAGCCTGTGGAAAAAGACATACCGCGCTACGACGTGACCTTCCCCTATCTGCGCATGATGTGCGGCCCGGTGGACTACACGCCCGGCGCCATGCGCAACGCGACGAAGCAAGACTGGCGCCCGATGTACTACACGCCGCAAAGCATGGGCACCCGCGCGCACCAGGCGGCCTGCTACGTGGTGTTCGACTCGCCGTTTACCATGCTCTGCGATGCCCCCACCGAGTATGAGCGCGAGCCGGAATACACAAAGTTCATAGCCTCCATCCCCACCGTCTTCGACGAAACCCGCATCCTCGCCGGGCGCATGGGCGAATCCATCGTCACCGCCCGCCGCAAGGGCAGCGACTGGTACGTAGGCGCCCTCACCAATTGGGACGGACGCACGCTCCAGGTGCCCCTTTCCTTCCTGCCCGAGGGAAAAACCTACGAGGCTGAATATCTGGAAGACGGCATCAACGCAGGCAAACGCGCCAACGACTACAAGATTACCCGCACGGGGCACGTCAATTCCACCGGCACCGCCACCCTGAAATTGGCCTCCGGAGGCGGAGCCGTGCTGAAGCTGAGGGCAGTCGAGTAAGCAGTACAAAAAACGGCGCAGGGACTTGCCGGAAGAAGTCCCTGCGCCGTTTGCAGAAAGTGCAGGCACTTTTCCCGAAAAGCCTTGCCGCTTTTTCCCGAAACCCCAGCCACTTTTTCCATAACCCCCTGCCGTCTTTTCCCAGAGGCGGAAAGCCTTCCCGCCGGAAGCGGCAGACAACCCCATCCCTACACCATGAAGAAAAGACTCCTCACCTCCCTGCTCCTCACTGGAGCGCTGCTACAGCCCGCCACGGCACAAAAGGCCGCCTGGAACTCCCCCGGCGCGGGCAACCCCATCCTGCCCGGATACTTCGCCGACCCGACGGTGAAAAAATTCGGCGACACCTACTATATCTACGCCACCACCGACGGAAACGGCGGCGGCCTCGGGCCTTCGCAGGTATGGACCTCGAAGGATTTCGTAAACTGGACGCTCATGCCCATGAACTGGCCGCGCACCCACTGGATATGGGCGCCGGACGTGATGGAAAAAGACGGCCGTTTCTATCTTTACTACTGCCAACCCTGCCAGGTCTACTGCGGAGTGGGCGAGACGCCCCGCGGCCCCTGGCAGAACATCTTGGGCGAGGACGAAGCGGTGCTCGTCCCCGACCGGTTCGTGACCAACGCCATCACACTCGACGGCCAGACTTTCACAGACGACGACGGGAAAACCTATCTCTACTTCGGCACTTGGGGAATTTACCCCGGCTTTGGCTGCGGAGTGGCCGAGCTTTCGCCGGATCTCAAGGGCTTTGTGCGAAAACGCCTCATCGTCAACACAGAAGCGACCGAGTTTTTCGAAGCGCCCTTCATCGTAAAGAAAAACGGCATATACTACTTCATGTATTCCTCCGGCTCTTGCCACGACGACACCTACCGCGTGCAGTATGCCACCAGCACCGAAGGCCCGATGGGGCCCTACGTTTACGGAAAGAACAACCCCATCCTGGCCACCAATGCGGACAAAACCATAGACGGCCCGGGACATCACAGCGTCCTGCAGGAGGGAGACGACTATTACATCGTATATCACCGCCACAACCTGCCAGGCTCCACGCGCGGCATGCACCGCCAGATTGCCGTAGACCGCCTGGTTTTCGGCCCCGACGGCACGATTGAAAAGGTGGACGCAGGGCACGACGGCATCGGATGCCTGCAACCCAACACCAACCCCTTCGCCAACCTGGCTTTCTGCAAGCCGGTGACGGCCTCTTCCTACTATGGCGACGACTTCCGCCCCGCATACGCCGTGGACGACAACAACGCCACGCTCTGGCGGCCCCGCACCACGGGGACGGAATGGCTGCAGGTGGACCTCGGGAAGGTAGAGCCCATCGAGCGGATCTGGACCCAATTTGAATACGCCACTTCCTACTATCAGTATTACATCGAGACCTCTGTCGACGGGAAGCAGTGGACGCTCTTCAGCGACCGGCGCGACAATCTCCAGTCCGGCAGCCCGATGGTCGACTACGGCTCGGCCCGCGCCCGATACGTGCGCCTCACCGTGACCGGAAATGAGAAGAACGGACTGAGGGGCGCCGTGTGGAACTTCAAGGTCTTCTCGGCCTACAAGGAAGACCCCCCGCAGCAACTCGTCTGCCTGCCCGCCTCTTCCTTCCGGGACGGGGTATGGAAAAACAACATGGGCATGCTCGGCCGCGGCTTCCGCCTGGCCGCCGGAAAGGCTTCGGCGCACACCATCGAGCAAACCGTGGGCAACGTCCGCCAGGAAGCCCTCCTCCTCCAGCCGAACACGCAGCTCATAATGGACCGGATGCCTGCCCACTTCTACGAAAAGAAGCCCTATACGCTGAGCTACAAGGTGTACGCTTCGCCCGAAGAGAGCCTCAACACGCTCTTCACGTGGCATCCCTCACAAAAAAGGCACAAGACTAAGAGCGCCGCGGACAGCCACCGGGTGTTCCATTCGGTAGCCATCGTGGCCGACGGGAGCAAGGTTTCCTACTACGTGGACGGGGAGTTGAAGCGCTCCGAGCGGCAAGTGGCCTACGACCGCGCCACATCGCCCGGCCTGACGCTGCAGAGCGGGGACGGGCTGGTGGCAGTGGCCGACGTGCGCCTCTACAACTGGAAGCAGGAACCGGCCGAGATAAACTTCGACGCGGCCACGCCGATAGTCCCCATTGCCCCCGCATCCAAGGAACGGAAGGGGCTGATCGTGGACCTCTCGGCCGATGACTATCTGGTCGGGAGCAGCACGGCTTCGCTCGCAAACCGGGCCCCGACGGGCGGAGAGTTCAGCAGCAACGGCATCAACCTGCCGGTAGTCTTGAAAGCCGACCGCAGCGCTTTCGCCTTCAACGGCAGCCAGCAGTTCCGCTCCGACTTCGGGCTTCCGCCGACGATGGCCGGCAATTCTCCCTACACCATCGAGGCCTGGGTCCTGAATCCCGAAGCGGACGACACGGAGTGCATCGTGGATCTCGTGGCCGCCTACGGCGAACTGGAGAAAATCTCCTTCGGCAACGGCACCAATCCCGACCGCGGACTCGTCGGGCACAACGGCTCTTTTGAAGACATGGGCCTGCCCGAAGCCGCCCGTCCCACGGGGCAGTGGAAGCACATCGCCGTCACCTTCGACGGATACATGGAGCGCATCTACATCGACGGGCAGCAGGTCAAAGAGAAAGACATCGTGCTCCGCCTGCCGGAGAAGAGCGACTTCATCACCCTCGGCCAGCAACTGACGGGCGAATCCCCCTTCAGCGGTTACCTCCACAGCCTGAAGATCTACGACACGCCCCGCAGCGCCGAAGAGATTGCCGCCGATGCCGCGGCCGGAAGCGCCTCGCCCATCGCCCTGCTCTGCCCGGCCCAAGACATCTCCGGCACGCACTTTGCCAACGAAGGCAGCTGGGGCGGACGGGCACAGATGCCTGCCCAGCCCGGCGCCTATGCCGGGAAAATAGCCCTGACACAGCCGCTCACCGTAGACTCCATAGCCCCGGCGGGAAAACCGATGAAGGCCTTGGCCCTGCAGTTTGCACCGCAAGGAAAAATAAAGAAAGAAGTTTCCCTCCTCTCCTGCGGCGACTTCTCCCTCCTCCTCACCAAGAAAGGCATCGCCTGCCAAGGCAAATCGTGGGAAACGACTTGGGAAAGCGACAAGAAAGCAGCCTGGACTCCGGACAAGTGGCACCAAATCGTCCTCACCGAGCGCTCCGGCAAGTGGATTCTCTACCTCGACGGGCAGCAAACGGCAGAATTTCCCGACCTCCCCATAGCCTCCATGGCCCCTGCGACGCAGCTCACCCTGGGCAACGCCGCAACGAAGAAACCCCAGCCCGCCATCGCTTCCGCACAAATCTACACCCGGAGCCTGGACGAAGCGCAAGTGAAGGAGCTCCACGCGACAGCCACCCGCAACGACCTGGCGGGCAAAGCCTTCACCCTCGGGGCGCTCCCCTTGTCGCCCGAGCTGGTGCGCCTCACCGTCTTCGAGAGCGGAAAACCTGCCGACGCAGGCACCTGCTCCTTCAGCTTCTACACCGCCGACGGCAAACAGGCCACGCCCTGGACCCTCGCGCCCGACCATCTGATGACCCTCCCCGCAGGCACCACCGGCCCGGCCTTCCACTTTGCGGTAAAAGACGCATACGGAAACATCTACCGCACGCAGGAAGCCACGACGTGCGACGCATCGCCCGAAGCATTCACCTCCTTCACTGACGGATTTGAGGCAGAAGCCAACTACCTCTCCGCCCCCGTTTCCGGCGGATGGGACGGCCTACTCTACACGCCCGGCGAGCACTACGCCGTGGAAGCCACTGCGGCCGGCGGCCAACTGACCCTCGCCTCGCAGAACTGCTACTTCAACCCCGACGGGAAAGACCCCGGCCCCGTGCTCTACAAGACCGTAGAGGGCGACTTCCTGATGCAAGTCCGCGTGAGCGACTTCACCGGGCGCGCCAACCGCCGCCCCGTGGCTTACGACGAGGGAGGCCTCATGGTGCTCGACGTGCGGCAGGACAGCACGCTGAGCGGCCTGCACATCGGCGTCTTCCCCCACTACAACGTAGGCAACATCCTGACCCACCTCCGCCGCGGACAGCGCCTCCAACAGCAGAACAACGCCGCATGGGACTACCGTCCCTACCTCCAGATCGAACGGCGGGGCGATACGTTCCACGTCCGTTGCAGCAAGGACGGCAAGGAATGGGAGGAGATGATCGGTTCGCCCGTGGAGCGCCCCGACCTGGCCGGACGCCCGTTGAAGGCAGGCATCTACCAAGTGACTTACGGACTGAACAAGGCCTCTTTCTCCTTCGACGACTTCCAACTCTGGCAGCGCCGGTAGCCCCCGCGCCGGAAGCGGCAGCGCTTTCCTAAAAAAGCGGCTCGGCTTTTTCCGAAAAGATGCAGCACTTTTCCGAAAAAGCCGAGCCAGTTTTTTCTGCCCCCTCAGCGGCACACGGCGGAAGTCTCTTCCCGAATCTCCAGGAACTGCCGCGCGGAATAGACATTGGAGAGCCGCTCGCGGTAAGCCACACAGCGGCGCACGAACTCCGCGTTGCCGTCCACCATCTGCCGCAGCTCGTCCGGCCCCCACGCGGCGCAGGCGATGCCCAGCCCCTCCCGGCGGATATATCCGGCCGAGGCAGGCTCCATATTGGTCAGCACGGGGGTTCCGGACACGATGGCCTCAGGAATGGACACCATGTTGAGGTCCCGCCGCGTATTCACCAGCAGCGCCATCGACTCGCGCATGTGCCGGTTCAGTTCCGTGCGGGGCAAAAAGCCGAGAAACTCTACGCAATCCTCCAAAGCCCAGTCCTTTACCATCTGCCGCAGCCGCACTTCCTCTTCCCCCCTGCCGGCAATGAGCAGGCGCACGTCGGCATAATCCGGCAAGGCATGGAAGTCCCGGAAAATGCGGATGATGCCCTCCACATTCTTGCGGTGGATAAGTTGAGAAGAACTGATGAATTGCCGCTTCTTCGCCTCAGAACAGGCAAATTTGTCGAGGTCGATGCCGTGGTCCACCACGCGGTCCACCGTCATCGGCATATAACGGCGGATGAAGTCGTAAGCCGGTTTCGAACGGGGCACTACGGCCCGCACCCTCTTCATGCCCCACCGCGCCGCCACCGCGTGCCAGAAGCGGGAAGGGAGCTCGTGCATCTTGCGCTGATGCGCCGTGAGTTCCTGCCAGATGATAGTCTTTTCCGGACAGATCCGGGCCGCCTCCCACGTAAGGAGCGAGAAGGTTTCGCTCGCAAGCACCAGATCGTATTCCCCCGAGCGCTCCCGCAAGAAACGCCTCAGGCCGGGCAAACAGGGCAGAACCGTAGGGGGACACAAGCGCCGCCATGCCGTCGGGAAAAACAAGACCTCGAAGTCGTATTGCTCCGCCCCGCCCCGGGGACAATAATCGGCAGCGGCCACGAGCGTCACCTCATGCCCCAACCGCCGGAAGCCCCGGCAGATGCCGTAAATCATCGTGTCCTTTATGGTAGAAACCTCGGGTATCCGCCCGTTGTCTGCCGTATAGAGTATGGCATTCAAGACCAGTATTTTCATCTTCTGCTACTGTTTTCCGGATTTATCGGCCAGACAGGTGCGGTACTCCCGCAGGTAGTTGCGCGCCGTCTGCCGTATGTCGAACGTCTCCGCCACGTGCCGGTACGCCTTTTCCGCCAAGGCCTCCCGGTCGGGGCGCTGCATGATGCCGCGTATGGCGGCCGCGCACTGCTCCACATCGCCCGAGGGGAAGTGGAAACCATAAGCCCCGCTTCCGATTACCTCCATCGGTCCTTCCCGGTCGGAGACCAGGACGGGCACTTTCGCGGCCATCGCTTCGGCCACAGTCAGCCCGAATCCTTCCCAGCGCGAGGGCTGTACGAAAAGGTCGTAGTCCTTCAGGTGATTTTCTATATAGGAAGGCGGCTGCGCCCCAAGGAAACGGACGCGGCCGGAGAGCCCGAGTTCGGAAGAGAGGCTCTTCAAGTACTGCTCGGAGGCCCCGGAACCGATGAAGTCGAGGCGGAAATCGCGGATTCCCCAGCGTTCTTCCAGCAATGCGCAGGCACGCAGCAGCAGGTCCTGCCCCTTTTTCTCGTGAAAGAGGCGGCTCACCTGCACCATGCGGAAGCACCCGTCCGCCCGTCCGCCCGTGCGCGGGGCGAAATCTTCGGGCACAATACCGTTGTAGACCACCTCCGAGCGGTATCCGCGCTGCGCCAAAGCCTGCCGCACGCTGCCGGATATGGCAAAAAGGCGGGCATACTTTCGCAAGAAAGGCAAGTCGGCCGCGAGCGGGATGTCGTGCATCGTGAGCAACAGGCGGCTCTTCCGCAGGCTAGGGAGGCACAGGAAGCGCACGATGCCCGGATGATGCACATGGATCACCTCCGCCCGCTCCCGGCGGAGCAGGCGGTTCAGGCGAAACAGGTAAAGCGGGTTCTTCGACCCTATGGGCCTCTTCACTTCCACCACCCGCACTCTCCCGTCGAGCGCCGCACGCAGGGTAGGCTCCACGCGGTCGTTTATCAAATACACGGCCACTTCCGCCTGCCCGGCCTGCTCGTTGGCTATGTGCACGAGCATGGTTTCGATGCCCCCGTAGTCGAGCGTGTAGGTGAGATGGACTACTTTCATACCCCTCCTCAGCCGATTTCCACTTTCTCCGCCAGGGCTTTCACCTCTTCGCGCAGGGGCTCCACGCCGTCGGCCAGGGGGCCGTAGCAGAAGGCCACGCCCATCCGCCGGTTCGGACGCGCCACGGGCTTGCCGAAGAGGCGCAGGTCGGCGTTAGCCACGCCCAGGATATTCTCGATGCCGCGGTATTCGGGCACTTTTTCCTCCGCACACGAAGCCAGGAGCGCCGCGCAGGCTCCGGCACGGTCCTGCCGGATGCCGGGAATAGGCCAGCCCATGAAGGCGCGCAGGTGCAGTTCGAACTCGTTCAGGTTCTGCGTTCCGGCCAAAGTCACCATGCCCGTGTCGTGCGGGCGCGGGGAAAGTTCGGAAAAGTAGACGCCTTTTCCCGAAACGAGGAAGAATTCCACGCCCCAGATGCCCGCGCCTCCCAAGGCGCGCGTCACCTTTTCGGCCATCATCTGCGCCTCGCGCAAGAAGTCCTCGCCGATGGGCGCAGGCTGGAAGCTCTCTCGGAAATCGCCGCTCTTCTGCACGTGGCCCACGGGAGGGCAAAAAAGCGTGGGGCGCCCCCCTTCCTGCGTCACGGTGAGCAGCGTGATTTCGCTATCGAAGCGGATAAATTCCTCTACTATCATCTCTTTCAGGTCGCCGCGGCTGCCCCGCATGGCATAGTCCCAGGCCTTTTCCAGTTCGGCGGCCTCCCGGACGACAGACTGCCCCTTGCCGGAGGAAGACATGAGCGGCTTTACGACACAGGGGAAGCCCACTTCGGAGGCGGCCTGCTTCAGCCCTTCGAAAGTGGTGACGTAGCGGTAGTTTGCCGTGCGCAGGCCCAACTCCCGGGCCGCCAGTTCGCGGATGGCCTTGCGGTTCATCGTGTAGTTCACGGCGCGGGCGCTGGGCACCACGTGCATCCCCTGCTGCTCCAGGTCGTAGAGCTTTTCGGTACGGATGGCCTCGATTTCCGGCACCACGTAGTCCGGCCGGTGCCTGGCGGCCACGCGCTCCAGGGCTTCGCCGTCGAGCATGTTGAAAACCTCGGCCTCGTCGGCCACTTGCATGGCGGGGGCGCCGGCATACGAGTCGCAGGCCACGACGTAAAGCCCCATCCGTTTGGCGGCGATCACGAGCTCTTTGCCCAACTCGCCGGAACCTAATAAGAGTATCTTCTTCATGTGTCTCCTTGTTTGCGCCCCGCGAGTCCGATCCCGGGGCAAGGGCAAAGTTACGAAGTTATTCCGGAACGGGAAGAAAGCCCTGCCACTTTTCCCGAAAACCGGCAGCACTTTTCCGAAAAAGCGGCAGGACTTTTCCCTATTACACGCAAGTCTTTTCCCTATTACACGCAAGTCCAATCCCGGCGTCAGGCAAGTCTTTTTCCCGGGAAATGCCGGGCGGCGGAAAAAAAGTGCCCCCACAGGTGTTACAAAACGCCCCCGTTTTGCGTCTTACCCTATAGAGACACTTCCCAAGACCCACGCCCATGGACGCACAGAGCTTCAAGGAAACATTCCTCCCCTGCCAGGGCCGCCTCTACCGAGCGGCGCTCCGGATGACGGAAGACGGGGAGGAAGCCGCCGACCTCGTGCAGGAAACCTACCTGAGGCTCTGGGAATGCCGCCACAAGCTGCCCCCTGCGGAAAACGCGGAGGCCTATGCCGTGCGCACGCTCTGCAACCTCCACCTCTCCCTGCGCCGCAGCGCCGCCCCCGAGGCCGGCACCCTGGCGGCCGAAGACCTGCCCCTGGCCGACCCCTCCACGCCCGCCCTGATCCTGGAGCGGACGGAGGAAGGCGAAAGGATGCGGCAGCTGATGGCCCTGTTGGGCGAGCCGCAGCAGACGGTCGTCCGCATGCGCGACGCGGAGGGCTGCGAGATGGCCGAAATCGAGCAGGCCACGGGGCTGAAAGGCGCCCGCCTGCGCATGACGCTCTCGCGGGGAAGGAGAAAACTGAGAGAACTGTTCCTGAAAAGCCGAGACCTATGACCGAAAAAGAACTTGACCGACTCCTCCGGCGCTACTACGAGGGTGCCACTTCTCCTGCCGAGGAAGCTGCCCTGCGCCGCTACTTCCGCCGCCCGGAGGCCGACGTCGCGCCCCGATGGCGCGGGGAGCAGGCCTACTTCCGCGCCCTCGACGCGGCCCGCCCTGCCGCCGTGCCGCCCGAGCTGGGCCGCCGCATCGGCGAGCTGCTGGACTGGCTGGCCGAAAGCGAAGCCCCCGCAGCCCCTTCCCCCGCCGGAGAAGAGCCGGACGCGCCCCGGGCATCGCAAAACATGCTGCGCCGCATCCGCCTGCGCCGTGCGCTCTGGGCGGGAGGCGCGGCAGCCTGCCTCGTGCTGGCCCTCGCTTTCGGCTGGCAACGCTTCGGCCAGCGCACGCAACCGGCAGAACCGCCCGTGGCCCGCGCCGTGCTTCCCTCCCGTAGTCCTTTGCCCGCGGCTGAAAGCCCTTCGTCCGCAACCGCCGGAATCCAGCCCCCCACCCCGAAGGCACAGCCCGCCTCTCCCTCCTCCCCTGCCGCCCCGGCCTGCGAGCCCCGCCCCGCGGCAGAGCCTGCCTCCCGGCCTACGCCCGAGGAGCTGGCCCAAGTGCGCAGAGGGCTGCAGCTCTATGCCGAAGCCCTGCGGACATACCGGGAATCGCTTGCCGCCATCGACCGCCAGGTCCGCCACACCGAGGCCGAGCTGCAAGCCTCCGTCCGCCAAGCCCGGGCCCTTTGCGCCACGGCCAGAGAGGGACACCGCGGACTCCTCGGCCGCAGTATGGAAAGCGGGCAGGAGACCCACCGGAAACTGCAAGAAATCATCCAACAACTTAATCCCTAAATCCTATGAAACACACCCCGTTTTTCCTCGCCCTGCTGCTTCTGGCAGCACTCTCCTCCCCCGGATTCGCCCAAAAGAAGCTGATCGACGACGTGCGCCGCGCATGCCCCAACGAGAGCGAATACGTGCATCTCAAAGGCGCGATGCTGGAGAAAGGAAAAGACTACCTCAAGAGTCTCGACGAAGACCTGATACCCCAAGGCGCAAAGCTGGAGGAAATCAGCACCCTCTTGCTCAACGACAAAGGAGGCGCCGAGTATCTTGCCAACCAACTGCCTTCGCTTACAGAAAAAGAAGGCTACGAAGTGAACATGGCGGTACAAATGAAAGGAGAAGTCATCTTCATCCTCAGCAAGAGCGAACCGCTGAAGAACGCGTCGGACTACCGCTACCGCAACCACTACATCGTCTACAACCAGGACGGACCCGAGGCGCAACTGGTCTGGTGCGTCTTCCTTTCTGCCGACAAGCCCGAGGGCATGAAAACAGAAGAGCCTCAATAAGAAACTAAATGACAAGGGGCTTCGCCATCGCCGGTGAAGCCCCTTGTTCTTTATTCCCCGCCGCCGGGCAGGGTAAGCGTGAAGCAACTGCCGCGCCCCGGCGCCGAATGCAGGTAGATGTAGCCCCCGTGTTGCAGCATGATCTGCATGCAGAGCGTCAGGCCGATGCCCGAACCACCGGGTTTCGTGGTGAAAAACGGGACAAACGCCTGCTCTTGCACCTCGGGCGCCATGCCCGGCCCGCGGTCGGCCACGCTGATCTCCACCTCCCCGCCCGCCTTGCGGCGCAGGGCGACGCGGATGTCCGTGCCCTCCGGCGCGGCGGCCTCGCGGGCGTTCTTGATGAGATTGATGAGCACCTGCTCCATCTGGCCGCGGTCGGCACGGAAGGTGAAGCCGGCGTAGGGCAGGTCGAACGAAAGCCGCCCGTCGCGGAACAGTCCGGCCAGGTCCGCGAAAAACTCTGCGGCGTCTATTTCCTCCGGTTGCGGAGGAGGAATGCGCGTCAGCTTCCGGTAGTTTTGCGTGAAGTCCAGCAGCCCGCGGCTGCGGCGGTAGATGGTCTGCATGGCGCGGTGCAGGCGCTTCTGCATCCGCTCGTCGGGTTGGGACGGAAGCGGCTGCGCGCCCAGCGTCTCGCTCAGGGAGAGTATCGGGGTGAGGCTGTTCATTATCTCGTGGGTCAAGACGGTGATGAGCTTCCGCCACGAGGCATTTTGCCGTTCCTCCAGCAGGTTGCGTATGTTCTTCAGCGCAAAGGCGATGCGCACGCGCCCCTCGCCCGCCAGTTCCGTGGCCGAAAGGAGCAGTTCCCCCTCCGCCCCGCCCCCGGCGGCAGGCACCACACAGGCCTCGCCCCCGCGCCTTTGCGCCAGCCACGCCTCGGGCACACGGCGGAAGTCATGCCCCATCTGCCGCAAAGCAGCCCGGTTGCACCACTCCACCGTGCCCTCTTCCGTGGCCACCAGCAGCCCCGTGTCCACGCGGTCCAGCAGCATCTCGTAGTAGCGCAGGCGCTCGGCCTCCTCCCACTGCCGCTTCCGCTCCAGAGCGAAGAAGTATTCCAATTCGCGGCCTATCTCCCGCATCACTCCGCCGCCACGCACGGACGAAAGCGCATCGCCTCCCCCGCCGCCGGCCTCGCAAATCCGGCAGACCATCTGCTGCAAGGCGCGCAGACTGCCCACCTGCATCCTATAAAGCGCCAGCGCGCACCCCCCGACGGCCAGCGCGCACAGCCCCGCGCTGCACCACATCTGCCGCAGCGCGAAGGCATATATCCCGGCAAAGGCCGCCAGCATCAGCAGGCAGGCAGCCGCAAAACGCAATCCCATCGGCCACATTCTCTTCATAAGCCCCATTTCTCCATCTTCCGGTACAGCGCATAGCGCGTGATGCCCAGCATCTCCGCCGCGCGGGTCACGTTCATTCCGCACAATTCCAAAGCCCTCTTCACCGCGTTCCGCTCCAGTTCTTCCAGATTGAGCACCTCCGAGGCCGACTTGCGGGGCGGCGCGGGCGCATCGAGCAGGAAGTCGGAGGCATGGAGCACGTAGCTTCCGCAGAGAATCACTGCCCGCTCCACGGCATGCTGCAGCTCCCTCACGTTGCCCGGCCAGGGGTATCGCTCCAGTTTAGCATAGGCTTCGCGGCTGATGCCCCGTATCTCTTCCTTATTATACTTGCGCACGTAGCGCCCGAGGAAGTAGTCGGCCAGCAAACGCACGTCGCCCTCCCGCTCCCGGAGCGGGGGAATGCGGATTTCCACCGTATTGATGCGGTAAAAGAGGTCTTGCCTGAAGGTTTCCTCCTGTACGCGGCGGCGCAAGTCGGCATTCGTGGCGCAAATCAGGCGCACATCGATGGGCTTCTCCTGCGTCCCGCCGAGACGGACTATGCGCTTTTTCTCCAGCGCGGTCAGCAGTTTGACCTGCGCGGGGAGGGAAAGGTTGCCTATCTCGTCCAGAAAGAGCGTGCCGCCCTGCGCCAGTTCCATACGCCCCGGCTTGCCCGAGCGGCGCGCGTCGGTGAAAGCGCCTTTTTCGTAGCCGAAGAGTTCGCTTTCGAAGAGACTTTCGGGCACGCTCCCCAGGTCTATTTCCACAAAGGGCGCCGCGCTGCGCCGCGAGGCCTTCCACAATCGCCGGGCGAGGACGTCTTTTCCCGTCCCGTTCTCCCCCAAGAGGAGAATGGGGGCGTCCGTGTCGCGCAACTTGCCGATGGTTTCGCCAATCTGCTTCATGGCCGCCGACTCCCCGATGAGGGGCGGCAGCGCTTCGCCCGCATCGGCGCTCAAGGCCTCCACGCGTTCTTCCAGCCGGTCCACCGCGTCTTGCGAGGCGCGCAAGCGCATGGCGGAAAAGAGCGTGGCCAGGAGTTTCTCTTTCTCCCACGGTTTGGACACGAAGTCCACGGCGCCCGCCTTGATGGCCTGCACCGCCTTGTCCGTATCGGCATAGGCCGTCATCATGACCACCGCCGCCCGCGCGTCGAGGCGCAGGATTTTCTGCAGGCAGTCCAGCCCCTCGCGGCCATTCACCGTGTCGAGCGTGAAATTCATGTCCAGCAAGACGACGTCCGGCCTAAAGTCCTTGATAAAATGCTCGATGCGCTCGGGCGAAAGCATTACCTTTATCTTCTCGGCATGCGGCTCGAGCAGCAGGCGGAGCGCAAAGAGCACGTCGCGGTTGTCGTCGATTATCAGAATCTTCCCTAACTTGTCCATGGGTCGTGCAGTCATACGTCGGCAAAGATACGAAGAAAAGCGATGCCCGCGCGTGCGTTTTCGCACGAAAAACGTGCAATTCCGCACAAAAGCCGCAGCATTCAGAACGACCCAATAAGCTGGTTTACAAACAAATGCAGGATTGGCACGGATTTTGAACCTTGTTTTCCCAAAAAGTCACCCGTATGACCTGCCGAAAACACCTCTACCTGCTGCTCTCCCTCCTGCTCCCCACCGCAGGCCTCCCAGCCGCCCCTCCGGCCGACAGCTGCGCCACGCGGGAGTGGACGCTGGAGGAGACCATAGAGCGCGCCTGCACCGCCTCGCCCGACGCGCAGGCCGCACGCCACTCCTTCCGCGCCGCCTACTGGGACTGGCGCGCCTACAAGGCCAACTACCTGCCGGCCCTGACGCTTACCTCCAACCCAAACCTCAACCGGGCCATCAACTCCGTCACGATGAGCGACGGCAGTGTGCGCTTCGTGGAGCAGAATCTGCTGACGAGCGACCTCTCCCTACAGCTCACCCAGCAGATACCCTGGACGGGCGGCAGCGTTTCGCTCGAAACCTCCCTGCAGCGCGTCGACCTCTTCAGCGAAGGCAGCGCCTCGTGGAAGAGCATTCCCGCCAACATCAGCTACAGCCAGTCGCTCTTCGGCTACAACTCGCAGAAATGGGAGCGCCGCATCGAACCCCTCCGCTACGAAGAGGCGCAAAAGAGCTACCTCGAAACGATGGAGCTCGTGGCCGCCCGCGCCGTAGACCTCTTCTTCGCCCTAGCCTCGGCGCAGAGCAATTACGAAACGGCCTGCCAAAACTACGCCTACGCCGACACACTCTACCAATTCGCCCGCGGCCGCTACGAAATCGGCACCATCACCGAGAGCGAGATGCTCCAGTTGGAGATAAACCGCCTGAGCGAAGAGACAAACCGCCTGGACGCCCGCATAGAAGTGGAAGAGGCCACGCAGGAACTCTGCTCCTACCTGGGATTCCAGGAAGGCGAAGGGCCGAAAGCCGTGCGCATCCGCACGGAACTGCCGGAGGTAAGCGTCGACGCCGCCCGCGCCCTCCTCTGGGCACGGGCACAAAATCCCGACATGGCCTCGCTGAAACGGCAGGCCATCGAGGCCGAGAGCGCCGTGGCGCAGGCCAAAGCCAACGCGGGCTTCAAGGCCGACCTCTACCTGCGCTTCGGACTGACGCAGACGGCCGACAATCTGGGCGAAGCCTACCGCCGACTGCTCGACCAGCAGGTGGTCAGCGTAGGATTCACCCTCCCCCTGCTCGACTGGGGCAGGGGGCGCGGCCGCGTGCGCGTGGCCCAGTCGCAGCGCGACCTGGTGAATACACAAGTGGAGCAGAGCCGCACGGATTTCGACCAGAACGTCCGCAAGATCGTGGGCCAGTTCAACCTGCAGAACCTGCGCGTGCGCGTGGCGGGCCGCACCGACAGCACCGCCCGGCGGCGCGGCGAAGTGGCCCGCAGGCTCTACCTCCTGGGCCGTTCCAGCGTGCTCGACCTCAACGCCTCCATCACCGAAAAAGACGACGCCCGCCGCGGCTACCTCAGCGCGCTCCATACCTACTGGAGCCTCTACTACACCCTGCGCAGCCTGACGCTCTACGACTTCCTCGCCGACCGCCCCCTGCGCGCCGACTACGAAGCGCTCCTCGCCGACCGGCCCGCACCCCCAGCCCCCGCCCCCTGAGGCGGCGGGCGGAAAGATGCGGCACTTCTCCAAAAAAGATGCAGCGCTTTTCCCGAAAAGGTGCGGCACTTTTTCCAAAAAACCACGCAACTCTCACCGAAAAACCTATAGACACACATGGACATAAAGCTAAAGAAACGGCCGTGGCTCCTGCGCCACAAGGGCTACCTCATAGGCGGGGCGTTCTTCCTGGGCCTGGCCGCCTACACCGTCAGCCTGCAGTTCGGCGCGCAGGCCATGCACGTCCCGGCCGAAAGCCTCGGCATAGCCACCGTGGAGGAGCAGGACTTCCTGGAATACATCGAGACCGAGGGGCTCGTGGAGCCCATGATTTCGCTGAAGGTCAACAGCCGAGTCAGCGGATACGTGGCGCGCATCGTGGCCGACGAGGGGATGCAGGTCGAGCAGGGCGACACTCTGCTCGTCCTCTCCAACCCCGACCTCCTCGACGACATAGAGCAGCAGGAAGCCGAGCTGCAGAAACAGCTCATCACCTACCGCCGCGAAGAACTGGAGATGGAGCAGAAATCCATCACCCTGCGCAAGCAGGTGCTCGAAAACCAGTATGAACTCCGCCGCCTGGCCGACAATTTCCGCGTCAGCCAGGAGGAATTCCGCATGGGCATCAAGAGCAAAGCCCAACTCGAGCTGGACCGCCAGGAATACGACTACAAGACGCGCGCCGCCGCCCTCGAACAGGAAAGCCTGCGCCACGACTCGGCGGCCACCGTCTTGCGCCGCTCGCTCATCGCCGCCGCCCGCCGCCAGGAAATCGAGAAGTTCCGCCGCGCCCGCGGGCGGCTGGAAGAGCTCGTCGTGCGGGCTCCCGCCTCAGGACAGCTGAGCAGCCTGCAGATAGTGCCGGGGCAACAGCTGCAGGCCGGCGGGGAAATCGGCGAAATCAAGGTGCTCGACCGCTTCAAGGTGCGCATCAATCCCAGCGAGTACTACATCGACCGCATCGCCGCGGGCCTCCCGGCGCGGGCCGTGGTGCGCGGCAAGGAGTATCCCATGGCCGTCCGCCGCGTAGTGCCCGAGGTCGTGGAGCGGAGTTTCGTGGCCGAACTCGGCTTCACGGGCGCGCCGCCCGAGGCGTTGCGCATCGGGCAGCGGATCCGCGTGCAGATCGAGATAGGCAGCCCGGAGGAGACGCTCTCCCTGCCGCGCGGCGATTTCTACAACGCCACGGGAGGACGGTGGATCTTCAAGGTGGACGAGAGCGGACACCGCGCCGTCCGCACCTACATACGCCTCGGACGGCAAAACCCCAAGCGCTACGAAGTGGTCGAAGGACTGAAAAAGGGCGACCGCGTAATAACTTCGGGCTACGCGCGTTTTGAAAATGCGGAAGCCCTGACCTGGAGCAAATGAATTCCCCAAGCAGTATAATCCTAAAACACATAAGCATCATGATCAAAACCACCGACCTTACCAAAATCTTCCGTACCGAAGAAATCGAAACCTGGGCGCTCAACCGCGTGAACATCGAGATCGAGAGCGGAGAGTTCGTAGCCGTCATGGGGCCCTCGGGCTGCGGAAAGTCCACCCTGCTCCACATACTCGGGCTGCTCGACAGCCCCTCTTCCGGAAAGCTCCTCCTCGACGGGCGCGACGTCTCCGCCCTGGGCGAAGCCGAGCGCAACAAACTCCGCAAAGGCCTGCTCGGATTCGTATTCCAGAGCTTCAATCTCATAGACGAGCTCACCGTCAGGGAAAACATCGGCCTCCCCCTGCTCTACATGGGCATCCCCCGCGAAGAACGCCAAGAGCGCGTGGAAAAAGCCATGCGCCGCATGAACATACTCCACCGCGCGGGCCACTTCCCCCAGCAGCTCTCCGGCGGACAGCAGCAGCGCACGGCCATCGCGCGCGCCGTGGTCACACGGCCCAAGCTCATACTGGCCGACGAACCCACGGGCAACCTCGACTCAAAGAACGGCACCGAGGTGATGAACCTCCTCAGCCAGCTCCACGAGGAGGGCACCACCATCGTCATGGTCACGCACTCACGCCGCGATGCCGACTACGCCGGGCGCATCATCCACCTCTTCGACGGGAAAGTCCTGACCGACGAGACACAGAAACCCTACCGGGAATCCTGAAAACACGGAGGAAAAAACCATGAGACTCTTCGCACAAAACCTCCTGCAGGCCCTGCGCGACCTGAAGAAACACGCCGCACAAGCCTCCGTCTCCGCCCTCGGGATAGCCATCTCCTCCGTGTGCCTCGCCTTCTCCCTCAACTGGCTCTGGAGCGAGACCCACCGCGACTACTTCCGCCCGGACTACGAAAACATCCACCACCTGCGCTTCCGCACCACGGATTCTACCGCGCAATGGAAAAACTACGACCCACACATCAGCTACTACTACCAGCCGCAGCTCGACAGCCTGCTGCGCGGGGCGCGAGTGCCCTACGCCCTCTATCGGCCCTCCTGGGTGACTCAGAAACTCACCTGCGCCGACAGGCCGGAAGCCAAGGTCTACATCTCCAGCACGGATGCGGACACCGCCTTCCTGCGCATGGCGGGCCTGAAAACCCTGGCCGGCGACGCCCGACAAGCCCTCCTCCAGCCCGACAAGGCCGTCATCACCGCCTCCGTGGCGCAGAAGCTCTTCGGCTGCAGCCCGGCGGAAGCCATCGGGCGGAGCTTCGTAAGCCAGAGAATCTACCCCTCGATCTACTTCACGGAGTACGGCCACACGGTGGGAGCCGTAGTGGAAGACTGCAAAGACCCGGAGGCCACCAACCTCGGCTTCGAGGCAATCTTCCCCCTCACCGTATCGGATGACGACCGGCTGCCCAACAACAGCAATTTCCGCGTGCTCATCCATACCGACCGGCCGGAAGAAGTGACGGAAACGCTGCGCCGCATGCAAATGCACGAGCAGGACGCCGCCACCTACTGCGACCTCACGCCCCTGCGCACGCTGCACAACCTGGGCCGCGGCAAGCCGCTCCTCTCGGTATGCTTCTACCCGATCGCCTTTTGCTGCATATCGCTCATCCTGTTGCTCAGCGCGCTGGTCAACCTGACGGCCACTTACACCTCCATCTTCCTGAGCCGCTCGCGCGAATATGCCCTCCGCCACTGCCTCGGGGCTACGCGCTGGCAAAACGCGGCATGGATGCTGACGGAGACCGCTCCCGTCCTGCTCGCCGGCCTCTTCCTCGCCGCGCTCGGGACGGAGTGGTGCGACCGGTTGGACAGCGTGCCCGGCATACGGAACCACTCCTACACGGCGCTCGCCTGGGTCTATGCCCTGGCCGCCGCGCTCTACCTCGCCGGAATGGCCTACCCCGTCCATAAGATGCAGCGCCTCTACCGCGCCTCCTTCGGGCAGGGCGGCGGACGGGGCGGCAGCTCCCACGCCTGGCTGCTGGCCGTGCAGTGCTTTGCCTGCGCGCTGCTGCTCTTCGTATCCCTCGGTATGCAGCGGCAACTCTCGGGCATGATCGGCCAAGACCTCGGCTACGACCGCGAAAACCTCCTGCGCCTCCACACGGGACGGGAGAACCGCACGGGAAAAGCCGAACCCTTCAGCTACATGGGGCTGTTCTACACCTTGCCCGACGAACTGCGCAAGGAGCGAAGCGCGGGCATCACGGACGTGCTGGCCATGCCCGCCGACATATTCAACAGCTTCACCCGCCGGCGCATGCGCGTCTACACCGAAGAAGAGGGGAACGATACGAGCGTAGGGCGGTACAACACTTCCGGAACGTTAGTAGACCGGATGAAAGACGAATTCGAGAAAGACGGCCTGCGCGTCCTGTCGCTCATCGAAGTGCCCTACCGCGCCATCGACTTCTTCCACATCCGCGTCGGGGGCGCCGCCTCGCCCGTATGGTCCGAAGAGGGGGAACGCGAGGGCCGGGTACAGGTCATCGTCAACCCCGCCGCCGCCCGGCTATTAGGCATAGGCGAGAAGGGCGAACGCCGGGCGCAGGCCCCGACCTATTACTCCACCCTGTACGGGGCAAACAACGCCGTCATTTTCACCGGCAGTGACCACATCAGCGAGCGGGCGCTTGATATACGCGGCGTGGCGCCGCTGCGCCTGACGGACTTCCACGAGGGGGACGACGCGCTCATGCTGGCAGGCATACCCGAGGGGAAGCACAAGTGCAACTTCGTGGAGTACGACGCCATCTACGTGCGCCACGAACCCGGCCGCCGCGAGGAGGCCGAAGAGGCCATGCGCCGTGTGCTCCGGAAGTTCGACGTGCCGGAAGACGAAATCATCATCGAACCGCTCGATGAGTACATTGCCGGGAGCTACAAGGAGGAAGCCTACTACGCCCGCCTGCTCAATGCCCTGACCGTATTCAGCCTGCTCATCACGCTCTCCGGCGTGGCCTCCATGATGCTCTACTCCCTGCGCCTGCGCCGCCGCAGCCTGGCCATCCACCGCATCATGGGTGCCGACTTCCGCACCGTCTTCCGCCGCGAGGCGCGCACTTACCTGTGGCTCACGGCAGCCGGGTGCGCCGCCGCCTTCCTGCCGGGCTACCTGCTGATGCGCAAATGGATGGAATATTTCCACTACGGATCCGTGCCCGGCATCGGGCTGATGCTCGCCATTTTCGCGGGGATGCTCGCCCTCGTCTGGGCAATCGTCTACCTGCAAGTACGGAAGGCCATGAACGAGAAACCCGTCGAAGTGCTCCGGCCCGAGTCGTGAGCCTCCCCCGCCCCGTCCGGCGCAGGCACTTGTCCCCGCGGCAACCGCCGCCCCCGCCGCGCCCCCATCCGCCTCTCCCCGCCGGGAGGGGCGGATTTTCCATTCCTCCGCACCACCCGCTTCCCCCGGCCGCCGGGCCGGGAAAAGAAGTCCCCGCCCGCCCCGGAGAAAGAAGCAGGCAAACAAAAGAAAAACCTTACCGCTTTTTCCCAAAAGCGCCATATCTTTTTCCGGAAAGTGCTGCATCCTTTTCCAAAAAGTGCTGCATGTTTTTCCGAAAAGCCCAGCCACTTTTTCCGAAAAGCCCCAGTGCCGTCTGCAGACGGCGCAAGGACTTTTCCATCCGCGGCACAAACCACCGAACATTTCCCTCTGCGGCAAAGCCCGCAAAGCATAACAAAATGCTACGTCTCCGGATGTATAAAAACAAAAAAATAGAGACGCAACATTTTTGCGTCTCTACAAAACTGTATTCTTTCATTCGGCGGATGCTGTCTGAGCCCCGCAGGGGCGAGTTTCGTCCGCCGCCGGTGCAGCCCCCTTCTTTTTGGTTCGTTTTTCTTCGGGGCAGCGAAGAAAAATGAACGGAACAAGCCCCGCAGGCCGCAGGGCTGCAAGGGGGCAAGGATGCCCCCTACTCTTTTGTGATTAGCACTACGGCATAGGCCGAGATGCCCTCCTCGCGGCCCGTGAAGCCGAGGTGCTCCGTGGTGGTGGCCTTGATGGAGATGTCCTCCTCGTCGGCCCCCATGGCGCGGGCGAGGGCGGCTTTCATGGCGGGGATGTGGGGATTGAGCTTGGGCCGCTCGGCGCAGACGGTGATGTCGGCATTGCCCAGCTCCCAGCCGCGGCTGCGCACGAGCTCCATGGTGCGGGCCAGGAGGAGCTTGCTGTCTATGCCTTCGAACTCGGAGGCCGTGTCGGGGAAGTGGAAACCGATGTCGCGCAGGTTGGCCGCCCCGAGCAGGGCGTCGCAGAGGGCATGGATGAGCACGTCGGCATCGCTGTGGCCCTGCAGGCCGAGCGTGTGGGGAATCAGCACGCCGCCTATCCAGAGCTGGCGGCCGGAGGCGAGGGCATGGACATCGTAGCCCAGTCCGGTACGGATCTTCATGAGGGAAACGGGATTTTGAGGGTTAGGGATTCAGGGCGGCGGGTCAGCGGCGGCCGAAGAGGTCGCGTATGCCGTCCATGTCGAAGGAGAGGGTGAAACGCAGCGTCTGGTCGAGCGGATTGCTCTGCGAGGCGGAGAGCAGGTAGCCGGCATCGAGCGAGAAGACGCTCATGCGGAAGCCCGCGCCGAAAGTGTAGTACTTGCGGTTGCCCTTGCTCTCGCTCTCGTGGTGGTAGCCCGCACGCAGGGAGAACTGGTTGTGGTAGATGTATTCGGCGCCGACGGACCACTGTATCTCTTCGAGTTCTTCCTTGAATCCGCCGGGGGCATCGCCGAAGGACTTGAAGATGCCGGAGATGGAGGAGATGTTGTAGTAGTCCTCGTCGAGGCGGCGCTGGTAGTCTTCGTCGGACTCGCCGTCTTCCTTGCGCGGCATGGTGGGGACGAGGAGTTTGTTGATGTCGGCGCTGATGCCGAAGACGTTGTATTCGTTGATCGGGTAGAGGAGCGATCCGCCGAGACGCAGGTTGGTGGGGATGAAGACGCTGCGGTCGCCGGAATAGGATATCTTGCTTCCGATGTTGGATATGTTCATTCCGAATGCCAGGTTGCACTCGCGCTGGCCGATCATGATGTACTTGTTCCAATACATGGCCAAGTCGGCGGCAAAGGCGGAGCCGGGATGCACGTCCGACTCATCGCCGAGGTTGCCCATGTCGGAGTGGATGAAGCGCAGGGCTACGGCGGCGGAGAAGTTTTCCGACAGCATGCGGGAGTAGGCCAGGTCGATGCTCATCTCGTAGGGGCGCACGTTGTAGCTGGCTTCGCCCTGGCGGGAGACGGCCACGTCGCCGAGGGAGAAATAATAGATGGAGGCGCTGAGGGCCTGGTAGTCGCCGATGCGGTAGTAGCCTGCGGCATTCATGAGGGCGATGTCGTTGACCAGCTTGCGGAGCCAGGGGGTATAGGAAAAGGCGAAGCCGGCACGGCTTATGGTGAAGGGGTATTTGGCCGGGTTCCAGTACTGCGAGTTGACGTCGGGCTCGGTGGCCGCACCCACGTCGCCCATCGATCCGGCACGGGCGTCGGGGGCAATGTTGAGGGAGCTTACGCCGTATTGCACGGGATTGAAGTCGCTGGCCTTGTCCTGGCCGCGCAGGGGGATGAAAGTGAAGGTGAGGAGAACGATGCCAAGCAGGACGGTGCGGCAGGAGGGGAAGGGATATTTCATCTTCGGTGCGGTTGTTTCTGTCTTTTCTATAAGCGGAAAAAAGGGGCGTTTATTGTGCGAGGACCACAAATTTTAGCACCTCGGAGGTCTCGCTGCTGCCGTTTTCGGAGACGTGCACGCGGTAGAGGTAGACTCCCTGCGGCAGGCGGGCGCCGTTGGAGGCCGTGAGGTCCCAGGTATAGGTATAGACGGTGGAGGAAGTGCGGTCCGCGACGGTCGTTTCCCAGAGGGGACGGCCGGAGAGGTCGAAGACTTCGAAGCGCAGGGTGAGGGCCGAGCCGGGACGGTCGTGGACGAAACTGAAGGTGACGTGGTCCGTGGCGGGCACGGGGTAGCACGTCAGTTGCCCGAGGGCCGGGGCTTCGGACGAGGAGACGCTGAAGGGGTAGGAAACGGTGGTGGAGTTGTTCTTCGTGTCCCAGGCGGTGAGGTAGAGGGTATGCTCGCCGTCGGGCAGGGAGGAGAACTGGTATTGCAGCGTGCCCTGGCGGTAGTCGCCGGAGAGGAGCTGGAAGTAGTCGTTGAGCACGTAGGTATAGTCGGGATCGCGGTCGATGCTGACCGTGAGGTCATGGCCTATGCCGTTTCCGGCCACATTGATTCCCTCCTCGTCGAAGAGCGTGGCGAAAAGCACGGGGTTCGGCCCTACGGGACGCCAGGGGTCGCGGTCGAAAGCGTTGAGGAAGAGGTCTATTTCGGGGCCGAGGGAGTCGGTCTGCAGGCCGCCTTCGGCCGTGCCGCCCACGCGGAAGTTGGAAAAGGCGCCCTGCCCTTCCCGACCGTCGAGAGCACGGGCGTAGAAGTTGATCATCCCCTGCTCGTCGGAGTAGCTGATGTCGAGCGGAACGGGGAAGCTGATGGAGAAAGCGCCGCCCCGCACGGAGTCGGAACCTACGAAGAGGCGGTTGTTGTACTGGTCGAATTCGAAAGCTTCCAGGTCGGTGTCCTTATGGGCGTTGTTGTAGCAGACGACGTGCTCCTTGGCATCGTAGACCGTGGGGTAGACCAGTCCGGAAAAGTCGGGCACGGGATCGCCCTGCCACGTCTCGATATGGCCTTTGAGCGTGACCAACCCGCCGGCCTGCATCAGCAAATCGGCCGAAGCGGCGCTCCGCCCGTCGATGGAGTCGAGCACGACGCGGTATTGCGGGAAGGAAAGGCGCAGGGCGGGGTCGCCGATGAGGGAAAAGTTGAGCTTGTTGGAGTCGTTGCTCAAGTAGACCTCGTTCTTGGCCAGGCGCATGATGTCGCCCAGACGGGGGCTCCGGCCCTCGGAGTCGCGGTCGAAGATATGGCCGTTGAAGGCCGTGTTGAGCATATCGTTGTTGGAAGAGAATACGGTGCGGGAGGTGGTGAACAGGGCCACTGCCCCACCCTGCGGATTGAGAAAGGCGTCTTCGCCGGCGGTGGTGGCCACGTCGTCGTAGCGGCAGAAGTCGCACGTGGCCGTGACCCAGAGTCCCTGGCGGTCGTTGCGCATTGCGCGGATCTGGGCTCCGGTCAGGAGAAACTCGGCGCTCCATCCGTTCGTGCCGCCATGGCCGGTATAGTTGAGCATCATGAGTCCGTCGTCCACGAGCTCCAGCAACCGGGCCGTGGCCTGCGGGTAAGTGTGGCCCGCGGCAGTGGAAACGCGCGGATAGGCGTCCTGGTAAAGCCGGACTACGGAGAAAGCGGGGCTCTCCTCTTCCACCGTCGCAGACAGCTCTTCGGCGGCTTCCATAAAGAGGTTGGAAAGGCGGTTTTCCTCGTCGTCGGCAGCGTAACAGATGCGGTTTTTCCAGACTCCGCCCTCCTGATTTTCAATATAGGCCACCGTCTTGGCCACCATGTCGGCCGCTTCCTGCTCCGTGCGCACGGGGAATCGGCCCACGCCGAGGTCCATTTTGTCGGCGCGCAGGTTGACTCCCTCGCCTTCGTCCATCATTCCGAGATAATCGTCGGTCACATAGGAATTGATCTCGGAGACACTGTTCTTCGACTGGTAGCAGAGCAGGAAATCATCGGGGTCGGAAGAGGACCAGGCCTGGGAGAGCATCCGGTTGTCGTAGGCACAATCGCCCATGAGCAGCAGGTAGGACGGCGATTTGCCGCCGCTCTCTGCGCGGTCGTAGAACATCTTCATGAAGCGGCGGTAGGCCGTGGCATCGGGAGTGCCGGAGGAAAACTCATTGTAGACCTGGTCGGCCCGCACCACATGCACCACCATCCCGTCGTGCGCCCTGTGGGCCTCGGCCAGTTGCCCGGCGCTTTCCCGGAAAAGCCCGGAGGCGGGCGTGATAATGACGAGGTCGGGCTGTTCGAGGCCGTGGAGGTCCTGGTTGTCGACGGTGCCGACAACCGCAGGACTGTCGAAACTTCCGGCAGGATTCACCACCACGTATTCGCGCAAAGTCGTATTGTCTCCCTTGAACGTGAGCACATCGCCCTCCAGAGTGGCCGGCACCTGGGCATACTCGCCCGGTGTCGTAACATCCCACACAACGGAAGAAGAAGACGCCCCCGCCACACGATACAGGACGGAAGCCCGCCCGACAGTGGGGAGGCTGCGGAAAGCGGTATAAGACCCGTAGAGACGGAGGTCGCGGCTATAGTTGAGCGCCAGATAGTTGAGCCGCCCGCTGACGGAAGTGGGGCGCTCGTGGGTCAACGTCAAGGTGTTTTGCTCGGCAAGGCCGGGGCAATCGTAGGTAGCGGAAGCGGTAGAGGCCTTATAATATGAATAATAGGAATCGCCCGGGTTGAGCCGTGGCACAGTGAGGCGGCCGATCTGGCTGCCGTTGGCCTCGACTTGGAGATAAGTGGCCGCCGTATGGTGTGCGGCGAAGTCGACCGTACAATAGGCCGGCAGGTCGGCACGCAATCCGGGGCAGGAAAAGGAATAAGTGCGGGTATTGCCCTGGGCAAAGTCGTAGCTGTCATACATTTCGCGGCCGGAAGAGGCCCAATTGTAGCCGTCGACTTCGTAAAGCGCATAGTCGTTGAATACATCTGCCGTATCCGTCGGTAGCCCGGACGGCTCGCCGGACTGGGGAAAGGAGGCTGATTCGGCTGCTTCGGTCAGGAAATAATAGCCGGCGCGGGCATAAAAATTCTGTTGGCGGCTGAAGTATTCGCGCCGGGCGGAGAGAATCCACTTGACTGTGCCCTGGCCATAGAAAAGAATGCCGTCGGAAACCCGCCAAAGGGGCACTTCGCAAAGGTCATCGGGCGGCAGTTGATTCAATCCCTCGGGCAGGAGATAGCCCCCGTAGCCATAGAGACGGACGCGGGAGGGGTCGGAAAAGCCCAATTCACGCAGGCGGCTGTCGGAAAGTTTATAGATTCCAGTAGAGGGAACGCTGATTTTCACCCACCGCCCTTCGGCAAGGAGGGAGTGGGCCGCATAGGCCTGCACCTTGGGAGCCGCGGCACGCAACGAGGTGCTGCGCGCACTCCGCTTGGCGGCAACTGTCCCCTCGCAGAGAGCCAGGCGGAAAGAGTTGAGGCGCATGAGCTTTCCCTCCCGATAGACAAAGGGAACGAGGCTGACCTGCAAGCCCCCCTCGTGGCGGGAGCGGGACAAGGCGGTACGGGCCACCGGCTCGGAAGGAAGCGCCGCAGCCCACTGCTTCAGCGAGGCGGGGAGCTTGACGACTTGGTATTCAGGATAGTCGACCGAGACGGTGTACTGTTTCCCATCGTAGCTGCGGCCAAGGTTGAAATCGGTGCAGTATTGCGGAAAAGGACTCTCCCCTTGTCGGACAGCGCCTGCGAAAGTAATGCCCAGCGCTGTGGTATCGGCCTGCCAGCGCAGGGTGACGAAATCACCGGCCCGGAGGCAGACAATCGCCAGCAGAAAGAGAGTGAGAAGACTGAGGCGCAATTTATTCATAACCCTTCGATAGACTCTTTTTTAGCGAATATGGAAGTCGAGTAGTTTCTCGCCGTCCAAATATCCTTCCAGACGGTCGCCGATCTGCAACGGGGCCGGAACGCCGGGCGAACCGGTATAGACAAGATCGCCGGTCTTGAGGATATAATAACGGCTGAGGAAGGAGATTCCCTCGTCGACGCCGGTGATCAGCCGGTCGGTGCTGCCGGACTGGACAACCTGCCCGTTGATGCGCAGTTCGAACGCCAAGTTCTTCTCCCCTACCGGAGCGACCGGGACGAACCGCCCCACCACCGCCGATCCGTCGAAGCCGACGGCCAGATCCCACGGGAGGCCCTGCGAAGAGAGCTGCCCGGCATCGCCCCGGGCGAAAAGGTCGACCCCAACGGTGGCTTCCGCATAGTAACGGGAAGCAAAACGGGCGGGAACGGACTTTCCCAGGCGATTCAAACGGACGACTACCGCCGCCGAAGCGCAGACATCCGTAAGGAAATCCGGGAGAAAGAAAGGCTTCCCGTCTTTCAGCAGCGCGGAGTCCGGCTTCATAT
Source organism: uncultured Bacteroidaceae bacterium (assembly GCA_944320955.1). GTDB lineage: Bacteria > Bacteroidota > Bacteroidia > Bacteroidales > Bacteroidaceae > UBA1794. Next base: position 39,933 of record CALUJL010000017.1, read on the forward strand.
AGAGGTAAGGAACTCCCCGATTAGGAAACGGATTAAAAGCGGGTTTATTGTCCAAGGGATAATTGCTTCCCCACACGAATATCTTCATCGCACGAAAGTTGGATGGATTGCATACGGTTGAACATGACGGCCAGATGGGCATAGAGCGAGGTGTTCTGGACCACTACGTTCCGCGGGGCGCGGATGCGGACCGGCGTAAAGTTCCAGATGGCCCGGATGCCGCTCCGGGCTATGCGGTCCGTAATGGTCTGCGAAACCTCGATGGGTACGGTCAGAATGCCGATGTGCACTTCCCGGCAGGAGAAGTACTTCTCGAAAGAATCGATGTGATAAATGGGAATCCCGCTCAATTCGCAGCCGACAAGGGCCGGGTTGACGTCGAAAGCGGCCACAATCTCCATGCCGAACTGGGCCAGACCGCCGTCGCGCAGGAGGGCGCCGCCCAAATTGCCCACACCGAAGAGAAAAGCCTTGTGGATCCGGCGAAAACCCAGGCAACTCTCCAACGCTTCCTTCAGCACTTTTATCTCATAGCCCACACGAGTGCGCCCGCTGATCTGCACATACGACAGATCCTTGGCTATCTGCGAGGCATCGATGCCCGTGGCCTTGGACATTTGGGTAGAAGAGACAAAACGCTCCCCCTCGTGCTCCAAAAGTTTCACGCAAGAGAGATACCACGGAAGCCTGCGCAGGGAAGGCTCCGGGATTTTGTTTTCAAAAACTTCATTCTTGAGTGCCATCTTTTTTCTTTTGGGATTGCAAGACGTAGGCAAGCCGCCATAGCACGACAAATATACGGCTTTTTTCCAGAACGGGCAGGAATATGGAAAAAGTTTGCTACCTTTGAAAGGTAAATCAACATATATTCATTTTTTCAATACGGACATCAAAATGAAAAGCAACGACTGGAAAGGACGACTGAACGTGCTCTATTCCACCAACCCGGACTTCCAATACGAATACGATGAAACGCCGGAAGCGGAAACCCTCGCCCCCGGGCAGCAGAAACTGCGAGTACAGATCGAGAAAAAGGGCCGGGGAGGCAAGACGGTGACTATCGTGCGGGGCTTCGTGGGCAAGGACGACGACCTGAAGTCGCTGGCCCGCCTGCTGAAGAACCGCTGCGGAGTGGGCGGCAGCACGAAGGACGGGGAAATCCTGATACAGGGAGAACTGAAAGAGAAGGTCTTGGGAATACTCCGGGAGAGCGGCTATACGAACAGCAAATAGCATCGGGAACCACCAGCCTCCCGGCCGGGAGAAAACGAAAAGAGCACCGCAGGGCGTGAGGCGTCTGCGGTGCTCTTTATGATTGGGAACTTCCGATTTTATGCGGAAAGGCTTACTCCTGATTGAGCGTGAAGCGGCCGAAGGAAAGAACCGTCAGTTCCTTGTCCACGCTCTTGAGGTAATCGGCCACGGTCTTCTTCGGGTCTTTCACATACTCCTGGTTGAGCAGGCAGACTTCCTTGTAGAACTTGCTGATGCGGCCTTGCGCAATCCGCTCGATCAGATTCTCCGGCTTACCCTCTTCGCGGGCCTTGTCGGCGGCAATCTCTTTCTCGCGGGCTATCAGCTCGGCGGGAACTCCGGCCTCGTCTACGGCCACGGGAGCCATGGCAGCAATCTGCATGGCAATCTCATGCGTAACCTCGGCGGGAACACCGGCCTTGTTGAAAGCTACGATGGTAGCCAGACGATTTCCCGGGTGGATATAAACTGCGGTCGTGGGGCCTTCTACTACGGAATAGCCGTCCAGTTCCATCTTCTCACCCGTCACACCGCTGCGGTCTACCACTGCATCCTGGACAGTGCCTTTGCCCAAGGGCAGAGCTTTCACCTCGTCCAGCGTCTTGCAGCCTGCGGCCAAAGCGGCATCGATAATATTATTGGTCAGCTCCACAAAGTCGGCATTCTTGGCCACGAAGTCCGTTTCGCACTTCAGGGCGATCATTGCGGCAAAACCGTCTTTGTTCTTAGCCATAACGCATCCTTCCGAAGCATCGCGGTCGGAACGTTTTGCTGCGACAGCCTGTCCTTTCTTGCGGATGATCTCCATCGCTTTCTCAAAATCGTTGCCCGCCTCGGTCAAAGCGTTCTTGCAATCCATCATGCCAGCACCGGTCATCTTGCGCAGGTGCTGGATATCAGCCATTGTAACTGCCATATCTTGCGACTATTTTTTCGTGATTAACTTGTTTATAGCTTATTTTCTGTTCTTACTCGGCGGGAGTCTCTTCCGCTTCGGGAGCAGCCTGCCCGGCCACAGCCTCTGCCTCGCCCTCTTCGGCCTCTTTCTCTACGCGGGCCTTGCTTACTCTCTTTTTCTTGGGAGCAGCTTCGCCGGCGGCCTCGGCATCCACTTTCTCAGCCTTGCGCTCTTCCAGGCCTTCGGCTATTGCAGCGCAGCAGGCATCGAGGATTACCTCGATGGACTTCGTGGCATCGTCGTTTGCCGGAATCACGAAATCCACCTCATTCGGGTTGGAGTTGGTGTCGACAACACCGAATACGGGAATACCCAGACGGTTGGCCTCGCGTACGGCGATGTTCTCCTTCAGCACGTCGATCACGAACAGAGCGGAGGGAAGACGGGTCAGGTCGGCGATAGAACCGAGGTTCTTCTCCAGTTTTGCACGCTGGCGGGAAATCTGGAGGATTTCGCGTTTGGAGAGATTGGCATAAGTGCCGTCGTTCGTCAGCTTGTCGATGTTGGCCATCTTCTTCACTGCCTTGCGGATGGTGGGGAAGTTGGTGAGCATACCGCCCGGCCAGCGCTCGATGACGTAAGGCATATTGATGGAAGCTGCTTTTTCTGCGACGATTTCCTTGGCTTGTTTTTTAGTAGCGACAAAAAGAATCTTCTTGCCCGATTTTGCGATTTGCTTGAGTGCATCGGCAGCTTCATCGATTTTGGCAACAGTCTTGTGCAAATCTATGATGTGTATCCCGTTGCGCTCCATGAAAATGTAAGGAGCCATCGCGGGATTCCATTTACGTTTCAGATGTCCGAAATGACAACCGGCCTCCAAGAGGGTATCAAATGTTGTACGTGCCATGATAATAAATAATTCGTTTTTCGTTTACTTTCTTTTTTGTTCTTGTTACTTTCACAGTTTAAAAACCAATCCGCGAGTAGCCGTAAACCGAAAGCGAGTCTCACGGATTTAGATACTAAACGTGTCTTGAAGCATCCAAAAGCTCCACTTCCTTCCTTCAGGCGCAAGCCCTATATAGATACAGGTATAGGATATTAACGCTTGCTGAACTGGAATCTTTTGCGTGCTTTGGGGCGGCCCGGCTTCTTACGCTCCACTTCGCGGGGATCGCGCGTAACGAATCCTTCGCTGCGCAGGAGCTTCTTGTCTTCTGCGTTGATTTTCACCAGCGCGCGGGCTATAGCCAGACGGAGCGCCTGCGACTGTCCCGTGAAACCGCCGCCGCACAAGTTGACCTTGATGTCGTACTTTTCGGCCACATTCAGGGCATTCAACGGCTGCTTTACCACATACTGAAGAATAGAAGAGGGGAAATATTCCTCAAGGGCCTTCTTGTTAATCGTAATCTTACCCGAGCCTTCGGTCAAATAAATCCGCGCTACAGCACTTTTACGACGGCCTAATGCGTTTATGATTTCCATTGATTTCGTCCTTATTTAAGAGTGTTTATATCAATCATCTTGGGGTTTTGAGCCACCTGCTTGTGTTCCGAACCTTCGTACACATACATATTGTTCAGCAGCTTTGCGCCCAGCTTGTTCTTGGGGAGCATGCCTTTCACCACCCGGCGCAGGAGCTTCTCCGTACCGTTGGGGCGCGCTTTCAGCTCAGCAGGGGTGAATTTGCGCTGACCGCCGGGATAGCCCGTAAAGTTCAGGTAGATCCGGTCATTCCACTTGTTTCCGGAGAGTTTCACCTTGTCGGCGTTGATAATAATCACGTTGTCGCCGCAATCCACATGCGGGGTAAAGCTCGGTTTGTATTTCCCGCGAAGCAATTTGGCGACTTTAGAGCCCAGACGACCCAGAATCTGGTCGGTAGCATCTACGATGACCCACTCTTTCTGCACAGTAGCTTTGTTGGCAGAGATGGTCTTGTAACTTAAAGTATCCACTTCTTTAAATCCTTTTGTTTGTTTAAACTACTAAAAAACTAAATCTTCTCAGATAATAATCGGCCTGCAAAGGTACTACTTTTCTGCTTCCCGGCAAAGGAAACGGACTTTTTTTGCACCTTTCCGGCGTCCGGACCGCCCAAATCCGGCCCCGTTCGGCCCCAGCCCCCGCACTACCGGCAGCCGTGGCCTGCAGCGCCCTCCTCAAAAAGTGCCTGCGCGGTTTGCAGACGGCGCAGGCGCTTTTCCGGAAAACTCCCTGCACTTTTCAGGAAAAGTCCTGCCGCTTTTTTCTGGAAGCCTTATGGAAACAGGCACAAAATAACGGGGAAGAACGCAATGTTCCTCCCCGCTTCTGCTTCATGTCCGGCTAAAGTCCGCTCCGGCAAGCCGTGCAAGAGTTTATCCCTTAGCGCCTGAAGACTACTCCAGCAGGTAGCGCGTGATTTTGCCGCTTATCTGGAGCAGGGAGACTTCGCACATCTTCGTGTCGTACTCGGCGGTGAGCAGGCGGTCTTCGGCGTCGAGCAGGCTGTTTTGCGCCTCGCGCATCTCGATTCCGGCCAAGTCGCCCAGGAGGAAACGCTCGTAGGCGATGGCGTAGTTCTCGCGGGCCACGATGAGGTTTTCGCGCTCCAGGTTGAGCAGGCGGCGGTTGTTGCAGTAGGCCTGCCACAGGTCGGCCAACTGGGCGCGCAGGGAGAGCTCCAGGTCGTAGCGTTCCCACTCGGCGTTTTCCACGGCCAGGCGGGCGTTGCGGCGCTCGCGCTTGCGGTTTCCGTCGAAGAGGTTGAAGCCAATGGTCGCCCCGAAGTCGAAGCCGAAGTTGTTGCGCCGGGAAGTGCTGCCCATGTCGTAGCGGTTGTGGGTATAGCCGTAGCCGGCATTGAGGCGGAGGTAGGGGTAGTCGCGCGAGCGGACGGCCTTGAGTTCTATCTCGGCCAGCTGGCGGTTGTGGTCCATGTTGAGGAGCTGGCTGTTGCTGCGTAGCATTCCGCTGAGGAGCGAGTCGTAATTCAGGTCCATGTCGATGCGGATGGTCGTGTCGGCCGTCACGATGCGGCGGTTGATGTCGGCCGAGGCTATCAGCTCGTTGATGCGGATGCGCGAGGTGGCCAGCACTTCGATCTGCTTCAGGCAGTCGGCGCTGTCGGCATTGAAGTCCACGCCGGCCTGGCGGTAGTCGAGGCGCGAGTTGGAACCGATGATGTAGCGCTCCTCGGCTATGCGGAGGCGCTCCTTGGAGAGCTTTACGGCATAGAGGAGGTTTTTGAAGCGGATTTCCTGCTGGACGAGGTTGAAGTACTCGCTGGCCAGATTGGCTATGTAGTCTTCGATGGCTATGCGGGTCAGTGTCTCGCCCTGGCGTTGCAGTTCGCGCAGGCGGCTGCGCTCGGTCTGTATCTTGAAGCCGTCGAAGAGGGTCCAGTCGGCCGTGATGCCTGCCGTCAGGGTGTGGTCGAGGTCGTTGCGGTCGGTGGCGGTGGAGCCGTCGGCGCGGCTTGTTGTCTCGGTGGTGGCCAGGCTTCCGGCGTATCCGGCCGAGAGGTCGACTGTGGGCAGGGCGCCGGCATTGGCCAGGGTGTTGTTGTTGGCCGCAATCTGCTCTTCGTTGCGCACGATTTTGAGCGAATAGTTGTTCTGCAAGCCTTCCTGCAGGAACTCACGCAGCGTGCTTTCCTGGGAAACGGCCGGCAGGGCGGACAAAAGCAGAAGAAGGGCGGAAAGTATGCACTGTCTTTTCATCACTGTTTCTTCGTTTTAGCAGTTTCTTTGGCCAGGTCCGTGGAGAGGTAAGAGTAGATGGCCGGTACTATGAATAAGGTGAGGAAGGTGGAGATGAGCATACCGCCCACCACGGCGATGCCCATGGAGTTCCGGCCGTTGGCTCCCTCTCCGTTGGCGTAGACCAGGGGGACGAGGCCGAGGATCGTGGCGGCGCTCGTCATCAGGATGGGGCGCAGGCGCTGGGCTGCCGCATCGCGGATGGCCTGGAGCTTCGGCTCGCCGGCTTTCTGCTTCTGGTTGGCAAACTCCACGATGAGGATGCCGTTTTTGGCCACCAGGCCGATGAGCATGATGATGCCGATCTGGCTGAAGATGTTCATCGTCTGTCCCGAAGCGGCCATGAAGATCAGCGCCCCGCAGATGGCCAGCGGCACGGTGAGCATGATGATGAAGGGATCCTTGAAGCTCTCGAACTGGGCGGCCAGGATGAGGTAAATCAGGATGAGCGCCAGTGTGAAGGCGAAGAGCAGGCTGGAGGAACTCTCGCTAAACTCTTTTGAGTCGCCGGCCAATGCGGTGCGGAAGGTGTCGTCGAGCGTGTTCTTGGCTATCTTGTCCATCTCGGCGATGCCCTGCCCGATGGTCTTCCCGTCGGCCAGGCCGGCGGAGATCGTGGCCGAGACGAAGCGGTTGTAGCGGTAGAGCTTGGGCGGGGCTATGCCTTCGACCAGTTCCACCAGGTTGTCCATCTGCACCATCTCGTCCTTGTCGCTGCGCACGTAGAGGGAGCGCAGGTGCATCGGCTCGTTGCGCTGCTGGCGGTTGATCTCCCCTACGATCTCATATTGTTTTCCGTTGAGGTAGAGGTAGCCCATGCGCTGCCCGCTCAGCCCGTACTGCAGGGTCTGGGCTATGTCCTGTGTGCTCACGCCCATGAGATTGGCCTTGTCGCGGTTGATGTGGATGCGGATTTCGGGGTTGCTGAACTTCAGGTCCACGTCGGCCATCTGGAAGGTGGGGTTGTCATACACTTGGGCCATGAACTTGGGGAGCACTTCCTGGAGCTTCTCGATGTTCGTGGCCTGGAGCACGTACTGCACCGGCATCGAGCCGCGCCGTCCGCCGAAGGTGGACTGCTGCTGCACGAAGGAGCGGGCGTCGGTCTTCGTCCTGATGGCCTGCGAGAGGCGTTCGGCCACTTCCATCTGCGTATAGTCGCGGTCCTTGATGTCCTTCAGGGTGATCTGTATGTTTCCCGAGCCGTCGGAGACGCGTGCGGTGATGAATTCCGCGTCGGGCATGAGCGAGTCGGCCAGGCGGTTGATGTCTTCCGTATAGTCGCGCATATACTCGTAGGTGGCTCCTTCGGGGCCGGTGGTGCGGATGGTGATGCTCGAACGGTCTTCCAGCGGGGCCATCTCGCTGGGGATGGCCGTCCAGAGCCAGCCGATGAGGGCCACGGCCACGACCATGATGACGATGGACCACGTGCGGTGGCGCAGGAAAGCGTCGAGCCCCCGGGCATACCAGCGGTTCATGCCGGCGAAGAAGGGCTCCGTCCGGTTGTAAAACCAGCTCTGCTTGTCGCGGTGAATCAGCAGTTTGGTGGCCAGCATGGGCGTAAAGGTGAGGGCGGCGAAGGCGGAGATGATGACCGAGCCGGCCACCACGAAACTGAATTCCCGGAACAGGCGCCCCGTGGTGCCCTCCATGAAGACGATCGGGAAGAAGACGGAAACGAGCGTGATCGTCGTGGAAACAACGGCGAAGAATATCTCCTTGGCCCCCTCGATGCCCGCCTCCTTGGGCGACATGCCCTGCTCGATGCGGATGTAGATGTTCTCCGTCATCACGATGGCGTCGTCCACCACAAGCCCCACGGCCAGGACGATGGCCAGCATGGAGAGCACGTTGATGGAGAATCCCGCCACGTACATCACGAAGAAGGCGCCGATGAGCGATACGGGTATCACGATGCAGGGCACGAGCGTCACGCGCCAGTCCCTAAGGAAAAGGAAGATGATAATGATAACCAGCACGAAGGCCTCGTAGACCGTGTCCTTCACCTCATTGATGGAGGCGCGGATGAACTTCGTGTTGTCAAATCCGTAGCTGTAGTGCACATCGTCGGGCAGGTCCTTCTCCATCTGCTCCATGCGCTTGTAGACGGCTTCGGCTATGTTGATGTGGTTGGCACCCGGCTGGGGAATGACCACCACGCCCACCATGGGCACGCCGTTCATCTTCATGTAGCTCTTCAGGTCGCGGGCGCTGAGCTCGGCGCGGCCGATGTCGCTGAAGCGGATGATGCGCCCGTCCGACTCTTTGACCACGAGATTGTTGAATTCCTCCGTCGTGTGCATCTGGCCCAGCGTCCGTATGGTCAGCTCCACGGTGTTGCCCTCGATGCTCCCCGAGGGGAGCTCCACGTTTTCGCGGTCCAGGGCGTTCTTCACGTCGAGCGGCGTCAGCCCGTAGCCCGACATCTTGACCGGGTCGATCCACAGGCGCATGCAATAGCGCTTCTCGCCCCAGATCGACACGCTGCTCACCTCCGGTATGGTCTGCAGCTGCTCCTTGACCGTCAGGTCGGCTATCTCGCTCAGCTCCAGCAGCGAGCGCTTGTCGCTCTGGATGGCCACCATCAGGATGGGCTGCGCGTCGGCGTCGGCCTTCGAGACGGTAGGCGGATCGCAGTCGCGGGGCAGGTTGCGCTGTGCGCGCGACACCTTGTCGCGCACGTCGTTGGCCGCCGTCTCCAGGTCCACGGAGAGCTCGAACTCCACCGTGATGCGGCTCTGCCCTTGCTGGCTGACGCTCGTGAGCGAGCGGATGCCCGGTATGCCGTTGATGTTCTGCTCCAGCGGCTCGGTAATCTGGTTCTCTATCACGTCCGCGTTGGCTCCCGGGTAGGAGCAGCTCACCGAGATGATCGGGTTGTCCACCGAGGGGTACTCCCTCACCCCCAGGCTCAGGTAGCCGATGCCGCCGAAGAGCAGTATGATGAGCGTCAGCACCGTGGCCAGCACCGGGCGGCGTATGCTTAATTCCGAAATATTCATGGCGCGTACAAAAAAAGGACTTACAAGATTAGTCTACACTGTCCAAAGTCACCCGCTGCCCCGTACGCAGCTGCATCGTGCCGCTGACGATGACCGTGTCCCCCGCGCTCACGCCGCGCAAGACCTGCACCTGCGACTCCGTGCGCAGCCCCTTGGTTATCTCTGCCGGCTGCGCCACGCCCCCCTTGTAGAGGAACACCTTGTCCACGCCCATCTCCGAGACGATCGCCTCGCTCGGCACGGCCAACGTGTTCTCGTACTGCCGGGCCTCGAGCTCCACGTTGACGAAGCGCCCCGGCATCAGCCTGCCGTCGGCATTCGGGTAGCGGGCGCGTATGGTGTAGGTGTGCGTCTCGGCGTCCACCCTGGAGTCCGTGGCGTACACCTGGGCCCCGAAGGCGTCCATCTCCCCCTCCACCCTGAAGGAAAGCCCCGCCCCGGGCTTGAGCAGGCCCGCGTAGCGCTCCGGCACGGAGAACTCCACTTTCAGGGGCTGTATCTTGGTCAGCGTGGCCACCACTGTCGAGGGCGAAGCGTATGCCCCCTGGCTCACCTGCCGGAGGCCTATCACCCCGTCAAACGGGGCGCGCAGCTCCGTCTGGTCTATGTTGGCCCGTATCATGTCTATCTCCGCGTGCAGCGTGGCCAGGTTCGTCTGCGCCTCCTGGAAAGCCTCGCGGCTGACGGCCTCCTTCTCCAGCAGGGCGTTTTGGCGGTAGACGCGGTCGCCCGCCAGCTTGAGCTGCGACTGCAGCTTGCGAAGCTCGGCCTGGAGCGGCGCGTCGTTCACCTTGGCCAGCAGCTGCCCGCGCTTCACCTCGGCGCCCTCCACGAAGTGAATGCCGGTAATCTTCCCCGAGGTCTCGAAGGAGAGCTCCACCTCCTCGTCGGGCAGGAGCACGCCGCTGACCAGCAGGTTGTCGTCCAGCGTCTGGCGTTTCACTGTCACCGCCCTCACGTTCAGCCCCCGGGCTACCTGTTTACCCTCGGGGGCCGGGCCCCCTGCCTGCTCCTCGAGCTCCTCGTTCGGGCGCGGGGTAAAGGTGTGGATGCCCAGCCCTGCCAGGCCGGCCACCACCGCCCCCACTATGCCCCATCGTACGTATTTCTTCATAATATGCTATTCATTATTATCCATACTTGTTACGACACAAAAGTAGTGGAAAAGTTTAATTTTAGCGTACTTTTTTCCACAAAAAGCACGCAGGAATATCAGATAGGGACTGTTCCTTCGCTCCGTCCTCTATTTCCCGGGCCGGAACGGCCGTGCACCCGTTTTTCCAGCCCCGCGGGTCCACCTTCGCCCCTACATATATAAATACAGGCTCTTATAGTGAACTATCCCCTCCCACCCCGATCCACGAAAAAAAGCGGCAGGGGAAACCTCTCTTTCCCCTGCCGCTTTTCGCAAAAAGTGCCTGCGCTTTTTCGCTTTTGGAGCAACGCTTTTTCCGCCCGGCGCTTTTTTCCGTACCTTTGCCCCCGGGACTAAGCCGCGCGGCAGGGAGCGGCAGGCCGCTCCGGCCCCTGCCCTACCGCATCCGGCTTACACGAAAAACACTGAAAGAAACAGATGGATACAGACCTAAAAAGCACAGGCGGGTATATCCGCGTGCGGGACGCGTATGAGAACAACCTGAGGCACGTCTCGCTGGACATCCCGAAAGGGAAAATCACGGTATTCACGGGGGTGAGCGGCTCAGGCAAGTCGTCGCTCGTGATGGACACGGTGGCGGCGCGCTCGCGGCGGGAGCTGAACGAGACGTTCCCCTCCTTCGTGCAGCAGTACCTGCCCAAGTACGGGCGCCCGCACGTGGGTAGCATCGAGGGGTTGCCGGTGGCCATCGTCATAGACCAGCGCAAGCCGGCTCCCAACGCGCGCTCCACGGTGGGGACGTACACGGACGTCTACGCGCTGATGCGCCTGCTCTTCTCGCGGGTGGGGAGCCCGTTTGTGGGCTATTCGGACACGTTTTCCTTCAACCACCCCCAAGGGCGATGCCCGCGCTGCGACGGGCTGGGGGAGGTGACGGAGCTCGACGTGCACAAGCTGGTGGACTTCGACAAGTGCCTCAACGACGCGGGAGTCATACACTACGTGGCTTTCGAGCCGGGACAATGGCGGTGGATACGCTATGCGCGCAGCGGCCTTTTCGACCTGGATAAGAAGATACGCGACTACTCGCCCGAGGAGCTCGACCTCTTCCTCTACTCTCCCCAGATCCGCCTGAAGAACCCGCCCCAAGGATGGCCCAAGACGGCCAAGTACGAGGGGCTGATGACACGCATGTACCGCAGCATCATACGCAGCGAGGAGGGCAAGCTCCACCGGCAGCTGCTCGACCCGATGACGACCACGGGGCCCTGCCCCGACTGCGGCGGCACGCGACTGAACCCGGCCGTGCTCTCCTGCCGCATCGGGGGGCTCAACATAGCCCAGGCCACGGCGCTCCCCCTGCCGGAGCTGCGCCGGTGGCTGGCGGAGATAGCCGACCCCAGGGCGGCTGACCTGCGCCGCACCATCGACGTGCGCCTGGCGGCGCTGGAAGAGATAGGCCTGGGCTACCTGACGCTCGACCGCGGCATGGGCACGCTCTCGGGCGGCGAGGCGCAGCGCTGCAAGATTGCGAAATACATCAACTCGGGACTCTCGGACATCCTCTACATCCTGGACGAGCCGAGCGTGGGGCTGCACAGCCACGACATACGGCGGCTGCAGCGCTCCGTGCGCCGGCTCAGGGATGGGGGGAACACGGTGATCCTCGTGGAGCACCACAAGGAAATGATCTCCACGGCCGACCACATAGTCGACATGGGCCCCGGGGCGGGCATAGAGGGTGGCACGATCCTCTACCAGGGGACACCCGGGGGGCTGCTACAAAGTGGCACGCCGACAGGGCGTTTTCTCTCGATCCGCCAGCCCCTGAAGAAAAATCCCCGCCACCCGAAAGGATGGTTCGGCATAAAAGGCGCCACGATGCACAACCTGCAGGACATTTCCGTAGACCTCCCGCTGGGCACGCTATGCGTGATAGCCGGTGTGGCGGGCTCGGGCAAGTCGTCGCTGATGGGATGTTTCCTGAACGAAGCCGCGCGAAAGAGGGAAAGGGGGGAATTGGGCGGATACGGCGAACCCATCTACATCAGCCAGCGCAACATCGGCGCCAGCCTGCGCTCCACTCCGGCCACGTACATGGGCGTGGCCGACGACCTGCGCAAGCTCTTCGCCAAGCGGTGCGGCGCGCGGGCGGACCTCTTCACGTTCAACGGGCGGGGAGCCTGCCCGGTATGCAAGGGGCGGGGAGTGATTGTCTCGGAGATGGCCTTCATGGATTCGATAGAGACGACGTGCGAGGCCTGCGGGGGGCTGCGCTATTCGCCCGAAGTGCTGGAATACCGCGTCGACGGGCTCAACATTGCGGAGACGATGGACCTCACCGTGCGCCAGGCCACACGCCGCTTTGCGGGGACGGTGGTGGAGGAAAAGCTGCGCCCCCTGATGCAGGTCGGCCTGGTCTACCTGCACCTAAACCAAGCCCTCTCCACCCTTTCCGGAGGAGAGCTGCAACGCTTAAAGCTAGCCTCTTACCTGGCCTCGGCATCCGCAGGGGAAAAAGGTGCGGGAAAGCAGGGAAATGCCCCGAAACGCATCTTCATCCTGGACGAGCCCACCGACGGGCTGCACGCCAAGGACATCCAAAACCTTGTGGCGCTGCTGGAGGGGATGGTGGACAGCGGGGACAGCATCTTCCTCATCGAGCACAACCTAGAGGTGCTGAAGGCGGCTGACTATGTAGTGGAGCTGGGCCCGGGAGGAGGCCAAGAAGGGGGAAAGCTGCTCTTCTGCGGCACGCCGCAGGAGATGCTGCAGGCCCCCGGCTCCGTGACGGCGCCCTACCTGCGCGCCGAGCTACCGCAGTAGAAGAAAGCCCCCTGCCCGCGCTAAGGGGAGAGGGAGGCCGCCGGCAAAGAATACGAAAATCCCGCCATTCCGTTAGGAATCCGGCGGGATTTCCGTATCTTTTTCCAAATTTGCGGAAAGGGAGGGATTCGAACCCCCGGTACGTTTCCGTACGGCGGTTTTCAAGACCGCTGTAATCGACCACTCTACCACCTTTCCATCGGGGGAGGATACGCTTGTGGCATCCACCTCCCCCAGAAATGCGCTGCAAAGGTAGGCCTTTCTTTCGGAATATGCAAGTCACTTCTTCAGGAAACGATAGTCCAACTCTTCCAAGGCGGGTATTTCGAGCCTTCGGCGCGAGGTCTGGACAAGGCCGGCAATCCTCCACCCGTTTAGAGTGCGCGAGATGGAAAGGCGGGTCTCGCTGATAAGCGCCCCCAGGTCTTCCATCCGCATGTAGAAGACTTTGCGCCCCTCCAGCGTGTTGCACACCCGATAGAGCCAGCTCTTTATTTTCTCCTCCGTAGTGTGCCCCACGGGGCAGAGCAGTTTCTCGCCCAGCACCTGCGCCCGGCGCGAAAGGATGTTCAGCAGGTTCATCCGCACGATGGGGTAGTCGCACAGATGGTCGAGCACCTCGCCCTTGCGCAGGGCGAAGAAGCTGGAGGCTTCCTCTGCCCGGTAGGTGGAGACGTAGCTGCCGCTGTAGCCCATCAGCGAATAGGGCTCGATGAGCAGCGGGCCGGACACCTGCTCTTCCATCGTAAACTTTTCCCGCTCCGTAGTGACGGAAAATGTCCCTTTTATCAGGTATAGCAATTCTTGACACGTGTCGCCCTGGCGGGCCACGACTTCCCCGGCCTCCACTTTCCGGAAGTCAAAGGGGCATTTCTCCAGTATCCGGGTGAAATCTTCGAACGAAATCCCCTGCAAGAGAGGCATCAGGCGCAACAAATCGTAGGTACTGTTCATAGCATCAGGCTTTACGGTTGGAGGCAAATATAGCGATTCTTTTTCGAACCGGCAATATTTTACTACTTTAACATGCCCCCACCCGGGCATTACGCCTGCCCGTGCGGCCTCATACTCCGCCCTCCCCGCCGGCGGGGCTGCTCTCCTGGCTGCCTGCGGAGGAGGATTTCACGTCGTCGTTGGAGACTCCCCGGCGCGCTTTCTTCACCGCGGCCTTCAGCTCGCCGATGCGGTAGCTGACGCGCAGGCCGAAGCGGCACTGGAACGTGCGCGAAGAGGAGGAGGAGACGAAGTCGGCCGTCTGCTGCGTCGAGCCCGAGGTCTGGTAGGGATTGAGGAATCCGTTCAGGGCAAGGGTGAAGTTGAGGCGTTTCTCGAGGAATTCCTTGCTGAGCGTCAGCGAGTTCCAGAAATAGCCGTCCGACTTGCCCTGCAGCGAGATGCCCTTTCCCGAGCCGCCCATGAAGACGCCGGCGCGGAAGCCCCAGGGCAGTTGCTGCTGGAGGCCGCCGAAGAGGCGGAAGGTGAAGCCGTGGTTGCGCAGCCCCATCTCCTCGCTCTGGTAGTCGCTGTAAGACACGGAGGCGTTGCCGAAGAGGCGCGTCCCGGTGAAGGGGCTGTAGTTCACGTAGCCCGACAGGCCGGTGGAGCGGTTCTTGCCGATGTTGGCATACGTGGTGCAGAGCGTGTCGTTCTGAAGATATGAGTAGGACTCGATGCTGTTGTTGACAAACGTATAGAAGGCCGAGAGGTTCATGAAGAACTTGGCGGAGAAATAGCTGTAGGAGAGGTTGAAGGAGTGGCTCTTCTCCGTCTCCAGGTCGGGATTGCCGAAGCTCAGGTAGCCCGGGGTGTTGCGGTCGACATAGGGATCGAGGTACCAGATTCCGGGACGGCTGATGCGCATGCTGTAACCGGCCCGCACGTTGCTGCCGTCGTTTATCTTGTACGTCAGCTGCACGGTGGGCACCACGTCGTCAAAGCCCACACTGAAGTCCGGACGGCCGGCCTGATAGTACTTCATCTTCTGGAACGTATGCTCATAGCGCCCGCCGGCGGTGGCCGTCAGCCGCTTCCAGGTCAGCTGGTAGCTCAGGTAGGCGGCCAGGATGTCCTGGTTGTGGTCGTATTTCGAGCTACGGTCGGCGTCGTATTCGTAATTCCCTTTTCCCAGATCAGAGGAGTAATAGTTTCCCTCGCTGCCGTTGCGGCGGATAATGTACTTCACGCCGGTCTCTATCTGGTGCATGTCGGTGATGGGATTCACGTAGTCGGCCTGGAAGGTATGCTCCCAGCTGCTGCTCTCGTTGGTCGAACGCAGGTCCTGCAGGGAGGAGAGTATCGTCTGCTCCAGGGGACGCCCCGTCGGAATCGTGTCGTAGCGGTTCTCGTAGCGGCTGTCGCTGGGGCTGGAACTCAGGTAATAGGAGATGGTCAGGAGCTCGTCCTTGTTGCGCTTGAAGGTGCGCTGGTAGTCGATACTGGCGTTGATGTAGGTGTTCGTGCTGCGCGTCTTGCCTGTCCCGCGGTAGGAATAGGTGTGCGGCAGGCGTCCCGTCAGGGCATCCGGCGTCCTTCCCCACATGTCCGAGGTGCTCTGCGAGAGGCTGTGGGCATTGATCGAGAAAAGGTCGGCCGAGACGGTCAGCAGCCTCAGCGTGTCTATCTCGTAGCTGGCCTCCAGCCCGCCCATGTGCAGGTTGTTGCGCCGGTCGGAGTGGCTCTCGGAGAGCATGTAGTGGTTGTCTTCCGAGTCAAAGGCCGTGCGCTCCTGGCGGGAGTGGGAGGTGAAACCCTCGTCATGGATATAGTTGTAGCGCACGGTAGTGGTGAATTTCCCCTTCTGCACCGTGGCATACACTCCCCCGCCCTGCGCGTTGTTGGCCACGATGCCGTTCAGGTTGACCAGATAGCCGCCCATCCGGCCTACGGTCACGATGTTCAGGATGCCCGTCACGCCCTCCGCGTCGTAGCGCGCCCCGGGATTCGTCAAGACCTCTATCTTCTGTATGCTCGACGCGGGCATACTCTGGAGCACTTCCTTCGGGTTGTTCGTCACCATGTTGTTGGGTTTCCCGTTGATGTAGACCTTGAATTTGGAAGAGCCGTTGACCTGTATGTTGTCCTCCCCGTCCACTGTGACCATGGGCACCTTGCGCAGCATGTCGAGCGTGTTGTCCGTCTTGGAGTCCGGGTCGCCCTGCACGTCGTAGGCCACCTTGTCGCCCTCCATCTGGATGAGCGGCTTCTGCGCGCGCACCGTCACCACGTTCAGCTGCTCCAGCAGCGAGTCGCCCATGGCGGCCCAGAGGGAGTCCGAAGCCGCCGCGTCCGCCCCGGCCGGAGAGGCTGTGCCCGTAGAGTCCGGCCGCACGGTCTGGGCCGGGAGGGAAGCCGCGCCGAGCACACACACGCCCACCCCCATAAGGATTCGTTTCCAACTGTTCGTATCCATCACTATTGTTCTCTGCTGTTTCCGTTATATAAAATGTAGTGCAAAGGTACGCCTTTTTCTCCACGGGCGGGCGGGGAGCCCCTTGCCCGCCCGCAGATTTATTTATTTTTCATACACGATGGAGGCCGGAGTGCTGCCCAAGGTGACGCGCAGGCGTGCATCTCCGTCCTGCGGGTGCCAGCGCACCTGGCCGACCTCCGTGCCGGATAGGTCGCAGTCCACCTGCCGGTCGCCCGAGAGGTCCAGCACCCCGATGCGGCAGCCGCCCATCTGCCAGCCGCTTCCCTCCGAGAGGTTCAGGGCCAGCGTGTCCACCCGGCTGTCCGACATGCGGAGGGACAGGCGCCCCGCGCGCCGCAGGTTGACGAAACGGCAGGAGTCGTACAGGTTCACCATGCCGTCGCCCCGGAGCATGAGCGGCCTGCTGCTGCTCATCCGCTCCATCAGCAGCAGCATTGCGCCTGCGGCCTCCGCCTCTTCCAGCTGCCCGTCGGGCAGATAGAGCGTGGCCCCCACGCCGGAGAGGTGGACCGCACGGCGGGCTTCCTGCAGGGAATCCAGAGACAGGACGCTCAGGTGCAGCGTGTCGCCCTGCGTGTTGAGACGCACGTAAGGCTCCAGTTCGGCCGGATACTCCACGTAGGCCTCCCTCTCCCCCTCGGGCAGCGGCCGGAGGGTCAGCTGGAAAAAGCTCCGGTGAAAGTCGGGCGAGAAAGCGGCCAGCCGTTTCACGCTCCCCACGGGCTGCCGCTTGAGGGCCGTGTGGTCGAGTTCGTAGACTTCGCGCGCCGAGCGCGCCGTATAGGCCAGGACGGCCAGGAAGCAGAGGCCCAGGAAGAGCAGGCCCGCGCCTGTGCCAATCAGTATTTTAGTGGTTGTCTTCATGATTTCGTTGTGTCGTTTTTAGAGTTTTCACGTTCTTTTTCTTCTGCCTCGGCAAGCCACTCCCCGTAGAGCCCGGCCAGGTCGGCGGGCCCGAAGCCCAGCAGCCGGGCCGTGCGGAAACACTCGGGCAGGTCTTCGCCCAGGAACTGCCGCCGCCGCATGGCGCGTATGGCCTCCTGCGCCTCGGGGGCCACGAAGTAGCCCAGGCCCCGGCGGTTGTAGATGACGCCCCACTGCTGCAGCTGGTCGAAGCTGCGCACCACGGTGTTGCTGTTCACCTCCACCACGGCGGCATACTCCCTGACCGAGGGGACGCGCGCCTCCGGCGTATAGCGCCCTGCAAGGATCTCGTCGCACAAGCGGTCGGCAATCTGCAGATAGATGGCTTTCGGTTCCTTGAATTTCATCTTACCAGCGGTTTATGATTTCCATTTCTTTCAGCCTGTAGTAGCCCATGACGAGGAAGTAGAGGCTTCCCGCCCCCGTCAGGCAGTGGAAGATGGCCTCGGCCGCCTCGGGAGAGACAGGCTCCGTCCAGTCCTTTCCCCAGAGGTAGAAAGCCGTGCTAAATCCGGCCCAGCCGTCGGCAAAGAGCAACTGCACGACCATGTGCCCCACCCAGCCGAAGACCACCCCGACGAGCGCCAGGCCGGACACCGTCTTGACGAACGCGCCCTTGGGCCACAAAGTGCTCCCGAAGACAAACAGGCTGAAGAGGAGCAGCAAGAGCGAGAGCGCTATCCGGAACGACTGACAGTCGCCGAACATCTGGTAGGAAGTGCTCCCCACAAGCAGTTGCGAATAGTCCATCCAGGGTATGTCCAGCCGCGGATAGAGCACCGAGCAGACCCCCACGCGGAGCACCTCGGAGACGAAGAAACTCAGCGGGATAAGTATCACCATGAAGAGCACCGCCGGAATCAGCGCGCCGAGGTACTTCTCCAGCGTGGAGGCCGGGGCAGTCAGCCAGCACACCCGCTGCCGCGGCCGGCTCAGCTGGGAGGAAACGTAGGTGGCGGAAAAGAAGAGGAAGACAAACCAAATCATGCCCACCTGCATACTCATGTCGCTGAACGTGCCGTTCCAATATCCTCCGATATAGTCCCCGTCCACCGGGAGGCTGTCCATTATCCGGTTGCAGCAGGAGATGAAACTCGTCCAGGTCGTGACGGCGATGGCCAGAAACGGCGCCCAGAGCCGGGCATAGTAGCCCGGTTTCCAGACCTCCACCCAGTTCTTGCGCAAGACGAGCGCCAGGCGCTTCGTGCTGAAGAGTTCGTTGTTCATGCGTTTTCCTCCTTATTTATTATAGGGTCCGTATCCGTACGTTTCTTCTCTATCTGCTCCACGACGGCAGGGTTCTTCCGCACGGCGTTGAAGAGCAGCTCCAGGTCGAAGCGGCTCTCGGCACCCGTCCCGTTGGGGAGCACCAGGCCGTAGCCGCCGGCCGAGGGCTGGCTGTAGAGCACGCCGGGGGCGGCGGCCTCCTCGCCCGTGGCGTTGGCCACGAACAGCAGGGCACGGCACGCTTCCTCCACCGTGGCGTCGAGCCGCACGCCGCCGGAGTCGAGAATCAGCACCTCGTCCAGCATCCGCCCCACGTCGGCCACCTGGTGCGTGGAGACAAGAATGCTCCGCTCGTCGCCCATGTTGCGCGCGATGAGCTGGCGGAAGACGCTCTTTCCCGGTATGTCCAGCCCGTTCGTCGGCTCGTCCATCAGGAGGAGCGACGTATTGGCGGCCAAGGCGAAGCTGATCTGCACCTTCTTCCGCTGCCCCATGGAGAGGGCCGCCAGGCGGCAGTCCCACGGGAGGCCGAAGGCTTCCAGGCAGGAGCGCATCTGCTCGTAGGAAAAGCGGGGGTAAAACGGAGCATAGAGCCCCAGATAGGAACGGAGCTTCACGTCGGGCATCTCGAACTCCTCGGCCAGTAGGAACAGGTCGGCCAGCTGCTCCGGCCGGCGGCAGAAGGCCTCGGCCCCGTGGAAGCGCACCGAGCCGCCCAGCGGGCGCAGGGCGCCGCAAATCAGGTAGAGAAGTGTGCTCTTCCCCACCCCGTTTTCGCCCAGCAGGCCGCAGATGCGCCCGGGGCGGAGGCTGAACGAGAGATTGTCGTAGAGCAATCTACTGCGCTTGTAGCCAAATTTCAGTTTTTTTATCTCAATCATATCCATAAGAATAGGTTTGGTTCTCTTCGTTTCGGGCAGCCGCCGTGGCCGTCCTCGTTTGCACTGCCCTACTGTCCCTGCGCCCCCGCCGGAGAAAAGCCCCGGCACCGTCCGGAAAAAGCGGTAGCACTTTTTGCAAAAAGTGCTTGGGGTTTTCGGGAAAAGCCCTGCCGCTTTTCGGAAATAGCGGCTGCGCTATGGTGTAATAGCTGAGTAGTACACTGCAAATGTACGGCAATATTTTTCAAACGCGCAAGGGGGAGTGGCAATTTTTAACTTCTTTAAGCAGGAAACCCCGGAAAATTCGTACCTTTGCCCGCCGAAAACCAATCAGACCCATCAAGCAGAAAATGGAAAACACCCCCAACGTATTCTACATGGTTGCGTACAAGCTCTACGCAATCGCCCCGGACGGGACGAAAACCCTGCGCGAGGAAGCCACCCTCGCACGCCCCTACCAGTTCATCACGGGCGTGGGGCTCGTGCTCGAAACCTTCGAAAACCGCATAAAGGCCCTGCGGCAAGGACAGAAATTCGACTTCACCCTCTCCAAAGACGAAGCCTACGGCGACCGCGACGAGGAGAGCGTGCTCGACCTGCCCCGCTCGACATTCGAAGTGGACGGCCGGTTCGACAAGGAACAGATATACGAAGGCGCCATCATCCCCCTGCAGGACAGCGAGGGACACCGCTTCCCGGCCACGGTGGTCAGCGTGGGTGAGAAAACGGTTACGGTCGACCTGAACTATCCCCTGGCCGGTTGCGCCCTGCAATACGTGGGCGAAGTGATCGAAGCGCGCCCCGCCACGGCAGACGAGGTAAACGGAGTGCTCCGCATGCTCCGCGGCGAGGGATGCGGCTGCTGCGGCGGAGGCGACGGATGTGACGGCTGCGGAGGCGGATGCGGCGAGGGCGAAGGGTGCCACCACGGGGAGCACGCCGACGGACACGAAGGCTGCTGCGGAGGCCACGGCGGCTGCCACGGACACCACCACGCATAGCCCAACACGCGGTTCCTGCCCGCTTTTTTCGATCCGAAAGCGGGGAAAACGAAGAAAACCGCGAAAAATAACGCGAAAATGCAGGAGGAAATGCAGAAAAGCATTACCTTTGCATCCGAAAAACGAGGAAGAATGCCAGAGTGATCGAATGGGGCGGACTCGAAATCCGCTGTACGGCTTTGTCCGTACCGGGGGTTTGAATCCCTCTTCTTCCGCTGCGACGGCTGCCGGGACGCTTCGGCAGCCGTCGTTTTTTTCTGTCCAGCACACGCAAACGGGGCGCACTCCTTGGGAGATAAGCCGAATCTTTCTACATTTGCACACACCCGGACGTGGATTCCCGGAAAGGGAAAAAAGAAAAACTTATTCCTCCCGATGAAAAGAAACATAACGTTGCTCGCCCTCCTGTGCGCCTGCCTCGCGGCTTGGGCGCAAGTCCTGACCCCCGACACGGAAGGGAGCCCCGCCCCCGGCTCCTGGTATTGCTTCCGCAATGCCGTCACCCTGCCCGACGAACCGCAATCCCTGCGGCTCGCCCTCGCCGCCGACAGCAAATACTGGCTCTGGGTGAACGGCGAACTCCAGGTGCGCGAAGGCGGGCTCAAGCGCGGCCCCAACCCGCAAGACACGTATTGCGACATCCTGACCGCGCTCCCCGCGCTCAAAAAGGGGAAGAACACGATAGCCGTACTGGTATGGTACTTCGGGAAAGACGGATTCAGCCACCGCAACAGCCCCACGCCGGGGATGACCTTCGACCTGCAGGTCAACGGAGAGGACATCGCCCCGGGCGGAAAGTGGAAGGCCATACGGCATCCGGCCTTCTACCTGCCCGAAGGCGAAGAGCCCAACTACCGGCTGCCCGAGTCGAACATCGGCTTCGACGCCGGGCGGGACACAGGTTTTGCCATGCCCGGTTTCGACGACACGGCATGGCCCGAAGCGCGGGAAGTATCCCCGGAAGAGGCCGGGTGGGGACGGTTGGTGGAACGGCCGATTCCCCAATGGAAAGACTTCGGCCTGAAACCCTACGGGCGGATAGAGGCCCGGGGCGACACGATGCTCGTGGCCTACCTGCCCTATAACGCCCAAGTCACCCCCTTCGTCCGGCTCAAGGCCGGGCGGGGGCAGCGCGTCCGGATACTGACCGACAACTACCGCGGCGGATCGGCCACGAACGTCTTTGCCGAATACACGACGACCGACGGCGTGCAGCAGTTCGAATGTCCCGGGTGGATGAACGGGCACTACGTCGTCTACCGCTATCCCAAAGGCGTGGAGATACTCGAAGTGAAATACCGGGAGACGGGATACGCCACCACCTTCGCCGGCAGTTTCTCCTGCGACGACCCGGCCCTGAACCAGCTCTGGGAAAAATCGCAGCGCACGCTCTACATTACGATGCGGGACACCTACATGGACTGCCCCGACCGGGAGCGGGCCCAGTGGTGGGGCGACGTGGTGAACGAATCGGGCGAGGCCTTCTACGCCCTCGACGAACGGGCCCACCGGCTCACCCGCAAGGGAATCCGCGAACTGATGGACTGGCAGCGCGCCGACAGCACCATCTTCTCGCCCGTCCCGGCCGGCAACTACGACTCGGAGCTTCCGATGCAGATGTTGGCCAGCGTGGGTTACTACGGATTCTGGAACTACTATATGGGAACGGGCGACAGCGCGACGATGGCCTACGTCTACCCCAAAGTGAAGAAGTACATCCACGTATGGAAGACCGACCCGCAGGGGCTGGTCGTTCCCCGCAAGGGCGGATGGACATGGGGCGACTGGGGCGACAACAAGGACATGGAACTGCTCTTCAACCAGTGGTACATCATAGCCCTGCAGGGCTACGGGCAGATGGCCCGCCTCGTGGGCGACGGCCCCGAAGCACAATGGGCCGCCGCCACGGCACAACGCACACGAGAAGCATTCCACAAGAAGTATTGGAACGGGAGCTACTACGTCTCGCCCGGCTATAAGGGCCAGCCCGACGACCGCGCTCAGGCCCTGGCCGTCGTCTCCGGCACTCTGCCGGAAGAACTCTACCCCACGCTGCGCCCCTTCTTCCGGCAGCAATACCACGCCAGCCCCTATATGGAGAAATATGTGCTCCAGGCCCTGTACCGGATGGGCTACCACCAGGATGCGCTCGACCGGATGAAACTGCGCTACGCGGCGATGACAGACAGCCCACTGACCACACTGTGGGAAGGTTGGGGCATCGGGGACGAAGGCTTCGGCGGAGGCTCGTACAACCACGCCTGGAGCGGCGGGCCGCTCACCATCATGAGCCAGTACATTGCCGGCATCGAGACTACCCGGCCGGGCTTCGCTGCCTTCGACGTCAGGCCGCACCCGGCCCACCTGAGCCACATCCGCACCGTTGTGCCCCTGAGCGGCGGGCGGGAGATACGCTTCGCGCTGGAACGCGATGCCGGGCAGTGCCGCATCCGGCTCGAAGTGCCGGAGGGGAGCGAAGCCCGCTTCTTCGCTCCCGAGCCGTATTCGCGGATATGGATAAACGGGGAAGAACGGCCCCTCGAAGCGGACGGGACGGTTCTCCCTGCGGGGAAATGGGAGATTACCCTGCAATAGCCCCACAAACTTCAATGAATTACCGGATTATACCAAAAAGAAAAGAAACAGCCATGCAAGGGAATAAGAAAATTGCGGCAGCTCTCTGCTGCCTTCTGGCCATCGGTACGGGCCTCTTTGCGAACACAGCACTACAGGAAACCACGGAGCCGGAATCGCCCATCGGCAACCCGATTATCCGCAACGGCTACACGGCCGACCCGGCCCCGATGGTCGTAGGGGACACGCTGTGGCTGTTTACCTCGCACGACGACCCCGATCCCGCCCGGCACCTGAAGGACTGGCGCCTGTTTTCCACCACGGACATGAGGAACTGGACGGAGCATCCCACCCCGCTCCGGCTGTCCGACTTCGCTTGGGACAGGAGCGGACGGGCCTATGCCGCACAAGCCATCGAGCGGGACGGCAAATACTATCTCTACGTCAGCACGGACGGGTCGGGCATCGGAGTGGCCGTGGCCGACCGGCCGCAGGGGCCCTATAAGGACGCGCTGGGCAAGCCGCTGCTGACTCCGGCCGACTGCGCGGGGGCAAACCACTACTGGGTATGCATCGACCCCACGGTCTTCATAGACGACGACGGGCAGGCCTGGCTCTTCTGGGGCAACGGGAAATGCTACGCCGTGCGGCTGAAGCGGAACATGACAGAGACCGAAGGGGAAATCATGCCGATAGACTTCGACGGATTCACCTTCGAGGAAGCACCCTGGATACACAAGTACAACGGAAAATACTACCTGACGTATGCGTCCTACATGCCCGAACGGATAGACTACGCCATGGCTGACCGCATAGAGGGCCCCTACGAATACCAGGGCATCCTCTGCAGCGAGACGGGGAACAGCACCAGCATACACCCGGGCATAGCGGAATTCAAGGGGCAATGGTACTTCTTCTACCACAACGGGGCGCTCGGCGGCAACGACACACGCTCCGTCTGCGTAGAACCCTTCCGCTACAATGCCGACGGGACCATCGACCGCATCCGCCAGACGGCACTGTCGGCCAAAGCCACCAACCCGCTGCTCTATGCCGACCTGCCGGACGTGTCGATGACACGTGCGGACGATACCTATTATATGAGCACCACCTCCAACCACATGGCGCCGGGCGTGCCCGTCCTGCGATCGGAGAACCTGACGGACTGGAGCATCGTACGCTACTGCTACGACCGGCTGGAGGAATCGGACGCCATGAATCTCTCCAACGGGAAGAACGCCTACGGCAACGGCACATGGGCCAGCAGCATCCGCTACCACGACGGACGGTACTACATAGCCACTTTTTCGCACACCACGGGGAAGACGTACATTTTCTCCACCGACGACATGGAAAAAGGCGCTTGGACGACCCGCACTTTCGCCCCGGCCTACCACGACCTCTCCCTCTTCTTCGACGACGACGGGCGCAGCTACATCGTATGGGGCGGCGGCCGCCTCTCCATCGCCGAGCTGAAAGACGACCTCTCCGGCGTGAAAGAAGGGACGGAGCGGGTACTTATCGAGAATGCCAG
Source organism: uncultured Bacteroidaceae bacterium (assembly GCA_944320955.1). GTDB lineage: Bacteria > Bacteroidota > Bacteroidia > Bacteroidales > Bacteroidaceae > UBA1794. The sequence continues at coordinate 64,332 of CALUJL010000017.1, forward strand.
CGCCCCCTCGGGCAACGGGGGGCTTCCGGCCGAAGGCTCGCAGCTGTTCAAGAAAGACGGGATGTACTACCTGTTCAACATCACCTGGCCACCCCAGAGCATGCGCACGGTGGTCGTCCACCGCGCCCGCTCGCTCGCCGGGCCGTGGGAGGGGAAGGTAATGCTCCGCGACCGGGGCATCGCACAAGGCGGCCTCATCGATACGCCCGACGGACGGTGGTTTGCCTACCTTTTCCGCGACAACGGTTCGGTGGGGCGCATCCCCTATCTGGCACCCGTAGAGTGGGAAGACGGATGGCCGGTAATCGGAATCGACAGACGGGTGCCCGACACGCTGGCCCTGCCGGCAAGCACGGGACTGATGGGCGGCATCGTGGACTCCGACAATTTCTACCGGAAAAGCAGCGACCCCGACCTGCCCCTCGTATGGCAATGGAACCACCAGCCGGACAATGCCCTGTGGTCCGTGAGGGAGCGGAAAGGATTCCTGCGCCTGAAGACGGGGCGCGTGGAGACGGACTTCCTGCAAGCACGGAACACACTGACCCAACGCACTTTCGGCCCCACCTGCAAAGGCATTGTCGCCATGGACATCTCGCACATGGCGGAAGGCGACTTTGCCGGACTGGCGCTCCTACAGCAACGATACGGACAGGTCGGCGTCCGGATGGAGGGAGGGAAGAAGAGCGTGGTGATGGTCAGCGCCGAAAGCGGCCAGCCGGAGACCCAAGCCTCCCTGCCCTACGACCGGGACACCATTTACCTGAAAGCCGAATGCGACTTCACCAACCTGAGGGACACGGCCACCTTCTACTACAGCCCCGACGGCCGACAGTGGACTCCCCTCGGCACACCCCTGAAAATGGCCTATACCATTCCCCAATTCATCGGCTACCGCTTCGCCCTCTTCAACTATGCCACCCAAGCTCCCGGCGGATATGTGGACATAGACTACTTCAGGGTATTGAAGTAAAATACCCCTTATACAAACACACGTGCCGCGCAGATGCACATTGACACCTGCGCGGCACGCATATTTCAATCGTCAAGACCTTATACCGCCAATAACTCCTCGCCCAAAAGATGCAAAGCATCCTTTATCTGCTTTACTCTTTGCTCGCTCGGCTTCTTGATGCCATAAATATACTTCGACAGCAAACTCTTATTGATTCCCAGATTCCTTGCGACTTCTGAAACATTAAGTTGGGGGAAACGCCTGAATATGCGTGCTATATCATTGTCATAATCAGGCTCTGTCCGATCATAGAAACTGGAGATATGTATATCCTCATCCAACAGTTCCCAACGCGCCGCCATTCCCCGCATCTCAAGGGTGTATGCCCTACGCGCCTCGTCGGAGGCTTCCTTCAATACCGGGAAAGCTTCGAGCGGACGACTATACACTTTATCCTCACTGGAAAGCATATAAATTCTGTCATTCTCAAACCAAATGTTCTTTATCGTTTCCATCATACAAGACTCCTATTTTTCATCATGATATTGATGCCATACCGCAATGATTTCTTCCTTATACATCTCCGCAAGTTTCAAAGCCCTTTTTACATCCTGAGCCTTCAAACCATGATTATATACAAGGGAGACCTCCGGCACTATCTATATCTTAGCGTCATCATCTCCTTTAACCACATGCACGTGGATTGGAGCATGATCCTCGGAGAAGAAAAAGAAACGAAGTCCGAAAATCTCTAATACTGTAGGCATCTACTAATCATCTACTAAGTTATCGGCCCAAATATAAGGATAAAATATTATCCCCGCAACTTTTGGGGACAAACCGAACGATACAAGCTTTTATAAACTAAAACTGCGACAGGCATTTCCGGTTGGCGGCGCGCCGCTTCCTGTCGAAGAACCATCCCCACTTATTGAAGTATTTGATGACGGAACAGATGTGATATTTCAGGAGCTTCTTGTTCTTATAAGAACCTTTGCCGTATTCATGATAGACGGAAACAACTGAGTAAGACAACAAAAAAATCTATCCGGTAATTCTCCGATAAACAGCAATCACATTGCGCACGTCAAACTCCCGTTCCGCTTTTTTCCGGCCATAACGTCCCATTGCCAGCCTTTCTTCCTCGGACAAAGACAAAAAACGCCGAATAGCATCCGCCAATGCTACGGCATCGCGCGGAGGAACCAAAAAGCCATTACGGCCATCTTCCACCGTCTCCCGGCAACCCGGGATGTCTGTCGTGATGATAGGCTTCCGCATGGCCATTGCTTCCATCAAAACTCGGGACATACCTTCATTATAAAAAGTCGGATGCACGATACACGAAGCCGCCTGAAGAACCGGACGGACATTCGAGACATAGCCCAAATAGCTGATTGCCCCTTCCGACTGGTCTTTCAGCACAACCGCCTCTGGCACATGATCCGGGTATTCTTCATCAATGCGCCCTAATAACTGAAACTCCACATCGGGATATTTCGCTCGGATAACTCGTGCCGCATCCACATACTCCCGGTAGCCCTTGTCGTAAAGGACACGGGCTATCATCAAAAAAACAGTTCTCATTATTTCTGAATATAAAGAAAGAGCGACAAACGCTCAAGACCTGAAGCGATCCAAATTGATGCCCTCCCCTCCAGGAAGAAGAATTAGTTGGCGCAACGAAGCTATCCCTTTCTCCAATACCACATCACGGTTATAAGCATTCAGCACCAATACGTGCTCCGAGTAACGCATAGCAAAACGATACAAAGCGCGGGCTATGGCATTCCCTAGTCCAGAATTGTTGAAAACATACCCTAAACCTGCTATCATAGCCGTTGAGGGAATACGGCAAAGGCGTGCAGCCAAAGTACCATAGATATTGGGCTTTATCGTATAATGGAATATATAGTCCGGACGTTCACGGCGGTAAATACCCCACAATGTTCTCATATACGACAGCTCCTTCAGCGGATTCATTCCCGAACGGCTCAATTCCACCGGGACATAGCGCACATGCGGGTAATCCGAACGGAACTCACAAGTCTCGGGAGCCACCAACACAACCTCAAAACCATCCGCCGCATAGCTGTTTATCACATCGCCCCGGAAATTAAGCAGATCGCGAAGGCTGTTGTCGCAGAAAAGAATCTTTTTTGATTTCATAATACTAAATTCTCACGCACCTAAACAAGAAATTACCGCTCCTTTTAAAATGAGATTTATGCTGTAACAATTACTTTTAATAATGTTTATCCACCAGTTCCATAAAATACAACTTTTTTATTCTTACAATTCTTGCGCTTTAAATTCATCCATAAAGTTGTTCCGCCTTTTGTTTAACACTGTAAAATCATACAATTTAGCTTCTTCAAAATTTCGCTGTGCTTGTTCATACAAATCAGTTTGCGTAACTCGGGATAACATTTTCACGATATCCCCGACATTACCCCGTCGAAAAACATAACGGGATGGTAACAATTCCGGAATCCCTGCCGTACGAGATCCTAACGATAGACACCCGCGGCTCATCGCCTCAATCAATGCGCGGGGCAATCCTTCCTGTTTACTCGGTTGCACATAAAGATCCATCCCATCCAAAAAAGGAAGAATCCGTTCGTGCGGCATCAAGCCATGAAATATAACCTGTGTTTCAACCCCATAAATATTTGCCGTTTTTTTCAAAAAAGTATCATCCCCTCCACCGACTAAATGGTATTCCATCAAAATTCCCAGCTTTTTCAGTCGGCCAAGAGCACGTATGACATATTCTTGTCCCTTATAACGTACATTTACAGCCGCCACAGTAGCAATTTTCAATATGCCACTCCGATTGGCAATATGATTCATACGCCGCTCCAATACAGATTCTTCTCCTGTAGAAATATTTACATCGCTACATCCTATAGCCTTTCCTTTAGTCGGATACCGAAGTTGCAAAAACTCTTGAGTCACATAAATAGAATATAGAGCATCCCTTTGCACCTTACGTAAGGAAGCATATCGAAAAGGAGCTATTAACTTTCCGACCCAATTATAATTCCAATAGCCGTCCCAAGCACAACCTACAACTACGGTAAAATATGGCTTTCCCAATCCCTTTGCCACACGCGCTACCGAATCCCCCACAAATGAGGGGACGTGTACTACACAAGCATCTGCCTTACGGACTTCTTGCTCGATAATCCGATCATTTTTCTGTCGGTCAATCAATAAAGACTTCAGCGTATTCACCTTATTAAGGAACACGAATTCGACATTCGAGTCATCAATCAGTTCTTGATTAGGCTGATCAACATCCCGACGAAAAGCCAGACAAACGACACGTTCCCCCAAACGGTGATAACGCGGCAAAGCAGTCCGTAAAGCATTGTTGTAATAAACTCCACCACAACAATCAACAGTTTCTGTGGAAGAAAAAAGAATGTTCATATTACATTTATTTATATTTAGAAACCACTTAAGGCTATCGTCAATTCACACGTACTTCTTTTGCTGAAAAACGTTTTAACCAAGAAGCAAAAGAATACTCCATAATACAATTTTCATGTTCAAGAGACAAAGGAGCATTTATAAAATCCTTAAGACACCGCTCATCATCTTCGTTCATTATGAATATATTATTCGGAGAATAAAAATCTTGGTTCTTGATAGCCGAAAAGTTTGTAAGTAATTTTTTTTGCAAGAACAATGCTTCAAGAGGGCGAAGTGTCAACCCCTTTTGGGCATCCGGCACAATATCTACAACACATCGACTTCTCCGAATATTGTCAACTACTTGTTCATAAGGCATCCAATTCTTCACTCGTGCCATTCTACTATTTCCAGAGACAATAAACTTATATGTAAACTCTCTAATTAAAGAAAGGCATTCATCGATATATTTCTTCCTTCCTTTTTCTACTCCCACAAAAAAGAAATCTTGCTCAATAGAATATTGTTCTACATGGTAATTGGCGTACTTAGGAAAATAGAACTGTGTATTATACGATAGGCCATACGACTCACAATCCTTCTTATCATATGACCACAACTCAATACCCTTATCTAAATGATGAAGAATTGATACATCATAAATATGATTCCAAAACCAATACACAATTCGCATCGAAGGGAATCTTCTCCGTAAATAATTAGCAGCTGGAACAGTTAGCACTGTGTCAAACAACAATACCTCATTTTCACATTTTCCAATTGTACGAAACTTTTCAGTAAACCATAAATAATAAAAAGGGAGACCAGATTTCAAATGCAACATCCGAACTAATTTCAGAAAGGAAGAGGAAATCTTCTTATAAATAACTTCCGTTTTGACATTTTCAACATAGTCCTTATAAAAAAGGACATTTTCATTTATTACCAACAGTCTCATAAGATCCTAAGAATGCAATTCAATTTAAAAGCAAATTCTGTCTAAAAAGGGGGGATACAACATCTTCAATAAACGTATTCGTATGCATGAAATAAGCCAGAAAGAAGAAAAGGGAAGCATAAGCAAATACAGCAACCATACGAAACGTCTTTTTTTTCATCATCGCTATACAATTCGTCGCAAATACAAAATTCACAATAGCCAGCAAACGGAACAAACGCATATAATCCAAAGAGTTCCATGCTAGCGGAATTAGAAAAAACATAGCAATATTCATATAGATAACCACATCAGATGGGTTTATTATAAAAGTATACTGTGACAATGTCAAACAATAGTTCTTTTTATCAAGACCTTTTCGATAGGATCTCAGATAAACTATATTCAGAACAATCAATAAACAAATAGTAATCTTTGTAAAAATCGAAGTAATCCGAGAATACTGTTCAATTCTACCATCACTCATTCCCGAAGGGTATACAAAGAATAAAATAAATACTACCAAACCTAAAATCAAGAAGCTCTTCATTATTGACTTAAACGAATTTAAATTCTTCCTTTGAACAAATAAGAACAATAAATAAAATGCGACTGAAATGTGGAGCAAAGAAGCCGCTATAATAAAAAAAACATAACACAGTTTACTTCTCAAACTATCCTCAAATAGGTAAGGAAGTGCACACAGGAAGATAGAAAATGCGTAAAAATTTCGAGATTGAGTTATATCCAATTGGGACAAGAACATTAAATATAGTACAGCTACAAGTCCACAATAATAAGCATACTTCAAAATAAAACGGCAATACAAAAACAATGCAATGGCTGACAACAATAGCTTAAAATCCAAATACCGGACTCCATGCCGATAAAAGAAACTACAAAGTACCCCATATCCTAAATCTCGAAAATTATGATGCTTATAAATCAGTTCATAATTTATATAATCAGCAATATTTGTATTCCAATTTAATATCCATACGAATAAGAAAACGAGGACTGTCAACAGACGTGATTTAGGAAAGAAGAATCCTATAAGAACCAATATTAAACATAAAAATTGCAACATATTATCCGCAAGAAAGGCAGTCCGACATTACAAAATACACATTATCCGAGTTCCAAAATCATCATTCGTTACTGTTCCCGCAATAATATCTCCTCATACTGCATTCGAAATGAATTAGCAATATTCTGCAATGACAATTGTCGCTTCAATTTGCAAATATCCTTTATTGCAGATTCATATTCTTTCTCCAAATCAACAACCCTTAATTTCAATAACCGCTGAATTTCTTTCGCAATTATCTCTATTGAGTCAAATTCCTTTTCAATCATTGGATAACTCTTTGTGTAATAATCCACATAATTGTTATAAAAACCGATTAAGGGCTTCTCATGTTTTAAAGCGTCAAAGAAAGAACCACTCGCAATAGCTTTTCCCGTACTCATATCCCGTAATTGCAAAGCAAAATGGAGACTATCCACCTCAACATTAAACTCTTCATCAGACAAACTCTGAGAACTATAAGAAACTAGCCCTTCATCCATACTAGAAAGCTTAGGAGCCAAACATCCCACTAATTTCACAACAAGTTTGCCTTCCAAGATCTCTGAGCGTAATAAAGAAGCCAGAGAAAACAAATTTTGAGTCCCTTTTGCAAGTCCTCCAGTTCCTATTTGCCCTATAATAAGTGGAGTAAATTGTAACCTTTCTACACTTTTTTCGTGCTCAAATATGTAAGGATGATCAATTATTATTACATTCAAAGATTTATCGGCAAACAATTTTTTTACATTTTCATAAATAGGATAACCCAAAATCACATTCAATATTCTCTTAGACTTCAGTAATGGACGTATTGATTTATAATATCTTCGAATCAACCTTGATAATCTATTACCGTCAATAAAAGCCTCCAACTCACCATGCTGACAAATGAAAACCTTGCGACGAAAGAATAACCGACAAAAATGGATACAATATTGTCCAAGAGGGAATGCTAGAGCAAAATATAACAAATCATCAGATTTTGAATTGAGAAAAATTTTTAGCACATATAGGGTAGATATAAGATCACGCACTATCTTCCCCTTACCTGTTTTAAAAAAATTTGATTTAAGTAATAAACGATAAGGGGAATATATTATATCTGTTAAATGATTGTTTTTCCGCTTGACTATTAAGCAATGGCTAAGCTCACTGCAAAAAATAACACTACGATACTCTGGAAATGCCAATAACAACATACGCACACAAGCTGCATTATATTCCGTATGCATTCCACCGACAGCCATCAAATCGCTATAATATATCTTCTTCATAATAAGTGTTTATTTAACAAAATAGAGATATTTCAAATTCCTTATCACTGAAATAGCGGTCTATAATTTAGAGTATATTTTAAATGACTCTTCCGTTGCCCTATTATCTGTGCAGGAACTCCACCAACAATAGCCATTGGAGGTACATCCTTCGTTACAACAGCACCACTTGCGACTACCGCACCTCTTCCAATTCTAATATTTGGTAGAATTGTAACACGTGAGGCTATCCATACATAATCCTCAATTATTACGCTTCCTCCTTTCCCCTTATGATAATCATCATTTGGATCATGCTCTTGAGTCCAAATATTAGTTTCACGAGCAATATCTACGTTATTACCTATAATAAGTTTACCCCCTCTACCATCCAATAAACATTCAGAATTCACAACAGATTGACTCCCTATAGAAATGTTTAAAGGAGACATAAACTTTACATTCCGCAATATTGATGAACCTTTTCCTATTTGAACTCCAAACGATCGAGCTACCATACGTCGGATAAAATGGGAAGGTAACCACATCATAATCGGGAAGATAATAAAAAGGGAAAAAGAATAAATTACAAACTTTATCTTATTGAGGATATTCATTTTCTTTATAATCTCCTATTTGCCTACATTTTATCCCATTATACCTTATTATTAAGAAATGAAGCTGCCCTCACAGATTACCGAAATATTCTTTTTATTAGAGAGGCAGAAAAAACACAAAAAAAATAAAGACAGTAATACAGACTCCAAATCATGGAGACACGAACAGATTTAATTACAAAAGAAAATATCCAATTGTATTCTTTATGATGAATCGCAGAAAAAATGGAACAGATACAAAGTTTTGCCACTTTTCTTTTAGAAATAGATTTATAGGCTGCTAAGCCAAATAAAGTCCCTATTTCTTCAAGGTGAATACATGATTTATATAATCGGTCTAAAGGTAACTTTCCATAAACCATACCTCCTTCAGCCCTGCGATAAACAGACATGACTTCTGTAAACGCTCTCAATTTTCCATTCTGAGCAGCCGACAAGAACAATACAATATCACCATATATAAAATTAGGACTCTGCATAGCCCGCTTATATATCTCACTCTCAAAGACCGTCCGTCTCAAGACAACCGAAGCTGTAGGGACAAGCCAACATTTATGAATCTCCTCACCTGAATAATCCCGATTCTGAAGCTTAGAGAATATTTGATCCCGATGAACGCTCTGATCTTCATAGTGCTCTAAGGCAGCATGAAAACACATCGAATATTCCGGATTCGCCTCCAAAAAGTCTACCTGCTTCTGCAGCTTCAATGGGTCTATCCAATAATCATCGCCCTCGCATAAGGCTATATATTTTCCTCGGGATTTAGGCAGGCAATATCGATTCCAGAAACCGCGTTCTCCTTTCGAGAAACAGTTTTCCGAATGATATATCGGTTTTATTATCTCCGGATATTTCTTTTCATATTCCCTGACTATTCCTGTCGTACCGTCTGTGGAAGCATCGTCATTGATAATTACTTCAAACGGGAAATCGGTTCTCTGCATCAAGAAGCCATCCAGACACTGACGGATATAAGGAGCATGATTATAGGTAAGCGTAAAGATACTTACCAAAGGGACTTGTCCTTGCTGTTCCTTCTCTCTTATTTCTTTATCCACAATACTTCTTCTTTATATCGCTTCGTCACAATCTGTTCCTCATAACTTATCGGAGATTGTATGTCTTTCCCCGTATGACAGTTCAGGTGATTCAACACCATATCATAACCGGCAACCCGGCTGAATGCCACACCGGCTGAAAAACGGGGATTGATATCGATCAAATAATACTCGCCATCCGAATGAATGAATTCCATATTCACACAACCGTTTACCCCAATGACTTCACCTATATGGGAAACCATCGCTGTCAAACGGCTGTCATTTACAATACGTACCGTCGTACCTGCACCGTTTTTCGTCCGGAGCAGTTCTTCCCGAGAAATGGAAAAATCCCTTCCCGTTCGGGCACAGCGCACATAATCCACTGTAAAAACCGGACCTTCTTTCTGTTCCTGGAGAATATATCCTTCACGGCGGGCAAATTCCTGCAATTCCCGAAGAGTAGTTATACGATGAAGGCCTTCGCTGCTCCGTCCGTTATAGGGTTTAGCCACTGCAGGGAGAATGCTCTCCGGAATTTCTTCTTTACCGGCCAAATAAGTGGCAATGGAAGGGACTTGCGAATCCTGTTCAAAAGTTTTATAGAGCTTGTATTTATCGCGTGCTACGGACAATGTCGCCTCCGAAGGCATACACAAGACTATTCCTTCGCCTGAGAAAAGTGCCCTATTGCGGTTCAGCACATCAATTTCCAAATCGGTCAGAGGAAACAAGTATCCAACCGTGTGACGCTTAGATATATCCACCAAAAAATGCAAATATTCCTCCTCTTTTGTAGCATAAGGTGCTTGATAAACCACATCGCAATCCTTCGAGACAGCGTGCCATTCGGACGGATAAATGTCGCAACCGATCACATTGTATCCTGCACTATGCAAGGAACTGATGACGCAATCGGCCGAAAACGAGCCGATGGCTGTTACTAATACTGACTTCATTTCTCACTTTGATTGAGTGATTTCTAACTCTAAATAGATCCGATCACCATCTCTGCTTATCTCTCTAAATCCAAGTTTCTTATACAGATGAATTGCTATTGGGTTATTAGAATGTATTCCTAATATCCTAAATCCACGAGTTCTTACAGTGCGTATGGAAATCTGAAGCATTTTACTTGCTATGCCTTTTCCACGGCAAGAAGAGTCTACACCCACCAACGCAATGTAAGCAAACCGACTATCAGAATCATTACAATACAGAATCGTCAATCCGGCTAATTTTCTACCGATCCATTCTTGTATCAGTTCAGCTTTACTCTGTATCTTGCATACATAATCCATAAGAGCCACTTTCTGTGAAAGAGGAGGACGAAAATCCGAGTCTATCCGAATAAGGAACTCTAACAGTATATCCTGTAAAGGATAATAAGACAAATAGACCTTTGTTTGGGATTGCAACCCCTCCCGGCAATCTTCTACAAAACCTAATGACTTATAAAGTGAAACGGCAACCGGATTCACTGAATCACAACAGATACGAACCATATGTTCTTCTCTGCAATCAGCTATCATCTGCTGTATCAGAACCCGAGCATATCCTTTTCCGCGGACTTGTCTTTTAGTACTGAGTATCGGCAGGTGGGCTATATGTCTTTTACAGTCATTGCAATAGAAACAGATTAAAGCCAAATACTGGTCATTCTCTTCTATCACATAAACCCGACCGTTCTGCAAAATCTTCTCTGCATAAACCGGGATCTGTACTTTACAGCTCAAAGGAGTCCCGAAATCCTCATCCACATCTAGAAGATAATCCACCAATCGGCGACAATCATCCATCGTGGATTGCAAACGTACAATCATATAAGAAACGCTTCTTTCTGAGATAATAAATTAAAGATTCCCCCCGTATTCCAGAACAAGATACGTCCTCCCTTATATTTCGGTTCTGACGCTATCATCTCAGACATACCATACAAGGCTTTCCCGGAATAGGTGGGGTCAGTTATCAGGCCTTCACTACGAAGGGCCTGACCGATTGCATCCAATAGTTTTTTATTATATTGCCCGTAACCGCCGCACAGGAAGTCGTCCCGAAATTCTGTATTTTCAAGGTCATAAGACTTACCAACATAACGGCCAAGGATTTGCATATCATCTTCCAATACAGACCATTCAGCCGTACGATCGCGGGCTACGGAGATCCCATGCACTTGTGTCCCGGGAAAGAAATCCTGCATCCCGGCGCTGATTCCGGCCAGGGTTGTTCCGGTTCCGCAAGCGACAAAGACATGGTCTATTCCGCCTACTACTTGGGAACGGAGCTCGCGGACTGCATCATAATAAGCATATAAGCCTGAGAGGCTTCGCCCCCCCCCGTACACATATTTTAACTTTTTATTTCCTCTCCTATAAGAACCTATCACTTTCTCTATGGCTTCCGGAACTTCGCACTTCCGGCAACGGGTAGTCCGTACTCCGGAAAGCCGGCAGAGGTAATAACTGAGAGAGGTCTCGAACTCTTCCGGATGATCAGTATACTCTACCAAATGCATCGGAATGCCCAGTTGGTTGCACATCAAAGCGCAAACTCGGTTGAAATTGGAGCAGGGGCCGCCTGCCGTGAGCAAGACATCGCAGTTCTCCGGAGTCGCGCCGGACAAGATGTAATGCAGCATCCGAGCCTTGCTTCCGCCGCAGTATGGTCCGAACAAATCATCCCGTTTACAATACAGCTGCACACCCCATTGTTCAGACAAGCGGGATAAATAAGTCACCGGAGTGGCGAAAAAAGGTAAGTGTTCCATCGGTCTGATCAAGGATTGATTATCGTATCGATTATCCGCTCCACGTCCTCGTCCGTGAGCAGGTGGTGCATCGGCAGGCAGATCACCTCGTCGGCCATCCGGTGGGCGTTCGGAAGGTTCGACGGGGCGGCCGAGGGGAGGCCGCGGTAGGTGGAGAACGTGCTGATCAGGGGATAGAAGTAGCGGCGGCCCAGGATGTTCCGCTCCTTTAGCTTGAAGTACAGTTCGTCGCGCGTCATGCCGTACTCCGCGGCGTCCACGAAGACGGGGAAGTAGGAGTAGTTGTGCTTCACACCGGGCATGTCCTCGAAGTAGCGGATGCCGGGCACGTCCCTCAGTGCCTCCCGGTAGCGCACGGCCACCCGGCGACGCGCGGCGATGGCGCGGTCCGCTTGCCGCAGGTTCAGCAGGCCGTAGGCCGAGCGCACTTCGTCCATCTTGCTGTTGATGCCGGGGGCCACGACTTCCGTCTCCCCGGCGAAGCCGAAGTTCTTCAGGTAGTCGATGCGCTGCTTGGTCTTCTCGTCGTGCATCACCAGCGCGCCGCCCTCCACCGTGTTGTACACTTTCGTGGCATGGAAGCTCAGCGTGGACAGGTCGCCGGCCTCCAGGATGCTCTTGCCGCCGACTTCCACGCCGAAGGCATGCGCCGCGTCGTAGATCACCTTCAGCCCGTACTTGTCGGCGATGGCCTGGATGGCTTCCGTGTCGCAAGGCTTGCCGTAGACGTGCACGGGCATGATGGCCGTGGTCTTCGGGGTGATGGCGGCCTCGATCTTCCCCGGGTCCAGGTTGCCCGTCTCGGGGTCGATGTCCACGAACACGGGCTTGATGCCGTTCCACCACAGGGAGTGGGTCGTGGCCACGAAGCTGTACGGGGTGGTAATCACCTCACCCGTGATGCGAAGGGCCTGCAGGGCGGTGATCAGCGGCAGCGTGCCGTTGGTGAAAAGGCTGATGTAGGGGACTTTCAGGTAGTCGCAGAGGGCACGCTCCAGTTCTTTGTGGTAGTGCCCGTTGTTGGTGATCCACCTGCGCTGCCAGATGTCCTTCAGGAGGGCGTCCAGCTCTTCCAGGTCGGGAAGCAGCGGGGAGGTCACGGTGATGACCGGTTTTTCTTCCATAATGTATTATCGGTTTTTTTGATTCTTCTTTCGGTATTCGTGCGCCGGGGGAAAGCCCCGACGGTTTTCCCCGGCCGCTTCCGGCGGCTTGCCCTGCCGCTTTTCGGGAAAAGCGCCTCAGCGCCTTTTCAGGAGCGCCAGCACTTCGCCCAGCTCGGGGAAGCGCAGCAGGCGGGCGGCCACTATGTAGAGCAGGATGCCCAGGGGGATGCCGGCGCACAGCTGCACCCCGGGTGAGGAGAATCCACGGATGGCGGCGTACACCGCCACTCCCATGCCCAGGGAGAGAAGCAGCGTGGGCAGCAGGTCGCCCATCTGACGCAGGAAGCCCACGCGGATGAGACGGCCCGTATAGTAGGTGTTGATGGCAAGCGAGAGGAAGGAGGTCACGATCTGCCCCACGCACATGGGGACAAGCCCCAGCGGGATGGTCACGCACAGCACGCCCACGCCCAAGGCCTTCTTGATCACTTCCAGACGCAGGAAGAGGTCGGAGCGCCCTTTCACCTGCAGGAGGTTCAGGTTGATGGCATGGACCGGATACCACATCATGGACAGGCACAGGATCTGCAGCAGCGTGGCGGCGAAGAGCCACTGCTCTTTCAACAGCAGCAGCACCAAAGGATCGGCCACGGCGGCCAGACCCGCCATCAGCGGGAAGATGACGAAGGCCGACACGCGCAGGAAACGGCGGTAGGCCGAGGCCAGGCGGGCGTCGTCGTCCTGGATCTCGCACAGCACGGGGTAGGTCACGCGCTGCAGAATGCCCGTCAGGTTCGACGAGGGGAACTCGGCGAACTGGTGGGCGCGGGTGTAATAGCCCAGGTTAGTGGCCGTGAAGAGGCGCCCGATGACGATCAGGTAGATGTTCCGGTAGGTCACGTCCAGCAGGCCGGAGGCCAGCATCTTCGAGCCGAAGGAGAAAAGCTCGCGGAACGAGGCCCAGGAGTATGTCCTGCGCGGACGCCACCCGGAAAAGGCCCACAGTAGAAGGGTATTCACCCCCAGGTTCAGCAGCTGCTGGGCCACGATGGACCACACGCCCCAACCCGACGAGGCCATCCAGATGCCCGTCACGCCGGAGAGCACGGCACCCGCCAGGCTCGCCTTGGCCTGGGTCTTGAAGTCGATGCGCACGGTAAGCAGCGCGCGCTGCACCACCGCCAGCGAGTTGAAGACCACGCCCAGGCAAAGCACACGCATGACAGGCTCCAGCTCCGGCGTGCGGTAGAAGGCGGACACCAAGGGGGCAGCCAGGAAGAGCAACCCGTACAGGACGAGCCCCACGGCGATGTTGAAGTAGAAGACCGTGGAATTGTCCGTCTCAGTGCGGTCCTGCTTGCGGATCAGGGCCTGCGAGAAGCCGCTGTCGACCAGCGACTGCGACACGGCCAGGAAGATGGCCAGCATACCCACAAGGCCGTAATCGGCGGGAGTCAGCAGGCGGGCCATCACCACCAGCACCACGAACTGGATGCCCTGCACGGAGAAGCGCTCCACACTGCTCCAGAACATGCCGCGCACGGCTTTCTCCTTTAAAGAAGGGGGCATGGAGAAACTGAATAAATTTGATATTTACGTATCATTCCCGGCACGGAAAATCCGGGGATACGAAGCGTAAGCAAGAATGGATACGTAGGAAAATAAATTTCCTCCCGTGTATATGTTTCCGTCCGTACGGGAGGAAATTTTTGTACGCACGTGGGGAAATTTTTGTGGGTTCTTCGTTAGGGTTGCTATCCGGCCTCAGGCGGCGGGGAGGTGGAGGGCAAGGGTCGCCTCCAGGCGGTGGCGGAGGACGCCGCTTGCGGCGGGGAGGCGGGACAGGAGGGCTTGGGCCTGTCCAATCAAGTCCGGCAGGCGGCGGCGAAGGGCCGGGGTGCTGAAGGGGAGCCCGGCATGGGCTTCCAATTCCAAAAGGCACAGTTCGGCTTCAGCTTCCAAGGGGGAATCGTTCATTCCTTGGGCATCGTTTTCCGCAGGGTGGAGGTTTTTTCCGCCTGCGGGCGGGAGGGGAGCACGCCCGGACTGGAGGGATTCCCGTTCGGATTGCAGGGCTTCCAACAAGTGGAAGAGCCGCTCTTGGGCTTCCAAGGGGTCGGGGCAAGTGTCCGAATGCAGGAGTTCGAGCTGGTTCTTCAGCTCGGAAATATAAGAAGTAATGGGCATCATCGCTTTCTTGCGCCCAGAGGGGGCAAATATGGCTCCTCCGCCATTGGGCGGAGGGGAACTTCGTTCATTTTTCTTCGCTGCCCCGAAGAAAAACGAACCAAAAAGAAGGGGGCCCAAGGCGGGAAAAGAACTCGGCCTGCGGCCTCAAACAGCTTTTCCCGAAAAGGGAGACATCGAGAACGGCATCTTCCGAACTTTTAAGATTGGAAAGCTATATTCGATCCCAAAACCTCAAAACAACTTCTCCCAGGGAGGAAGGTGCAAAAACTGTATCTACAAATCACCGAGATATTAAGATGATCTTGCTCGCAAGGCAGGGAAAAGAATCCGGCCTACGCCTTCTGACTGCTTTTCCCGGGGCAGGAAACGCTGATTGTTTCTTCTATCCATTATATAAAGGGGCAGCAGGCAAGTCTGCCGGGCGTAGTGAATTTATCTGTAAGTCCAGCCTTTTTTCGCATAACAGCCGGGGAGGACCGCTTGACTCGGGAAAAGCTGTTTGAGGCCGCAGGCCGAGTTCTTTTCCCGCTTTGAGCCCCCTTCTTTTGGTGACTTTTCTTCGGGAAGGCGAAGAAAAGTTACAAAACGGCCAAGCCCGGAAGGGCGCGGCAGCAAAGGCGGGGTGCTAGGGATTGACCGCGCCTTGGCGGGGATAGAAGGGGTGAAGGGGATTATTCCCCTTCCGGCAGTTTCTCGCAATACCACTTGGGGATGTGCACCAGCACGCCCACGGTGGCGAGGCTCACTACCACATAGTACCGCCCTTTGTAGCGCGTCAGCTTTC
>CALUJL010000018.1 GCA_944320955.1 uncultured Bacteroidaceae bacterium
CCAAATTCCAGAAGACCCAAACTGCTGTTCATTACTGTACATTTGTTTGTGGTGATTCAAATATACAATTTGTTCAGCGGTTTTCTTCGTTAATTAACAACTATCACGCGAAATGTCGGATGAACCACTTTTAGTACACTTTGAAATTCCATTTTCTTTTGTACCTTTGCAATATCGGAAAACAAAAGAAAATCAATCATTTAAGTGTAATCACCCGGTTACGGTACCTAAATCGGGATAAAACCTCTAAACAATGGCAAAGTTAGAAAATAAAACGAAAGAGAACCCCAAGTTGGAGCAAAATAAGCTCTCGGACGGTAGAATAAGCCTTTACTTAGAGTATTATTTAGGTAGAGAGGAAAAGCCCGTATTGGATGAAAACGGTAATCAGGTGTATTACGATAGTGGGAAAATGCAAGGCAAACCCAAGTTTGCAGTAAAGCATAACAGGCGAAAAGAAAACCTTAGCCTGTATCTGATAGACAAACCCCGTACACCTGCGGAACGGCAACAGAACAAGGAAACTTTGGAACTCGCCATGCGCATACGTGCAGAGCGTGAACAGGAGTTTAAAGAAAGCATGTTGGGTTACCGCTTAAAGAAAGACAGGGCTGTTAATTTCTTGGACTACTTTCAAGCCTATATCAATAGCTATACCAAGAAAGATATTCGCATGGTGCAAATTGCGCTTAGCCGTTTTAAGGACTTCTTAAAAGAGCAATACCCCATGAATGAGTTTAGTATCAAACCGGAACTTATCACCAAAGAAATGATGGAGCAGTTTGTAGCCTATTTGCAATCCCGAAGTGTGGGTGAAGGTGCCAAAAGCATTTACCAGCGTTTCAAGAAAGTCATTCGCTATGCAATAGAGCATGATGTAATGCTGAAAGACCCATGCAAAGATGTCACCTGCAAAGTAGATAGCCAGATGCTTCGGAAAGATGTGCTTTCGCCCGAAGAAATACAAAAGCTGATGGCGTGTCATTATGACAACGAAAACCCCACAATCAGACGAGCGTTTATCTTTTGCCTGTATTGCGGTCTGCGCTTCTGCGATGTAAAAGACCTTACCTATAGGAATGTGGATTACGCAAATCGGTTATTGAAGTTTGAACAAAGTAAAACAAAGGGACATTCTGCCAGCAGTGGTGTGGTTATTCCTTTAAACGACGGTCTATTGTCTATCATTGGTGAAGCTCCAGCAGATAAAAACTGCTTGATATTCGATTTGCCTACATACGAAAGCTGCTGCAAATCGGTCAAGCGCTGGGTAAAGAGAGCCGGAATAGACAAGCACATAAGCTGGCATTGTGCAAGACATTCGTTTGCCGTGAACATTCTGAACAATGGGGCAAATATCAAGACCATAGCCAGTCTTTTAGGACACAGCGGATTGAAGCATACCGAGAAATACACCCGTGCCGTGGATAAATTGAAAGAGGAAGCAATAAACAGTCTACCCGAACTAAAGTTTTAACCACAAAAGACTTATCTTTGTAACTATGGACTTTGAAGCATTAGTAAAACATATCAGTACGATACAGAACACGTTGCAGGCACAAGCCGCACACGCTGTAAACCTCGCCCTTACTTCCCGTAACTGGCTTATGGGGTGCTATATCGTGGAATTTGAGCAGAACGGAGAAGACCGTGCAGCCTATGGTGAACAATTGTTGAAAAGGCTGGAACAACGGCTGAATACAAAAGGGCTGAATGAACGCAGACTCCGTGAATTTAGGCGACTGTACCTTGTTTATCCACAGCTGAAAGAACCTATTGCACAGTATATTACATCGCAAATTCAAATTCGGCAGTCATTGACCGCCGAATTCACCGAACCAATTCGGCGGTTGGCGACCGCCGAATCTGAAAATGGCGTTTGGAAACTATCTGCAGAACATCCACCAACCGAAACATGGATGATTCCGGCTGATAGATTATTCAATAGATTATCTTCCACCCATTTAAATACTATATCGGGAATTGAGAACCCAGTAAAACGTGCTTTCTATGAAATGGAAACGATTCGTGGTTGCTGGTCTGTAAAGGAATTGGAACGACAAATAGCATCTTTATACTATGAGCGTAGCGGACTATCCAAAAACAAAGAAGCCCTCTCCGCTCTAGTCCAGCAACAAGCAACCCTATTACAACCTAAAGATGTTATCAACACTCCTGTTACTTTAGAGTTCTTAGGATTGAATGAACGAGCCTTAGTAACAGAAAACGACTTGGAGCAATCCATCCTTGACAACCTGCAACGCTTCCTGCTGGAAATGGGGCATGGATTCTGCTTTGAAGCCCGACAAAAACGTATTTTGATAGACGAAGATTATTTCTTTGCCGACCTTGTGTTCTATCACCGCATCTTGAAGTGCCACGTTATTGTGGAATTGAAGATAGACAAGTTCCGCCATGAGTATGCTTCACAACTCAATATGTATCTAAACTATTTCAAGGCGGAAGTGATGCAGTCGGATGATAATCCGCCTATCGGAATTCTGCTTTGCACAGAAAAGGGAGATACATTGGTTAAGTATGCCACTGCCGGATTAGACCCGAATATCTTCGTACAGAAGTACATGATAGAACTTCCAAGCGAGGAAGAAATAAAGGAGTTCATTGCTTCCTCAAATTACTAACCTATCATAAAAGTAATGCTGGCGAAAAGAAGAAAACTATTTTTCTTTTCGCCAGCCACATATAATTTGCTCTCAACAAGAATAAGTTTAGTCCGTTTTGGATGTATAGACAAAAGGATAAACTAAACTACATACTGCACAACAAGTCTAATTACAATTTTCCTCAAATTTTAATTGATTAATCAATCAAATTTTCCGTCAATTGACACGATAATTTTACTTGGTTGAGTTCAGATAATTGATGCAGTTCTTTTCAATCTTGTCCAAGATATGAAGAAATGTATCTTGTTCTTCTTGTGATATACCTTTTAATGAGATGTTTAGAGATAGCATTTGACATTTATTTATATGCGGCATAATTGTTTTTACCTTATCGGTGCAGTATAAAAGAACACTCCGTCCATCTTTATGATTTTTCCGCTTGATGATATATCCGTTTTTAGATAATTTTTCAACTATTCTCGTAACATTGGCAAAGTCTTTTTGCGACTGTGTAACTAAATCACCAATAGTCTGACCATCGTTTTCCCATAAATTGACTAAAAGAACCCACTGTTCCGGCGTTATGTCCAGCCCCTCTTCTGATATAATTTGATATATTTGACGTTTGATTATACCCGAAAGTTTGGCTATTTTATGATTTACCATTTTATCTATATCCATATTATTTAGTTTGTTAAAAGCTGAAAAATATATTTGTCATATCAAATAAATAACTATATTTGTCATGACAAATATAAGAATAATGTAATGAGTAACCAAATGGAAGTAAGTGTTTTTATAGAAAATATCCAAAAGGCTTTCGGAGAAAAGGTACAATTACCCTTTGCTTTTTGGTATTCTGATAAACAGATTAATGATGATTTAAAAAAAATCAACGGTTGTTTTTTTAAGGAGTTTGAAAAGTTGATTGGTGGTGAACCAATCTCTTTGAGTGCCGATAGAATCGGGTGTATGGGTGGTAAATTCTATACTGGTTTTTCGACCATGAATGAAAAGATGCCTATGTTTGTTTCAAGCAAAGAAAAATATAAGAAATCTTCAGAATTGGTTCTTGATTTCGTAGAAAAGGCAAATGTGCAGATGACGACAAGGCAGTATTTGAATATTTCACCCATTACTGAACTTGAAAACTTTGATAATGTAGTGGGGATTTTCTTTTTGGCTACCCCTGATATGCTTTCAGGACTTGCTTCATGGACATTTTACGATAACAATTCGGATGATGCAATTACTGCAAAATTTGGTTCGGGATGTTCTTCTATTTTTTCAGAAGCAGCATTGGAAAACAGCAAAAATGGGAAACGTACATTTATAGGACTGTTTGACCCCTCCGTGCGTCGCTATATCCATGAGAATATATTAAGTTTTACTATACCAATGTCACGCTTTCGGGAGATGTATTATACGATACAAGATAGCTGCTTGTCGAATACACCTGCATGGGGAAAAATTAGAGAACGCATTTGTCGGGAGTGAAGTGTATTACAAAGCATCTCTACTAAAAAAAATACAAATAATAAAATGACAACCTAGAATAAAGTTAGAAACAAACTATACTATACAAACGATGATTACATTCGAGATGTAATAGCCTTTCATATGCAAGATAACGCATGGGATATTATTCATAATTATATTTCTCATGATTCTTTATTTAGTACCGAAGAAGATAAAGAGAATTGACATATATCCAAGGGTAGCATCATTACCATTTTCTTTAATGAACTCTCTTTAATAATGTGGTTATCCCCTTGAATGACAGTCTATTATCCATTATTAGTGAAGCTCCAGCAGATAAAAACTGCTTGATATTCGATTTGCCTACATACGAAAGCTGTTGCAAATCAGTTAAGCGTTGGGTTAAAAGAGCCGGAATAGACAAGCACATAAGCTGGCATTGTGCAAGACACTCGTTTGCCGTAAACATTCTGAACATGGGGCAAATATCAAGACCGTAGCCAGTCTTTTAGGACACAGCGGATTGAAGCATACCGAGAAATACACCCGTGCCGTGGATAAATTGAAAGAGGAAGCAATAAACAGCCTACCTGAACTAAAGTTTTAACCACAAAAGACTTATCTTTGTAACTATGGATTTGAAGCATTAGTAAAACATATCAGTACGATACAGAACACGTTGCAGGCACAAGCCGCACACGCTGTAAACCTCGCCCTTACTTCCCGTAACTGGCTTATGGGTTGCTATATCGTGGAATTTGAGCAGAACGGAGAAGATCGTGCCGCATACGTGAACAACTGTTGAAAAAGCTGGAACAACGGCTGAATACAAAAGGTCTGAATGAACGTAGATTCCGTGAATTTAGACGGCTGTACCTTGTTTATCCACAGCTGAAAGAACCTATTGCACAGTATATTACATCGCAAATTCAAATTCGGCAATCATTGACCGCCGAATCTGAAAATAGCGTCTGGAAACTATCAGCAGAACATTCACAAGCCGAAACATGGATGATTCCGGCTGATAGATTATTCAACAGATTATCTTCCACCCATTTAAATACCATATCAGGAATTGAGAACCCGGTAAAACGTGCTTTCTATGAAATGGAAACAATTCGTGGTTGCTGGTCTGTAAAGGAGTTGGAACGACAAATAGCATCTTTGTATTATGAACGTAGCGGACTCTCCAAAAACAAAGAAGCCCTCTCCGCTTTAGTACAGCAACAAGCAACCCTATTACAACCTAAAGATGTTATCAACACCCCTGTTACTTTAGAGTTCTTAGGATTGAATGAACGAGCCTTAGTAACAGAAAACAACTTGGAGCAATCCATCCTTGACAACCTGCAACACTTCCTGCTGGAAATGGGGCATGGATTCTGCTTTGAAGCCCGATAAAAGCGTATCTTGATTGATGAGGATTATTTCTTTGCCGACCTCGTATTCTATCACCGTATCTTGAAATGCCATGTTATTGTAGAATTGAAGATAGACAAGTTCCGCCATGAGTATGCTTCGCAACTGAATATATATCTGAACTATTTCAAGGCGGAAGTGATGCAGCCGGATGATAATCCGCCTATCGGTATTCTGCTTTGCACCGAAAAGGGAGATACATTGGTTAAGTATGCCACTGCCGGATTAGACCCGAATATCTTCGTACAGAAGTACATGATAGAACTTCCAAGTGAGGAAGAAATAAAGAAGTTTATCACTTCCTCAAATTACTAACCTATCATTAAAAGTAATACTAGCGAAAAGAAGAATATTGTTTTCTTTTCGCCAGCACAACCATAATTTGCTGGCAACAGACATAAGTTTAGTCCGTTTTGGATATATATAGACAAAAAACAGACTAAACCTTAATTATCCGATAACAAATATTGCAGGAACGACCGTTTGCATTATCGAATAAAAGTATTACCTTTGCACAAAATTATTTGCAACTATGTAAAAAAGAGAAGGCTGTACATATTTCAAACAACTTGAAACGAGCAAATTCATGTTCGGTGTATAGTCTGTTTTTCGTCTTTACTATTTCTTTTTACATTCTAAATGCTTGCAAATAATTATGAGCTTACAAATTCAAGGCTTGTCTTATATACATCCTAATAAAGACATTCTGTTCCAAAATATAAGTTTCTCCATATCTTCGGGAGAAAAATGTGCCATTGTGGGAAATAACGGTATCGGCAAATCAACTCTTTTGAAAATATTAGCAGGTCTGACTGCCCCTGCGACAGGAAAAGTGTCATGCGAGGATGCCCCTTATATGATACCGCAACATTTCGGTCAATTCAATAACAAAACGGTTGGCGAAATATTGGGGGTATCGGCCAAATTACAGGCTCTTTCGGTTATCTTGGATGGTCGCGGCACTGAGGAAGATTTTATTGTCCTTGATGACGAATGGGATATTCAGGAGCGTATATCCGAGGCTTTTGCCAAATGGGATATTGATTATATAACTCCATATAGGATGATGGATTCCCTTAGCGGCGGCGAAAAAACAAAGGTGTTTTTAGCCGGACTAGATATTTATCATCCCGCCATTGTCTTGATGGACGAGCCGACCAACCATTTGGACACAAAGGGACGAACCTTGTTATACGAGTTTATTCGTATAACTACCAGCACTACAATCATCGTCAGCCATGACAGAACCTTGTTAAATATGCTGTCGGCTATCTATGAGATGTCTCCTATGGGTATGCAATTCTATCCTATGAGTTACAAGGAGTATAAAGAAGTTGTCGATGCGGAGACTGCGGCGAAGGTATCCCGTTTGCAAAACCAACAGAAAGAGTTGGCTAAAGCCGAAAAATTGGCACGGAAAACGATGGAACGGCAGCAAAAGCATGCTTCGAGGGGCGAAAAACAGAGCGCAAAGCAATGTATACCTCGCATTACGATGGGACTTTTGCGCAGTAAATCGGAGACATCGACCTCTCGTCTGAACAAGGTGCAGCAAGAAAAACTCTCTGATATGAATCAGGAGTTACGCGAAATACGGACATCCATAGCCGAATGCAAAACGATGAAAATCGATATTGGCAATTCCGCATTACACAATAGCAAGCGATTGGTTGAAGCAACCAATGTGACATTCAAGTATGCCGACCGAGATACTATGTGGGAACATCAGCCTTTGAACCTATCCATTTACAGCGGCGAGCGTATCAGGCTTCAGGGCGATAACGGAAGCGGGAAAAGCACTCTGTTAAAACTGATTGCCGGAGTATTGCAGCCTACGGACGGCGAATTGTGGCGTAGCAATCCATTAGATGTCCTATATCTTGACCAAGAGTATTCGTGTATCGATAACGAACGGACTGTATATGGCCTATTGGAAACCTGCAACACCAAGAAGCCCGAGCATGAACTGAAAATGCTTCTGAATCGCTTCCTGTTTACAGCGTCAACATGGGAGAAAAAGTGTGGAAGTCTCAGTGGGGGCGAGAGGATGAAATTGGCTTTATGCCGTTTACTCATTTCTGAAAATGCCCCTGACATGATTATCGCGGATGAACCGACTAATAATATTGACATATCAAGTATGAACATATTGGCAGATACACTGAAGACTTATAAAGGGACATTGCTTGTAGTCAGTCACGATGAGCAGTTTGTTCACGATGTCGGAGTTGAACGGATAGTAAATCTTTGAGGCTCTATAAAATGAATTTGAAAAAAGCCGAAGCGTTGAACATAGTTCATCACTCCGGCTTTACTTCGTTTATGGCTTACCCAGCTTATCAGCTTCCTTTCTCAACTGCTCGGCTTGTTCATTGAGCAATCTTGCACGCTCCAACGCTTCCGCCTGTTTCTTGCTGCGATATTCAAAATCTATCACAGAATCTGTCAAACTTTGGATGAAATCATTATCCCTCTGCCAGTTGAATTTGGTTTCCAGTATATCAAGGACTTCTCCGTTTGCCCAACCCTGCATCAGCAAAAAGCGGTATTTCATATCGTTATCCTGTAACTGCTGCATCCGTGTAGCCAAACGGATATTCAACCATATGGAAGCGGAACAAAGAACCAGCACTGCCGAAAAAATAAACAATCCCGGACGAATCCAAGAAGTAACCTTGTTATAAATCCGTTGATAGAACGGCAAGGGGGCAACTTCCTCTTTATCCGTCTTGTAGGAATTCAAGGTATCAACCATTATTTTAAAATTACGATAGATTTCCAAAGATATTCTCTTGGTGTCCTCGATATGCTGCTGCTGACCTTGCATCCTGTTCCGTACATCGTCAAGCTGACTTTGGATAGTCTGCAACTTCTCCACAGGAACAGCCGGGTTACTGTGCAGCCTCGACAATGCCTGTTCAATCGCTCCCAACCGTTCGAGAGTTTCCTCCCGGCTGGCTGGCGTTACCTGCGCTTCCAGCTTCTCTTTCATTTCTGTTACCATAGAGAGAAGCCCCTCTAAAATCAAGTTGTCTTCCATGTCTTTACAATTTAAGTTGTTTTTTCTTTTTCTTCTTCTTTCTCAAATTCAAGTTCGGCTCTTCATCCACCGGAAACGGGGATGCAGAAAACAGACCGAGCGAACCACTTATAAACGAACTTTCAGCATTGCTCCGTGTGAGTATTTGTTCCCGGATGTGTGCGAAAACTGTTTGCTGTTGACTTTCGGCAACATTCACTCCTGCATCTCCGAAATATCTATCCAGTTTGGAGAAACTGAAACTGCGGTCTATCTCCGAACCCTTGAACGTGTATTCTCCTTTGAAAAAGGATATGCCCTGTATTTCATCGGTCTGCCCCTTTCGTTTGAACTGGATAGTGATACCCTTTTCTGCCAAACGGTACTGCAACTGCTGCCAGTTACGGGATTTGCCGATTTCGTTTTTCACAGCCGTGTAAATCTCGTATTTCGACTTGTCCGGCTCTTTCAACCGATACTGCTTCACCTGCTCTTTCCCCTTGGCGAAATAAAGCCCATGTTTGGCTTTCAGCTTCTTGCATACCTGTTCGTTACGGTACATATCGTTCCTGTCCGAAATAGTCTTGCCGTTGTTGTCTATACGGTTGAACACGATATGCACGTGTGGATGCTCCCGGTCTTGATGGCGCACGATGATGTACTGCGTATCGGTGATTTTCATTTCACGCATATACTCCTGCGCAAGCTGTATCATCTTCTCATCCGTCAGTTTGGGTGCGTCCACCGCCGAATAGCTTAACGCAATGTGTCCGACAGGCTTCTTTAAGTCGGGATTCATCCCGGTCTGCATACAGAAGCTGCGGATTATATCGCTCCGGCTCTCGGTCAGAACCCCATCCGCATGAAGCAAAACCGCCTGCTCCTTGCCAAGCACATAGTTCACACAGCCCTTAAAACCGCTTCCCTTTTTTATTTTTCCAATCATCCGACAAATGATTTATGATTTCAACAATCCTATTTTTGAGCTTCACCAGTTCCACAGCCACCAATGCGAAACCTCCAGCATTTGCCCGATGCGCCAACTGGTTGATGTTATTGGCTTCTCCTACCAGTTTGCGGATAGCATCTGCATCCTGCCTGTTCAGCCGGGGTATGACCTCTGCCGAAATAACTGCTTGCCGGACATATTCACTGATGCGCAACCCGGCTTCCCCGGCTCGCTTCCTGATAGCGTAATACTGCAACTCGGTCAGCTTCGTACTGACTACTTTTTTCTGCTTTTCCGTCCGTTTCTTTGCCGGACGACCGCCCGGCTTGTCCTGTATCTTTTTCATGCCTTTTTACTTTTTGATGGTGTCTTAGAAATTGCGACCAACGGGAGCGGTTTCCTTTGCGGTAAGCAAAGCAAGGTGGTTTCGGTCTACCGAAACATAACCTTGCTCTCCCTATGAAACCGCCAGCCGCTGGCAATCCTGCCGGATTAAATGCCCCTGCCCTTCTTTTGTCTTGGGGCGGCACGTTGTCCGGTTTTCTGCTTTATTTCCTGCACTTGGCTGGCTGCGTTTTTCTGTTCCTGCTTCCTGCCGCACAAGTAATCGTTCAAGTCCGAATACCCTCTGTAATTGTGCGAGAAGTCACGCACATGGTAGGAGTATTCCAATTCGATAGCCCGTGTTGCCTTATACCCTGTCTCATCATTGTCAAGCATACAGTGGATGCGTTCATATGGGTATAGCACGTCAATGGCTTTCGGCACATTGACAGTCGAGTTAAGAATAACATAGTCCTGCCTGTCAAGGTCGGGCATGGTCGGACAGTTCTTCATGCGGAGCGTAAGGAAAGAAAGATAATCCATAAAACCCTCAAATACCAAACATTTCTCCCTCGGCTCTCCCTGCTGCCGTATATGGGTGATGTCTTTCGGGGCAATGCAGCCTTTGAAAAAGGAATTGCGAACCTCGTAACCTCCTGCCATGTTCGGGAACCCGATAGCAAAGAACGGCTTCCCGTTATTGGTAAAATGAAGTTCCTTACATTCTCTTTTTGCCAGCTCAATATTGATACCCCGTCCCTGCAAATAACGGAGCAATGCCGGATGAGTTAAGTCCCGGACTTCCAAATGTTGGAAACTTGGTTCTGTCCTACACTGGGAAAAAGAAAAACTGACTGGGCGAACATTCGGGGTCTGCTCTTCTATCCTCTTTAAAAGGTAGGGCAGACTGTCGGAAAAGTAAAGTTCCTTTGCCAGGGCGATGATGTTGCCGCCTTTCCCTGCGCCAAAGTCATACCAAAGGTTGCGGTCTGTATTCACCTTAAAGGACGCTTCGTGTTCCTCTCTCAATGGTGATTTATACCATAAGCCGTTACCCTGCCGCTTGACGGGCGAATAACCTAAACTATGCAGATAGTCTGCAATGGGTATTTGTTTCACATCTTCGATGTTCATAACATTTTCTTTTTGGGGATAAAAAAATAGTTGAAAAGTGCGCCAGTCCTGTTTAGTCCGTCATATATATACCCGTACCATACTAAACCTGCCTGCTGTTGATACCGGGAGACAGACAGTCCGTTCCGCTTATATATACACCCGGACTAAACCAAACCGACTTTTAATAATGAAAATCGGGATTGTAGCGATAGCCCTTGCCCTCTTTTACAATCATGCGCTTGTTCACAAGGAACTTGTTAAGCGACACAAGGACATTGCGTCCACGCTCGTAGCCGATACTTGCGTAACCTTGTTTTAATGCCGCTATCACATTGGAATAACCTTGTATAACCTGCTTGCCGAAACCGTTCTCCAATGCTTCCCGGTGCTGCTGTTCCGTCAGCTCTGTAAGCGGAAAGTTCCTGTCCTGCTTGGGTTGCTGGAATACATAACCGTCCATGACTTCGGGCAAAGCATTGTCATTGATGCGAAATGCGAACGGGTCAAACTCACGGTCACGTATATGCATCGCCTTTACTTCGCTTATATTGCCGTCCTGCGTGCTTTTCGTGATTTGCAGGACGGTTTCAGCTTTGTTGTTCAGCTCTGTACCGATATGTCCTCTTGTGTTATCATCCCCCTTGTTCAAATGCAGTACGGTATGGATATGCAGATTATACCCACTTGACCAGCGCATCAAAAGGTTGATTAGGTCGGTCGATTCGCTCGGACTGTTGATGTCGTACATCAAATCACGGATTCCGTCAATAATGAGCAACCCCACATCGGGCATATTCTCTAACATATAGCCAATTATCTGCTTACGTTTGTCGGGGGTCTGCTCCCTTAACACAATGAAAACGAAATCGTCCACATCTTTATCGGTCGGCAGTCCGGCAAGGCGCAAAATACGTTCCATGACCTTATGGCAATGGAACTTGCTCTGCTCGGTATCAACATAGAGAATTTTGCGCTTGTTCGGTGGCAGATATGCCGAATACTTCAAAACCTCGTCATTCTTCAATGCAGCCGCAACAATGGCGGAAATGTTGAATGTCTTTTTGCTCTTGGCTTTGCCTGTTGATGCACTGAAATTGCCCAACGTGCCGATAGTAGAACCGTTCACCCAAAGAATTTCGGGCGGTACTTCATAAGTGTCCGTCACCTTTAGACGAATGGTTTTCCAAAGGGCTGCAAAATCTTCTTTCGTCATGGCTGTACCTTGTCCGATTTCCTCTTTCGTCTTGTTTTCCATAGCCATTATTTCTTTAGAGGACGGTTAAGGATATACTTCTGCGCTTCCTGCTCTATCTGCGCCTGCGTCTTCACCGGGTTCTGACGCAACCATGCTTCCAGCTCAGCCTTTTCAAAATAAAGCATTTTGCCTTGCGGCTTGTAATGGGGTATCAAGTTACCCGAAGTCAGCTTGTACAGGTAACTTTTAGAAAGGTTCAAGAACCTGCTCGCTTCATCGAAGCTAAGCACGTTCTTTGAAAGGAACAACATCTTTTCGAGTTCGGAAACTCTTAACTCCAAGTCTTTTTCCATATCGTTTGGGATTTTAGGTGAAACAATATGAAGGTGCGCACCCTCGTCTTTTGTGTTAACGGGGGCAAAGTTAAGAGGTTGAAAATGAAGTCTAATTGACCTTTGTTTGAGCGTTCAATCTATGCTCAACCTTTTTGCAGTTGTTTGATGTATTTGTCTATGATTTCATATCCTTTCGGATAGATGTTCTTCGCCTGGTCTGTCGCACTCGACAAGTCAGTACGTGTAAGCGGTTCTCCTTTTATCTTCTTCAATATCAACTTGTTGTTTGCTATAACTGACTGCCACTCATAAACGATGTAGTTATAACAGCTGAGTTGCATCATTAGATAAGCCAACAGACGGGTATTATTAACTTTCAATACACCATCCAACTTACAGTTGAAAAAATCGGTAAGTATTTTGGTGCTGACAGTAGTAGTAAACATATTCGCTTCGTTCACACATTCAGTCAGAAGTTTGATTTCATTGGCTTTCAAAGTGGATTTGAAGGGATTGCTTTTACCCACAATCTTGGCTGGAGTGGTTTCTACACTTTCATCTTTTTCTTTTGGCAAGACTTGTTCTTGTTCTTGGGAGGCAATAGAATCTGTATAGTATTTGCTTTCCTGTTCTTGCAGAAAGTACAAATACTTGGAAAGTACCACAAGGCTAACGATGATAGAAAAATAGGGAAGCCGCTCATCATAGCAAGACGGTTCATGCAAATATGCGTCCATATCAAAATCAGAACAGCGGAAAGCGATGTACTTTTTCCTCTCATTAGAGTTCAAGTCCTCAAAATAACCGCTTTCCCACAAAAAATCGGGAACATCCATATCCTGTACAATGTCACGCACGACACGGTATTTTTGCTGAATGGCTACTATATTTTCGGTAACACGGAAAATTTCCTGCCGCAAATAATCCTTTAGCTGAGCCTGTGTCAGATATTCACGCTTTAAAAATAGTGCATCAACTTTAGTTTTATAGTCATGCGCTACGCAACTATCTAATATCTTCTGTATCTCTCTGAAATTGGTTTCTATATGATTTTCCATAACTGTACCTTTATAAATTTGTTCTCAGATACAAATATAAGGTGGAAATCGCATTTTCCGAGAAAACATTAGCAAGAATAAGACAGAAAAGAACGCATAAGAGTTAAGAAATCATAAAGATGAAAGAATAAAAACCACAAAAGTACACTCTATTCTTGTTTTTGTCGCTCAGTACACATTTAGTACGCCTTATATAAAGAATAAACCCTGATAATCAGTCGATTATCAGGGTTTATTAGTACCCAGACCCGGGATCGAACCGGGATGGGTTGCCCCACTGGTGTTTGAGACCAGCGCGTCTACCGATTCCGCCATCTGGGCATTCGATTATCAAAATGCGGGGCAAAGGTAAGTGTTCCGGGCGAATGTTGCAAGCAAATCAAGAAAAAACCGCCCATTTATTACTTTTTCAGGAGCCGGGCGGCGCAGGAAAGCGAAAGAATCGCTATATTCGCTTATCAAAACCGGAGGCGCCGACACGGACAAGGGGAAAGGCTTCCGAGAAAAAGGAAACCCTGCCAAAGAAAAGGTGCAGGACTTTTTCCGAAAAGCGGAAGGACTTTTCGCGGAAAGCCCCGTATCTTTCCCGAAAAAGGTGAGGCGCGCATCAGGATAAACCGAAGAGGATAGGAAATGAAAACACACAACCAGCCCGAAAATATGGAAGCGAATTCATCGAGTCATTCCTACTGTGTCATACTCTGCGGAGGGCGGGGCAACCGCTTGTGGCCCCTCAGCCGCGAAGCCAAGCCCAAGCAATTCCAGGACTTCCTTGGGACAGGCGCCTCCCAGCTGCAGCAGACCTACCGGCGCTTCCGTGCCGTCTTCCCCGAGGAGCGCATCCTGATAGCCACCAACCAGGCCTACCGCCCGCTCGTCGAGGAGCAACTGCCCGACCTGCCCGCCGGCAACATCCTCGGCGAACCCGCCCTGTACGACACGGCCCCCGTCTTCATGCGCACGGCCTGCCACATTGCGGCCAAAGACCCGGAGGCCGTAGTCCTCTTCACCCCCTGCGACCACTACATCGTAGGCGAAAACGAATTCCTCTCCCACGTCCTCAGCTGCCTCGACTTCGCCCTCCGCAAAGAAGAGCTCATCACGCTGGGCATACACCCCACCCGCGCCGAGACGGCCTACGGCTATATCCAGCTGGCCGACGAGGAAGAAGAAGGGAAGTTCCGCCGCATCAAAGCCTTTACCGAGAAGCCCGAGGAAGAACTGGCCCGCGTATTCATCGAGAGCGGCGAGTTTTACTGGAATTCCGGCCTCATCTTCGGACGCGCCGAGCGCTTTATCGAAGAGATCAAGCACCATCTGCCCGAAGTGGCCTCCGTCTTCCTGCCCGCGCGGGAGAAAAACCTCTTCGGCACGGCTGAAGAACAGGAATACGTGGACAAATATTACTCCTACCTGCCGCGCGTATCCTTCGAATACGGCGTCATGGAGAAAATCTCCAACGCCTACATCCTCCCCACCTCCGACTTTGTCTGGACCGACATAGGCACCTGGACCGCCCTCTACGAACTTGCGCCCAAAGACCCGCAAGGCAACGCCGCCCTCGCCGGCTGCAAGATTATCAGCCGCGAAGCCCGAGAAAACCTGGTGGCCCTGCCCGAGGGAAAACTGGCCGTGCTGAAAGGGCTCGAAGGCTATCTCGTGGCCGAAGCCGACGGCGTAATCCTCATCTGCAAGCGCGACGACCGGCAAAG
The DNA here is from genome assembly GCA_944320955.1 of uncultured Bacteroidaceae bacterium. Lineage (GTDB taxonomy): Bacteria > Bacteroidota > Bacteroidia > Bacteroidales > Bacteroidaceae > UBA1794. The sequence continues at coordinate 15,231 of CALUJL010000018.1, forward strand.
CCTGCGCAGCCTGCAGGGAGCCGTCATGGCACTGGACGACGGCGAACGCTACCAATAACGGGAAAGCTCCCACAAGACCCATCCGATGGACACACGACAAATCAGAATCAAAGACTTCCAATACGACCTGCCCGAAGGGCGGATTGCCAAATACCCCCTGCCGCGCCGCGACCGGAGCAAACTGCTCGTCTACCAGAGCGGGGAGATCGGGGAAAAGCACTTCTACGACCTGCCCGGGCTGCTGCCCGCCGGGACGCTCCTCGTGTGCAACAACACGAAAGTCATACTGGCCCGCCTCCACTTCCGCAAGGAGACGGGCGCCCTCATCGAGGTGTTCTGCCTGGAGCCCTACCGCCCGGCCGACTACGCGCTCTCCTTTCAGCAGAAGGGGAGCGTCGAGTGGCTCTGCATGGTGGGCAATCTGAAAAAGTGGAAGTCCGGCCCGCTGCGGCGCACGCTCTCCATGGGAGAAGGCCGGACAGTGGAATTGTGCGCCGAGCGGGGAGAATGCCTCGGGACGAGCCACGCCGTGCGCTTTTCCTGGGACGATCCGTCGCTTTCCTGGGCCGATCTGCTCGATGCCGCAGGCGAACTCCCCATCCCACCCTACCTGAACCGCGAAACGGAGGAGCGCGACAAGGAAACCTACCAGACCGTCTACTCGCGGGTGAAGGGCTCCGTGGCCGCTCCCACGGCGGGACTGCACTTTACGCCCGAGGTCCTGGCCGAACTCGACCGGAAAGGCGTGGAGCGCTGCGAGGTCACGCTGCACGTGGGCGCAGGGACGTTCCGCCCGGTGAAGAGCGAATCCATCGGGATGCACGACATGCACACCGAATGGCTCAGCGTCAGCCGAAAAGCCCTGGGCCAGCTCATCGCCCACGGGGCACAGGCCACGGCCGTAGGCACCACTTCGGTGCGCACGCTGGAGAGCCTCTACTACATAGGCTGCCTCCTTCTCCAAAATCCCGATGCCTCGGAAGAAGAGCTGCACATCCCCCAGTGGATGCCCTACGAGGGGCAGAACGGGGGCGGCGACGTGCCGGCCACGGAAGCGCTGCAGGCCATTGCCAGCTATCTCGACCGCCACGGGATGGAAGCCCTGCACAGCGCCACGCAGATCCTCATAGCCCCGGGCTACAAGTACCGCATCGTCCGGAAAATGATCACCAACTTCCACCAGCCGCAGAGCACCCTGCTCCTGCTGGTCTCCGCCTTCATAGGCGACGACTGGCGGAAAGTCTACGACTATGCGCTCCGCCACGACTTCCGCTTCCTCAGCTACGGCGACTCCTCGCTGCTCATACCCTGAAGAGCGGCATACCTATTATAATATAGCACATCCGCGCGTCTCCCCCTCCGGAGGCGCGCTTCCCGTTTCTCCAAGCCACTACCATGCCGGAGCGGCTCAGAACAGGAGTGCCAGCCTGTGCCCTGCCCACACGGCAGCCAGCCCCAAGAGGAGCGAGGCGGCGGCGTAAAGCAGGAAAAGCTCCGTCTGCCCGGCACGCAGCAGGGCGAGCATTTCGGAAGAAAAGGTGGAAAAAGTGGTAAACCCGCCGCAGAATCCCGCCGTGAGCAGCAAGAGCAGGTCGGGGTCGATACGCCCGCGGCGGAAAAGCCCGTAGCACAGCCCGATAACCAGGCTTCCCGCAAGATTCACGCCCAGCGTCCCCCACGGGAGAAGGGCGAGCCCGTGCAGCGGGCCGTGCGCCTCCGCCCAGCGGCGGATGAGGGCCGAACAGAGAAAACGGCAGCAACTGCCCGCGCCGCCTCCGAGGAAAACAAGCAAGAGATCCTTCATCACAGCCGCGAAAGACGCACTCCCACGTCGTCTATGCCCTGCAGCCGTGGCGTTTTCATCAGATGATACACACGGCAGTGCAGCGTGCCCGAACGCAGGAAGCGCAACTTCCCGACCGGCACGCCGGAGACGCGCAGGCTTCCCCAGCCCGTCCCGAGCCAGCGCCCCCGCTCATCGGCCAGAAGATAGCGCACCACCCGGTGGCGGCGCGTGGACACGCCCGAAGCGGTGCGGAAGTACCACTCCACGGCGAGGTAGAGGTCGCGATAAGGGTACCGCACGGCGTGGCGGACCTCAAGGCTGAGCAGATAGGCGGGCAGGCTGTCGCGCACGGGGATGTCGAAGCTGAGCGTGTCGGCCTGCGTCCAGTTTTGCTCCGGGACGCGGCGGAAACTGTGGTAGGCCGTCGACTTCTCACAGGAGGGCAGGAGCAAACCTAAACACAGCAGCAGCGCAAGGGGAAAAGCGGCAGCACTTTTTGCCAAAAGCGGCAGCGCTTCCGGCCAAAAGCGGCAGCACTTCCGGGCGGAAGCGGCAGCGCCGTCCGCCACGGGTGCGCCCCGGTCAATCCTGCGGCTTGCCCTGGGGCTGCGCGGGAGCCTGGTCTTTTCGCGGACGGCTGTTCTCATCCTTGCGCGGAGTCTTGTTGCGGTTTCCGTTTCTGCGCGGGCGGTCGGCCCGGTTGTTGCGGCGCGCCCCCTCGTCGGGACGGGCGTTTTCCCCGCCTCCGGCAGGCTTCGCGCCCCCGGCCTGCGGCTTCCCGGCAGCAGCCTGGCGCGGTTCGCGGCCTCCCCCGCGGTTCTCCTTGCGGCCCTTGCCGCCCTTTTTTGCCCCTTTGCGCTTGTCGAAGCGGGTAAGGCTTTCCTGTTCCACCAGGTCCACCGAGACCGGCGCCTGGGAGCCTGCGGCGGAAAGGTCGACAAGCGACTCGGGCTTCTCGCCGCGGCGGTTCATGTTGATGATTTCGAAGGCGCGCCGTGCCGAAATCGTATGGGCGTTGGCCGCAAAGTTCTTGTCTGTCGAGTAAGTCACCTGCCCCGAGAGGATGTCGGCCTTGAAGAAATAATAAGTGCCCTCGGTGGTTTCCAGTTCTATCTCGCGCGAAGGCAGGCGCGCGCCTGCTTCGATGTAGGAATCGGCCTCGTAATTGAGACAGCACTTGAGCTTCGCGCACTGCCCGGCCAGCTTGAGCGGATTGAGCGAGAGGTCTTGCAACCGCGCGGCGCTGGTGGATACGGAATTGAAGGTGCTCATCCACGTGGCGCAGCAGAGCTCCCGCCCGCAAGGGCCTATGCCGCCTATGCGCCCCGCCTCCTGGCGGGCGCCTATCTGCTTCATCTCGATGCGCACGCGGAAGGCCTCGGCCAAGACCTTGATGAGCTGCCGGAAATCTACGCGGTCGTCGGCAATGTAATAGAAGATGGCTTTGTTGCCGTCGCCTTGGTATTCTACATCGCCGATCTTCATCTTCAGCCCCAGGTCGAGGGCGATTTGGCGCGAGCGTATCATGGTTTCGTGCTCGCGCGCCTTGGCTTCCTCGTATTTCTCGATGTCCACGGGCTTGGCCTTGCGGTAGATGCGGCGGATTTCCATGTCGGGTTTGCAGCGGTTCTTGCGCATCTGCAGGGGGACGAGGCGCCCCGTCAGCGTGACGGTGCCTATGTCGTGGCCGGGAGAGGCCTCTACGGCCACGATGTCGCCCTTGGAGAGTTCCAGATTGTTGCTGTTCTGGTAGTACCCCTTGCGGGTGTTCTTGAACTGTACCTCTACCAGATTGCACTCCGCGTCGCTCTCCGGCAGGTCGGCCAGCCAATCGAAAGTGTGGAGTTTATCGTCTATTTTCGAGCAGCCGCGCTTCGAGAGCCCGCCGCTGCCGCTGGATAGTTTATAGTCGTTCATTGCATCTGTTTTAAATAAAAGGTTGGTATATAGTGTTCGGGCGCGGCAGCCGTGGCTACCGATGCCTGATGAGTACGGCTATCTGCAGCGCCAGGTCGAAGAATACCATCTTCGCGTTGACGTTCTGTTCCACGTGCCTCAGGGCCAGATCCAGCTCCTCCATGATACCGATGCAGTTGCGCTCGTTGATGAAAGGGGCGAAGCGCACGGCAAACTGCTGCTCGGCGGGACTCATGTAGACCATCTGCGGGCAGTGGAAATTGTAGACAAAGTTTTCGCGCAGCATGCGCTGGCTGTAGAGCAGGAAAGCCTTTTCCTGCTCGCGGGGCAGGTCGGCCAACTTTTCGCTCCAGGCCTTCATGCCGCGGGCGTTGCGGGTATAGGCCAGGCGCATCAGCTCCACGAAGCGGTCGAACCAGGCCTTTTCCTCGCCGGTGGCGGAGAGGGCGGAGAGGGCCTCTATGAAGTCGCCGCCGGAGCGGTGGGCCGCCGCCTCGGCCGCGGCTGGGTCGAGGGCAAAACGGCTGCCGAGCGCCGCGGCTATGTCCGCCTCGCCGATGCGGGGGACGAGGATGCGCTGCGTGCGACTCACGATGGTCGGGAGCAGGCGCTCCGGCGCTTCGCTCACGAGGATGAAGGCCGACTGCCCGGGAGGCTCTTCGAGGAGCTTGAGGAGCTTGTTGGCGCAGGCTTCGTTCATGCGCTCCGGATACCAGATGATGACCACCTTGTAGCCGCCGGCGCTGCTGGCGATGTTCATCTTCCGCACCAAGTCGGCCGCCTCGCCGGCATAGATGAAGGCCTGGCCCTTGGCGCCCATGGCTTCGAGCCAGGCATCCAGGCGGACGTAGGGGCCGCCCTTGAGGAAATCGCGCCACTCCGCCTGCCAGTGGGCGCAGAGGGAATCTTCGGCTTTCGTGCGGGCGCTCTTCTTCTGGTTGGGGAAGACGAAGTGAAGGTCGGGGTGCTCCAGGCGCGCTACCTGCCGGCAGGAGGGGCAGGTGCCGCAGGAGTCCTCGGCCGAGCGGCAGGGGCAGAGGAGGTATTGGGCATAGGCCAGGGCCAGGGCCAGCGTGCCGTAGCCCGGCGCGCCGCAGAAGAGCATGGCGTGGGGCACGCGCCCCTCGGCCGTCTCGCGGCGGAGCTTGTCTTTGAGCGCCTGCTGTCCTATGACTTCGGAGAAATACATGCCGTCCGTCCCCCTTCGGTCAATAGATTTCGCGCGCGATGGCGCGGATGCTTTGGGCTGCACCCACCGAGTAGAAGTGGATGCTCGGCACGCCGTGGGCCATGAGCTCGCGGCACTGTTGTATGCCCCATTCCACGCCAAAGGCTGCCGCTTCGTCGTCCGTCTTGCAGCGCGAGAGGCCGTCCACCATGTCCTGCGGCAGGTCGATGCGGAAGGTTTTCGGCAAGACGCTGAGCTGCGCCAGGCGGGTGAAGGGCTTTATGCCAGGGATGATGGGCACCGTGATGCCGGCCTTGCGGGCGCGCTCGACGAAGGAGAAGTATTTCCGGTTGTCATAGAAGAGTTGCGTGACGGCATACTCCGCTCCCAACTCCACCTTGCGCCGCAACCAGTAGAGATCGGCCTCCGGATTGGGAGACTCCTCGTGCTTCTCGGGATAACAGGCTACGCCGTAGCGAAACGGGGGCAGCGGCTGCTTGATGGGCTCGCCGTCTTCGAAGATTCCGCGGTTGAAGCGGTTGATCTGCTCTTCGAGATCCGTGGCGTGGGCATGGCCTTCGGGCTCGGGGATGAAGCGCTTCTCGTGGGGGGCCTTGTCGCCGCGCAGGACCAGCAGGTCGGTGATGCCGAGGAACTGCAGGTCGAGGAGCACATACTCCGTCTCCTCGCGCGTAAAACCGCTGCAGAGTATGTGAGGGACGATGGGGATCCCGTAGCGGGTCTTGAGGGCGGCGGCCACGGCCACCGTGCCCGGCCGCCGGCGCAGGCGCAGGCGGCGGAAAGCGCCCGGCCCGTCGTCGGAGGGACGGTAGACGTATTCGCTGCGGTGCGTCGTGATATTTATATATTTCGGGTCGAACTCGCGCAACAAGTCGACCGTCTCGAAGAGTTTCTCCATGCCGAAGCCTTTCAGCGGCGGGAGCACTTCGAAGGAAAAGGCCGTACCCTTGGCGGAGTTGATCAAATCCAATATTGCCATTCGCGTAGAGAATTTTCAGAATGCTTGCAGGCTACAAAAGTAAGCAATTAAACTGAAATCCGGAAAACTTGCAGCCCTTTCGCGCAAAAGATGCAGCGCTTTTGGCCGAAAGCGGCAGCACTTTTGGCGAAAAGCGGCAGCACTTTCCGGCATTTTCCCTACATTTGCCCCGCCAAGACGCCGCCCCGCGGCACAAAACAGGCTACGCCCATGATTTCCATCCTCATACCTACGTACTGCTACGACTGCACCGCCCTGGCCTCGGCCCTGAGCCGGCAGGGCACGGAGCTGCAGCGGGAGACGGGCGGGGGCTTCCGTTTCGAGCTCATCGTGGGCGACGACGGCTCGCCCGAGGCGGCCTCCGTGGAGCGGAACCGCGCCGTCAACCGCCTGCCGGGCTGCCGCCTCTGGGAGTCGCCCCGCAACCTGGGCCGCGCCGCCATACGCAACCGCCTGGCCGAGATGGCCGCCTATCCCTGGCTGCTCTTCATAGACAGCGACGCCGGGGCTGAGGAAAACCCCGGTTTCCTGCGCCGATACTGGCAGGAGGCCGCCGCCGGCGCCCCGGTCGTCTGCGGCGGGCTACGCAACGTGGGCCGCCTCCCCCGCCCGGGCCTGGAACTCCGCTTCCGCTACGAGGCATGGCTCGACCGCCGGCGCAGCGCCGGACAGCGCAGCAGCCGCCCCTACGACGAATTTACCTTCTTCAACTGCCTCATCCGGCGCAGCACGTTTCTCTCTGTCCGCATCGACGAACGCTACAAGCACTACGGCTACGAGGACGTGGACTTCGGCCTCCGGCTGAAAGCGGCCGGCGCCGGCATAAAACACATAGAGAATCCGCTCATCCATCTGGGGCTGGACGAGAATGCCTGCTTCCTGGAAAAAATCGAGACTTCCCTGCGCACGCTCCACAGCCTCGGCGACCGCCGCCTGGAGCAGGGCAGCGCCGTGGCACGCATGGCGCTCCGCCTCAAACGCCTGCACCTGGACGGCGCAATGCGCCTGTTCCACGCCGCTTTCCGCAGCCTGGAACGCCGCAACCTGCTCGGCAGCCGTCCCTCGATTGCCGTGCTTTCGCTCTACAAGTTAGGGTATTACTGTTCGCTCCGGGGCACCCTCCCCGGGAAAGGTCAGGGGTGATACTCCTCTTCCGCCTCGCGATACATGCGTTCTATCTCCGCTTCGTAGTGTTTGGCCACGACGTCGCGGCGTATCTTCAGCGTGTTCGTCAGTTCCCCCCTCTCCATGCTGAAAGGGCGCGGCAGCAGCAGGAAGCGCTTCACCTGCTCGTAGTGGGCAAACTGCTGCTGGATCGTGTCGATACGCGCCTTGAAAAGTTCCTGGATACGCGGGTGGCGGAGCAAATCCTCTATGGAAGAATAGGAAATGTTGTGCCGCGCCGCGTAGTCCTTCACGGCGGGATAGACGGGGACTATGAGGGCCGAGACGAATTTACGCTGGTCGGCTATGATGACGAGCTGGTCGATGTAGCGGTCCACCACGAGTTTCGACTCCAACTGCTGGGGGGCGATGTATTTTCCGTTGGACGTCTTGAAGAGATCCTTTATCCTTTCCGTCAGGTAGAGCTCGCCGTCTTTCATGTAGCCTGCATCGCCCGTGCGGAAGAAGCCGTCTTCGGTGAAAGACTCCTGCGTGATGCTCGCCTTCTTGTAGTACCCGCGCGTGACGGTGGGGCCCTTGACGAGGATTTCGTTGCCGGGGCCGAACTTCAGCTGCAACCCGGGCACCACGCGGCCCACCGACCCGATCGTATAGCGGTCGGGCAAATCGCAGGAAACGGTGGCCATCGTCTCCGTCAGCCCGTAGCCCACGAGGATGGGGATGCCCACCGAGCGGATAAACTCGCTCACCGGGTCGGGAATCGCGGCTCCGGCCGTGGGATAAAAGTTGCCCCGCTCGACTCCGACTATGCGCTTGATGAGCAGAAAGATCGTGTGCTCGTAGAATTTGTAGCGCAACTCCAGCCCCAGCGGCGGCTTCTTCCCGAGGCGGACGTAGCCCAGATTGTACTCCCGCCCTACGGCAAGGGCATTCAGCATGAGGGCCTTCTTCATGCCCGTGGCCGACTGGATGATCTCTTGCGCCGCCTGGTAGACTTTTTCCCAGAAGCGCGGCACGGAACACATGACCGTCGGGCGGACTTCCCGCATGGAGGTCTGTATGTCGGCGGGCTTGAGATTGATGCAGACCTCCGCACCTACTTCCAGGCAGAAGTAGGTGAAAGCTTTCTCGAATACGTGGGCCAGGGGAAGGAAGCACATCGAAACGTCGCGGTCGGTGAGCATGTGGAGCCGCTCGGCGTGGGCGCGGATCTGTTCGATGAACGCACCGTGGTGGAGCAAGACGCCCTTCGGCTCGCCGGTAGTGCCGGAGGTATAGAGGATATTCATCAGGTCCTCGCCCGAAGCCTGCTGCTTGCGCCGGGCCAGCTCGGCAGCGCGCCCGCCGGCTTCCGCCTCGCCGGGGGCATAGGCCTCGCGCAGGAAATCGTCGAAATATACGGATATATGGTCGCGCTCATGCCGCACGATGCTGCGGTCGAAGAGGATGATGCGTTCGAGCGAGGGGCATATAGGGAGCACATTGAACGCCGCGTCATACTGGAACTGCTCGCCCACGAAGAGCAAACGCACGGAGGCTTCGTTGATGATATACTGCACCTGCGAACCCGAGCTGGTGGCATAGAGCGGGATGGCCACGCCGCGCACCCCGTAGACGGCCATCTCCACGTAGAGATACTCCGGCTTGTTCTGGGAGAAGATGCCCACGTTTTCCTGCACCCCCACGGAACTTGCCAGCAGGGCGAGCGCCGTGTTCTCCACCCGGGCGCCCACCTCTTCCCAGCTCACGGAGCGCCACGTCCCCGCTTCATAGTCCTTGTATCGCAAGGCGGAGCGCCGCCCGTACTTCTGAGCCTGGCAATCCGCCAGCACGGCAAGATGATGAACTTCCATAAGGCACTGCAGTTTTATTCCCTTACAAAAGTATCTCTTTTTTTGAAATATACCTACTTTTGCACACAAAAGGCATAAATTTCCCAAAAAAGAACGCATCGCAATGGAAAAAGACCCCCTCTTCGACGAAGCCGTGCAGCTGCTCTGCCGCCTGATCGCCACCCCTTCCGTCAGCCGGCAGGAGGACCGCGCGGCCGACGTGCTGCAGGAATACATGGAACACTGCGGCCTCGCCCCCCGGCGCATCGGCAACAACCTGCTCTGCCTGCCGCCCCGCTTCGACCCCGCCCTGCCCACACTGCTGCTCAACGCCCACATCGACACGGTGAAACCCGTGGCCGGATGGACGCGCGACCCCTACCTCCCCTCCATCGAGGGCGGCCGTCTCTACGGCCTGGGCAGCAACGACTGCGGCGGAGGCCTCGTGAGCCTGCTCATGACCTACCGCGCCCTCTCCGCCCTCCCGCAGCCCTACAACCCCGTCTACCTGGCCTCCTGCGAAGAAGAAGTATCGGGAAAAGGCGGCATCGAGCTGGCCCTTCCCGAGCTGCCCGCCACGCCCGCCGTGGCCCTCGTGGGCGAACCTACCGGGATGCAGCCCGCCATTGCCGAAAAGGGCCTCATGGTCATCGACGGCACGGCGCACGGCAAGTCCGGCCACGCCGCACGCGACGAGGGAATCAACGCCATCTACCAGGCACTCCCCGACCTGCTTTGGCTCCAAAGCTACCGCTTCCCCCGCGAAAGCCCCCTGCTCGGACCGGTGAAAATGACGGTGACGCAAATCAATGCCGGCACACAACACAACGTCGTCCCCGACACCTGCACCTTCGTAGTGGACGTGCGGAGCAACGAACTCTACAGCAACGAGGAACTCTTCCGCCTCATCTCCTCCCACGTGCACAGCGACCTCCGGGCCCGTTCCTTCCGCCTTTCCTCCTCCGGCCTGCCCGCAGCCCACCCCCTCGTGCAGCGCGCCGTCGCCCTGGGCCGCACGCCCTTCGGCTCCCCCACCCTGAGCGACCAGGCACTCATGCGCTTCCCCTCGCTCAAGATGGGGCCGGGACGCTCCGAGCGCTCCCACACGGCCGACGAATTCATCCTCCTCTCCGAGATAGAAGAAGCCCTCCGCCTCTACCGAGGCCTGCTCTCCGGCCTCCGCCTCTGAGCACCCGCCCCGGAAAAGCCCTGCCGCTTTTTCCCGGAAGTGCCGCACCTTTTTGCGGAAAGCCCTGCATGTTTTCCGCAAAAGCGCCGCACCCTTTTCCCCGGAGTCCGGCCGCTTTTTCGGCCGGAGACTGCGCATTTTTCGGAAAACATGCGTAACTTTGCCCGAAAACAGCCGCCAACCCGATGACAAACCGCAAGATGACCCCCGCCCAACAGCAGTATGCCGAACTGTGCCGCACCGAGCCCATCCCCCTCATGATGCAGGCCTGGTGGCTCGAAGCCGTATGCCCCGGACAGTGGAGCGCCCTCCTCTACGAAGAAAACGGGCAGCCGGTGGCCGCCTTCGCCTATCATTTCCGGAAAAAGTGGGGACTCCGCCTCATCCTCCAGCCCCGCCTCACACAATACGGCGGCCTCTGGATAAAAAACACCACGCCCCCCGACGGATTCGACCCCACCCGGCTGGCACGCGAGAAGCACATCATCAACCACTTCGTCGACCAGATCGACCAACTCCGCCCCCACTATCTCGACATCTGCCTCCACTATTCCCGCACCAACCACCTCCCCTTCCACTGGCGGGGCTGGCGGCAGACGACAAGATATACCTATTTAATAGAACGCATAGGCAATCCCGACAAGTGCATAGCCCGCTTCTCCCACGCCAAGCAGCGCCAGATACGCAAAGCCCAGGGCCGCTTCACCCTCGACCTCTCACTCTCGCCCGACGCCTTCTACGCCCTCCACAAAACCAGCCTGCAAGAAGCCCACAGGCCCCATATCGGATACGAATACGCCTTCTTCCTCCGCCTCTGGAAAGCAGCCACCGAGCGGAAACAAGGCCAGATCTTCGCCCTGCGCGACGCGGAAGGAAACATACACACAGCCCATTTCATCGTCTGGGACCGCACCTCGGCCTACGACCTGCTCTACTTCATCCGCCCGCGCTACGCATCGTCCGGAGCCAGCACCCTCATCATAGCCGAAATACTCCGCCAGCTCCAGCAGAAAACCCGCGCCTTCGACTTCGAAGGCAGCATGGTGGAATCCATAGAGAACAGCTACCGCCAGTTCGGCACCGTGCAGAAACCCTACCATCACCTCGTCCGGCCCTACTCGCGCGGCGCCGCACTCCTCGTCGGCCTGCGCCGGCACTTCCGGAAAGCCTGACCGCCCGCCCGCAGAATACCCACATGCGAGTATTTCCCGCCCCGCTGATTCAGGCTAACTTTGCGGCCGGAAAAAAATAGAGCACTCTTATGATTTCGTACAAAACCGATACAGACTTTGGACAAGTGACCGTAGAGTCCGCCGCATTCTGCCCCGCCTCGGGCGTACAGGAGTGGCACCTCATGCTGCACCCCGCCCCCTCCGGCTCTTTTGAGCAGCAACTCCGGGCCCTCGCCGCAGCCTACCTGCGCTACAAGGCTTCCGCCCTGCCCGGGGAGGCCGGCGCCCTCTTCGCCCGGTGCTTCATGAGCGACATAACCAACCAGGCCGCACCGGCCGAAGCCGCCCTCCGCGAGATGCTGGCGGCTGAGGAAACGCCCACGGCCCTCTCCCTCGTCGGCCAACCGCCCCTCGACGGCAGCAAAATCTGCCTCTGGCTCTACCTGAGCACGCCCCGTTCGGCGGCCTACACCCACCTCTTTTCCGCCTCGCGCCGCAAGGCGGGCGGAAGTTCGGAAGAGCAGACACGGCTCCTCTTCGAGGAATACGAGCAGGAGCTTGCCGCCCGGGGCTGCACGCTGGAGCGCGACTGCCAGCGGACGTGGCTCTTCGTGCGCGACGTGGACGTGAATTACGCCGGAGTCGTCAAGGGGCGGCGCGAAAACTTCCTCGCCCAGGGCATGAACCCGCAGACGCACTTCATAGCCAGCACGGGCATACAGGGCCAAAGCCCCCGCGCCGACGAGCGGGTCATAATGGACGCCTACGCCGTGGGCGGCCTCCAGCGCGGGCAGGTGCAGTACCTCTACGCCAAGACGCACCTGAATCCGACCTACGAGTACAACGTAACCTTCGAGCGCGGCACCGCAATCCTCTACGGCGACCGCCGCCACGTCCTCATCAGCGGCACCGCCAGCATAGACAACCGCGGCGAAATCCTCTTTCCCGGCGACATCGTGCGGCAAACGCAGCGCATGTGGGAAAACGTGGAAGCCCTGCTCCGCGAGGGCGGCTGCACGATGGACGACGCAGTGCACATGATTGTCTACCTGCGCGACCTCTCCGACCGCGAGACCGTCCGCCGCCTTTTCGACGAGCGCTTCCCCTCCGTCCCCCGGGTCTTCCTGCTGGCCCCCGTGTGCCGCCCCGGATGGCTCATCGAGATGGAGTGCATGGCCGTCAAGGCGGAGGCACATCCCGAATTTTCCCCTCTCTGACCGATGCGGCGGCTTCCCTTCTTCCTGCTCCTGCTGCTCAGCGCCGTGATGGCGGCGGCCACGCTGCTGGAGAAACAGGCCGGCAGCGCGGCAGTCTCCGAAGCGGTTTACCATAGCGGGTGGTTCATTCTTCTGTGGACCGCCCTGCTTCTTTTTTCCCTCCCCATGCTCCTGAGCCGCACGGGGCGGCAGCAGCTCCGCTTGCCCGGCCTGCTACTCCACGGGGCGTTCGGCCTGATTCTCATCGGGGCGCTGCTCACCCACCTCACCTCCCTCAGCGGCATCCTCCACCTGCGCCGGGGCATGCCCGAAAACACCTTCCGCACCACGCACACCCGCCTCTGGGAACGGGACAAGGCCGACAGCCGGGAGCGCCTCCCCTTCAGCATCACGCTCGAAGAGTTCCGCATCGTCCGCTACCCCGGCACGCAAGCCCCGGCCGACTACGCCAGCACGGTCCGCATCGGCCCCCCGCTTTCTGCAAAAAGCGCAGGCACTTCCCGGGAAAAGCGGCAGCACTTTCCGGCAGAAGCGCTGCAGGAAATCTCCATGAACCGCATACTCCGCGTCGAAGGCTACCGCCTCTACCAGACTTCCTACGACCCGGACGGCCGGGGGAGCTGGCTCACGGTAAACTACGACCCGCTGGGCATACCCGTCACCTATGCCGGTTATGCCCTCCTGGCCCTGTCGATGGGACTCCTGCTGCTGGATCCGCGGGGCGGATTCCGCCGCCTGCTGCGCCACCCGGCCCTGCGCCGCGGGGCGGGCGCGCTGCTCTTCCTGCTCCTCCCGGCAGCCTCCACACAAGCCGGCGAGGCGCAACTCCAGCCGGAGGCACGGCTAAAGGAAGCCACACTCCCCGCCCCCCAGGCCGAAGAGCTGGGCCGCCTGCAGGTGCTCTACAACGACCGCATCGCCCCGCTGCACACCTTGGCACACGACTTTGCGCTCAAACTCTCCGGCACCGCCCGATACCGCGGGTTCATGCCCGAGCAATTCCTCGCCGGCTGGCTCTTTTACCCCGGGGTATGGCAGTCGGAACCGTCGATCCCCATAAAAAACGCCACACTCCGCACCCGTCTGGGCACGGGGCGCAAGGCCGCCCTCGCCGACCTCTTCGGCCCGGCGGGAGAATACCGGCTCCAACCGCTCTGGGCAAGCCTCGACCGCAGCCAGGCGCCTACGGCACTGGAGAAGTCCATCGTGGAAACCGACGAAAAAGTGCAGCTCGCGGCCATGCTCCGCAGCGGCGCGCTGCTGAAAGTGTTCCCCCTCCGGGGAGAAGACGGGCGGATAGGATGGTATGCCCCCGCCGATTCGCTGCCGCCCGGCACGGGGACGGACGAGGCGCGCTTCGTGCGCGGCTATTTCGCCCTGCTCTACGAGAGCATTGCGGCGCACGACTACGAACGCGTCTCCCAACTCATCCGCGGACTCGCCGCCTACCAGCAACGCGCGGGGGGCGCCACGCTGCTCAGCCCGGCGCACATCGGTGCCGAAATAGCCTACCACCGGCTCGAACCCACGGCATGGCTCTACCGCTTCTGCCTCCTCCTGGGGCTGGGAGGCTTCCTCGTTTTCCTCTTCGCGCGGCCGCAGTCGCGCCTTGCCCGCCGGGCCGGGCGCACACTGGACGGGGCTTTTCTCCTGGCCTTCCTGGCCCTGACGGCCACCGTGGCGCTGCGCAGCTACATTGCCGGGAGGCTTCCGCTGGGCAACGGCTACGAAACGATGCTCTCCCTGGCCTGGTTCCTGCAACTGGCGGCCCTCCTCCTGCGCCGGCGCCTGCCGATGGCGCCGGCTTTCGGCCTGCTGCTCTCGGGGTTTGCCCTGCTCGTGAGCACACTGGGGCAGATGAACCCGCAGATCACGCCGCTCATGCCCGTCTTGCTCTCGCCCTGGCTGAGCCTGCATGTGTCGGTCATCATGATGGCCTATGCCCTCTTCGGCTTCACCTGCCTCTGCGGTATCGGCGCGCTGCTGCTCCTGCGGCGCAAGGGGGCGGCACAGGAAGTGGAGCGGCTCACCGTCTTGAGCCGGCTGCTGCTCTACCCGGCTACGTTCCTGCTGGGCATCGGGATATTCGTGGGGGCGGTCTGGGCCAATGTGAGCTGGGGGACCTACTGGTCGTGGGACCCCAAGGAGGTATGGGCGCTCATCTCTTTTCTCGTCTATGCGCTGCCGCTCCACCGCCGGAGCCTGCCCTTCTTCGGGCAGCCCGCGGCTTACCATCTCTACACGGTGGCGGCGTTCCTCACGCTGCTGATGACTTACTTCGGAGTAAACTATTTTTTGGGCGGAATGCACAGCTACGCCTGAGCCGGGCGGCTACGGGCGGCGGACTTCCATGCGCATGGTCCCGGCATCGATGCGGAAGGAGGGGCTGCTGAAGGCCTGCTCCAGCAGGCCGAGACGCGCCAGTTCGGAGGGCGTGCCCGAGTAGTTGCGCCCGTCGGGGGCGAGCAGCCGGAAAGAATCGGCCGTCTGGAGGGCCAGGTCCAGCTCGTGCGTGGAGAGCAGGATGCCCTTCCCCTCGTCGTGCGCCAGGCGGGAGAGCAGCAAGAGGAGCTCCACGCGGTTGGGAAGGTCCAGATGGGCCGTAGGCTCGTCGAGCAGGATGTAGGGAGTGGCCTGGCACAAGGCGGCGGCCACGAGCACGCGTTGGCGCTCGCCGTCGGAGAGGGAACGGAGCGCACGGGCTGCGAACCGCTCCACACCCGCTGCCTCCAGGCTGTGCTGCACAAGGGCTTCGTCTTCCGCACTGAGGCGGGCGGAAAGACCCGTGTAAGGACTGCGGCTCCAGGCCACCAGCTCGCGCACCGAGAGATGCGGCACATCGAACCGGTCGGTCAGGACGACGGCCAGCCTCTGCGCACGCTGCCGCGGCGAGAGGGCCGCAAGGGGCTGCCCGTCGAGGCTTATCTCCCCGCCGAGCGGGGCTTGCAGGCCGGCCAGGGTACGCAGCAGGGTCGACTTGCCGCTGCCGTTGGCGCCGAGCAGGCAGGCAAACTCCCCGGGACGAAGCTGCAGGTCGATGCCGCTACGGACGCAGACATCCGCAGGGCGGTGCTTGTAGCCTATGGAGAGTTGACGCGCCTCGAACATGGGGAAGACCTTCGGACTATGAGAAAAAACGCTTACTCGCCGGCCGGGGCGTTGAGCCCGACCAGTCCTTCGGGCAGGCTGGTATACAGGATGCGTTGCTCCGCATCGACTCCGGTGATGAACTCCTCATGGGCGGGAATGAGGCATACGTGCTCGCCCCGATGCACCTCGAAGAGGACATTGGCCGTGGAGTCGTCCACGTGCTCCACGGTGCCGAGCAGGCCGCAATGCTCGTCTTCCACACGGAAACCCTCGAAGTAGCGCCACGAATCAGGCAGTTCCTGCGGATCGTGCTGCGCCAGATGGCGGAGAAAATAGACATCGGCATTGGTGAAAGCGGCAGCTTCCTCCTGCGAATCCACGCCCTCCAGGCGGATCAGCGCCGAGTGGCCGGAACGGAAACGGTACTCCTCGATAAAGAAAGGCACGGGGATTCCGTCGCGCAGGACGATGAGATAGTCGGCATCGACGCGGTCGAAAATGTCGTCGGTAAAGGTGAATTGCAATTCCCCCTGCACCCCGTGGGGGCGGTTGAACACCCCTATTTTGTATATATCGTCAATAGAAATCATACAGACAAGTCTAGTTTCGTTGCCCGCCCGCAGGGCTCCCGGCCTCAGACGCGGGTGATTTTCGCCCCGAGGGCGCGCAGGCGGTCTTCAATGTGCTCGTATCCGCGGTCTATCTGCTCAATGTTGTCGATGCGGCTCATGCCCTTCGCGCTCAAAGCAGCGATGAGCAGGGCGATTCCGGCACGTATGTCGGGCGAAGACATACGTCCCCCGCGCAACTGCACCGCACGGTCGTGGCCGATGACTACGGCCCGGTGCGGATCGCACAAGATGATGTTGGCACCCATGTCGATCAGTTTGTCCACAAAGAAGAGGCGGCTCTCGAACATCTTCTGGTGAATCAAGACAGAGCCCTTGGCCTGCGTGGCCACGACCAGCAGGACGCTCAGCAAGTCGGGCGTCAGTCCGGGCCAGGGCGCATCGGCCAGCGTGAGAATCGTGCCGTCGATGAAAGAAGAGATCTCGTAGTGCTCCTGGGCGGGGATGAACAAATCGTCGCCGCGCAGCTCCATCCGGATGCCCATGCGGGCAAACGTGGCAGGAATGATGCCCAGATTGGAGAAAGAGACGTTCTTTATGGTCAGTTCGCTGCCGGTCATGGCCGCCATGCCGATGAAACTCCCGATTTCTATCATGTCGGGCAGGACATGGTGCGTCGTGCCGTGCAGGCGCGACACGCCCCGTATCTTCAGGAGGTTCGAGCCGAGGCCCTCGATATGCGCCCCCATGCTGTTGAGCATACGGCAGAGCTGCTGAAGGTAGGGCTCGCAGGCGGCATTGTAGAGCGTGGTCTGGCCGGGGGCCATGACTGCGGCCATGATGACGTTGGCCGTTCCCGTCACGGAAGCCTCGTCCAGGAGGATATAAGCCCCCTTCAGGTTGGCTCCGCTGATGGTGTAGGCCTGTTTCTCTTCATCGTAGATGAATTCGGCTCCCAGTTTCTGGATTCCGAGGAAATGAGTGTCCAGACGGCGCCGCCCTATTTTGTCGCCGCCCGGCTTGGAAATCATGGCCTTGCCGAACCTTCCGAGCAAAGCGCCGAGCAACATGACAGAGCCGCGCAGGCTGGAGCATTTCCGCAGGAACTCCTGGCTCGAAAGGTAATCCATATTGACCGAACGGGCGCAGAAACGCCAGCTCCCGCCGCCGAGGCACGTGGTCTGCACGCCCATTTCGGCAAAAAGCTGGATGAGATTGTTGACATCCAGTATGTCGGGGACATTGTGGATGGTCACTTCTTCGGGCGTAAGCAAGGTGGCGCAGAGCACTTCGAGCACCTCGTTTTTCGCGCCCTGCGGGGTTATCGTCCCGTGCAGCGGGTGGCCGCCTTCGATGATGAATGCTCCCATGGTGAAAGGTATTGAATATGAAAAAAAGCCGGAAGCGGTTACTTGCCGTAGTTCTTATATTGTTTCCCGAAGCGGTACTGCCGGTAGTTGCGGTTGTAGGGCTTCTGCTTGCGCTGGCCGGGCACGTAGGGCAACGTGGCATTCTTGAAATTGTCGGGCAGGCGCATGTCGCGCTCCAGGATGGTGATGGCCCCGTCGGTAAACTCCCGTATGTCGGCAAAGATCTTGCGGTCCTCCACGCTGTCCTTGTTCCAGTTCAGATAGTCGCGCTTCATGGTGCAGGCTATCAGGTAGAGGTACGAAGCCTTCTGCGGCCCGTCGGGCATGGAGGCCACGCGGTCGAGCAGGCTCTGCACGTAGCGGCCGTAGTGGCGGCAGTGCACGTGTTTCGACGGATAAGGCAACGGTTCGGGGCGCACGCTGAGTTCCTCCTTGCGGACCACCTCGCAGGGGCAGTCCACATCGAGGCGGAATCCGGACATGATGATCAGGTGGTCCCAGAGTTTATGGTTCTGTTCCGAGGCATCGCGCAGCTGGGGAAACATGGTGCCCATGATGCGGATGATGGTCCGCGCGCAACGGTTGCGCTCTTCGCGGTCGGCGAGCGTCAGGGCATAGTCCACCATATTCTGGATGCTCCGCCCGTATTCGGGCAAAGGCAGGGGAGCCTGCTGGGTATTGTAGTGCATGTATCAAATAAAATATGTAAGCCGGCCCGGAGCCGGACAAAGGTTTTCAGTTTCGTCCTCGAAGCGGGGGAAAGGGACTCAGCGGGTCTCCTTCAGCATGTCGCGCGACTTGCCGGCCACGAAGTCCTTCAGGTAATAAGGCTCGAAGTAGGCCGTGTCGGCAAATTCCCCCCTCAAGTACGCCCGCTCGGCCAGCGGGGCCATGTGGCGGGCAAGGGGGAGAATGCCGTCGACGAAGCGCGCATTGGAATGAGTGAGCACTGCCTTGCACTTCTCCGCCCCCGTGCCGAAGAAATAGACCGGCCCCTTCTCCAGGAAGGGCAGGAACAGTTCGGGCGTCACCACCTGTGCCTGCACCGGCAGGTGCTCGGCAAGCGCACGGTCGTAGAGGGCAAAGTAGACCTCCATGCGGCGCGCGTCGATCATGGGGCAGAGCAGGGCATCGTCGGGCAACTCCTCTTCCTGATAGAGCAGCACGGGAGTGGCCATCACCTTCAGCGTAGGCACGCCGATCAGGGGCACTCCCAAGCCGTAAGCCACGCCCTTGGCCATCGAGACGCCGATGCGCAGTCCCGTATAAGAGCCCGGGCCGCTGCTGACCGCCACGGCATCCACCGGGATGGCATGGCTGTCGGCAAAACTGAGAGCCTGGTCTACGAACGAGCCCAGCAGGACATTGTGGTTAGGCCCCTGCGTGTCCTCGTCGGCATAGATGACTTGCGTGTCCTCGCAGAGGGCCACGGAACAAGCCGCCGTGGAAGTATCGATAAGCAATATACAAGACATGTGCGTAAATGCGCGGATAAAATCGGTAAAAAAGGCCGGGGAGCATACGCCGAACAAGGCTTCTCCGAAGCCGCTCCCCCGCACCAAAGACGGCGCAAAGATAGTCAATCCCGCCCAAACAAGCGAGCAAAACGGGGAGAAATGCACGGCGGAGGAGGGGAAATGCCATGCCCAAGAAACATCAGACAGAAAAATCCCCCTCACGCGGCATTGCGCGCAAAGGGGAAAAACAAGCAGCCTCGGGAAAAGAGGATTTCTTACAAGAAATATCGAAAAGGCTCTATTCAGAAGCCATATACCCCATTACTCTTCCTTTATCACAGTGAAGCGTTTCTTACCCTGCCTCACTACATATACTCCGGGAGGCAATGCCGAGATATCCGGCTTCACTCCTTTTTGGCGTGACACACAGATTCCGGACAGGGAATAGATCTCGATATCATGGGGCACAGCACCATCCCCGATCTCTTCAAGAGCTACCAGAGATGGATCCGGCAATACGGTAATAGGACATTTGTCGCTGATAATGGAATCCCCCATCAGAACATACAAACAATATTCACCCGGCAAGGACGGGACAGGCATCCACGCCTCTCCGAACCAGCATGATTGCGTAGTCTCCGGATAACACATCCCTAAACCACTCTCTACCGAACTCAAGACTTCACCCAAGGAATCTGCCGCACTAATCGCAAAAGCAGGATTACCCCAAAACGCTTTCGATCCCAAATTAGACACCGTTATAACTGACGGCAAACGGAACATCCTACCCGCATACATAACAGAATCCACCGACATATTACTTACAACCTTAAGATTGCTTGTAGTCCATACATAATCCCCTATCGTAATCTCCAGTCCGTTGAGATTCAACGGAAAAACAGGGACTAAACCATCTTCCGAGTCATAATACAGCCGGACAAAATAGCGGGTTCCATCGGGGACATCCGGCAACGTGCCCTCAAAATTTGCACGGCAACTTTCCCCTCCTTCGATAAACAAGTTGACAGAAAGCGTATGCAACACCTCTGTGCTGTCATCCACAGAGGAGAAGAGAGCATACAACTTTCCTGAATAAGCCCCCGACTCACAATGCAAAACCGTAGTCAAGCGAAGGCGATCTGTCTGAACACAACCGTCATACTCCAAAGTCAACGGCTCATCCAAACGGAATACCAGCGGCACAGCTTCGATGCGAACCGGATAACGCCCGCCGATTACGGAATCCCCCAGCATAAACACCAATTCGTAATCGCCGGGCTCCGACGGAGACTGCAAAGAAAACTCGATTTCTTGTTCCAAACCACCTGGGATATCAACCAACCGTTTAGCCGTTGAGACAAACTCCGAAGAGCCAGCTTGCGACAAAGCTATATTGATAGCCCCAAAATATTCCATTCCACCTACATTCCGCAATTTGGCTTGGATTGCAAGAGCATCCGATCCAAAATGGAGACAAGAATAAACTGAATCCGCAATGCTTTCGATCCGGATATTCGGCTCTGTCCTCCAAGGCCTCGAGAAAATGACAGTATCCCCTTCCACTTCTGCGATCAGATGATCATAAGACGCAAGCATCGTGACAGGCATATCATACCATACTCCAGCGCTATCCCTATAAGCCGGATAGACCCTATATTCGCCCTCCGCTGTCGGGAAATCGTCCAACATCAGAGTAAACAGAGTGCGCCCGACACCGGTACTATACGCATACGTATCCGACGAAGCAATATATAAAGATTCACTGTCCCTGTCTACCACTTTTATACCCAATGTTGCTTCACATTCTACATTGTTTTTCCACATAAATGGCCCCGTGAAATCAACCTGCGAACCGAATTTGACAGTATCTTCAGACACATCGAAGTGCTCCGGACAAACCAACCTTGGGATAACATAAGAACCGGCATCCTCAACCTCAGGATACAGGTCAAGAATCATTTCCTGCTTGTAATTATACCCCGAAGATCCACCGCCAATGCCTTGGCTGTACGGGTCCAGGGCCGTAATCAGGAAATACCCGTCACTCATTCCTCCCCAGCCCCAGTTTACATGGAAATACCCGTTCCGGTAACCATCGAGCACAAAAGCGTGCCCTGCAGCATAAGGCCCGGGATCTCCGGCATAATAGACAGGGTTGCCGGCTGCCAGACTTTCATAGATAAGCCGCTTCCAATCCGAGATACCGTATACCATCCGCAAGCCGGTAGCACCCGGGCTCTCATCACGACTCAAATACCAGCAATTCTTGCTATACCCAAAAAAAGAGATGAGATTTGAGGGGTATATATATCCCCCACTACCGCCCGTGCCATAGAGCATATTACAAGCAACTCCCACGTCATACATCAAACGGGCTACCGCATCTTTCGACCGCTGCGGACTGGTTTCGTCATAGGCATCCGCCATCGCGTCCCAGTCATACACGCTTTGGCTGAAATCTGCCGACAAACGTATTCCGTCCCTCCACTCATACGAATGGGAGCCTCTTCCCCGCTCCGGCCATTTGTGGTAGTACATGATCTGCGCCAAAGCAGTGGCCACACAACCCGTGAAACACCGTTGCCCATTATACGTGGGGCAGAAAGAGTTATACGGGTCATCCTGGTTCCACCGGGAAGTCAACAGCGGCTCTATAGGCTCGTAGACGACATCCTTCTGCATCACCGCAGGAGCATCAGGAGCCACACTGTCCGCCCAAGCCAGTTCCCGCTCATATTCCCCAAGCAACCAACGCATCGCGTCGGGCACGGAATCCGGCACGAAATGCCCGGCATCCGAATAGCCCAACACCTCGTCGGCCGCGCGCCTGTCGCCTGCCACGACGACAAATCCGTCTTCTTCCCCACGGTTAAAGACATAATACGCTCTTGAAGCATACGCCATGCTGACTGGGAGCGATGCTTTCTTCTTCACACCGGAAGAGGAGACCCCGCCAAAAAACTCGCAGGCTATGGCATACGCCTGCCGGGACGTTATCTCGTCTGCCCATAGATAAGGAGCACAAAGAAGCAGACACAGAAAATAACAGGTCCTTTTCATTATCAATAAGATTATCAATTCTACATACGTATTTACAACCGATTGTTACTCAATATCTTGTATGTAATAAATCAGAAATATGGCCTTAATCTTTAATGGTACATTCTGAAGGGCGAATATTTAACGCTTTTATTAATTCTTAACTCTCTTGGAACTTCAATATAGGCTGTTCTTTCACATTCCAGTGCTATCTGCGCTCTATGTTCCACATTAATTGGGGCTCATTATACAAGCCTTCGCAAATATAGTATATTTATAGAATTTAGTGTGGTTTTCTGAAGTAATCTTACCAAAATACTAATGAGCAATCTTGAAATAAGCAGACACCAAACCTACATCGCAAAGTGTTTATATTTTGTGCATACATACACTTTTTTTGAATTATACAAGAAAATCCACGAAAAGGCATTACCTTTGTGACTGAAAAAGCAACTGCGCTAATGACCTGAAGAATAAGAATAAATAACATACGAAACTCCTTCGCTGTCTTATAGGCTTTGGTCTGCCTCGCAGGGATAGTGATGGAGTTTTACTTTTATATACGACCATGGCAAAAAAGGCAAAAACAAAAGATGTAGCAAAGAAGACCATCGAGCAAACTTTGTGGGATTCAGCAAACGAATTACGCGGCAACCTTGATGCTGCCGAATACAAAAGTGTAGTGCTCGGACTTGTATTCTTAAAATACATCAACGACTGCTTCAAAGTTAAGCACGATGAACTTGTAGCAGAGGGTGCCGGCTTTGAGGAAGACCCTGATGAATATATCGGTGACAACATCTTTTTTGTTCCTACAGATGCCCGTTGGGATAAAATCGTCAAGGCTTCGCTTACTGCTGAAATAGGAGTTGTCATTGATACAGCAATGGAAGCGTTGGAGCAGGAGAACAGGCAGCTTAAAAGCATTCTCCCGAAAAACTATGCCCGTCCAGAACTCGACAAACGCCGCTTGGGCAATGTAATTGATATTTTTGAAAACAACCTGCATTTCACAGGAACAGAAGCCCGTGATGTGCTCGGGCGTGTATATGAATACTTCCTTGGAGAGTTCGCTCGTGAAGAAGGTAAGAAAGGCGGTGAGTTCTACACTCCATCATGTGTTGTCCGCACCATTGTTGAGGTTATCCAACCCTACAAAGGAAAAATCTTTGACCCGGCTTGTGGTTCGGGAGGTATGTTTGTACAGAGTAGTAAGTTTATCGAACGTCACCGAGGTA
>CALUJL010000019.1 GCA_944320955.1 uncultured Bacteroidaceae bacterium
AGGCGAAAATTTACATTGCTATCAGGAGAAGCAACCGTAGTTTTTGTATTAGAAATAGAGGTCTGTGCCTTTATTGATGCAAAAGATAATAGGCACAAGAAGAATACTAACAGCTTTTTCATAATCTATTTTTTTATAAATGAATCTTTTGAGCAATGTATATCAAATGTGGTTTACTCAATCCAAAAACAAATATAACTAATTTTTTTGATTATATCACTCTAATCCAATAGAAAAGCATATAAAATTCTCTGTAATCCTATGAAAATTAAGAAGGTCACCATTACAGAGTTTCGCTTCAAAAAGGTCACCTGAAGGTCGCCGTATAAAAGAAAAAGCACCTGCTATTTCTCGTAAGTGATTGATTTCGAGAGTGGACCAGCCAGGGCTTGAACCTGGGACCTCCAGATTATGAGTCTGTTGCTCTCTGCGGCATAGAAAAGCTGCGCTTTCCTACGCAACCGACTGAGCTACAAGTCCTTTGCACATTGTTGCTAACAAGTTAATGAACTCTATTAAGAATGAATTAGTCAACAATCAGTCAACATTCGTTCTTAATGCAAAGATAGGTATTCTTATAAGTCTATGCAATGACAATGGCTTATTGTTTAAGGGGGAGTACTTACTTTTTCCTATATATCAAAATATAATAAATCTGATGATAGGATATGCGCAACATTCTCACCTCTTTATTTGTTCTACATAGGAATAATCACTAATTTTGTGGTATTCTAATAGAATGTGTTATGTCAAGTGATGCTATCAAACAAGAACTGTTGGCGAAGCTAAAGCAGGAGCATAGCTTTTGGTCGTACAATGAAGATTCAATCAAGGATATTCCCGATGATATGTTGATTGAAAAGACCTTGCTGCATCTTGACTTGAACGAAATCAACCAGCTTTTTCTGATTTATCCTTTTAAGAAGATAAAGCAGGTATGGTTAGACTACCTTATTCCCCAAGAAGAATATCTCTACACACTGAATCGCTTTTTTGCTTGGTACTATTTCAAAGCAAAGAAACCGGATGCCTATATAAAGTCTATGGCTACTCGTCACCTTAATAAGATGTTTGCATGAAAGGTTTAGCACCACACACTCAACAAATTTTTGAAGCAGTTTCTAAATTAGACTGTATCAAGCCCTATCTTTTGGTAGGTGGTACTGCCTTGTCCTTGCAGATAGGCACACGCCAAAGTGAAGATTTGGACTTTATGAAATGGCGAACTTCCAAAGCTGAAAAAATGGAAGTGGCATGGTATCAGATAGAGAAAGAACTTGCTGCTGTTGGCGAAATCCAGAATAAGGACATTTTAGATATAGACCATGTGGAGTATGTGGTAGCTGGAGTGAAATTCTCCTTTTACGCCTGTCCCAAGTATTCTCCTGTTGATAAGCCTGTGGATTACTTGAATCATGTACGATTGGCTGATGTGAAAGCCATTGGAGCTATGAAGATGGAGG
Organism: uncultured Bacteroidaceae bacterium; assembly: GCA_944320955.1. Classification (GTDB taxonomy): domain Bacteria; phylum Bacteroidota; class Bacteroidia; order Bacteroidales; family Bacteroidaceae; genus UBA1794. Next base: position 1,464 of record CALUJL010000019.1, read on the forward strand.
TGATGTTGCGCAGAAGTAATTTTCGTGACTATTATGATATTTACTCTATCTTAAAGTCTGGTATTTCTATTCATGAACTAATCTCTTTGGCTCTTTCCTATTCAGGGCATCGGCTTAAATCTAAGAATCTGCTTGCCATGCTAACCAATGGAAACCGTTTCACAAGAGATGCTCGTTTTGAACAACTTGCACCTATATATGCTGTCACAGCCCAAGAAATAGAAGATTATATTAAGTCGTGTTTGAGATAGTTTTATAAATTAGAATTTTTGTTGCATCCACATTCTTTTTCAGATATGGATTCTTTATAGTCTGTTCTTCCAGCAAATCAACTTCTCTGCCAAACAGTTCCTCCAACGAGTATTTGAAATCAAAGTAATTGTCGAAATAGCCGCTGACCTCTGCCTTGTTAAAAGAAATCACCAAGTCCACATCGCTATCCTCGTTAAAGCGGTCAGTCAGTATAGAGCCAAACACAAACAGCTTGTTTACCTTGTACTTCTTGCACAAAGCTACAATCTTCTGTATGTTGTTTTCTATCAGCTTCATAAACAGACTTGCTTAGATTGCAAAGATAGTAAAGTTGTGCTATAATGATGCTATTTTTGAGGACTCTTTCTGAATCACCTTATAAAGCAATGATTAGTACAATGTTCAACACAACTGAGGCTATGGTAATCATAGGCCACACAACGCAGAAAATCAGAACGTTTATCCTTTCATAAGACAGATTCAGCCTCTGTCCGTTATATAAAAGCCATTGGACGCACAGATTGAAGATGTTTGGCTCCAACGGTTGCATGTAGTATTTCCTCCAATAGCGTCGGAATGCCTTTTGAGAGCAGGCACATAAAGGAAGAATAAAGAACAACTGCACTCCCTTGAACAATAACAAAGATATGTTTTTCATGCCTGTTCCCCCTTTTCATTTATCAAAGTTAATGCCTTAGTCAATAACTTCAAATGAGTTTCTGCCATATCCGCAGGAAGCCTGACTTTAAAAGTCTGCTCTTTAAAAACAATCTCTATTTCGGACGGAAGTTTCTCGTCTAATGGGGAATCCAGATAAATTCCTATCTCGTTTTCACCCTTTAGCATATTTATCCCAGGTTTGTCCGACCCAGGATTTATCAAATCACCTTTTGTAAAGCCATTTTTTTCAAAGAAATCAATGACCCTTGATAAGGTTGGCAGATAATCAAACGGAAATTGATTCCTACCTCCAGCTTCAAGCATTGCGCCAAACCATGTCGGGAATTTACATGCAATGTATATCACGGTCAATGCCCCTATCCCCATCAATATATATTCAACTACCCGTAGCATTATTCAACCTCTTTGCTTTTCTGATTTTCTCTTTATAAAACAGGCTTTCTTGTACTCTGTTCTCATGTCCGATTTCCAGCCTGTTTCATTTCTTCTTTTAAGAGTGCCAGGAAGAAAAATTGGACAATTGAAATATCGGCATCACCATAACTTTACCCCGCCCATATCCTTTATGGCTTGTAATATATCTTCCTTAGTCATATCGGTTTTTTCCTCCTCTATCCTGATTGAGCGGCATTCATAGCTTTCCACAATTCCTCTCTCTTCATCTACATTGCTGTATATCCAACTGCTAAACACCCTGTCAGGCATATCAAGGAACACGATCTGAATAAATGCTCCCCCTGCCAAATAGGGCTGAATGGAATAGACTACAAACTTACTTTTGATTTGTTCTTTATAAGAGTCCAAATCGGGATTCTTGATTTTTCCTCTAATGTAATCATCCAAATACTTTCGTAAAGTACGGATGTATTCATTATCCAGCCACTCTTTCTCTCCCCAGCCCTCAAAACGTATGTCATTGTCCGTCTTTGGCACGATAGTATCTGTCGTTTGCAAAGTACTATCAACATGGGCACTTTCAATATATTGTGTACTGTCTGAAATAGCAACCTGTTCTGTTTTGTCTTGCTTCATGTTGCAAGACGGAAGGGTTATCGCCGCTGCAAAAAGTATGATTGACGCTTTCATCTGTTCTATTAGTTTATTTGATGATATAATCGAAGCCTCTGTAAAGATAGGAGTTTTCGTTGTAAATGATTTATCGGGCAGTCATATATTCTGCGATTTCCTTAAACACACTGCCTGCCATTAGACCACCGCTTGCAGGCAATCCATTTCTATTGATGGAAACGATGACAGTATATTGTGGATTGTCGTAAGGGAAATAACCGCAAAACTCTGCCAAATAAGAGTTGTCCTCCTGTTGTGTAGTTCCTGATATTCCTGCAATCTCTGTCTTGTCTGTATTTGCTTTCATGCCCAATCCATCCGTAACGGTATAGCGTAATGCTGATTTCAGACTGTCATTCCCTGTGTTGGCCGCAATCCTATTGACAAGTGCCAATGTCTGCATGGGTGTCACTGTGGCCCATTCCCCATAATTGGCAAAGACAATCAGTGATGTTGTGTCACCCGTCATGCTGTACATCTCACGCAATTTGCTGAAATATTCTTCCATGTCGTTTCCAAATGCCTTAACTACCACTTTATAATTGCCGACAACAGAATTCTTGGCAAATGCTTCCCTGACCGTTATTCTTCCATAACCACCCCTGCGCCAATTGGTATCAAATAGGGTATCGTTGCCGACAACACACACACCGTTTTCAGCGTCCACGGTATCATCAAGATGCACCTTGCCTGTTTCCAAAGCAGCAGATAGAGAAGCAAGGCACACCAATTTAGACCTGCAAGGAGTATTAAGGTCTTTTCCATAGGACGCTTTTATTTGTCCTGTCTGAACCTCCATTACTATGGCCTGCCCCGATTGTGCATTAAATTCTTTCAGCTTATCTTCCATGATTGACGTGACTTTGGCTTGCAGGGTGCTGTCTATGGTTGATGTCTCTTCTGTCTGTCCTTGTTTGGCGGTGCAGGCGGACAAGGCCAAGCTTATGGCTAAGAGTGTAACTGTTGTTTTCATCTGTTTTTTAACTATTTTCTGTGATGCTGTAAAGATAGGGAATTTTTTCAGGTTCTCCTTATAAAACAGCTTTTCTTAAAAATATTTCATCAGAAATCATCCCATAAAAATGTTTGAATCATCTTCTTACCACACAAAGGGCAGCTTTCATCCCATTCCTGCATCTTGACATGGCAACATTCTGATAAGGGGAAATCTCTTGTTCTCTCCTTTTCGTGAGGGATATTGATGCTCTCCACCTTTTTACAAGCTGGGCATTGGAGTGGGATATAGTTAGCATCCTGGAAAGGACTAACACCCTCTGCCAATTCGTCAATAGTAATGCCACATTCAGGGCATTCGTATTTATAATAAAAGATTGACATCAAGTTTTTGTTGCTAAAAGATTAACGCTCATCCAAACAGCGCACTTGCCAGCCATAGAATACCGATAATAACCAATGCGGCTATTGCTATTTTTCCTAAGCAGCCGGCCGCCAAACAGCCTCCAGCCATAGCACCGCTCACAGCATCTTCTTTTTCACCACTTTGTGCAAAACCTATTATTGCACCAATAATCACTGCAATGATAATAATCCAAATCCACATAGTATTTATTTTTATGAGTTAGTATATAGCCATAATTATATTTGAAGACTTTTATCTTTGTTCTTTCTAATTCTTTGCCGTCTTATTTCCTTATAAGGCTTGTGATAGTTTGAGATCTTGTAAAGCTGTTCTCCAAAGCCATGATTATAGATAGCCAAAGAATCAGATGTTATGAAGCGGTAGGTAAATTCACTTGTTTCAAATGGATAATCCATCTTGCCATCCTCATAAAATGTAATGGTGTCAAGTTCATTTACGCTACCACCTCCATATTCTACCATTTGCCACTTGCCAACAAACTACTCAATATCAAAGTCACCCATGGTATTAAGTCTCTTGTTATTGCAATCAGCGAAAAATAACATTACTATTGCTGTAAAAGGAATACGTACTTTATCTATTGCGGAATAACCTCTCCCTCTTCTGTAATTATAAAGCCATTGATAATTGTCCTTTCTTTTACTGCCTTATAGACTGTCCTGCCTTGTTTGGAATATAACGGCGGAAATTCAAAGAAATAGACATATTTACCATTAGGACATTTTTGCTTTATGATGTAGCTATTTCCGCTGTCTAAATCCATATCTATAATGCTGTATTTGATAGTTCTTTCGTCAATTTGCTCTTTGCTTAATACTGTATATTTATGCTGTAGCATATCTGATAAATGTATCGTAAAGCTATCTCCGGTATTTTCACCCGATTGTTTGATATAGCCAGAACATTTAGTTTCACCCGAATTGCCTTTGCCTACAATTTTGAATGTTTGAGCAAAGACATTTGCTGACAGGAGAAAGAAAAATATCAATAAAAAACAGTTTTTTACCATATTAGAACAACTCTTTTTTCACAGTTTTGTACTTAGTTCGTCCCTGTGATGGATGTAATGGTGGAAACTCGAAGAAATAAACATTCTTTTCTGTGGAGTGTTTCTGCTCTATAATATAGCAATCTTCTTGCTTTAAATTCAGCCCTCCACTAATGTTGTATCTAATAGTATTCTTATCTATTTGTTTCTTTGTTGATGTTTCATATTCAAAATCTTCATCATCAGACATATCGGATAGTTGTATAGCAAAGCTAATACCCGATTCCTCTATATATTTCCAAATACGTCCAGAACATTGTGTAACATCAGACTTGCCTTTACCAACAATATCGAATACTTGAACTTCGACAGGGGTAATAAATGTTTGTGCAAGTAAACCTGTCATCCAAAACGAGAACAATGCGAGAATTAAAATCTTTTTCACGATGTTGATATTTAAAAATAAACTTTGCCTAAAGAAGATATATAAACTTCATGCGTACAAGCACGCTTTATTTGCTCTGGTGCGTCATATCCTATTTGAGAAGCATAATAAGTGGTATTATTCCACATTTGACCATCCCAATATCCACAGACCACAATCTGATTCTTATTCACTCCTGAAATTCCAACTTTTAGCTTAACAGAATAGAATTTTCCTGCATAGAGGTATATTCCATTGGCTACTTGAACATTTTGCGGACTTACATCCTGCATAAACTTATTAGGGTCAAGTACATCATACTGGATAACGCCATTACTACCATTGATACTATCATAAGGCTGCTCCTTTTGCGTTGAAACATCTTTATAGGTAGTGAAGAAATCGTTATAAGATTGGCTATAAGCAACTGTACCAATCAATGCAAATGCTAAAATAAAAAATGTACGTTTCATAATTTTCAAATATAAGTTAGTATAAGGTGAATCCTATGGCATATCCATCAAACACGATATTATATGTTTGAGGATGTTTTTTATAAGGTGCTATCATTATCTCTGCAGCATAAGTCACACTTGTTGAGCCTTTTTTCCCTTTATGATTAAAGCTACAAAAATATTCTCCAAACGATTCAACCCATTTGCGTGTAGAATTGGTATGTTCATTTAAGAAGATTTCAATCGTACCATTATAGGTGTACCATTCGTTCTTTTTTCTTCTTCGGTTCTTTTCTTTCATACTGATATTATCATTATAGCCGTAAATAGTAATTTTGCATCCATATTGAGAGGGATGTCTACTATTGTCGTGAATGACAAAAGAGGAATATGTACCTGTCATGGTTAACCCTAAATAAAGATCTTCCCACTTTCCCCAATAACCGTCTACATTGTAATTTGTAGATTTAATTAAAGCCTGCGAAAAAGCCGAAGTGGCACCCACAATCAAAAAGAAAATAATCAGCCTAATTTTTAAGTTGTTCATGTTAACATTTACTTGTGCCACTCAATACCCGGAAGAAGCGATTCTATTTTTTTGATTCTGCCCATATAAAGAAAAGGTGTGGGTACTTTGGCTTATTATCTTGTTGAGGCTCTCTTATTGGCTAAGAGTTCTGGACTGCCCTTGACTGTATAATAAGCAAAACCCACACCACGAAATCATATAAGCCACCCGTTAAGGTAGGTATATAATCCTGATGTGGGCGTTCTTGCCTATTATCCACAGTCAAGAATTGTCCAGATTCCAACAAGGGATAATTTAGCTAAACGCCCTTTCGTTTTATATGTCCTTTCAGCTTCCTAACTCGTTAGCCCACTGAAATTGCCACAAAGTTACTCAAAAGTGTTAGCATTGGCAAGAACTTTGCTTATTTTATCAGCAAATTAAGTAATTAAGTAGGTAGAAAATCAATCTCTGCCTTTTAAGGGTGCAAAGTTATTGATTTCTTGCCTATTGAAAGATAGAGACTAAGGCAATCATAGGTATTCAAAAGTTCTTCTTGTCTTAACCCCAAGTATCTTTTGGTAATGGCAACGGAGCTATGGTTGAAAAGCTCCATAAGCTTTACTAAAGCCAATTCAGAGTTCTCACTATTCATGTTATAGACCTGCCTGCCGAAAGTCTTTCTAAGAGAATGGCAGCTAAAATTGCCTATCTTCACCCTGTATTTCTTCTTCACCTCTTTAAGAATGATATTGATTCTCTGAACTGTGAAGATAGTCCCTTTCTGGCTTACGAGAATTGGGGCATTGATTCCTAACGGTTGAATATGCTGGTAACACTCCCTTATATGCTGCTGTAATTGGGGGGTTGAGCCTGATAGTCCTCTGCTTCCTGTCTTTTTCTCTGTTACAGTAAATTCGGAGGTGTCTAATATCTGCTTCCACCTTAAAGAGAGAATATCAGATATCTCAATCCTGTGAAGCATCCCAAAGCTATTAAAAGGGAGATTTTATAGTTACCGTCCTTAGCCAATTTCCTGATTAGATTCATTGCGTCAGACCATCTAAGGTAATCCGCTGTTGTGGTTGAGTATTTGAGCGACATGATGTTCTGTTTTATTGGTAAATGAATGTAAGTGAATGTTTATTTTGAGGGAGATTTTCTAACTCATTGATTATCAAGGCAACATTCACTAATAGAGAAAGTGAGTGTTTATAAAGCAAGGACACCCATAAGGAATGCCCCTGCCGACAATTCATATGAACGGCAAATGCGCATCATCCAACACACCACTCTCCACTATCCTTTTACAAAGCTCATGAGAAGCCCTGTTTCTAAGGTCAGTCCTGTAATCATCATCACCCATCTTTTTAATGATAGAGACAATGGTTTTCATCAATTCCTGCTGCAAAGTCCGGTGAAAGTAACCTGTACTCTCCGCAAACCTTTCAGGATTCCAGCCATAATCATTCATGGCTCTCTCCAAATCCTTTGCAGCCTTGTATTCACGTGTATTCTGTATGTCCATTTTTATATTGGTTTTTATCTGTTTATATAAGGGTATCAGGAAGAAAAATTGGACACTCCCCATTAAAGAGGAATGCCCAATTATCAAAGTGAATCAACACACACTCAGCCCAAGAACCAAGCGTATTTCGTGTCTCCATGCAAGGCGTTGTTGATTCCTACCGCCACTTCCGTTGCGTTCACGGCCCTTTGTAGATAGGTGTCAATATAGCTGCTCTTGTTGGCTTCTGTGAGTAGGTTGTGGAAGTCAAACATGGAAATGGTGTTACCTTTCGCTCCAAAGTTTGGATTGGTGAAGTAGTCACGGCAGACATTGTTTATCTGACTGTCCGTTATCAGCAATCGTGGAACTGCTTTCTGATAACCATTAGGCAGAGCCTGATATAATCTCATCCTGCCTACAATTTGAGCAAATTGGGTTTCTGTCAGATAAGACTGTGATAAGGTCTGTATCAAGTGAATCTCCCTCGCTGGGTTGAAGTTGTAGAACAGTTCAAGGACGGCTTTATAGAGGTCATTCAGGTTCATCACCTCTAAGGACAGCTTCACTCCATCCCCTGTAAGGACTTGGTTGGAACAGATGTTCACTCTCCAGCCGATAAAGACAGAGAATTTCTCCACTCCCTTATTAGCCCTGTAAAGGTTCAGGTCAGAGTAGTTACGGACACCTCCAATGCAAAGATCCAGCTTCTGACCGTTCACTTTCTCATGGATGGTTGGGATGGTGAAAGCAAAAGCCAGTCTTTGGTAGAACTGTGTCTTTTCTGATTCCAACAACTCACTTGCTCTTTTACCAAGTGCTGATGGAACACGACCTCGAACAATGTGCGACACACGAATTGCAGGGTCATTGATTGTTTCCCCTGAAAACATAGTCTGTGCTGCCTCAAACACAGTGTGGATAAAATCCTGATGGGAGATAGTCAGCTCCTGATTAGCCCAAGTGGGCACTACGCATTGGCTGGTCAGTTCCTCGATGGAGATTTCAGAAGTGTTGGCTTCCAAGAAATGCACATTGGATTTGATAGAAACCTTTTCTTCCTCTCTCACTTCCTCAAAAGGAACGTACTCTGCTTCTTCTGCGAATGATGAATGATTCTGTACCATTGGTACGGATAATAATGTTGCTTCCATAATTGATTGGGATTAAGTGTTATTGATTCAAGGACAATGACTTTCATTGCCATATAGTTATGGATGTTCATACTGGCTAGGTTATATTTCTCCTGTACATGTTGGATAGGTTTTACCTTTCCATTCCACTTATGGGGAGGGGTGTTTTTAGGGGTGCAGTCGCTTGTATGTAACACTTCCTGTTTTATATAGATGGGTATAAATTCCTGTTTTGTGCTATATGTTGATTTGAAGTTGGAAAGGAGGCTATGTTGCATTATAATTGTGTATAGTTATATAGAGCATTTTTTGACTTCAATTTGCTCAAAAAGAAAAAACTCCATATTTGACGGATATGGAGTAGTGGTAGAATCTCTAAAAATTTTGCTCTTTATAGCCTCTTGCTAAAAATCTACCAAATTGAATTTGAAGGCTGTAAGTTTGTATGAGCCGCCATTTATTGAGCCGCTGTTGACTGTATCATAGTATTGTGTAATTGTTTCTTGTGTTACCTTGCATTTTATGTTATGCTCATCATAAATGGCTTGCAATCTGTTCTTGATTTCGTTCTTATTTATATAAACATCCATTTCAAATTCCTCTTTTATGTCTTTCTGCACATCAGGAGAGATTCTAAGAATTTCAGCCTGTTCTTTGTCGTATTGCTGAATGGCTTTATCAATCAGACCTTTTTGATATTTGGCATTTTCCATTCCAGCTTTTCCAATTTTCATATAAGCATCAATGGTATATTGAGCTTCTGCTTGTTCACCTAAAAACCTGACGTAGTTACTCTTTTCTTCAAAACTGATTCTGCCGTTTTTAAAGTCATCCTGAATCTTATCCAAGAGTTGCACGAGTATTCTCCTTCTTTCAATCTCTTGTTTGGTGGTATTGAGTTTCCTTATATCATCCTCACCAACACACTCTGTTACATCGTTTAGAGTGACATTAAAGAATCCTGTATCTATATAGGCTTGATATAAAGATTGTGCTGAAACATAGTAGGACTTGACACGTTCCTCATTATAAAGGTTATCCACAGAAAACGAGTTGATTTCTCCCCGTTCATCTATCAAATCTTGATATTTCAAACCTTTCATGTCATCAAATATGGCTTCCTGTCGAATGTCGTTTACTTCATTATCATGCAGTTCTTTAAAGACATTATGATTAGCTATAAACTGATTGATTCTTATATCCAATTCTTCTTTACTTCTAACTTCCATTTTGGGATTGATGGTTGAAATATGGGTCAGGGAGTTATAAGTAGCATCATCATCTTTTTTCCACTTCCTGAATCTCCCCTGTATCTGTATGGCTTCTGTGAATGGGTCAATCATCGTCCAATTAGCACTATTAAAATCAGTCAGCATGATAATGTCAGGCTTGCATTTCCTAAGCGCAATATCAAGTCCTGAATAGAATCGGCAAGTAAAGAAGTTGTATTTGGCAAAGGGATATTCTATGTGAGAATGAGCGTTATGTATTCCTCTCTTAGCCAATTTCTCCACACTCTTTTGTGAACAAAATATCTTGTAATCAACAATGCCAAGATTTTCTATGATTTCATTGATTCCGTCTGTTACATTGAAGAAGATGCAAATATGCTTGCTGTCTTTCATGTCGTCAAGCACTTTCCTCAATCTCTTATAATAGCTGTTGGTTACTATCAGTTCCAAGTCTTTCTTATAATCATAGTCAGGCACAATCTTTATCTTCTGAAAGTTTTGCCGTTCAAACTCCTTATGCGACATGGGCAAAGGTGTAGCAGAAACGAAAGCCTTGCCCTCGAATTGAAAGAAGTCATAAATTGGCTGCACTATCTTGCTTCTATAATCAATATCCTGTGTGACTTTCTCACATTCATCAAACAGGCAGAAGAAGTCTTTATAGATGTTGATGTTCAACTCTATTGCAGCCTTTCGTATCTTCTTAAAACTTTCAGGAGTAGTAAGAATCTTCTTGTATGGAATATCCATTTGCAGGTACTTCTTAATGGCATAAGGGGTACATTTCTCATAAACTGCTTCCAAGTTCTCATTACCATTCAGCTTGCCAAGTATTACGGGAACATTTGGCTCTATGATAATGGAGTTACGCTTTGAATGTATCTCACTATGGGTTGCCCCTAAACCTGTCAGGGTCTTGTCAAGAATGGTATTTGTCGGTATCATGTCATAGCCGATTCTTTTTAATGCGTCAAGCAACCATTCTTCTTTTTTAATGATAGCTTCCACAATCTTCATATTTTGTTATTTGCATTAAAGATGGATTCTACTTGATTTTTTAGAGTAGGTAGAAGATTGGAAAATTTTGCTTTTATATGCCCATTCTCCAAAATCCTACCTAATCCGATTTTAGAAGTGGAGGGTACTCACCTGTCACATAAGTACCCTTGCTGCCTACTTATGCGGCTTGTTCTTCATTTTTGGCATTGTGTTTCTCCATATATCGCTTGCGTAGTGCATAATATATGTCCTCTACTTGATTAAGTGAGATTTCGCAAATGCCTTTCACTTCGACTTCACTTAAAGAGTTAAGAACATCTATGATTTCATCCATGCCTATTTTCTGTTTTTGTCCCTCTGGGGTATGGTTGGCAAGTTTGGAAACGGCATCAATCACATATCTGCTCTTAATCGCCTTGCTTGTAAAGCCTTTATCTGTTAGAGTAGTAATAATCTTATCTCCAATGGTAAGGTCGTATTCAGGGAAATTATCTACCACGACACCCAATGTTGCGCTGTTCCACACTTTAGATTTCAGGGTCTTGCCTAAGTTGTAGTATTTTGTTACCACGCTAATGTTGGCTTTCAACTCAATAGCCTTTTGGAACACCTTGTTAAAGAACTCATGCTGTGTGGCCAATGCCGCATTTCCTGCTTTCTCCAAGCCGTTGAAGCCACGACTTAGCACATTGTTCACTCCCCTGTATAGGGCAAATTCCTGCAAAGATGCAAACTCTTTGATTCTCACATTTTCAATGGTCAGAGGTTCTTCCTCTTTGATAATGGCGTTGAGATTGTAATCGTGGTATGTTGCCCATTGCCAATAACCGTTTGCCGTATCAACAGGTACATAGACATTAGGAGTACCTTTCTCTACTATGTTCCCATTCAAGTCTTTTAATTGAATGTCAGCCTCATAGAATAGGTTAGCATCTGTTACGAATAAAGGAGCTTTCTCCAATTTTCCATTGGTTATCAACTCTTTGCCCAATTCAATATTGGTTTTGGCTACTGCCATACTGTAATCAGATGTGGCAATAATGATTTCAGCCTTTTGTTTGGTGATAGTCATTCGCTCTGCCGTTTCATCCGTCACCTGCCAAAACTCCACTTGTGTAGTTGGCATTTCCACATTTTTAAGGGCTTCAAGGTACTCTTTTTCAGCCTTTCTCACGTTTGTTTCCGCCGACCTCTTAATGTTGGCTTCCGCATCCGTATTGTCGACAAGAAATTGTTTCTTTTCAGCCAATTTTTTGCGGGCTTCTTCTACTGCTTGCTGCTTCATAGCTGCATCTACTTGTTCCATATCTTCATTGTTATTAAAGGGTTTAACTTCGTTTGCATTAGTCACCTGATTATTTACATTCTCAATCTGTGCCATAATTTTGTACGCTTGACCTTTACAGCATTAGGTTCTAAATGATTATTTGAAGTTGTAACCATTCAGCTTATGTACACTTGGCTTTCTGATTACGTTGCAAAGGTACGGCGGCTTTCAGTGAAGTTGTCAGGAATAAATTTGGTGTGGTTTTTATTCCCCCAATTCTTACTTAGACCACTCGTCCTTTGACGATGCAAAGTTGGGTAAAATAGTAATGGGTTCAGGAATAAAAAAGCCCCACTATTCTATTCCCCTTTACAGAGAATGGAATAATGGGACTGTTAAAGAGTTGGATTCTATCTGTTTAGATGGAGAACTCAGGATAGATGCTGCTTACATTATTAGGATATTCATAGTTCCTGTATTGTTTGAGGTAGGCTTTCAAGGTCTCATTTTCAAGCACAAGCCAACATTTGTTTTGGGAGATTCTAGTGAAGTAGATTAGCTGGCACACCAAGTCTGTTTCTTTAATGGAATGGTTAGCCCCTTTCTTCCTCTTTTCTCTAACCTGTGGCTGGGTGTTGAAGAAACGAAGCAATATCCTTGCAAAGAAAGCTATAAAGGGAGATTCCTTTAGCATGATGGATTCATCTGCCTGCTCTCTTTTATGCAAGTTCTTGTAATAATCTTCATCCACTTCTTTTTGGTAGTTAGCTAACATTTCAGCTATGGCTTTAATGGCTATGGAACTATCCACTACGGTTTTCTGTTTGTCAGCTTTAAAAGTAAGGGTCATGGGTGCATCCACTGATTTATTGATTGCATCACAAAGCTCTGTCAGTTGCTCAACAGGGGTCAGTTTCATGGTCACACCATTATAAAAAAGGTTCTCGCAATAATCGAATGTAAAGAGGACAAGTAGCCAAAACTTATCTGCATCCAATTCCAAATCATTTATTAGGTTTTGAATGGTTCTGTTATTGAGGTATTCTTTATAGAGGGATTTTGGAGCTATCTTGTTGGAATCGTACCTGTCTTTGAAGATTCTCATGCAAAGTGTAGCTGTCAAAGGGACACAAGATGCGTTTGCCTTTTCAACTTCCTCTTTCGTGGCTTCTACAAAAGAAACATTAAAAGAATATTTGTACTCACCAAGGTCTGGTAACAGGATTGCTTCTGCAAGACCAATGTAGTCCATCAGTTCCATAGCACCCTCGTTCCACTCCAATTTATCTGTCATAATTCATTTTTTTATAGTTAGATAGTGCAAAATTAACAAGAAAAATCCCACTCACGATGTTATAAGTGGGATTTCTTGATAATTAAAGCAAGTTCTTCATCGCTTCATCAATCTGCTCATTGTCAAAACTATCAAGACAGATTTGTGTCACTCTTTCAGAACTGTACTCAATAAACTATTTACCAAACACATATCTCACCACCTTAGCATTAGCATTATTCTCATTCACAAAGTCACGTTCAATATAGATGTCTGTCACTTTCATAGAATCATCTATGTGATTCAAAGCCGCATGGACTATGTATTTGTCTATTCCAACCTTGTTTAAGGCAATGGTAGCCCAACTATGTCTTGCAGCATAATATTCTAAATCTTCCACATTTAACAATGCGCCAATCTCTTTTAGTCCATAATTGATAGCCTTGTTAAAGGCTTTTTCGTCTGCATAGTATTTGTAGAAGTTGAATAACCGTTTTCCTGTCGTGTCTTTGTACTTTTCGATTAAAAGCAAAACTATTGCGGGAATATCTACCATCATCTTTGCATTATCCAGCCTGCGGTCTTTCGTCTTGGTTCTGTAATAGATGATAGTGTTGCCAATCATTTCAGTAGCATTATAAAGGTCTGCTGAATTGATGCCCATAAGGCAGAATGAGAGAATGAAACAATCTTTTGCCAAATTATAGCGGCACGTTGCTTTATAGCCTTTCTTCATGTCTTTATAGGGTAGCTTCCACACCTTTTTAATAATATCTGCTGGAATGGCTCTCTTACGGGTAGCCTCTTGTTTAGGTATAGTGAAATCCTCAAAAGGTGAGTTAGGAATAAGAATCAGATTCTTGTCTTTCTTATTGTACTTCTTCTTGGCTTCATTGAACAGCTTCTTTATGCTCACCAAATAGAGGGACAAGGAACGGTTAGAGGGAACACGCTTACCTTGCGCTATCAGCTTCTTTGTCCTTTCTTCACGCTCTTTATTCAGAAACACTTTGAACTTCTCCAAGAAATCAAGAGTAATCAGATTCACATCCAATTCTTCTTTGCCAATGAAGCGGATTAACGCATTGAGGGCAGAAGTGTAATTGGCTGCGCCTTTAATAGTAGTTGAGGCTATCCATTCTCTACTAAACTTTATAAAGTCAATGGTTTGCTGCTTCTGACGTTCACCATCTAAGTAGTCCATTACTTCATCAAGTGTGTAATGGTTTAGTTCTATTTGCAGCTTGGCACATTTCTCCTGATAACTGCAGATAAGAGAATCTACCTCTTGTTTAATAGGTGATGTCTGTTTGATTTTTAAGTCTTTAGATAAGTCCTTGTTGGTGACAAACAAACTCGTTGACAAACGCTTTACTTTCCGGTCAAGGGTAAACCGTAGCTTGACATTGTATGTCCCATCCAACTTCTGTTCTTGCTTCTTGATTTCTGCTCTGATAGTCAGCATCTTGCGCATCTTTTAATTAGTCAACAATTAGTCAACAAACGATGTGAAAGACACAGATAGCTGTCTGTTTGATATTGCCACAGAAGCACGAAGAGAGCAAAAAGAAAAGCGCTAACTGCTTGATTTTGTGCAATTAGCGCTTCTTTTTCTTCGTGGACCAGCCAGGGCTTGAACCTGGGACCTCCAGATTATGAGTCTGTTGCTCTAACCAACTGAGCTACAAGTCCTCGTCCGTTCTGCAAATCTTCTGCGGGATAAAAGGGGAAGCCTTAGGGCTTTTTCCCGGAAGTGCCGGGGCTTTTCGGAAAAAGCGGCAGCACTTTTCTGCAAAAGTTGCAGTGGAAACCGGGTGCAAAAGTAGGCCTTTTCGGCCGAACCCACAAAGGAATCTGTAAAAAACCGCTGTTTCTTTAAGAATCTTTAAAAAGAAATGAGAAAACCGCCGCCCTTTTCCACATTATATATAACTTTGCGGCGAATTTCGCCGT
The DNA here is from genome assembly GCA_944320955.1 of uncultured Bacteroidaceae bacterium. Classification (GTDB taxonomy): domain Bacteria; phylum Bacteroidota; class Bacteroidia; order Bacteroidales; family Bacteroidaceae; genus UBA1794. The sequence continues at coordinate 16,585 of CALUJL010000019.1, forward strand.
ACCTCGCTTTGAAAAGCCCCTCGGCGGGGCCGGGAGGGCGGCCTTTTTCCAAGCTAAAACGAGAAATGGGAAACAAAGGAAGCCGCAAGGCCAATATCCGCGTCCACTTGGGCATGCAAGGACTGACGAGCGGCATCAGCATCACCCTGGTGCTGGTCTTGGTGGGAATGATTGTGCTTTCGCTCCTGACGGCGCGCAACTTGAGCCGCTATGTGCGGGAGAACATCACTTTTACCGTCTATGCCGACCCGGAAATGCCCGAAGCCGAAATCCTGAAGATGCAGGCCGGCCTGGACAAAGAGCCGTACGTGAAGGAGACGACCTACATCTCCGCGGCACAAGCCCTGGCCGAACAGACAAAGGAGCTGGGTGCCGACCCGGCAGAGTTCCTCGGTTACAACCCGTACACGCCCATGATCGAGGTAAAGCTCAAGGAAAACTACGCAAATACCGACAGCATCCGCCAGATCGAGCAGCAGATTGCGCAAAGCACGCAAATCGCCGAAGTGGCTTACCAGCCCGACCTGGTCGATTCCGTAAACCGGAACATCCGCTTCATAGCCCTCGTCCTGACGGGCCTTGCCGCACTCTTCACGCTCATCTCCTTCGTCTTGATAAGCAATACGATGCGCCTGGCCGTCTACAGCAAGCGTTTTCTCATCCACACCATGCAGCTCGTGGGCGCGGGCTGGGGCTTTATCCGTTACCCCTTCGTCATGAGCTGCATCGGCATGGGCCTGTTCTCCGGAGTGGCGGCATGCGCGTTGCTGGGCGGAGGCATCTTCTGGATAACGAGCTACGAACCGGGCATCTCGGCCATCCTCACTCCGCAAACCGCCCTCCTCAGCGGCGCAAGCGTGCTGCTGGCGGGAGTGGCCATCACGGGGCTTTCGGCCCTGCTCTCCATCAACCACTACCTGCGCATGCGGGACGACCGCCAGTTCCACACCTGAGAAACGGAGGGGCGGCGCAGGCCTGCTTCCGAAAACCGCATCATCACATCCAAGAACCTCATACAGATTATGGACAAAAACAAGTTAGCACTCGAAAAAAAGAACTACATCATCCTGGGCATCGGGCTGGTGCTCGTGATAGCCGGGTTTATCCTCATGTCCGGCCCCGGCTCCACTCCCGAGCAGTTCAACCCCGATATTTTCTCCTGGCGGCGCATCCGCCTGGCACCCGTGGTGTGCCTCCTGGGCTTCGCCACCATCGGTTATGCCATAATCTGCCCTCCCCGCGGCCGGAAGCAGCAGTCTGAAACAAATATAGGAGAATAAGGACGATGCAAGACATGACCCTCTGGCAGACCATAGTGGTAGCCATCGTAGAAGGACTGACCGAGTTTTTGCCCGTATCGAGCACGGGGCACATGATTATCACGCAGAACATCCTGGGCGTGGAGAGCACGGATTTCGTGAAAGCCTTTACGGTCATCATCCAGTTCGGCGCCATACTTTCCGTCATCGTGCTCTACTGGAAGCGTTTTTTCCGGCTCAACCGTACGCCGGCCCCTGCCGGTTCTTCCGCCCTGAAGCAGTTCCTGCACAAATGGGACTTCTACTGGAAGCTGCTCGTGGCCTTCATTCCGGCCGGAGTCATCGGCTTTTTGCTGAACGACATAGTGGAGACGATGCTCGGCAGCGTGACCATCGTGGCCGTGATGCTCGTCGTGGGCGGAATCTTCATGCTCTTCTGCGACCGCATCTTCAACAAAGGGAAAGACGACACGGGGAAACTCTCCGAACGCAAGGCCGTCTACATAGGACTCTTCCAGTGCATCGCCATGATACCCGGCGTTTCCCGCTCGATGGCCACCATCGTGGGCGGCATGGCACAGGGCCTGACGCGCAAGGCTGCGGCGGAATTCTCTTTCTTCCTTGCGGTCCCGACGATGTTCGCCGCCACGGTCTACAGTATCCTCAAGTTTTTTCTCGACGGGAAGGGCGAAATCATCTGGAACAACCTCGAAGTCCTGCTTTTGGGCAACGTCGTGGCCTTCATCGTGGCCTTGTTGGCCATCAAGTTCTTCATCAATTTCCTGGCCAAGTACGGCTTTAAGGCATTCGGCTGGTACCGGATTGTCGTAGGCCTTGTGATTCTGGTCCTGCTCTTTACGGGGCACGAGCTGACCCTTTCGTAAATGGCGGAATTCATCGGCAGACATACGGAGCCGCGCAGGCTCACGCTGGAGGAAGTGCGGGACGAAGGGCTGGTCTTCTGCCTCGACAAGCCGCTGGAGTGGACGTCGTACAACCTGGTGGCCAAGGTGAAATTCCCCCTCCTGCGCAGGCTCCGGCAGAAGAAGCTCAAGGTGGGGCACGCCGGGACGCTGGACCCGCTGGCCACGGGCGTGCTGCTCGTCTGCACGGGGCGCGCCACGAAGCTCGTAGAGGAGCTGCAAGCGGGGAAAAAGGAGTACATCGCCACGATAAAGCTGGGCGCAACGACACCTTCGTTCGACCTGGAACACGAAATCGACTGCATCTATCCCACGGAGCACATCACCCGCGAGGGCGTGGAGCGCGTCCTGGCGCAGTTCGTGGGGCGCATCGAGCAGGTCCCCCCTGCCTTCTCGGCCTGCAAGGTGCAGGGCAAGAAGGCATACGACCTGGCCCGCGCCGGAAAGGAGCCGGAACTGAAGCCGAAGACGCTGGTCATCGACGAAATCGAGCTGCTCGACTGCGCGCTGCCGCAGATCACCGTGCGCGTAGTGTGCAGCAAAGGGACTTACATCCGCGCCCTGGCGCGCGACATCGGGCTGGCCCTCGGGAGCGGGGCGCACCTGACGGGGCTGCGGCGCACGCGCATCGGAGCGGTCGGGGCAGAGGACTGCCTGGGAGTGGAGGAGCTCCAGCGCTGGATCGACGCATCGCTGCCGCGCAACGCCGCGGAGAGCGCGGAAAAGCCCTGCACCAATCCGGAAAAAGCGGCAGCGGAAATCTGAAAAACATGCAGCGCTTTTCCGCAAAAGACGAGCAACAAATATAAATAACCCACATACGGAGAGAAGAAATGAAACTATCGCAATTCAAATTCAAACTGCCTGAAAAGAAAATCGCCCAGTACCCCTCGTACTACCGCGACGAGTGCAAACTCATGGTCGTGCACCGTAAGACGGGCGAAATCGAGCACAAGATATTTAAAGACCTTCTCGAGTATTTCGACGAGCGGGACCTCTTCGTCTTCAACGACACGAAAGTTTTCCCCGCCCGCCTCTACGGAAACAAGGAAAAGACGGGCGCCCGCATCGAAGTCTTCCTGCTGCGCGAGCTGAACGAGGAGATGCGCCTCTGGGACGTGCTGGTCGATCCGGCGCGGAAGATACGCATCGGCAACAAACTCTACTTCGGCGAGGACAACTCCATGGTGGCCGAAGTGATCGACAACACCACCTCGCGCGGGCGCACCCTGCGCTTCCTCTACGACGGCCCCCACGACGAATTCAAGAAAGCCCTCTACGCCCTGGGCGAAACACCCATCCCCCACTCCATCATCAACCGCCCGGTCGAGGAAATCGACGATGAGCGCTTCCAAAGCATCTTTGCGCGGAACGAAGGCGCCGTCACCGCCCCCACGGCCAACCTCCACTTCAGCCGAGAACTGCTCAAGCGCATGGAGATAAAAGGCATAGACTACACGTTCCTCACCGTACACGCCGGGCTGGGCAACTTCCGCGAGATCGACGTGGAGGACCTCACCAAGCACAAGATGGACTCCGAGCAGATGAACATCCCCGAAGAGACCGTGCAGAAAATCAACACCGCCAAAGACGAAGAGCGGCGGGTCTGCGCCGTGGGAACCACCGTAATGCGCGCACTGGAGAGCACCGTCAGCACCGACGGGCACATCAAGGTCTACGACGGGTGGACCAACAAATTCATCTTCCCCCCCTATGACTTCACCGTGGCCACCGCCATGATCTCCAACTTCCACCTGCCCCTCTCCACGCTGCTCATGATGGTAGCGGCCTTCGGCGGCTACGAAACCGTCATGAACGCCTACGACGTAGCCCTCAAGGAAGACTATGCTTTCGGCACTTACGGCGACGCCATGCTCATCATCGACTAAGCAAACGAAGAAAGAGACATGACAGAAACCTTCCTTTCCTTAGGCAGCAATCTCGGAAACAAGGAGGAAAACATGGACCGGGCCGTAGCCCTCATCGAGGAACGCGTAGGGCACATCACGAAAAACTCCGGATATTACTACACCGAGCCCTGGCAGATGACCTCGAAGAACACCTTCGTCAACGCCGTCGTGGCAGCCGAAACCGAACTCTCCCCCCTGAGCCTGCTTTTCACCCTGCAGGCCATCGAGCGCGAGATGGGCCGCACGCAGAAGACCCGCCGGGGCGTCTACGAAGACCGCCTCATCGATATCGACATCCTCACCTACGGCCGGCAGAAAATCCAGACCTACGAGCTCACCATCCCCCATCCCCTCATGTGGAAGCGCCCCTTCGTCATGCGCGGCATGACCCTCATCGACCCCCGCTTCACCGAGGAAGATTTCCAAAAAACATTCTGCGGAGAAACCCAATAGACCTACATATAAACAAAAAAATGAGCTATCTCTTCACATCCGAATCGGTGTCCGAAGGACATCCCGACAAGGTGGCCGATCAAATATCGGACGCCATACTGGACGAATTGCTGGCATTCGACCCCAATTCCAAAGTAGCATGCGAAACTCTAGTGACCACCGGACAGGTAGTACTGGCTGGAGAAGTGAAATCCAAGGCCTATGTAGACATGCAAGAGACTGCACGCCGCACCATCGAGCGCATCGGCTATACGAAAGGCGAGTACATGTTCGAGGGTAATTCGTGCGGCGTCTTCAGCGCCATCCACGAGCAGAGCCCCGACATCACGCGGGGCGTCGAGCGCAAAGACCCCATGGACCAGGGAGCCGGCGACCAGGGCATGATGTTCGGCTACGCCACCAACGAGACGGAGAACTACATGCCCCTGCCCCTCGACCTGGCGCACAGCATCCTCCGCGAGCTCGCAGCCATCCGCCGCGAAGGCAGGGAAATGACCTACCTGCGCCCCGACTCCAAAAGCCAGGTAACAATCGAATACAGCGATGAGGGGCAACCTGTCCACATCGACACCATCGTCGTCTCCACGCAGCACGACGAATTCCTCCCCGACGACGAAGAAATGCTCCGCCGCATCAGGCACGACGTGGAAAACATCCTCATCCCCCGCGTCAAGGCCGGCATCCACCGGCCGGAAGTGCTGGCACTCTTCGACGAAAACACCCACTACTTCGTCAACCCCACCGGCAAGTTCGTCATCGGAGGCCCGCACGGCGACACGGGACTCACCGGGCGGAAAATCATCGTCGACAGCTACGGCGGGCGGGGAGCCCACGGGGGCGGCGCCTTCAGCGGCAAGGATCCCTCGAAAGTAGACCGCAGCGCAGCCTACGCGGCGCGCCACATTGCCAAAAACATGGTGGCCGCCGGCGTGGCCGACGAGATGCTCGTCCAGATTTCCTACGCCATCGGCGTGGCCAAGCCCGTCAACATCTACGTAAACACCTACGGCCGCAGCCGCGTTGCCCAGTCCGACGGACAAATCGCGCAGTGGATCGGCGAAAACATCGACCTCCGCCCCAAAGCCATCGAAGAGCGCCTCAAGCTCCGCCTGCCCATTTACAGCGAAACCGCTACCTACGGCCACATGGGGCGCACGCCGCAAGTCGTGACCAAGCACTTCGAGAGCCGCTATGCCGCGCCGCGCGACATAACCGTCGAGCTGTTTACCTGGGAAAAGCTCGACCTCGTCGGCCGCATCCGCCAAGCCTTCGGCCTGTAGCATAAGGGGGAACACGATGAAAGAAGTCTGTGTCTACGCAGCTTCCAGCGCCGAAGTGGCCCCCGTCTACCTCGACGCCGCCTACCGCACCGGGCAACTTCTGGCCCGGTGCGGCTTCGGTGTCGTCAACGGCGCAGGCCGCCGCGGCCTGATGCGCGCCCTTTCCGACGGAGCCCTCCAGGCCGGAGGAGAAGTCACCGGCATCATTCCCCGCTTCATGCTGGAAAAAGGCTGGCAGTATGATGCCCTCACCCGCATCATCCCCACCGAAACCATGCACCGCCGCAAGCAACTCATGGCCGAGCGCAGCAGCGCCGCCATAGCCCTGCCCGGCGGATACGGGACGCTCGAAGAGCTTTCCGAAATCATCACCTGGAAACAGCTCGGACTCTACCCGCATCCCGTCGTCATCCTCAACACCTGCGACTTCTACGCCCCCCTGATCGGCTGGTTCCGCCGGGCCGTGGAAGAAAAATTCATCCCCCTCTGCCACGCCGCCCTGTGGCACGTGGCCGCCACCCCCGAGGAAGCCGTGGAATCCATCTGCCGCGCACCCCGCTGGGACCCGGCACTCAGCAAACTCTCCCTGCAGGAATGAACGGAACGCCCCTACCCTACCTCCCCGCCTCCGACAGCTGGGTCACACTCCTGATGCTCCTCTGCATCCTCTTCTCCCTGCACATCCTCTCCAGCGACCGCTTCGCCCTCGGCCAAGAGGTGAAGAAAGTCTTCATGCCCCGCCACGAAAACGTCGACCTGCGGCAGGCCACCTCCTCCGAGATGCGCCACTTCCTCATCCTCCAGGGGCAGACCGCCCTGCTTGCGGCGCTGCTTTTCGTAGAAAGTGCTTGGGGAATCCGCGAAAAGCCCTGCCACTTTTCCGAAAATCTGCTGCCGCTTTTTTCCTTCGCCTCAGTAGTCCTGGCCTGCAGCGCCCTGCGCGTGTTTGTTTACATGCTCATCGGCTGGATATTCTTCCAGAAGCGGCAGACCGATGCCTGGCTGCGCTGCTACTTCGCCACCGAGAGTCTCCTCTCCATCGGGCTGCTCCCCATCGTCCTGCTCTGCGTCTACGCCGGACTTCCGCCCCTCCGCTCCGTTGCTGCCGCCCTCATCCTGCTATTTTTGCTTAAATCCCTTCTCTTTTTCAAAGGCATTCAGTTAATAAATCTGCCCTCTTTTACCAAATTGTACTTTATTTTGTACCTTTGTGCCCTCGAAATTATCCCCCTTCTCATAGCAGTTTCGGGATTATATGCAGTAAACAACACTTTGTCACTAAACCTTTGAACTGTGAGCATCCGCAGAATTCTTATTTCCCAGCCTCGCCCGACGACGGAGAAATCACCGTATTTTGACATCGCGGCAAAGTACGGAGTAGAAATAGTGTTCCACCCTTTCATCAAAGTAGAAGCCGTTTCGTCCAAAGAATTCAGGCAACAGAAGATTTCCATCCTGGAGCATACCGCCATCGTCTTCACCTCCCGCCACGCCATCGACCACTTTTTCCACCTTTGCGAAGAGATGCGCGTCGTAATCCCCGAGACAATGAAGTATTTCTGCACCTCGGAATCCATCTCCCTCTATATCCAAAAGTACATGCAGTACCGCAAGAGGAAAATCTTCTTCAGCAACGGAAACAAATTCGAGGACCTCAAACCCGTCATCCTCAAGCATCCGAAAGAGAAATACTTCACCCCCATGAGCGACGTCCACAGCAACGAAGTCGCAGAATTCATGGATGCCCACAAACTTTTCCACTCCGAAGGCGTCATGTACCGCACGGTGAGCAACGAATTTCCGGCCGACCAACCGTTCGATTTCGACCTCCTTGTCTTCTTCACCCCCGCAGGCATCACCTCACTGCTGAAGAACTTCCCCGACTACCGGCAGGGGGAACAGAAAATCGGATGCTTCGGCCCGCAGACGGCCAAGGCCATCATCGACGAAGGCCTGCGCCTCGACCTCCAGGCTCCTACGCCGGAAGCGCCGTCCATCACCGCCGCGCTCGACCAATACCTCAAGCGGGAAAACGGCGCGAAATAGCCCCGCCGCATGAAAACGCCCGCCCTTTCCCCCCAAAAGCATAAGCCCGGCCAGGCTGCGCCCCGCAGCTTGGCTTCGCTTTATGCAGCTGCCCCGTGCGGCAGCTGCCGCCTCCCCAAGCGGGAGCACCTGTGCCGCACGCGGCTCACGGACCGCCTTTTCGAGAAATCCTGCCCCGATCTGCTCACCGCCACCCGCTTCCCCCTGCGCGCCCTCTGCCGCCCCGTGCCCGAAGCGCTGCTGGCCGAAGGGCAAAGCCGCGTGGAAGTCCTCTTCAGCGTCTCCAAACGCTCCTTCAAGCGCGCCGTCCGCCGCAACCGGGCCAAGCGCCAGATGCGCGAGGCCTACCGCCTCCAGCGCCGCCCCCTGCTGGAAGCCGCCGAAAGCAGCGGCCGGCACTACAGCCTGGCCTTCCTCTGGATGGGAAAAGAACCCCTCCCCACCGCCCAAGTAGCCCGCGCCATGGGCGAAGTCCTCAGCCGCCTGGCCGAGAAGCTCAGCGGCAGCCCCCGCCCCGGCGCAGCCCCGGAGGCCGGGGCCGAAGCCCCCGCCCCCGCGCAGCCTGCCCCTTCCGGCGAAACGCCCCCTACCCCATGAAGCGACTCCTACGCCTCCTGCGCAGCGGCTGCACCCTCCTCCTGCTTCTCCCCGTCTACTTCTACCGCTACGCCCTCTCCCCCATGTTCCCCCCCACGTGCCGCTTCACCCCGACCTGCTCCCAATATGCCGTCGAGGCCCTCAAGAAGCACGGCCCCGTCAAGGGGCTCTGGCTCACCCTGCGCCGCCTCTTGCGCTGCCACCCCTGGGGCGGCAGCGGATACGACCCCGTGCCCTGAGCCGTAGCCGCGGCACTTCCCCAAAAAAGATGCAGCGCCCACCGCAAAAAGCGGCAGGGCTTCTCCCCATTTCATGCAGCCCTTCCGGCGAAAAGCGCTGCCGCTTTTTGCCGGAAGGGCAAGAGTCTTCGCCAAGGGCGGCAAAGCTTTTGCCGCAAAGCATTGCGCCGCCCCCTCATGGCAACGGCACGAGCAGCCCGTAGTCCACGCTGTCGTCCCGTATGTTCCGCATCGCCGTCCGACGGGAGGCACCGCTCCCGTGAACCGGACGGGCGGCAGCTTTCCCTTCCTGCGGCGCATGCGCCACGAGGGGCGGCGTAGGCGGGGCGGCGTGCAGCGTGTCCGTCCCGCAGCGCGGGGGTACCGGGCGGTCCGCCATGGGAGTTTCCTCCTCCTGCGGCGCGTCCCGGCGCAGCGGCATGGCAACCCCCACCGCCCAGCCCAGCACCGCCGCAGCGGCCACGGCAGCCCACATCCCCCTCCGCCGCGAGGGTCGCGCCGGATTCTCATAAGCCGGCAGGATGCCCTCTGCGGCGCGCCGGCGCCGGCGGGCGGCGGAGGCGCGCAGTTGGTCTTCAAAGTTTCTCATATTCCTTCAGTTTTTCTCGTAAATCATGCACCAGCGCATAGAGCCGCGACTTGGCCGTTCCCTCGGGGATGCCCAGCGCCGCGGCCACTTCGCCCACGGTCATCTCCTCTTCGAAGCGCAGGCTGAACAAAACCCGCCGCTCCGGCGGCAGAAGCGCCAGCTCCCGCTCCAGAGCGCGGTCGAACTCTTCCGCGTCGAGCCGCACCCCGGGCAGCTCCTCGCAGGCGCCGCCGCCCGAAAGGTACTGCGCCTCCTCGGCATAGGCCTGCGCCTGCCTGCGGCGGCGCAGCTCGCTACGCCCCAAGTTGTAGGCCACGGTGAAAAGCCACGGCCGGAACGAGCGGCCCGCGCCGTAGCTGCGGCGCGAACGGTAGAGGCGGAAGAAGGTTTCCTGCACCAAGTCGGCAGCCAGGTCCTCCTCGCCGGGAAACATCTGCCGGAAGAATCCCAGCAAGCGCCCGGCGTAGCGGCGGTGGAGCACGCCGAAGGCCCGCTCGTCCGCCGCCCCGGCCACGCGGAGCATCAGCTCCTCGTCGGGGGCGCGCTTCAGCCCGGGAAGAAAGGAGAGGAGCGTCATCGGTTCCGGTCCAGATAGTCCATGTATTCCCGCTTCTGCTCTTCGCCTACGGAGCTGCGCTCCACGGCGGCGCGCAGCCGCTCGTAGAGACGGGCGGCGCGGCCCTCGTCGCCTGCCTCACGGTAAGACCGCACCAAGTGCCCCAGCAAGACGGCATAATTGGCCTGCACTCCGGCGCTTCCCGACCAGGAAGTCTGCAGCCGGTAGGCCGGTTCGAGCAGATAGTCGAGGCGGTAACGGCTCTCGACGGCCTGTTTTGCCGCCGCGATGTGGTCGTAGGGGACGGGACTGTAGCGGAAAGCGAGGCCTTCGTTGTAGAGTTTCGTCTCGATGGTGCGGGTGTAGCTGCGATTCCAGGGGGAGATGTAGACGGGACGCCCGGTCTTTTCGGCCACGTAGGCCGCCACTTCTCCCGGATAGGCAGCCTGGTCTTCGGCCGTGGGCTTGCGCCCCCGCCCGGGGATGGGCTCAATCTGCAGGGCGCGGAAGAGCGCTTCGCGGTAGGCGGGGAAGAAGAGGAAGGAGGTGCAGACGACGAGTTTGTCGCGGTGCACCCCGGCGGCGCGCTGGAGCAGCAGCTTGCAGAAGACATCGGTATCGCCGTTGGCAAAATAGATGGCGCCGTCGGCCATGCCCTGCAGCTGGTTGTAGGAGAAGCGCAGGAGTTCTTCGGGATAGAAGCCCTCGCGCCACTGGCGGCGGAGCAGGGAGTCGGCCGTGGGGCAGGGGCTTGCGCCGCCGCAGAGCTCACCGCGTGCCAGGAGGTAGCTGAGCGCCACGTTGGCATCCTCGCCGCGGAGGTCCGACTGCGCCGCGCGGTCTGCGATTTGCGCCCCGTGGGGGCTGTCGGGGGAGGGGTCGTTCCGGTAGGCGCAGAGGTGCCAGGTGAGCGAACCGGGCACGCTGCGGCCCATCCGCGCCACGAGGCTGTCCATGAAGGCCGCACTGCGCCCCGCCCAGCGGGCGGCTTCGAAGTAGTTGCGCCAGGCGCGCTCGTCGCGGGCGCCCGTGGTCTGCACCACGCGCTGCCAGGCTTCGGCCTGGCTCTCGTACCACGCGCTGTCGTGCGCCTCTACGATGCGGCTGCGCACCTCTTGGGGAACTTGCGCCTGCGCCGCGGCGGCGCTAAGGAAGAGGCAGGCCACGGCGGCAAGGGGACGGAGGATTCGATGGGTTTCCATAGGGTTTCGGGATTAAAATTACAGTGTTTTCCGTTTGTTCGTACTGCGCTTACCCGCAAAAGCGGAAACCGTTCGGCCCCGAGGGCTGCGGCACGCTTCCTTTTAACATAGATTATCTCTCCGAAAGCCGCAGAGGGCACACCGCAAGCGGCATGCCCTCTGGGAATATCCCGGTACTGCTTATTCATCGTCCATCCTCCGGTCCGGGAAAAAAGCGGCAGGGCTTTTCCGGAAAAGATGCAGCGCTTTTTCCGAAAAGCGGCAGCACTTTCTGCAAACCGCGCCGCATCTTTCTGCCACAAGCGCTGCACCGCTCCGCCCCGCGCCCTGCCGGACGGGGGAGGGACTACAGCCCTCCGTCCACGTACCAGGCGCGGGACGGATTGTCGTTGCGCAAGGCCAGGATCAGTTCACCCTGCCGCCCGTCGCGCAAGGTGACGCGCAGGGGGACGTACCACCCGGCGTAGCTGCCGGAGCGGTAGGCCTTGCCCACTTCTTCCACCTTCATCCCGCCGTAGACCTTCAGCAGCAAGGCCGTGTCCGGGTAGCTCTTCAGGGCGGGAAGCACGGGCTCCAGCCGTCCGGAGGCCAAGGCCTCGGCTATGCGGCGTGCGGCGGTGCGGGCCGTGCGGTGCCGGGCTATGCCCTCGCTGTCCGTGGCCTCCACGTCGAGCCACTCGCGCTTTCCGCCGCCGGACAAGGGGGGCAACGCGGGCAGGGCCAGCAGCAGGGCGCGGTCGACGGGCACGTTGTAGCGGATGGCCTCGGCACGCGCCACTTCTTCCTCGCGGCCTTGGCGGCGGATGGTGATGCGGAACTCCGTCAGACGGCCGCTGGCGCGATCGAAAACATAGGTACGCGTGTTCTCCGCGTTGCCCAGCGTGCGGTCGATCCCGGTGCCGCGGCGTATCTCACCTTGCCGCGGGGCACTGACCGTGAGGCGCGTCTGCGCGCCGTCTTCCCGCAGCTCGTAGGCGATGCCCTCGCCGCTCTCGGCTATCTCCTGCTCGGCGGCAAGCAGGTCGCGCGGCCGCAGGAGCAGGGAAAACTCTTCGGTAAACCCGGCGTGCGCCGCCCCGGTGACGCAGACGCTGAAGTCCGGGCTCCACATCCACTGCCGCTCGCCGTCGGAAACCACGGTGCGCCCGCCTTCTTTCTCCATGCGCCAGAGCAATTTGCTGCCCTCGCGGAGGGTGGTAAGCCTGTGGCGGACGAAAGCGCTGTCTGCATCGATGGCGGCAAAGTTCTCCCCACGCGGCGTGCGGACGGCCAGTTGCACCTCCATGGTGCGGGGCTCTGCGCCGAGGGCCCGGGCAAAGTAGGCAGCGGCCTCGGCGGGGGCAAGGGGTTGCCCTGCCTCCAGGCGCGAGGGGGCGAAGAACAGGGCGAGCAGCGCGGCACAGCCTACTACGACGGCCACTGCCGCCGCGGCCTGCCAGGGGCGCAAGCGGCGCAGCAGCGCGCTGCCGCGCCGGGGGCTCCGGGCCGCCGCGCCGCCGGAGAAGCGCTCCATCCTGCGGCGGAAGGAGGCAGGCGTCTGCGGCAGGCGGCGCGGGCGGAGCCAGTCGGCGGCCTGCTCCATCTGGCGGACGTAGCGGGCGCAGTCGGGACAGTGCGCCAGGTGGCGGCGCATTTCGCGTGCTTCCTCGGAGTCCGGGGCTTCCCGGAGGAGGAAGAAATTGGTTCTCAGTTCATCACATTTCATAAGGGGTTCTCCTTTCTTAGTCATCGGTTTTTTCTTGTTTCAGCAAATCTTTTACCCGCTCCACGCCGCGCTGGTAGCGCGACTTGGCAGTGGAGAGGGGCACTTCGAGCACCTCGGCTATCTCCGCGAAGCTCAGCCCGTCGAGCGTGTGCATGCAGATGGCCTCGGCCTGCTCGGGGGGAATGCGCCGCAGCATGCGGCGGATGCGTTCGTAGTCCTGCTGCCAGCCGTCTTCTTCGGCGGGGCGGTCGGGTATCTCCTCCTCCCCGGCGTGGGGACAGGCTTGGCGCCGGCGGAGCAGGTGCAGGCACTCGTTGGCGAGGGCGCGGTAGAGATAGGCCTTCAGGTCGCGCACGCCGCGGAGGGCGGAGACGTCGGCGAAGAGGCGGAGCAGGACTTCCTGCACGAGGTCTTGCGCGTCCTCGTCGGAGCCCGTGCGGAAGAGGGCAAAGCGGTAGAGGCGGTCTTGCTCGCGGCCGACGAGTTTCTCCAGCTCGCGGCGGCGGTCGGGACGAAACGATAGGGAAAGTTGCATGGTTTGTTGGGGTTGGTTTCTGTCCCTAAGATACAAACTTTGCCAGAAAGACGCAGCCCCGGCCTTAAAAAATGCTAAACCCTACAACCCTTCCCCCATGCCCGCCGCCGAAAAGCGCCGCATCCTTTCCCCAAAAGCGCTGCCGCTTTTCCCGAAAAGCGCTGCATCTTTTCCCGGAAAGTCCTGCATCTTTTGCCGAAAAGCGCTGCCGCTTTTTCCCGCAAGCCCCGCCGCCCGGCGAGAAAAGGAGAAAGGGCGTAAGAAATTGGCTATATGGATTTTTTTTTGTTTCTTTGCGGAAAATTTCAATAGGTACACCCACTTCACACACATACACCTACCCGATTATGAGTGTAAACATAGAAAAAACAGACAAAAAACGCATCGTCATCGTAGGCGGAGGCTTCGGCGGACTGAAATTGGCCAACAAGCTCAGGAAATCCGGCATGCAGGTCGTGCTCGTGGACAAGAACAATTATCACCAATTCCCGCCACTTATTTACCAGATCGCCTCGTCCGGCATCGAGCCGAGCTCCATCTCTTTCCCTTTCCGCAAGATCTTCCGCCGGCGGAAGGACTTCTATTTCCGCATGGCCGAAGTGCGCGCCATCTGCCCCGCACGCAACATGATCCAGACCTCCATAGGCAAGATGACCTATGACTACATAGTTTTCGCCGCAGGCACTACCACAAACTTCTTCGGCAACACCCGCATCGAGGAAGAAGCCATGCCGATGAAGACCGTATCCGAAGCCATGGGCCTAAGGAACGCCTTGCTCGGAAACCTCGAACGCAGTGCGACCTGCGCCACGGAGCAAGAGCGTAGGGAACTCTTGAACATCGTGATTGTCGGCGGCGGTGCAACGGGCGTGGAGATTGCCGGCGTGCTCTCCGAGATGAAGCGCTACGTCCTCCCCGCAGACTACCCCGACATCGACAGCTCCGAGCTGCACATCTACCTCATCGAGGCCGCCGGGCGCCTCCTCTCGGGCCTCTCCGAAGAGTCCAGCCAGGCAGCGGAAAACTTCCTCCGCAACATGGGAGTCAACGTACTCCTGCACCGCAAAGTCGTAGACTTCCAGGACCATAAAGTGATACTGGAGGACGGAATGGAAATCCCCACCCGCACTTTCATCTGGGTGAGCGGCGTGCGCGCCCAGAGCATCAAGGGCTTCCCCGAATCCGCCCTCGGCCGCGGCGGACGCATCAAGGTGGACGCCTACAACCGCGTAGAGGGAATGGAAAACATCTTTGCCATCGGCGACCAATGCCTGCAGACCGCCGACAAAAACTACCCCTACGGCCACCCGCAACTGGCGCAGGTAGCCATACAACAGGGAGAACTTTTGGCCGAAAACCTGCGCCGGATGGAAAAAGGCAAGCGGCTCAAGCCCTTCCGCTACCGCAATCTCGGCTCGATGGCTACCGTGGGCCGCAACCGGGCCGTGGCCGAATTCAAAAAGGTGAAGCTCCAGGGCTGGATAGCGTGGCTGCTTTGGCTCGTGGTGCACCTCCGTTCGATTTTGGGCATCCGCAACAAAGTCGTAGTCATGCTCAACTGGCTGTGGAACTACCTGACCTACGACCAGTCGTTGCGCATGATCGTCTACGCGCGCAAGGCCAAGGAAGTGAAAGACCGCGAGTACCGCGAAGCCACCACGCATCTGGGCGAAGACCTCGTGGCCGACTGCGAGAAAAAGCAGTAGCCCCGCCCAAAAAAGCGGCAGCGCTTCCGGCAAAAAGATGCAGCACTTTTCGGGAAAAGGTGCAGCGCTTTTCCCGACGACATGCAGCACTTCCTCCCCCAAGGCACAAGGGAGCCGTGCCCCCGCGGCGCGGCTCCCCCCGTTTTATCCCGCCGAAAACTTGCCCAATCCCCCCACAACCCCTAACTTCGCCCCGCATCACCCAAACCCCGCCGCCCATGCTCTCCTACCTCCTCCACAGCGGAAAAAACCAAAAGTTCCCCTACTACCTGCGTTGCGCCCTGCGCACCTGGCTCCTGCCCGACGCCCTCTTCCGCGCCCGCCGCGGGGCGCTGCTCCGGAGCATCGAGGCCCGTCCCGACCGCGACTACATCCACTCCCGCGCCGCCTACTACTGCCGCATCCCCGGCCCCGCACCCCTGGCCGAAGACCGCGGCACCGTCGGGGAATTCAGCCTGCGCGGCGGCCACGGCTCGGTCTACTTTTTCGACACCCACGAGTACCTGCGCTACTTTCCCGCCCCACTGCGCTGGAACTACCGCTTCGGCGACGTCAACACGCCCCTCCCCTTTCCCTCCATCTGCAAGAGCCGCCCCGTGGGCGAGGCAGGGCGGAACAACGTGCTCCTCAACCTCGACAAAGTGCGCCACTTCATCTTCCTCCACGACCGCAAGCCCTTCCGCCAGAAGATGCCCCGCGCCATCTTCCGCGGCGAGATAGACGGCAAGGAGCACCGCAAGCGGTTTTGCCAGATGTGGTACGGCTCGGACATCTGCGACGTGGGCGAAATCGCCGGGCGCCACGTCGTCTGCCCCCAGTGGGTGCGCCCCAAGATGACGCTCTATGAGCATCTCGACTACCAATTCGTCATCTGTCTCGAAGGAAACGACGTGGCTTCCAACCTGAAGTGGGTCATGAGCAGCAACTCCCTGGCAGTGATGCCGCGGCCCACCCGCGAGACCTGGTACATGGAGGGCCGCCTCATTCCCGATTACCACTACGTCGAAATCCGCCCCGACTTCTCCGATCTGGCCGAGCGCATCCGCTATTTCTCCACCCACCCCGCGGAAGCCGAAGAAATCCTGCGCCACGCCCACGAATGGCGCGCCCAATTCCAGGACCGCCGCCGCGAACGCCTCGTCTCCCTGCTCACCCTCGACCGCTACTTCCGCATGACCGCCCAGCAAGTCTGAGCCAAAACTCAAAACACGCGCCCCGCAGGTTGCCCGTTTCGGCGGGATTTCGTACTTTTGCAGCCGCCGCGCAGGGCGGGGAGCCGCAGGGCTTCCGCAAAAAAGTGCAAGCGCTTTTGCGGAAAACATGCAGCGCTTTTCCCCGAAAGATGCAGCACTTTTGCGGAAAACTGGCAGCGCTCCTCCCGGAAAGTCCAAACGCTCCTCCCGGAAACCCCCGCCCCCGCCGACCGCCGCGGCAAGACCATTTACCAACCCCCGCAGCACTCCCCCCGCCGGGAGGCCGCACCCAGTTCAAAACCATGGCACAGAAACCCTCCATCCCCAAAGGTACCCGCGACTTCTCCCCTGCCGAGATGGCCAAGCGGAACTACATCTTCGACACGATCCGGCAGGTCTACAGCCTCTACGGCTTCCGGCAAATCGAGACGCCCAGCATGGAAAACCTCTCCACCCTCATGGGAAAATACGGAGAGGAGGGCGACAAACTGCTCTTCAAGATACAGAATTCGGGCGATTACTTCAAGAATCTCACCGACGAGGAGCTGCTTTCGCGAAATGCGCAGCGCCTGGCCTCCAAATTCTGCGAGAAAGGCCTGCGCTACGACCTGACCGTTCCCTTCGCGCGCTACGTGGTCATGCACCGCGAGGAGCTGGTTTTCCCCTTCAAGCGCTACCAAATCCAGCCCGTATGGCGCGCCGACCGCCCGCAGAAGGGGCGCTATCGCGAATTCTACCAGTGCGACGCCGACATAGTGGGCAGCGACTCGCTGATGAATGAAGTGGAACTGATGCAAATCGTAGACGCCGTTTTCACGCGCCTCGGCGTGCGCGTCCGCATCAAGCTCAACAACCGGAAAATCCTCAGCGGAATTGCCGAAATCATCGGCGAGGCCGAGCGAATCACCGACATCACCGTGGCAATCGACAAGCTCGACAAGATAGGCGCGGAAGCCGTTTTGGCAGAACTGGCCGGGAAAGGGCTGACGGCGGAAGCCATCAGCCGGATTCAGCCCCTGCTTTCGCTGAAAGGCACGAACGAAGAGAAACTCGACCGGCTGCAAGAGCTCTTCGGCGGCAGCGCCGTCGGGCAGAAGGGCGTGGAGGAATGCCGCTTCATCCTCGGCATGCTCCGGAAAGCGGGCCTGAATAACGAAATGGAGCTCGACTTGACGCTGGCCCGCGGCCTGAATTACTACACCGGGGCTATCTTCGAGGTGAAAGCGCTGGACGTAGAGATAGGAAGCATTACGGGCGGCGGCCGGTACGACAACCTTACGGGCATTTTCGGGCTGCCCGGCGTGAGCGGGGTGGGCATCTCTTTCGGAGCCGACCGCATCTTCGACGTGCTCAACCAGCTCGACCTTTATCCCCGCGACGCCACTTGCGGCACGCGGGTGCTCTTCACCAACTTCGGGGAGGCCGAGGCTTCGGCGTGCCTGCCGCACCTGGCCCGCCTGCGCGCCGCAGGAGTGAGCGCCGAGCTCTACCCCGACGCGGCAAAGATGAAGAAGCAGATGGCGTATGCCAATGCGAACGGGATACCTTACGTAGCCATCGTGGGCGAAAACGAGCTGCAGGCGGGCAAAGTGACCCTCAAGGACATGGCCACCGGCGAGCAGCAGATGCTCACGGGCGAAGAACTCACCGACAAACTCCGCTGACCGCCCCGCCCCGCGCGGCGGCGCTCTTTTCTGCCGGTGCCGCCGTGCAGGGCGGGGGCGGCAGCGCTTTTCCCGAAAAGTGCCGCATCTTTTCCCCGAAAGTGCTGCCGCTTTTCCCGAAAAGCCCTGCATCTTTTTCCCAACTCCCCTGCATCCCTCTTTCTAAACTGACGAAACTCTCCTCCCCCACCCCTGCCGCGCTATGGAAACTACCGCCCCGCTCCCCTCACGAAACGCCCGCGTCGAAGTGGCCGACGTGCTGCGCGCCCTGGCCGTCATGGCCATCGTTTTGCTCCACAGCATAGAGCATTTCAATTTTGGCTCCTACCCGCCCACCGACGGGCAGGCCGCCTGGCTCCGATTTGCCGACCGCGCCGTCTGGGACGGCCTCTTCTTTCTCATCGGGGGCAAGGCCTATGCCGTCTTTGCCCTGCTCTTCGGCTTCAGCTTCTACATACAATACGACAACGAGCGGCGCCGCGGGCGCGACTTCCGCCTGCGGTTCCTCTGGCGCATGTGCCTGCTTCTGCTCATCGGGCAGCTCAACGCGGCGTTCTTCACGGCAGAGATTCTCGTGCTTTACGCCTTGGTGGGCTTCACCCTGCCGCTGGTGGCGCGGCTGCCGGACCGTGCGGTCCTCGCCGTCTCCGCCGTGTGCCTGATGCAGCCGCTCTGCCTCTACCAGATAGCCGCGGCGCTGGCCTGTCCGGACTGGTGCGTGCCTCCCGTGCCGACGGGCGGCCTCTGGGCGGCCACCTATGCGGCGCAGAGCAGCGGAAGCTTCTGGGAAACGGTGCGCGTCAACCTGTGGGAAGGCCAGTTGGCCAGCCTGGCCTGGGCGTGGGACAACGGGCGCGTCTTCCAGACCGCCGCGCTCTTCTACCTGGGGATGCTCGTCGGCCGCCGGGGGCTCTTCCTCGAGGATAAACTCCCGCTGTGGGGGCGCGCCGCGGGCCTCGCGCTCGCCCTCTTCTTCCCCCTCTGGGGTCTGGCGGGGATGCTGCCCGACTTTCTCCAGCGCGGGCCGCTCCTGACGGCCGTGCTGCTGCTCGTGGAGTCGCTCCACAAGTTTTGCTTCATGATCCTGCTGGTGAGCGGCACGCTCTATGCCTACTACCGCACCTCCTGCCGCAGCGCGCTCCGGAAAATCACGCCCTACGGACGGATGAGCCTTACGAACTACGTGACGCAAGGCATGGCCGGTTCGTTCCTTTTCTACCACTGGGGACTGGGACTCGACCGCTACCTCGGCATCGCGCCCAGCGTACTGGTCGGCGCACTGATGCTCGTCATTCAGTTCCACCTCTGCCGCCGCTGGATGCAGGCGCACCGCCACGGGCCGCTGGAGTACGCATGGAAGCGGCTCACGTGGATAGGCTCCGACCGCCGATGAGCAGGGCGGAAGAAAAAGATACCCGCCCCGCCGCGGAAGAAGCCCCTCACCGCGCCGCAAAAAGCGCTGCCGCTTTTCCCGGAAAGCGCTGCATGAAATGCCGAAAACCGCTGCCACTTTTTCAGAAAACCGCTGCATGAAACTCTCTTCCTCCCCATCCCGCTTCCCCCGCCGCGCCGCCGCGCGCCTCGCGGCGCTCTGCCTGGCTGCCGCACTCCTGCTGCCCGCCGCCGGAAGAGAGCGGCGCGTGAGCCCCGTCCCCTGCCTGCTCTCCACCGCACAGTTCGGCGCCCTGGCGGAAATCCGCCTCAGCGACACGGCCACCGTCGTGCACCTCGTGCTCCTCTCCGCCCGCGTGCAGGAAGACAGCCTCAAGGGCGCGCCCCGCCTGCGCCTGCCCTCGGGAGAGGAACTCCCCCTGCGCCACGCCACGGGATGGCACCCGGACGAAGCCTACCGCCTCGGCCGGCAGCAGACGCGTGCCGCGGTCTGGAGCTTCCCCCCCTTGCCCCGGGGAGAAAAGGAGTTCGACCTCTGCGGCGAAACGCAGCTCTTCGGCCCCTTCTGCTTCTACGACATCCGCCCCAAGCCCCGCCGTCCGCTGCTCCGCCGGCCGCAAGTATCGCCGAAAGACTCCCTGCCCCGCGCCGCCCTCTGCCGCGACACGGCCACCCTGCGCATCCGCCTCCTGGGATACCGCCGGGGGATGCCCCGCAAACTCCACTACTCGCACTTCGCCGTGAGCAACGGTTTCGACAACTACCTGCCCGGCGAACTCCCCCTCGATGCCGCGGGCTGCGCCACGCTCCGCCTGCCCATGCTCCTGCCCGGGCAGGTGAGTTTCAACCTCGGCAACGGGCTTCTCTTCAGCGCCCAGGCCGCCCCGGGCAGGGAGACGCAGGTCGAGGTGGACCTCGCCCTGGCCCACGAGCGGACGAACTCCCTGCAAACGGCCGCCTGCCCCGCACCCGCCGACGGGAAAACGGCCCGCTTCACCCCCGTGCGCTACGGCGGCTACCTGGCCGGGCTGCAGAACTTCCTACTCGACCTGCCCCCCTCGCTCCGCTGCGCCCCCGACTCGCTGCCCGCCCGCATCGCCGCGCTCGAAGTGCCCCGCAGCTGGAAGCAATACCTGCAGGCCGCCTTCGACCTCGCCAAGGCCGACCCCGCGCTCAACCCCGAGGCTTTCCTCCCCCTCCCCTGCCTCAACGACCCCCAAAGCCTGCTCCTCCCCGGCTACGCCGCTACCGTGGCCTGCCTGCCGGAGGGCTTCCTCGCCCGGTATGCCGCGGCACACGGGGCAAGTGGCGGCGTGCTCTTCGACGTACACCGCCTCACCCGCTGGATGCGGCAGCTGCACCTGCGCTCTCCCCTCACCGCCGCGCAGGCCGACAGCCTCAGCCTCCTGCCGCCCGATGCGCGGGAGGAAGCCGCCGCCGCACAGGGCGCCCTGCTCCGGCGGCTGCGGCAGAACGAACAAAAGGAAGGGTATGAAATCATCCGGATCGACCCCGCCGTCACCGACGCGGACGCCCTGCTTGCCATACTCCTTGAGCCGCTCCGCGGCAAGACCGTGGCCGCAGACCTGTGGGAGACCTGGTGCCGCCCCTGCCTCCTGGCGCACCAGAGCCTCCGCCCCCTCAAGGAAGAGCTGGAGGACGAGCCCGTAGTCTGGCTCTACCTGAGCAGCGCCTCCTCGCCCGAGCCGCTGTGGAAGGACATGATATGCGACATTCCCGGCCTCCACGTGCGCCTCACCCGCGAGCAGGCGCAGGCACTCTACGCGAAATACGGCCTGCGGGGCGTGCCCACCTACCTCGTCTTCTCCCCCGGAGGCACGCTGCGATACCGCCATACCGGCTACCCCGGCGCCGACGCCCTGCGCAACGCCATCCGCCAAGCCGCGCAAACTCCTTAAAGAAACGCTATATGAAATCCCAAAAACCGCTGCCGCTTTTTCCCAAAAGCGCTGCCACTTTTGCCCGAAAGTGCCTGCACTTTTCCGCCGCCGCCCTGCTCCTCTGCCTCGGGGCGCAAGACCTCTCCGCCGCAACTCCCGCCCCCGCCCCGCGCGCCGGGCAGGACTCGCTGACCAAACACACGCGACTCCGGGCCTTCCCCGCAGGCGCCGTGCAGATAACCTCAGGCCCCTTCCTCGAACGGATGGAGCTCGACCGGAAATTCATCCTCAGCCTCGACCCCGACCGCCTGCTCTACTACTTCCTCGAGACTGCCGGACTCAAAAACCCGCCCCGCACGAAACCCTACGGGGGCTGGGAACAAACCGACCTGCGCGGCCACACCCTCGGCCACTACCTCAGCGCCCTGAGCCGACTCTGGGCGCAGACGCGCCTGCCCGAATGCAGGGAAAAACTCGACCGCACCATCATGATGCTCGACCAGTGCCAGCAGGCCATCGGGAGCGGATACCTGTCGGCCTTCCCCGAGACGATGCTCGACCGAGTGGAAGACACGGGGGAAGGCTGGGCGCCCTACTACACGCTCCACAAAATCCTGCAGGGACTGCTCGACGCCTACAGCATCTGCGGCAGCCAACAGGCCCTCGCCCTGGCCACGAACATGGGCGATTACTTCTGCCGCCGCGCCGAACGCCTCCGCACCATGCCCGAGACCTGGCAAAAGTCCCTCGACATCATGGAACAAGGCGGCTTCTCCGAGGCCATGCTGCAGCTCTACTTCATCACCCGCCAGCCGCCCTATCTGGAATGCGCCCGCCTTTTCCAGCAAACCGGCAAGCTGGAGCCCGTTTCACGCGGCAGAGACGTCCTCTACACCCCCTCGAAACCCCACAACTACAGCCACGCCAACGCCACAATCCCCCAGTTTTCCGCAGCCGCCTGCATCTACGAGATGACCGGCGAGCGCCTTTACCGGAAAGCGGCCTTCAACTTCTGGGAAATGGTAGTGGAAGGGCGCACCTACTGCAACGGTTCCACCGGATACCGCGAGCACTGGAACCACGGGGCCGACTCCCTTTCGCAAGAGCTCGGCATCAAAGCCGGAGAGACCTGCTGCTCTTACAATATGATCAAGCTCTCTACGCGATTGTGCTGCATCAATCCGGAAAGCAAGTACGCCGACTACACGGAACGGGCTCTCTTCAACCACATTCTGGGCAGCATTCACCCGAAAACGGGGAACTTTATGTATTTCCACACGCTCCAGCCGGGAAGTTTCAAGACCTACGGGCGGAATGCGGAAGTATTCTGGTGCTGCACCGGCACGGGAATGGAAAACCCGGTGCGCTACAACGAAGTAATCTACCTGCACTCCGACGACGAACTCTACGTCAACCAGTTCATCGCCTCCCGCCTCTTCTGGCGCGAGAAGGGGGTGCGCGTGGAGCAAACGACGCAGTTTCCCGAAGAAGGCAGCAGCACGCTGCGCATCGAGGGCGAGGGCGGACGGTTTACGCTGGCCGTGCGCGTGCCCGCGTGGTGCAGGGAGACGATGCAAATCCTCCTCAATGGCGAGCCCCGGCGTGTGCGCCCGGGCCGCGACGGATACTGCCGCATCAAGCGCGAGTGGCAGAGCGGCGACGAAGTGCAGCTCATCCTGCCCATGACGCTCCGGGCCGAAACGCTGGCCGACGCGCCGCAGACGGCCGCCCTCCTCTACGGGCCCATCGTCTTGGCCGGCGACTTGGGGACGAAAGGCGTGACGGAACGGCTCACAAACGTGACCGACAATTTCTACGGCGACGTGCCCGAGGCCTACCAGGTGCACATGAAAATCCCCACCCTCACGGGCAATGCCGCCGATCTCTCGTGGCTACAGCCCGAGCCCGGCAAGCCGCTCCACTTCACGACGCAGGCCACGTCGGACGGAAGCCTGCTCCGCTTCGTCCCGCTCTACAGCGTGTACCGCAACCGCTTCTCGGCCTATTGGCAACTGGCGCCCGTGCCCGAGCCGGAAAAGTAAGGCCCTCTCCCGCCCGGCGACGCAACCTCCTCCCCGCTGCCCCGGCGGGAAAACAAAACCACGGCAACCCGCCCACAGCCCGTCGCAGGCGCTTCCCCCGCGGAGCGCCTGCGACGGCTGCATTCCGCCCTGCACCCCTTCGGAAAAAGCCCTGCATCTTTTTCCGGAAAGCGCTGCATGTTTTTGGAAAAAGCGCTGCATCTTTTTCCCAAAAGCGCCGCACCCTTTCTGCGAGAGCCGCGCAGCCCGCCGCCGTCTCCCCAAGCCCGCGCTGCGGCCCGCGTTTCCCCTACCGGGTAAAAACGAAGCACTTTTTTCAGGAAACGGCTGCAATTTCCGAATATATTCACTTATCTTTGCGGCTACCACCCCCCCCTTGTTTTTAATTTTTAAGCATACTTATTCTGAAAACCATTATACTCTATTCACATGAAACGCATCACCTTTTCCGGATTCCTGCTCCTCCTGGGGCTTGCCGCGGCATCGTGCGGCAGCGAAAACTACAGCAGCAACTCCCCCGACATGAGCCTCATCCCCGTAAAGACCGGGGGCAAATGGGGATACATCGACCGCAAGGGGCAATTCGTCATCGCCCCCCGGTTCGACCGCGCCGATGTTTTCTACGAAGGACGCGCCAGGGTCGTCAGCTATGCCAATAAGAAATCCACCTCCGGCTATATCGACCAGGAGGGAAACGCAGTGACTCCCGTCCGGTTCGACTACGCCACCGGATTTTCCGACGGCATAGCCTGGGTCTCCACGGCAGAGGGCGCGCCCACGGCCATAGCCCCCGACGGCCGGGAGCTCTTCACCCTGCGCCAAGCCATCTGGGCCTATCGCTACTCCGAGGGCCTGGCCCGGGTGGTGGAGGCGCACGACGACACGCTGCTGCACTGCACTTTCTACGACACGCAAGGCCGCAAGGCCATCGACCTTACGGGGCTTGCGCCCGCCAACCCCGACCTGGCCGGATTCAGCTGCGGGCGTTTTCCCGTAATGGACAGCTCCGGCCGCTGCGGCTACATCGACCGCGAGGGAAAACTGGCCGTCCCCTGCCGGTTCGACATAGCGCTTCCCTTCCGAAGCGACGGCCTGGCCGCCGTGAGGACAGGCGGAAAGTGGGGAACCATCGACCGCAACGGAAAATACCGCATCGCCCCCCGCTTCAGCGACATACAGGCATGGGGCGAAATCTACGCCGTGCGCCTCGACGGGGAGAAGTGGGGATACGCCGACAAGGAGGGGAACATCCTCATCGAACCGCAATTTGCAGAGGCTTCCCCCTTCGTCTCCGGCGATTTGGCCGCCGCCACGGCCGACGGGAAGCTGTGGGGATACGTAGACCGCAAGGGGAAATGGGCCATCGAGCCGCAGTTTGAGCGGGCC
>CALUJL010000020.1 GCA_944320955.1 uncultured Bacteroidaceae bacterium
GCGTACATACATGGTGCAAAGGTACACGTTTTTCGCTTGCGCCACCCAAACCACCCAATAATTTTACGTAACTCGCTGATTATCATTGTGCGCTATATGATGGCGCAAAAAAGTGATGAAGTCAGGACCCTCAAGAGGGCCTCTGCCGCTCTTCTTTTCCCCCCGAACCGCAACCCGCTCCCCTTGGCGCCCGCCCAGGAAAGATGCAGCGCCGCCTGCAGAAAGTGCAGGCACTTTTCCCGAAAAGCGGCAGCACTTCTCCCCGAAAGCCCCCGCTCTTTTTCGGCCACCCTCCTCCGCCGCCGCCCTCCGGGCGCAACAGAAACGAAACAGGGATGCAGCAAAAATGTCACCCGGCTATCATGCCCCCGTAACACGCACTGCAGACCTTTGCAGCCGGAAAACCAAAGATAAGTAAGAAGCAGAAATGAGAATGGTAAAAAGATGGGCAAGCATGATCTTGCTGCTGGCCGTGGCTGTCGGCGTGATGGCCATGACCGACGACAAAGTGAATGTGAAAGGATACGTAAAGGACAAGAAAACCCTGGATCCCCTCATCGGGGCCATCGTCTCCCTGGTAGGGACTGAAATCAAGACCATTACCGACGAAGACGGAAACTTCATGCTCCGCAACGTGGCCGACGGCACCTACGACATAGAAGTCAAGTACACCGGCTACCAGACCGCCGTGCGGAAAGCCATACACGTAAGCCGGGACAGCGTGGCGGTAGTCAACACCGAGATGGAAGAAGAGGTCTA
Source organism: uncultured Bacteroidaceae bacterium (assembly GCA_944320955.1). Classification (GTDB taxonomy): domain Bacteria; phylum Bacteroidota; class Bacteroidia; order Bacteroidales; family Bacteroidaceae; genus UBA1794. Next base: position 760 of record CALUJL010000020.1, read on the forward strand.
CAAGCTGGACGACGTGGTGATCGTGGCGCGCATCAGCAAGGAGACCGAGACCGCCACGCTCCAAAACCAGAAACGCTCCGTAACCGCCGTACAGACCATAGGCTCCAAGGAACTCTCGCGCAAGGGCGTGAGCGACGCGCAGGGAGCGGTGACGAAAGTCTCCGGCATCGCGCAGCAGGAGGGAGTGAAGAACGTCTTCGTGCGCGGCCTGGGCGACCGCTACAACAGCACGACGCTCAACGGATTCCCCATCCCCTCGGAAGACCCGGAATATAAGAACATCGCCCTCGACTTCTTCGGCACCGACATGATCCAGGCCGTCGACGTCAACAAAGCCTTCCGCGGAAACGGCGTCTCCGACGTGGGCGGCGCACAGATCGACATCCTCTCCAAGGAGCTCTCCAAGAAGCAGGAGTTGTCCGTAGGCGCATCGGCCGGGCTGAACACCAAGACCGTCGGTGCCGACTTCCTGAAGCTCGACGGGGTGAGCGCCTTCGGGTTTGCCAACGATACCCGCCCCTCCGACAACCTGACGAAGTACACCTTCCGCAACAAGCTCGACCCCTCCGAGAGCCACGCGCAGATAGACCAGAGCTACAGCCTCTCGGCCGGACGGAAATTCGACGTGGCCGGAAATCCCCTCTCCGTCTTCCTCATAGCCACGCACAGCAAAGACTACTCCTACTACGAGGAAGAAGTGCGCAACTCCACCACTTCCGGACAACTCTCGCAGGACCAGACCGGAAAGAAGTCGTCCGTCACGACCCAGCAGCTGGCCTTGGCCAACGTGGCCTACAAGTTGCTCGGCAAACACGACCTCTCCTACAACTTCATGATGGTGCACGCCAGCAACCAGTCGGTCGGCGACTACATAGGCATGCACTCCCGCTATGAAAACGGCGACGGCTACCAGGGATTCATGCGCCGCCAGCAGACAAACGACAACCTCCTCTTCGTCAACCAGCTCTCTACCCGCTGGAAACTCAACGACAAAATGAAGCTCTCCGCCGGGGCAGCCTACAACTCCATACGCGGACTCGAACCCGACCGCCGCATCAACAACCTCAGCTACCAGGACGGAGAATATGTCCCCATGAGGGGAACGGGCGTACAGCAACGCTACTTCTCCGCCCTCGACGAGAAGGACTGGAACGTGCGCGCCGCCTTCCAGTACCTGCTGCCCGACCGCATCGGCAAGGGGAACTCGCAGATCGAAGTGGGATACCGCGGACGTTTTGTCGACGACAGCTTCGACGCTACGGAATACGACCTCTCCATCCGGCAGCAAACACCGTTCGACAACATACAGGACATCCGCTTCGACGACTTCTACAACCAGCAGAACCTGGACAACGGCTACTTCCGGATGGATAAAAACGTAGACGAATACGGCGTAAACAAGACCATCCACACGGCCTACGCCGAAGCCACCTACCAGCTGACCGGGCAGTTCATTGCCAACCTCGGCCTGAAATACGACGATGTGCTGATGAAAGTGGACTACAACGTAAACCGCGGCGGCACACAGGGCAGCCAGAAAATCGACAAGTCCTACTTCCTGCCCAGCCTCAACCTGCGCTACAACCTCAACGACGAGCACAGCATCCGCCTGGCCGCCAGCAAAACCTACACCCTGCCGCAGGCCAAGGAAATCTCCCCCTTCCGCTACATCGGAGTGAGCTTCAACAGCCAGGGTAACCAGAACCTCCGCCCGTCGGACAACTACAACGTAGACCTCAAATGGGACTACTATCTCTCGCCCAGCGAGCTGATTTCCGTCACCGGGTTCTACAAGCACATCAAAAACCCCATCTCCCGCATCGAAATCGCCAGCGCCGGCGGCTACCTCACCTATGAGAACATAGCCGACCATGCCACGGTAGCCGGCGTAGAGGTAGAGGTACGCAAAAACATCTTTGCCCTGCCCGTGGCCAAAGGCGGCCTCAACAAGCTCTCCTTCGGCCTGAACGGCTCCTACATCTACACCCACGCCAAAGTGCCCCTGGCCACCGACCCGAGCGGCTCGCAACTCGAGGGGGCCGCACCCTGGATCTTCAACGTAGACCTCTCCCACAACCTGACCATCGGGCAGAAGAGTTTCATCAACACGCTCGTCTTCAACTACGTCAGCGACCGCGTCTACACCATCGGCACCGAAGGATACGAAGACATCATGGAGAACGGAGTGCCCACGCTCGACTTCGTTTCCTCCGCCAAGCTCAACAAATATTTCACCCTGAGCCTCAAAGCCCGCAACTTGCTCAACTCCGTACACCAACTCACCCGCGAGCCCAGCGTGGAAGGCGAAGAGATCGTCCTGAGCAAGTACCGCAAAGGCATCGACTTCAGCCTCGGGCTGACCTGCACTTTCTAAGGAAAAACAATCAAACAACACTCACATATTCACTAACTAATCTTTATCGGAATGAACAAACTGTTTCAAACCCTTATGACTTGCGCTGCACTGACTTCGGTCATGAGCTTCAGCGCCTGCAGTGACGACGACACCCCCCAGACCCCTCCCGGAGGCGGAGAAGGAAACGCCAACCTGATCGGCAGCATATCGGGCGTGCGCACTCTGAGCGCAGACACGACGTATACGCTGACCGGTACGCTCATCGTGGCCGAAGGCGGCACGCTCAACATCCCTGCCGGCACGACCATCAAAGCCAAATCCGGCTTCGCAAGCTATATCCTTGTAGACCGCGGCGGTAAGATCTTCGCCAACGGTACGGCCGATGCACCCATCACCTTCGAGGCCGACGCAGAGAATGCCGGAAGCGGATACTGGGGCGGACTCATCATCAACGGCCGCGCACCCATCTCCGGCGAAAGCGCCAGCGGAAACGAGGGTGCTACCGAGATCAACAACGAGTACCGCTACGGCGGCACGAACCCGGGCGACAACTCCGGCGTGCTCTCCTACGTACAGATCTTCAACAGCGGTGCCCGTTCGAGCGGCGACATCGAACACAACGGACTGACGCTGAACGCCGTGGGCAGCGGCACCCAGATCAGCAACATCTACATTGCCGACGGTGCTGACGACGCCATCGAATTCTTCGGCGGCAGCGTGAACGTTTCGAACCTCCTGGCCGTAAACTGCGAGGACGACATGTTCGACTTCACGCAGGGCTACTGCGGCACGCTCTCCAACTGCTACGGCGTATGGGAAAGCAGCTTCGTCAGCGACGAGGAAGACCCCCGCGGCGTAGAAGCCGACGGCAACCTTGACGGCGACGGCCCCACCCACACCCCGCAGTCCAACTTCCGCATCGAGAACATGACCATCGAGAACCTCAGCACGGCGGCCAAAATGGTAGACGCCATCAAGGTACGCCGCGGTGCCACGGCCACCATCGTCAACGCCCTCGTCAAGGGCAGCGGACAAGTGGCAGACCTCGTGGACCTGACCGACAGCAAGGGCGATGCCAACGCTGCCACTTCCATCCAACTGACCAACCAGCTGACCACCGACTTCAGCGGCAACGAGGTGAACGGCACGGGCAACGTAACCGTAGAGCCCGGCAACACGGGTGCCAACACGGCTAATTTGGCCTGGACCGGCTATGAATTTGCCGGAAGCGCCGCCTCCGATGCCGTAGCCCTCTCCGGCACCATCAACAGCGACATGACGCTGGATGCCAGCAAGGAGTACATCATCGACGGAAGCGTCGTGGTGGCCGACGGAGCTACGCTCACCATACCTGCCGGCATGACCATCAAGGCCCGCAAAGGCTTCGCCAACTACCTGCTCGTCGACCGTGGCGGTAAGCTCATCGCACAAGGTACGGCCGATGCCCCCATCGTCTTCCGCGCCGAAGCCGACAATGCCGGCAGCGGATACTGGGGCGGTATCATCATCAACGGCCGCGCCCCCATCTCCGGCGACAATGCTGACGGCAACAACGAAGGCGCCACGGAGATCAACAACGACTACCGCTACGGCGGCACCGATGCTGCCGACAACTCCGGCGTCCTCACCTACGTGAGCATCCTCAACAGCGGTGCCCGTTCGAGCGGCGACATCGAACACAACGGTCTTACGCTGAACGCCGTGGGCAACGGTACGCAAATCGAGAACATCTACATTGCCGACGGTGCCGACGATGCCATCGAATTCTTCGGCGGTAGCGTAAACGTGACGAACCTCCTGGCCGTAAACTGCGAGGACGACATGTTCGACTTCACGCAGGGCTACTGCGGCACGCTCGCCAACTGCCACGGCATCTGGGAAGAAGGCTTCATCAGCGACGAGGAAGACCCCCGCGGCGTGGAAGCCGACGGCAACCTCGACGGCAACGGCCCCACCCACACCCCGCAGTCGAACTTCACGATCAACGGGATGACCATCGAGACCCGCAGCGAAGACTGCGCACTGGTAGACGCCATCAAGGTGCGCCGCGGAGCAAAGGCTACCATCCAGAACGCCGTAGTTAAGGGCCAGGGCTTGGTAGAAGACCTCGTAGACCTGACCGACAGCAAGGGCACGGGCGACGCTGCGAGCACCATCTCCGTAAGCAACGAACTGGGCCAGGCCATCAGCGGCAGCGAAACCAAGGGCGACGGCCAGATAAACGTAGCCTCCGGCAATACGGGAGCTGACGACAGCGTATTCGGCTGGAGCGGCTACACGAACTTCTAATCCGGCACAGAGATTCCCCAACAGAGAGGAGGGCGCACCCCAATGGCGGGATGCGCCCTCCGCATTTTTTCCTGAATACAACATAAATCCGCCGGTCTTTGCCCCGAAATTGGGAGGAAGGCCGGCGGATTTATTCTAAAGCGGCATTGCCGGAAAACGGCAGCTCAGACGCTTTGCAACGATGCCGGATTGGCTTTCCCGATTTGCCGGCGGGCGTAGTCGAGCGTGATGCGTATCTCCTTCGTATCGCTGCCCGGGGCGTCGAACATGATGTCCGACATGACCGTCTCCACGATGGAGCGCAATCCGCGCGCGCCAAGCTTGAACTCGATGGCCTTGTCTACGATGTATTCCAACGCCTCTTCATCGAAGCTCAACGCGATGCCGTCCATGGCCAGCAACTTGATGTATTGCTTGATGATGGAGTTCTTCGGCTCCGTGAGAATGGCGCGCAAAGCGGCCCGGTCGAGCGGCTGCAGATAAGTAAGCAGCGGCAGGCGGCCGATGATCTCGGGTATCAGCCCGTAGGCTTTCAGGTCCTGCGGGGCGATGTACTGCATCAGGTTCTTACGGTCCACGCGCTCCACGGCCTTGGCGGCGGCGTAACCCACGACCCGCGTATTGAGGCGCTGGGCTATCTTGCGCTCGATGCCGTCGAAAGCTCCGCCGCAGATGAAGAGTATGTTCTTCGTGTTCACCGGGATCATCTTCTGCTCCGGATGTTTCCGTCCACCCTGGGGGGGCACGTTGACCACGGAACCTTCCAGCAGCTTAAGGAGTCCCTGCTGCACGCCCTCGCCGCTCACGTCGCGCGTGATGGAGGGATTGTCGCTCTTGCGGGCTATCTTGTCGATTTCGTCGATGAAAACGATGCCCTGCTCTGCCTTGGGCACATCGTAGTCGGCCACTTGCAACAGACGGGTCAGGATGCTCTCGATGTCTTCGCCCACGTATCCGGCCTCGGTGAGCACCGTGGCGTCCACAATGGTGAAGGGCACGTTCAGCAACTTGGCAATCGTACGGGCCAGAAGTGTCTTCCCGGTGCCGGTGCTGCCCACCATGATGATGTTCGACTTCTCGATCTCCACGTCGTCCTTGCTGTCCTCCTGGAGAAGACGCTTGTAGTGGTTGTAGACCGACACGGCGAGATGCCGCTTGGCATCGTCCTGCCCGATGACGAACTGGTCGAGAAAAGCCTTTATCTCATGGGGCCGGGGCAAATCCTCGAAGTGCAGATTGTTGGCATTGCCTTGGCCGGAGGGGAGATGCAGATGCTCCTTCACCATCTCGCCGGCCTGCACGGCACAGCTGTCGCAGATGAATCCGTTGAGTCCCGTGATGAGCATGTTCACCTCCGTCTCCGGACGTCCGCAGAAGCTGCAGCAGTTCATCTTGCCCCGCCCGCTCTTTTGATTATCCATAGTACCTTAAATTATAAAAAGAGAGGCACTTTCCTCCTTTTCGGGGACGGAAAAGTGCCTCATTGGTTCTGCATAGATTTATTCTTCCGTACGGCTTTCCTCCCGCTTGCGCACCAGGATCTCGTCGATCATGCCGTATTCCTTGGCCTCCGCAGCCGTCATCCAGTAGTCGCGGTCGGAGTCGGCATAGACTTTCTCGTAGGGCGTATGGGAGTGCTGCGCTATGATGGTATACAGCTCTTCCTGCAGTTTCTTGATCTGCCGCGCCGTGATCTCGATGTCGCTGGCCTGTCCCTGCACGCCGCCCATCGGCTGGTGGATCATCACCCGCGAATGGGGCAGGGCCGAACGCTTTCCCTCGGCACCGGCCACCAACAGGACAGAAGCCATAGATGCGGCAATACCGGTGCAGATGGTGGAGACGGGACTGGCTATGAACTGCATCGTGTCGTAGATGCCCAGTCCGGCATAGACGGAGCCGCCGGGGGAATTGATGTAGATGGAAATGTCTTTCCCCGGGTCCACGGAATCCAGGAAGAGCAGCTGGGCCTGGAGCGTATTGGACGTGTAGTCATTGATCTCGGTGCCGAGAAAAATGATGCGGTCCATCATCAGACGGGAGAAGACGTCCATCTGCGTGACGTTGAGCTGCCGCTCTTCCAGAATATAAGGATTCAGATAGCCGGCCTGTGCGCGGATCACGTCGTCCAGCGTATGGCCGTTCATCCCCAAGTGCCGGGTGGCAAATTTTCTGAAATCGTCGTTCATCGCTTCCGGGGGTTAGTCTTCTTCCTGTACCATCTTGTTGAAGTCGTCCACGCTCACGGTCTTTTCGTCCAGGGTGACGATGTTTTTCAGCGCGAGGGTGAGCTTCACTTCGACGGCACGGTTCAGGACGCGCTCGGCGCTCTCCTGCTTCTGGAGCATCTCGCCGGCATATTTGTCGAGTATCTCGTCGGGAGCATTCAGCATGCCGTACTGGGCAAACTGCATCTTCACCATGTCGCGGGCGGTGGACTTCAGGTCTTCGTCGCCCACCTTGACTTCGGTCTGCTTCACCAAGGCCTCTTTGATCAGGTGCCAGGTGAGTTCCTGGATATTCTTGTCGTAATGCTCGTCTACGGTCTTCTCGTCCTTGTCCTTGCTGTTGATGAGCATGATGCGCTTCAGCAGATTGTCGGCAAAAGCGAGCTTGCCCACTTTTTTCTCCATGGCGGAACGCACGTCGAGGAGGAACTTATAGTCGCTGTCCTGCGCGTATTGCCCGGCAACGAGCTCCTTCACCTTGGCGCGGAAGTCGGCTTCGGTCGTAACGGTGCCTTTCTCGAAGACAGAGTCGTAGAGGTCTTGGTTGAAGTCGGCCAGTTTGTAGCGGGAGATCTCCTTGATTTCGAAACTGAAGTCGCCGCTGTGGTCGGCAATCTGCGTCTTTTCGATTTTCAGGAGGGCGGCAATCTCGGTTTCCGAGTTGTTATAAGCCTTCGCGGGGCAGAATACGACCTTTTCGTCCTTCTTTTTCCCGGCGAAGAGGGCCTTCTGCTCGTCATTCTTCATATAAGAAGGCATCAGCAGGGTATTTTCCAGCAGAAGCCCGCCCTCTTTGGGAGTGCCGTCCTCGGCAAGTTCCACGAGGGTACCCTTCAGCATGTCCTTGTCCTCGTAGCTCTCGGCGCTTTCGTAGGAACCGCCGCGCTGGCGGTACATGTCGATTTGGGAGTTGGCTATCTCGTCGGAGACTTCGATGTGGTAGTAAGGTATCGTGTCGTCCTTGCCGGCTTCGGCTTTCACCTCGGGAGCCAGGGCAAGGTCGAAGAGGAATTCGAAATCGTCTTGCGTGTCGAAGTCGATGGGCTGCTGCTTGTCCTCGTTGGGCAGGGGCTCACCCAGGATGGCCACCTTGTTGTCCTTGATATATCCGTATACTTTCTCGCCCAGCACTTTGTTCACTTCCTCAGCCTTCAGGCCTTTTCCGAACATCTTCTTTATCATGCCCATGGGAACCATGCCCGGACGGAAACCGGGGATGCGGGCCTGTTGGCGATACTTCTTCAGGGCTTTCTCGTATTGAGCCTCATAGTCGGCTTTCTCCAGTTTGACGGTAAGCAGGGCGCTTACGTTATCGTCGTTGTTTTGCAATGAAATGTTCATTCTGCAAGTCTTCTTTTTTATTAGGATTACTCGTTATTTCTTCATTATCTGCCCGTAAAGGGACACTTTGAGCGTGCAAAATTACGGATTTTCTTCCAATCGGCAAAAATCCGCCGCCGCATATTTCCGGCATACGGGCATAAGATTGTATCTTTGCCTCGCTATGATACGCCAAGGAATGTACGAACACCGCAGCCGCCGCTGCCAGGCCGGCGTGCTGCTGCTGCTCTTCGGGGTGGGATTCTGCCTGTGCCTGTTTCCGCTGACCGCGCTGCAACTGCTGGCGCCCGACCCGTCGCTCCCGGCCGTGGCGAGGGCTTCGGTCGTCGTGCAGGACGTCTGCCTCTTCATCCTGCCCCCCGCGCTGGGGGCGCTGTTGCTCTTCGAGGCGCCGGCGCGGGAGGTATTGTCGCTCGGTCGGCCGCGCGTGGCGGCGCTCGTGTGCGCCGTGGCGGTCATGGGGCTGCTGAATCCGCTGATCGACCTGACGGGACAGTGGAACACGGCACTGGAGCTCCCCGCCCGGCTGCAGGGGCTGGAGCTGTGGATGCGCCAAATGGAGGAAAGCGCGAACCTCATGATAGAAAACATGCTGCACGACGGGCGCCTCTCCATATTGCTGCTCAACATTTTGGTCATAGCCGTACTGGCCGGGGTGAGCGAGGAACTGCTCTTCCGCGGCCTGCTCCTGAAACTTTTCTACCGCTGGCTTTCGAAAAAAGGCCTTGGGGAAAAGGAGAAAAGCGCTGCCGCTTTTCCGCAAAACCGGCAGCACTTTCACGCCGCGGTATGGCTCACGGCGCTGCTCTTCTCAGCCATCCACCTGCAATTCTACGGCTTCCTGCCCCGCTTGCTGCTGGGGGCGGCGCTGGGATATATCTGCGCCTACGGCGGCCTCTGGGCAGCCATCCTGGCGCACAGCGCCAACAATACGCTGGCCATACTGGCCTACCCCGGACAGCCGTACAATGAGGGCTGGCAGTGGGTGTCGGCACTCAACGAAACGGGCAGCGGGGAGATATCCCTGCCGGTAGTCATCGTCTGCAGCGCCTTGGCCGTCGGCCTGCTCCGGCTCATGCAAAGGGCCCATAACAAAGGGCTACGGCAGTAAAAACTGCAGAAGCCCCTCATGCCGTCCGGCCAGCATATCCGCAAAAGAAACAGATTTTCCCTTTTCTCTCTGATAATCAAGCCCGTTTTTCTTACAGCAAAGTTAAATCCGCAGACTATGAAATTCACATTCAGACATTCCATTCCGGCGGCCATTGCCTGCATCGCCCTGTTCTCGGCATGCTCCTCCGACCCCAAACAGCAGGGCCAGGAAAACGCCGCCACCGCACAACTACTCTCCGACACGCTGTCCACAGACAGCTCCGCGCAGGAAACCCTGACATTCGAAGGCCTGCTGCCCGCCGCCAGCGGCCCCGGTATCGTCTACAACCTGCACGTCAGCAGCCCCCGCCACAGCGGCGACGGCACGTTCCGCCTCTCGCTCACGTACAAAGAAGCCGAGGACGGGCAGGACAAGACCTTCACCTACTCCGGACGCCGGTATACGCAACGCGGCATTCCCGGCCACAACGATGCGACCGTGTGGCAGATGGTGACAAACGACAAACAGGAGATTTTCAACTTTCTGCTTCAGGACCGGGAGACACTCATCCTGCTCAACGACCAATTCGAAGTACCGCAGAGCAAGCAGAACTATGCCCTGACACTGAAGGAATGAAGCAAAAAGGGCGGACAGTCCACCTGTCCGCCTGCAAGAGAGGAAAGATATAAAAAAGGAAAGGCTGCCCCGATCTTCGTCAGGACAGCCTTTCTCTTTTTATAATCAAGGCACTACCCTATTTAAGCGGCTTTCACCTTGTCCACGATGGCCTTGAAAGCCTCAGGATGATTCATGGCCAAATCGGCCAACACCTTGCGGTTGATCTCGATTCCGGCCTTGTGCAGGGCGCCCATCAGCGTGGAATAGCTCATTCCCTCCAGGCGGGCAGCTGCATTGATACGCTGAATCCACAAAGCGCGGAAGTTGCGTTTCTTATTCTTACGGTCGCGATAAGCATAGGTGAGACCTTTTTCCCAAGTGTTCTTGGCAACGGTCCAAACGTTCTTGCGCGCGCCGAAATAACCGCGGGTAAGACCTAAAATCTTCTTTCTCTTTGCACGTGAGGCAACATGGTTTACTGATCTTGGCATAGTTTCTTTTCTTTTTTGAACGTCAGCGTCACTGATCGGCTGTTACATCCGAATCAGAGAACTTCTACTCTTTTTCTTAGCTGAGCATTCGGTTAATAATTAAATACTAAAAATCGCTTGTTACTTATCTCCAGACTTTTCTTACTTGATGCAGAGGAGTTCCTTCACCTGCGGCATATCGACTGTTGCGATGAGCCCCGTCTGACAAAGATTGCGCTTCTGCTTTTTCGTCTTCTTCGTCAGGATGTGACTGTGATAAGCATGCTTTCTCTTAATTTTACCCGTTCCGGTAAGAGCGAATCTCTTTTTTGAACCGGAGTTAGTCTTCACTTTTGGCATTTTAGTCTTTGTTTTAATTAGTAATTATATATGGCCGTGCAACTATACCTAAAGAGCAACGGCTCATTCTTTCTTGCCATCTTCCTCCTCCGAAGCTTCTTTCGGCTTCGCGGGGGCAGTACTTTGCTGTTTCTCCGCTTTGGCGGCACGCGAAACCCCGCCTTTCTTCGGAGCAATGAAAATCGTCATTCGTTTCCCCTCCAGCACCGGCATCTGCTCTACCTTGCCGCAATCTTCCAAATCGTTTGCGAAACGCAGCAAAAGCACTTCGCCCTGCTCTTTGAAGAGGATGGAACGCCCCCGGAAGAAGACATAAGCTTTCACTTTGTCGCCGTCTTCCAGGAAACCGCGGGCATGTTTCAACTTGAAGTTGTAGTCGTGATCGTCCGTCTGAGGTCCGAAACGAATTTCTTTCACGTTGACTTTTACCTGCTTGGCTTTCTGTTCCTTTGCTTTCTTCTTCAGCTGATAGAGAAACTTGGAATAATCAATCAGGCGACATACAGGGGGTTGCGCCGTTGGCGAAATCTCGACGAGATCTACACCATGCTCTTCCGCAATCTGCAAAGCCTGAGCTATCGGATACACCTTGGACTCAATATTATCGCCTACGATCCGCACTTCTCTTACACCGCGGATTTCTTCGTTAATCCGATATTCAGGAACTTTACTCTTCGTTCTGTTATCGTTTTTCATTCTGTTGTTTTTGATTATTCCCTTCTTTAAGAGTCATTTTTTGCGGCTGCAAAGTTAATACTTACTCAGCATAGTTTGCACTTCTTCCTGAATTTTTTTAGCAAAGTCCGCTATTTTCATCGATCCTTGATCGCCTTCGCCTTGTTTCCGCACGGAAACTGTGCCTTCGGCCTGCTCTTTTTCGCCTACGACAAGCAGATAGGGGATACGGCGCAATTCGTTATCCCGGATCTTACGACCGATTTTCTCATTCCGCTCGTCCACCAGAGCACGGATATCCTCGGCGTCCAAGGCGGCCCGCACCTGTTGGGCATATTCGTTGTACTTCTCGCTGATCGGGAGTATGACAACCTGGTCCGGAGTCAGCCACAAGGGGAACTTTCCTCCCGTATGTTCGATCAGAACGGCTACAAAACGCTCCATCGAGCCGAAAGGCGCACGGTGAATCATCACGGGACGGTGCTTCTGATTGTCGGCACCGGTATATTCCAGTTGGAAGCGCTCCGGCAAATTGTAGTCTACTTGGATCGTTCCCAACTGCCACTTCCGTCCGATGGCATCGCGCACCATGAAGTCCAGTTTCGGCCCGTAGAAAGCAGCCTCGCCATATTCCACCTTGGCTTTCAGCCCTTTTTCTTCGCAGGCCTCCACGATGGCACGCTCGGCCTTCTCCCAGTTCTCATCGCTGCCGATGTACTTGTCCCGGTTTTCCTTGTCGCGCAAGGAAATCTGTGCTTCAAAGTTTTCGAAATCCAGAGCCTTGAAGATAATCATGATGATATCCATGACTTTCAGGAACTCCTCTTTCACCTGGTCGGGGCGGCAGAAGATGTGGGCATCGTCCTGCGTGAAACTCCGCACGCGGGTCAATCCGTGCAACTCGCCGCTCTGTTCGTAGCGATACACCGTGCCGAACTCGGCAAAGCGCAAGGGAAGATCCTTGTACGAACGCGGCTGCCACTTATAGATCTCACAATGATGCGGACAGTTCATAGGCTTCAGCAGATACTCTTCGCCCTCTTCCGGCGTATGGATAGGCTGGAAGGAATCTTTGCCATACTTGGCGTAGTGCCCCGACGTCACATAAAGTTGTTTGTTACCGATATGCGGCGTCATCACCTGCTGATACCCGAAACGGCGCTGTATCTTTTTCAGGAAATCCTCCAGGCGGAGGCGGAGAGCCGTACCGCGCGGCAACCACATGGGCAGCCCTTTGCCCACCATCTCGCTGAACATGAAGAGTTCCATCTCCTTGCCGATCTTGCGGTGGTCGCGCTTTTTGGCTTCTTCCAGCAAGACCAGATATTCGTCCAGCATCTTCTTCTTCGGGAAAGTGATGCCATAGATGCGGGTCAACATGGGGCGGTTTTCCTGACCACGCCAGTAGGCACCGGCCACAGCGGTAAGCTTTATGGCCTTGATGGGAGCCGTCGTCGTCAAGTGAGGCCCGCGGCACAAGTCGGTGAAGCATCCTTGCGTATAAGTCGTGATATGCCCGTCTTCCAAGTCGGCTATCAACTCGCACTTATAGGTCTGCCCTTCGGCGCTGAACTCTTCGAGCGCTTGGGCTTTCGGCACTTCTTTCCGGACCAGAGGCTCACCCTTTGCGGCCAATTCCTGCATCTTGTCTTCTATCGCCTTCAGGTCGCCTTCCTTTATCACAGTCTCGCCGGCATCCACGTCGTAGTAGAAACCGTTCTCAATGGCAGGACCGATGCCGAACTGTATGCCGGGATAGAGTTCCTGCAAAGCCTCGGCCATCAAGTGGGCGCTGGTGTGCCAGAAAGCATGCTTCCCTTCTTCGTCCTCCCACTTATAGAGCACCACGGAAGCATCCTCCGCAATCGGCCGATTCAGCTCCACCGTTTCTCCATTCACGCCACAAGCCAGCACTTCCTTGGCCAGACGCGGCGAAATACTTTCTGCAATCTGCAGACCGGTAACTCCCGCTTCATACTCGCGCACAGAGCCATCCGGAAAAGTTATCTTTATCATAATCGTGTTTTTTATTCTTCTTTCGGCGGGCAAATTTACTTATTTCTTTCGGTTTAGAGGAACTTTTCAATCCCGAATCCGGCCGTTTTTTTTCAAATCGGCTGGCAACGGTCGCGCAGCCAGTCGCGCTCCTCATCGGACAGATAAGGCGAAAGTTTCTGATAAACCCGCGCATGATATTCATTCAGCCAGGCAATCTCCCGGGAGGTCATCATCGAGCGGATGATCGGCTCCGTATCGATCGGGCAAAGCGTCAGCGTCTCGAAACGGTAAAACTCGCCGAACTCCGTGGTCTGATCGCGGCAGACAAGCAACATGTTTTCCGTCCGGCATCCATGGCTTCCGGCCTTATACAGAGCAGGTTCGTCGGTAATTGTAGAATCCAGCATCAACGGGAAAGGCATACTGTCCATGCGGAACTGGTACAAGTCCGTAGCCTCATGCACATTCAAGTACTGCCCTACTCCATGTCCCGTACCGTGCAGATACTGCATGCCGCGTTCCCACATCGGAGCCCGGGCAAAAGCATCCAGTTGCGTGCCGCACGTTCCCTTGGGGAACTTCACGGAAGCCAGGTCTATATTGCCGCGCAGGACACAAGTATAGTCTATTTTCTCATCTTCCGTCATCGGTCCCAACACGATAGTCCGGGTGATATCCGTAGTCCCGTCCAGATATTGTCCGCCGCTGTCCAGCAGCAAATAGCCTCTTGCCTCCAGTTGGGTATCCGTCTCCGGCGTGGCGCTATAATGCGGAGAAGCCGCATTGGCTCCGTACCCGGCAATCGTCCCGAAGCTCTCGCCGCGGAACAAGTCCTGCTGCGAGCGGAATTCATAGAGCTTCCTGTCCAGGCTCATTTCCGTCACCCGCTCGCCGCGCTGTACCGCTTCGATCAGCCACTTCTGGAACTTGACCAATGCCACGCCGTCCCGTATCATACAGCGGTGCAAGCCCTCCAGTTCCACAGGCGTACGGACCGCTTTCATCCACGACAGGGGCGAGCATTCTGCGACTATTTCATTCTTGTCCACATCTACCGAAGCAAACGCGGCCATGCTCGTCTTGGAAGGCTGCAGCAGGATGCGGCGGCCTTCCAGCCGCGACAAAGCCTCAAACGCTTCCCCGTAAGGAGCGACGCCCACTCCCTCGCCTTGCAGATAATCCGCCACTGCCTGCGGACATTTCTCCGGATGCACGAAGAGGGTTGCCCCTTGCGGTTCCACCAGCAGATAGCTGATCAGCACCGGATTGTAAGCCACGTCCGTTCCCCGGACATTCAGCACCCAGGCTATTTCGTCCAGCGGCGTCACGAAGAGCGAATCGGCTCCCAGCTTCGCAAGTTCCTTCCTCAGCCGTGCCAGGCGCGCCGAAGCCCGCTCGCCGGTGTATTTCACATCGTAGATTTCTGCTTTCCCCATGGGAAGAGAGGGGCGGTCTTTCCAGAGTTCCGCCATCGGATCCGGGCAAGACACCAATTCGAAATTCTTCTTGGCGAAGGTCTGTTTCAGACAATTTACCTCGGCTTGGGTAAATATCTGCCCGTCAATCCCGACACGGCTTCCCTCCGGAAGTTCTTCGAGCAGCCAGGCCGGGATTTCCACCATCGTCTCGTGCTGGAAACTGCGGTACAAATCCAGGCCCGACCCTTTCAGCTGGCGCTCGGCCTGTATGAAATAACGCGAGTCGGTCCATAACCCTCCCCTTTCCTGCGTCACGACCACTGTGCCGGCCGAACCGGTAAAACCGGAAATCCACTCGCGGGACTTCCAAAGCGGGGCTATATACTCTCCCATGTGCGGGTCTGCACTGGGTATGATAAAAGCGGCCAGGTTCTTCCGCTTCATCCAGTCTCTAAGTTGTGCGATACGCTCTTTTATCATAATTCGCCAAAATTGAAAGAAGCCCCGCTTTTTCCGAAAGCAGGGCATTCCTTATACATTATATATTATATATACTTATCTATTTCAGATTCCCCACTTTCAGCAGATACTCGGCTATCTGCACCGCATTGAGGGCCGCACCTTTCTTAATCTGGTCGCCCACAATCCAGAAAGCGAGCCCGTTCTCATTGGCCAGATCCTTGCGGATACGTCCTACATATACCGGATCCTTACCGGCCAGGAAGAGCGGCATCGGATACTCCTTCTTCTCCGGGTTATCCATCAGCACCAAGCCTTCCCCTTCGGCAAAAGCCTTACGCGCCTCCTCCGGCGAAACCGGTCTTTCCGTCTCCACCCAGATGCTTTCCGAGTGCGAGCGCAGCGCCGGGACACGCACGCAGGTCGCACTTACCTGCACATCCGAGTGCATGATCTTGCGCGTTTCGTTATACATCTTCATTTCCTCCTTGGTGTATCCGTTGTCCTGGAACACATCGATTTGAGGAATCACGTTATAGGCCAGCTGATAGGGGAACTTCTCCACCGTCACGGGCTCTTCGCCGTTCACAATCTGGCGATACTGCTCGTGCAATTCGGCCATGGCCGCTGCGCCTGCCCCACTGGCAGCCTGATAAGTGGACACATGGACCCGGCGGATATGCGAGAGGTTCTCGATGGCTTTCAGAGCCACGACCATCTGAATAGTCGTGCAGTTCGGATTGGCAATAATCCCGCGCGGGCGCTGCAGGGCGTCTTCCGCATTCACCTCCGGCACGACAAGGGGAACATCCTCGTCCATGCGGAATGCGCTGGAGTTGTCTATCATTACCGCGCCGAATTTCGTAATGTCGGCGGCAAACTCCCTGGATGTCCCTGCGCCGGCCGAGGTGAAAGCAACGTCCACCCCCTTAAAGGCATCGTCATGTTGCAACAGTTCGACCGTTATTTTCTTTCCCCGGAACGTATAAGACCGGCCTGCGCTACGCTCAGAGCCGAACAGGCGAAGTTCATCAATCGGGAAATTTCTCTCTTCAAGGACTCTCAAGAACTCTTGTCCTACTGCGCCGCTGGCGCCGACAATCGCAACATTCATTTCTTTTATTCTCTTTCTTTTTCTGAAGTAACGGCTTGCCCGTGCAGGCGAAACGCCGTATCTTTGGGCACAAGCCTGAAATCGGCTGCAAAATTACAATAAACCAAGCACATGAGAAACAAAACTTTCGGATTATTTTCCCTCACCTTAGGCCTATTTCTCACATTCCTCACCGCAGCCTGCGGCCGCGACGAGATACCGTCTCTCCCCGCCCCGCCCGAAAACGACAGCACACATCAGGAAACCGACCACCCCGGCATTACCGCCGGGGCACAGACTTTCTCTTATACCGACCCCGCACTCTGGCAGGGCGACACGGCCCATTTCCGCTGGGGGACAGCTCCCGACGGATACCCCACACTCACGCTCGATGCCCCGCAGACCGGCATCTCCTATCTCTCCGCGCCTTCCGCCGTCTACCTCAGAGGAGCCCGGTGGGACCTGCGCTTCCAGATAAACGGGAAGACACCCGGCCGCAAGTCCCACGCCCGTTTCTATCTGGCATCCGACCGGGCCGACCTGCGCCAGCCCCTCCACGGATATTTCCTCGCACTCGGCATCTGCAACCCCTCACTCACCGGCGACCCGAGCGGGCAGTACCTCGCCCTTTGCCGGCAAGACGGACTCCCGGAGGATACCACCGTGATTTTCGACTGCCACTCGGAGATGTTCCTCACCGGCTACAGCATGCTCCGCCTGCGCGTCTGCTGCGACACAAGAGGCGAATGGGAACTCTTGGCCAACATCGAGAACAATCCCCAACTCCGATCCTGGGGAAAAGCCGTAGACACCACCTATACCCGCTCGGCCTGCCTCGGCATCTTCTGCGAATACAGCCGCACCGATGCGCGCAACTATGTCTTCGGCGACCTCCAGGTGCAGGGCATTCCCCTGGAATCCCCTCCCCCGGCCGCTCAGCGGCGCAGGCCGGACTGGATGTAGAGCAGCCCGTCACGCAGTCCGGCCTGCCAATATGCCCAGTTGTGCCCGCCGTCGCGTATCCGGAACTCATGCGGTATGCCATGGTCGCGCAAAAGGATGTGCAGCATTGAGTTGCCCTTGTAGAGAAAATCGTCGTCGCCACAGTCTATATAGAAGCGGACTTCCTTTTTCTGCTCTTCCGGCATACGGGCTATCAGATTCAAGATACTGTAATTCTCCGCATAGTAAGGCGACACGTGCGGCACGCCTTCCGCATGGGGCCCCAGCGCAATGCGGTAACGCGCATTGTAGTCCTTCTCGCTCAGGGCCTCCATCTCCTCGTCCGTGCGTACCCCGGGGCTGAGCGCCACGCAGGTACGGAACTGTTCGGGATGGTGGAGGGCATAAAGCAGTGCCCCGTACCCGCCCATCGAAAAGCCGGCCACCGACGTGAAGCGCTTCCCCTTCTCCACCCGGTAGAGACTTTCTATATAAGGCTTGAATTCGCGAAAGAAATAGTCTTCGTAACGGACCTCCCCCGAGCTGCTGTTCATGTAGTAGCTCATGCCCGCATCGGGCATCACGATGATTAGCGGGTCGATTGCCCCCGACTCGATCAACCGGTCCGCTATCTCTTTCAGATTTCCGCTGCGCAGCCAGGCCGTGTGGTTCTCCCCCGCTCCGTGAAGCAGGTAGAGCACCGGGTAAGTCTTCTTCGAGAAATGATAGCCGGGAGGCAGATAGAGCGCATAGCTCATCCGCTTCTTCATCAATACGCTCGGCAATATCAGATTGTCATACGTCTTGCCCCCTTGGGCCCATCCGGCATTGGAAAAAAGGAGCAACGTCAGGCATAAACCGATCCACCACTTTTTCATCATATCCGAAATCCTTTCCGTTTTTATAGTATCAACGGATTCCCCCTTGCCTTACGGCCGGAGGAATCCGCTTGCATGTATCTTTTTCGGGAAGGCCGTACGTTTCCGTCCTACTCCGTGCTTCCCGTATTCTTGGGCTGCTTGCCCCGGCCGCGTCGGCGGCCGTGCGCACGCCGGCGGGCCGAGTCGCCCTTCTCCGGCGCCCCTTCCCGGACGGCCGGTTCGGCAGCCGGTTTGTCCGGACGACGCGGAGCATTCTGCTTTTTCCGTCCGCCGCCCCGGCCTACGGCCGGCTTTCCACTGCGTCCGCCGCGCCCGCCGCGGCCTTTTCCTGCCGCAGGGTCATACTCCGGTGCGACTCCCAGCTCTGCGGGGACTTGATTGCGGTCTATCTCGCGTCCCAGGAAACGCTCGATCGCTGCCCATTTAGGCTGCTCCTTCTCGCCCACAAACGTCATGGCAGCCCCGTCGCGGTCGGCACGCGCCGTACGCCCGATGCGGTGCACATAGTCTTCTGCATCGTGGGGCACGTCGAAGTTCACGACCAGCTCGATATCGTCTATGTCGATGCCGCGCGATACGATGTCCGTGGCCACGAGGATGTCCAGATGCCCGTTCTTGTACTGCCGCATCACTTCGTCGCGCTGCGACTGGTCGAGGTCGGAGTGCATCTCGCCCACGCGGTATCCTTTCTTCAGCAGCATCCGGGCCACTTCTTTCACCTTCTGCTTGGAGGAGGAAAAGAGCACCGTCTTCGGACACTCGCCGCTCCCGCCGAAGACACGCTCCAGGATGGGCAGCTTCTGGCGCTCATAGCAGATCGTGACGCTCTGCCGGATTTTGTCGGCCGGCTTGGAGATAGCCAGTTTCACCTCCACCGGGTCGGTCAGGATGGACTCCGTAAGTTTCTTTATGTTGGCAGGCATCGTGGCCGAGAAGAGAATGGTCTGGCGCGTCGGCGGCAGAAGATTGACGACCTGCATGATGTCGTCGTAGAAACCCATGTCGAGCATCCGGTCGGCCTCGTCGAGCACAAAATAGGAAACCCGCGAGAGATCGACGTAGCCCAAGGCTATGTGGGCCAGCAGCCGCCCGGGGGTGGCTATCACGATGTCGGCTCCCAGCGTCAGCCCGCGCTTCTCCTGCTCGAAACGGGCCCCGTCGTTGCCGCCATAGACGGCCACGCTGGAGAACGGCAAGAAATAGGAAAATCCCTCCATCTGCTGGTCTATCTGCTGGGCCAGCTCGCGGGTGGGGGCCATGATGATGCAATTGATGGCGTCTTCCGGATGCCCGTCGGAGAGCATACGGTTGAGTATCGGCAGCGTGTAGGCCGCCGTTTTGCCCGTGCCCGTCTGGGCTATCCCGATCAGGTCGCGCCCTTCGAGAATGGGCGGTATCGTGTGTTCCTGCACCGGGGTGCACTCTTCGAAACGCATGGCATCCAGGGCATCCAGCACAGGGCCGTCCAAGTCAAGTTCTGAAAATTTCATAGAGTCTCGTGATACAACTTTATCCTATGTTTTGGCCGCAAAGATACATTTTTATTTGGACTTTTCCCTGCATTCCCTACCTTTGTCCCTCAATTAACCACTCCAAAACCCGAACCACACATGAAGAAAATCTTCCTATTCTGCTGCCTCATGGCCTTTCTCGGCGGCAGCGTCTCCCTGCAAGCGGCGGGGAAAAAAGAGAAAAAGACCTACGTGACCGTCAAGACCAACCAGGGGAAATTCACCCTCATGCTCTACGACGAAACCCCTCTGCACCGCGACAATTTCGTCCGCCTCTGCCGGGAGGGAGCCTACGACGGCGTCATCTTCCACCGGGTCATCAAGGATTTCCTCATCCAGGGCGGCGACCCGACGAGTAAGGACCCCGTTCCCGGCAAAACCTACGGCGACAGCGACGGGGGCTACTGCGTCTACTCCGAAATCCGCCCCGAGTTTTTCTGCAAGCGCGGCGCCCTCATCGACGCCAAGCTGGGCGACGACGTAAACCCCACGCGCAATTCGGCCGGGACGCAGTTTTGCGTCGTACAGGGCCGCACCTTCACCGATGCCGAGCTGGACAATACCGAGAAAGGCATGGACAAATGGTACAAAAACTACCTCTACCACCGCGCCCGCTACGACCTGATGCTCCAGGAGCCCTCGCTCTCCGCCCCCGAACAGGCCAACCTCCTCACCGCCCGTGCCCGCCAGCGCGCCGAAGAACAGTATAAAGAAAGCGGCCCCGTGCGCATCCCCGAAGAGCGCCGCAAGGTCTACCGCGAAATCGGCGGCACGCCCCACCTGGACGGCACCGTCACGGTCTTCGGCGAACTGGTCGAAGGGCAGGACGTGGTAGAGAAAATCACCCTCATGCCCACCGACTCCCACGACCGCCCGCAGCAGGATGTCATCATCCTCTCCACCAAAGTGTTCCGCAAGTAAGCACCCTTCCGGGGAAACAACCGTGCGCCACGGGGAAAGCCCCTCATGTCCTCCGGAAAAGCACTGCCGGTTTTCGGAAAAAGTGCAGCATGAATCCGGGAAAAGCGCAGCATCCCTTTCCCCGCCGCCCCGCATGAAACCCCGACCTCCCCATCCCTCTTCCCCGGAAAGCGCCCGCCCGGCCTTTCCGGGGAAGAATGTTTTTCCGGCCTGCCCCAAGCCCCTCCGCGACAGAAGATTTAGCCCCGCAAAAAGAAAAGACCGAGAATTTTCCCGTTACGACTTTGTTTTTCAGCGAAAATTAGCTTCCTTTGCAGGGTTTTGAGCCGCACGGCCATCCCCGAGCCGGACGCCGGAATCCGAAAATATAGACAAAGAAAACCCTAAAACTCAAGAAGCAATGAAAATATCCCACATCGAACACCTGGGCATCGCCGTCAAGAGCATCGAAGAAGCCCTCCCCTACTACGAGAAAGTCCTCGGCCTGAAGTGTTACAACATAGAGGAAGTGGCCGACCAGAAGGTCAAGACCGCCTTCCTCAAGGTAGGCGACGTGAAACTCGAACTGCTCGAACCCACCAGCGAGGACAGCACCATCGCCAAGTACATCGAGAAGCGCGGCGAAGGCATCCACCACCTGGCCTTTGCCGTGGAAGACGGAGTGGCCAACGCCCTGCAGGAGATGGAAGCAGCCGGCATACGCCTCATCGACAAGGCCCCGCGCCCCGGAGCAGAAAAGCTCAACATAGCCTTCCTCCACCCCAAGTCGACGCAAGGCATCCTGACCGAGTTGTGCGAACCCGGCCAGTAAGGACCGGACAAGCCTCCCGCCCATTTCTGAATATTCACCTCAACAATCCAACATAACCTAATGAGCAATCAAACGGAAAAAATCAGGGAACTCATCGAACTCCGGGCCAAAGCACGCCTCGGCGGCGGAGAAAAAGCGATCGAGAAACAACACGAACGCGGGAAATATACCGCCCGCGAACGAATAGCCATGCTCCTCGACGAAGGCAGCTTCGAAGAACTCGACATGTTCAAGCAGCACCGCTGCACAAACTTCGGCATGGAAAAGAAACAGTACTTGGGCGACGGCGTAGTCACGGGCTACGGCACCATCGACGGCCGCCTCATTTACATATTCGCGCAGGACTTCACCGTGGCCGGAGGCTCCCTTTCGGAAACCATGGCGCAGAAAATCTGCAAAGTCATGGACCTCGCCATGCAGATGGGAGCGCCCTGCATCGGAATCAACGACTCGGGCGGCGCGCGCATTCAGGAAGGAATCAACGCCCTTGCCGGTTTTGCCGAAATCTTCCAGCGCAATATCCTGGCCTCCGGCGTAATTCCCCAAATCTCCGGCATTTTCGGCCCTTGCGCAGGCGGAGCTGTCTATTCGCCTGCACTGACGGACTTCACCCTCATGATGGAAGGCACATCCTACATGTTCCTTACCGGGCCGAAGGTAGTGAAAACCGTGACGGGCGAAGACGTAGACCAGGAAACCCTCGGCGGAGCCAGCGTACACTCCACCAAATCCGGCGTCTGCCACTTCACCGCCGCCACAGAGGAAGAAGCCTTTGTCCTGCTGCGCAAGCTCATCAGCTACATCCCGCAGAACAACATGGAAGAAGCCCCGCGCGTAGAGTGCACCGACCCCGTGGACCGCATGGAAGACCGCCTCAACGAAATCATCCCGGAGAACCCCAACAAGCCCTACGACATGTATGAAGTCGTGGCTTCCATCGTAGACAACGGCGAATTCCTCGAAGTCCAGCCCGATTATGCCAAGAACATCATCGTAGGATTCGCCCGCATGAACGGACGTTCGGTAGGCATCGTGGCCAACCAGCCCAAGTATATGGCCGGAGTGCTCGACTGCAACGCCTCGCGCAAGGGCGCCCGTTTCGTACGGTTCTGCGACGCCTTCAACATTCCCCTTGTCTCCCTGGTCGATGTGCCGGGCTTCCTCCCCGGAACAGGCCAGGAATACAACGCTGTCATCCTGCACGGCGCCAAACTCCTCTACGCTTATGGCGAAGCCACCGTGCCAAAAGTGACCGTCACGCTGCGCAAAAGCTACGGGGGCAGCCACATCGTGATGAGTTGCAAGCAGTTGCGCGGAGACATGAACTACGCTTGGCCGACCGCCGAAATCGCCGTGATGGGAGGTGCAGGGGCAGTAGAAGTTTTATACGCTAAAGAAGCCAAAGCACAGGAAGACCCTGCCGCTTTCCTTGCAGAAAAGGAGGCCGAGTACACCAAACTCTTCGCCAACCCCTACAACGCAGCCAAATACGGCTACATCGACGACGTGATCGAGCCGCGCAATACCCGCTTCCGCGTCATCCGCGCACTGGAACAGCTGCAGACAAAGAAAGTAGTGAACCCCGCCAAGAAGCACGGGAACATCCCCTTGTAAGTGAAACGCCCGCCGCTTTTTGAACAACCAACCTCATGAAAGCAGAAAACCAACCCAACCTTTCCGGACTGACCGGCGAAGAACAGGCCGCCATCGCCATGGCCCTGCACGAGAAGTTCCTCTGCCCGCACGACAAGGAGGCGAACCGCCTGACGATTCGCGCCGTATCGTCCGCCTGGTCCTTCAAGCCCTGCCTGATGCCCGACCGCCCCGTCCGGAAATAAGACCTTGTTTTTACCCCAAAAACCTACAGTAGCAATGAAAGAATACAAGTATAAAATCAACGGAAACCCCTACACCGTGGTTGTCGGCGAGCCCGAAGACGGCAAGGTTTCGGTAGAAGTAAACGGCGTGGCCTACTCCGTGGAGCTCGAAGAAGAGCCCCAGGCCGCTCCCGCCCCCGTAGTCCGTCCGGCCGCAACACCCAAGCCCGCAGCCAAAGCTGCCGCACCGGCCCAGCCCGCGGCCTCGAAGAAGAGCGAGAAGTCGCCCCTGCCCGGCATCATCGTGGCCATCAAAGTGAAACCCGGCGACACCGTGAAGAAAGGAGACACCCTGATCATTCTGGAAGCCATGAAGATGGAAAACAACATTCCCGCCACGACTGCCGGAGTAATCAAGGAAATCTGCGTCAACACGGGCGACTCCGTGCTCGACGGCGCCGACCTCGTGACCTACGAATAAGGGACTCCGCGACAGAAGCGCAAGGCATCCCGCCCCTGCGCCCTGCCGGAAGCCTCCCCGTCCTGCGAGGGCAACCCCGGACTCCTCCGCCAGCCGAAGGATGAGGGGTTGCCCTCTTTCTTTTAGCCCGCTATGGAAACACCCCGACTTCTCCTCCTCCTGCGCCTGGCCCGCCCGGAGCAATGGGTGAAAAACCTCGTGCTTTTCCTCCCCCTCTTCTTCGGCCAGGCCATCGCCGACCCTGCCCGGCTCTGCGATACGGCACATCTCGCGATGGTCTTCTGCCTGGTCTCCAGCACCGTCTACCTCTTCAACGACCTGCTCGACGCTCCCCAAGACCGGCAACATCCCCTCAAATGCCACCGCCCCATAGCCAGCGGGGCGGTCACGCCCGCCGCGGCCGCCCTCTTCCTGCTCATCCTGCTGCTGGGCGCGGGAGCGCTTCTGTACGCCGGCCGGCCCGTCGGGCCCGAAGTCCTGCTGCTCTTGGGAGGATACCTCGCCCTGAACGCCGCCTACACCCTGTGGCTGAAGCAAATCCCCCTGGTCGATGCCACCGTGCTCGCCCTCGGATTCGTCATCCGCCTTCATGCAGGCGGATACGCCGCCGCCATTCCCGTCTCACACTGGCTCGACATCATGGTTTTCCTCCTCGCCCTCCTGCTGGCGCTCGGCAAGCGTGCCGACGATCTGCGCAACTTCCGGCAGACGGGACGCATCTCACGGAAAAGCGTGACCCGCTATACGGAGGGATACCTGCAAGCCCTGCTCACGATACTCTCCACGCTGCTCGCCACCCTCTACATACTCTACACCCTCGCCCCCGAGGTCTGCCAACGGAGCGGCGACCGGATGTATTGTACCATCCCCATCGCCCTGCTCGGCATCATGCGCTACCTGCAGATTATCCTTGTGGAAAAACGAAACAGCAACCCCACCGGCCTCTTCCTGCACGACCGCTTCCTGCAGCTCACCCTGGCCTGCTGGCTGCTGGCCTTCACACTTATCCTCTACTGACGCGACACCCCCTCATGGAAGACCACTCCCTTTCCTCCCCCGAGCTGGCCGTCTTCGACTTCGACGGCACCCTCACCCGGCGCGACTCCCTGCCCGGCTTTCTCCTCTCGGCCTGCGGCCTGAGGGCCTTCGTGCTGCGCCTGCCCCTCATAGCCGCCCTGAAACTGGCCGTCCTGCTGCGCCTGCTGCCTGCCGGACGGGCCAAGGAGCGCGTCTTCGCCTCCTTCTTCCGGGGCATGGAGGAGGCCGATTTCCTCCGCCGCTGCCGCCGCTACGCCGGAGGCATCCCCCGCCTGCTCCGCCCCGGGGCCGAAGAAGAAATACGGACGCACCTGCGGGCCGGGCACGGGGTGCTCATCGTGACCGCCTCGATGCCGCAATGGATCGCCCCCTGGGCCGGGACGGCGGGCGTCCGCCACGTCATCGGGACCGAACCGGAAGTGCGCGGCGGACGGCTCACCGGGCATTTTGCCACGCCCAACTGCAAGGGCGAGGAAAAGGTGAGGCGCTTTTCGGAAAAAGTGCCTGCGCTTTCCGAAAAAGTGCTGCATGTTTATGGCGACAGCCGCAGCGATTTCCCGATGCTGGCCCTGGCCCGCTTTCCCCACTACAAGCCGTTCCGGAAAAACACATGCCCCGGCCCGAAGCAATACGCCGCCCGCGCCCTGCGCAACCTGCGCCTCACCCTGCGGGAAGCCCGGCGCCTCCTCTTCCCCCCCGGCAGGGCCGAAACGGTGCTGCTGCTCGTCCTCTTCCTCCTCTATGCCTGGCTGGGCGCCCACGTGCTGCTGCACACCCGCCTGCTCGACGCCACTTCGCCCGCCATCGGCACCTACCTGGGCTACGACAATCTGGCCCACCTGCGCATGCAGGGCGGCACTTTCGACATCAGCCACCCCTTCTTCCCCCTCGCCCACCTGCTGAAGACGCTTTTCCTCCTCCCCTTCTCCGCCCTGGGGCACGGGCAGGCCGGCCTCTTCGGCCTCCTCTTGGGCACAAGCCTGCTCACGGCCGGCTCCGTCACCCTCGTCTTCCGCTATCTGCGCCGCATCGCCGGTCTACCCACGGGGCGCGCCCTGCTGCCCGCCCTGTGCTGCGCCGCGTTTTTCACCACGGCGGTGCTCTCCTTCACGCCGGAGACCTATCCGTTCTCCCTGGCGGCCCTGACTTTCGCCCTGCTCTTTCTCTCCGAGGAGTGGAAGAAACTCGGACACGTGCGGGGGCGAAGCGTATTTCTGCTCACCTTCCTGTGCGGAGGCATTACGCTGACCAACGCCGCCAAGCCGCTTCTGGCTCTCCTGCTCAACCGGATGCCGGACCGCCGCGCCGCGCTGCGCAGCCTCCTCAAGACGGCACTGCCCTTTGCGGCCTGCGTCGTGCTCCTGTTTGCTGCCTACACGGCCAAAATCAAGCTGCTTGCGCCCGAAGAGCCCTCGCCGGTGGAGAACACCCTGGGGCTCAAAGCATATTTCGACTTCGACAATGCCCGGTTTCCCAAGCTCGTCGGCACGGACTTCTGGGGGAACACGCTGCTCGCCACGCCGCTGCAGCCGCAAACCGTAGGGCGGGAGACGGTGCTCCGCCCCACTTCGTACGAAAGCCCCTGGCAAACGGCGCTCGTGGGCCTCATCTTTGCCCTCTGCGCAGCCTCGGCCTGGCAAAACCGCCGCAACAAATACGTACAGATGCTCCTACTTTTCCTCAGCGTGGACTTCTTTGCCCACATCGTGCTGCGCTACGGGATAGAAGAGGCCGTCATCTTCGGAGGGCACTGGCTGTTTGCCGTCCCCGTGCTGCTGGGCTGGGCCTACCGGGGGTTGCCCCGCCGCCTCCGCCCCGTGCTCGACGGTTTCCTGCTGCTGGCCCTGGCGGCCCTGCTGCTGCACAACGGGGCGGAGTTCTGGCGCGTTTTCCGCCTGTTCCGCTGCTGAATACAGCCCCCTCCCCCGCTGCCGGCGGGGGCGTGAGGGCCTGTTTCTGAAGCCAACTGTAACGCGGGTGTAATATTTTACACCGAAAAACAGAAAATTTGCCGCCGATTCCTCCGCAAGCGTGCGGGGGCGGCGGCAGTTTCGCCCGGCAGCCCTATATTTGCGCTGCAATTCGAGATTGTTTCATGCCCGGCCCGACCAAAAGCCGGCAATGCAGCGAACAAACCACCCATACACAATGAATAAACACATACGGATGAAAAGACCTCAGACCAACCCGTTCCTCTGTGTTCTCCTCGCCCTTTTCGCCGTTGCCCCCTCCCTCTCTGCCCAGCGCATCAAGGGGAGCGACACGGTGCTGCCCCTGACGCAGGAGGCAGGCGAGGCGTTTCTGAAGATTCACCCGCGGGCAAGCCTCACCGTCACGGGCGGAGGCAGCGGCGTGGGGCTGTCGGCTCTGGTGGAGGGCGTGACGGATATCGCCATGGCCTCCCGCAAAATCAAGTTCGGCGAGCAGATGAAGCTGAAAAGGGCCGGGCAGGAAGTAAAAGAGGTGATTGTCGCCTACGACGCTCTGGCAGTCATCGTAAACCCCGGGAACCCCGTTTCGCGCCTTACCCGCGCACAACTGGAGGCCATCTTCCGCGGAAAAATCACAAACTGGAAGCAGGTGGGCGGAGAAGACCGCAAGATTGTGGTCTACTCGCGCGAGACTTCGTCGGGCACCTACGAGTTCTTCAAGGAAAGCGTCTTGGGCAACAAGAACTACATGAGCAGCATCCTCTCGATGCCGGCCACGGGAGCCATCATCCAGTCCGTGCGCCAGACGCCGGGGGCCATAGGCTACGTGGGCCTGGCCTACCTGAACCCGCACGTCAAGGCGCTCTCCGTGGCCTACGAGGGCGGGGGATTTTATGCGCCCACGGTGACTAATTCCATGAACGGCAAGTACCCCATCGTGCGCCCGCTGTACTATTATTATAATGTGAAGGACGAAGCGCTCGTGCGCCCCTTCATCGACTATCTTCTCTCGCCCGCCGGGCAAAAACTCGTGCGCGACGGCGGATTCGTTCCCCTGAAGTAAATGTATAAACTCCCCGCGATAAGACTGAACTTATGAATCTCAAGCAATTTTGCGAAGTAGCGATGCGCCGGATCCTGACCGTAAGCGGCTTCACGACGAGCATCGTCATTTTGCTCATCATCACGTTCCTCTTCGCCGAAGCGGCCGGGCTGTTCCGGAACAAGGTGGTGGAAGAGGGCTACACCCTGGCCGTAAACCGGGAAAACCCGGTGGAGAACCTCTCGGCCGAGCAGATAAAACTGATCTTTGACGAAGAGATTACCAACTGGAAGCAGATAGGAGGCATCGACTGCCCCATCGCCACGTTCCGCCTGGAGCAGCTCACGGAGCTCTACACGGAGGAGGAACTGGGCGAAAACTACGAGCGCGCCGGCGACTGCATTGCCGAACAGGTGGAAGGGCAGAGGGGCATGATAGCCTTCGTGCCCACGGACCTGGTGAAAGACCAGGAGGGAATCCGCCTGCTCGAAGAGCGGAACATCAAAGCGGGCGACGTGCTTCTGGGCGACGAGTGGTTCCCCACGGCCACTCCCTCGCCGCTCTTCGGCATCCTGCCCTTGGTGAGCGGCACGCTGTGGGTCACGTTTTTCGCCATCCTCATAGCCCTCCCGTTCGGGCTGGCCGTGGCCATCTACCTCTCAGAGGTGGCCGACGAGCGGATCCGCCAGGTGCTCAAGCCCGTAATCGAGCTGCTCAACGGCATTCCCTCCGTAGTGCTCGGATTCTTCGGGCTGGCCGTGGTCGTGCCGTTCCTGCAGCAGACGTTCGACTTGCCCGTGGGTGAGACCGGCCTGGCCGGCAGCCTGATCCTGGCCCTCATGGCGCTGCCCACGATCATCACCGTGGGCGAAGACGCCATGCGCAGCTGCCCCGTCACGATGCGCGAGGCCAGCCTGGCCCTCGGGGCAAGCCGGTGGCAGACGATATACAAGGTGGTCGTCCCCTACTCCATCTCCGGCATCACCTCGGGCGTAGTGCTCGGCATAGGGCGCGCCGTGGGGGAGACGATGGCCGTGCTCATGGTGACGGGAAACGCGGCCGTCATGCCCCACAGCATACTGGAGCCGCTGCGCACGATACCCGCCACCATAGCCGCCGAGCTGGGCGAGGCGCCGGCCGGGGGGGCGCACTACCAGAGCCTCTTCCTCTTGGGCGTGATCCTTTTCTTCATCACCTTTTTCATCAACCTCTGCGTGGAATACATCTCCTCCCGCAACAAACGCTGAAAACCGGCGGCACTTTTCGGGAAAAGCCCTGCACCGAATGCTGAAAACATGCAGCGCTTTTCCCCGCGTGCCCCGCAACCTGCCACAACAATGAACACACCTCAATATCCTTCCGCCTACGCTTCGAAGAAAAAGCGCACGGAGCAGATCGTTTTCTTCCTCTTCCGCCTGCTGAGCGGGGCCGTGGCCCTGTCGCTCCTGGGCATACTGGGCTTCATCATCGTCAAGGGTTTCAGCGTGCTCAGCTGGGACTTCCTCACCCTTCCGCCCACGGACGGCATGACCTCCGGCGGCATCCTGCCCGCCATCGTGGGCACCCTCTGCCTCATGGCGGGCAGCGCCTGCTTCGCCTTCCCCATAGGCATCATGAGCGGCATCTACATGAACGAATACGCCCGCAAGGGCAAACTCGTGCGCTTCATACGCATGATGACGAACAACCTGGCGGGCATCCCCTCCATCGTCTTCGGCCTGTTCGGAATGGCCCTCTTCGTCAATTATCTGAGCTTCGGCGACAGCATCCTCGCCGGCTCGCTCACGCTGGGACTGCTGGCGCTGCCCATCGTCATCCGCACCACGGAGGAGGCCCTGAAGGACATCCCCGACGCCTACCGCGAGGGCTCTCTGGCCCTGGGGGCAACGAAAGCGCAGACCATCTGGCACGTAATCCTCCCCATGGCCATGCCGCGCGTCATAACAGGCCTCATCCTCTCCCTCGGCCGCGTATCGGGCGAGACGGCGCCCATCCTCTTCACCTGCGCGGCCTACTTCCTGCCCAAGCTCCCCGAGAGCCTTTTCGACCAGTGCATGGCGCTTCCCTACCACCTCTACGTCGTTTCCACCAGCGGCACCGACCTCGAAGCCCAGCAGCCCATAGCCTACGGCACGGCACTGGTGCTGATCATCATCGTACTCCTTATCAATCTCCTGGCAAACTCCCTGAGGAAATATTTCTCGAACAAAATAAAAACAAAATAATGAGCAAGTTAGACGTAAAAAACGTAAACTTCTACTATGGAGACTTCCATGCGTTGAAGAACATAGACATGCAGGTCGAGGAGAAAAACGTCGTGGCTTTCATCGGCCCCTCGGGCTGCGGCAAGTCGACTTTCCTGCGCCTTCTCAACCGGATGAACGACCTTATCCCCGGCGCGCGGCTCACCGGAGAAATCCGCATCGACGGGGAAAACATCTACGACCGCAGCGTCCGCATCGACAACCTGCGCAAGAACGTCGGCATGGTCTTCCAGCGCCCCAACCCTTTCCCCAAGAGTATCTTCGAAAACGTGGCCTACGGACTGCGCGTCAACGGTATCAAAGACAAAGACTTCATAGAGTCGCGCGTCGAAGAGACCCTGCGCGGAGCCGCACTTTGGGATGAGGTAAAAGACAAACTCAAGAAGTCCGCCTTCGCCCTCTCCGGCGGCCAGCAGCAGCGCCTCTGCATCGCCCGCGCAATGGCCGTCTCCCCCTCGATTTTGCTCATGGACGAGCCGGCCTCCGCCCTCGACCCCATATCGACAGGCAAGGTGGAAGAACTCATCTGCGACCTGAGTAATAAAACGACCATCATCATCGTTACACACAATATGCAGCAGGCTGCACGCGTCAGCAGCAAGACTGCGTTTTTCTACATGGGCGAACTGATCGAATTCAACGACACGAAACGGCTCTTCACCAACCCCGAGAAACAAACGACGCAGAACTACATCACCGGCCGCTTCGGCTAAACCCCAAAAAACGACTCAACAACCATGGTAAAATTCGTCGATTCCGAACTCAACTCCCTCAAGAAAGAAGTAAACGAGATGTGGACGCTCGTCTACAACCAGATGGAACTCTCCAAAAACGCCGTCCTCAACCTCGACAAGGAGCAGGCCGACACCATCATCGCCCGCGAGAAACGCGTCAACTCCTACGACCTGAAGATCGACAGCGACGTGGAAGACTTCATAGCCCTCTACAACCCCGTGGCAATCGACCTGCGCTTTGCCCTGTCGGTGCTCAACATCAACAACAACCTGGAGCGCATCGGCGACTATGCGGAAGGCATGGCGCGCTATGTGCTGCGTGCCGACGAAACTCCGGTAGACAAAGTCCTCTTCGTCGACCTGCGCCTGGAAGAAATGTTTAACCAAACTCTCTACATGATCTCCGCCGCGCAAAAAGCCTTCTGCGAGGAAGACATCGAACTGGCAAAGACAATCCTCGAAAAGGACAATCTTCTGGACGAAATCAACGCAGATTCCACAAGAACCCTTTCCCAATACACCGTCGAGCACCCCGAAATGGCCAAGCGCTGCTTCGAGCTGGCCGCCGTCTTCCGCAAGTTGGAACGAACGGGCGACCACATCAGCAACATTGTCGAGGAAATCGTCTTCTACATCGACGCAAAAGTCCTGAAGCACAGCAAGAAGAACAACCTCGGAGCACAGCAGGGAGCATAACGCCCCCGCAGCACACCCCTGCCCGTGCCGCCCCGCACAGGAGCAGCACAGGCAGGCCCCAATCCTCCGGGAACAAGCACTTCCGTCAAAAAGCGGCAGCGGTTTTTCCGAAAAGCCCTGCCACTTTTTGACAGAAGTGCTGCCACTTTTCCTCCCCTCCCCTCCCGCCGCCCGGAAAAAGCATCCACACTTCCACCCCAAAGAGCCACATCCGCAGACGGCAAGGCATTAGGCCGATTCAAAGAAAATCCATATCTTTGCCCCGCACATATTGTATTTTTCACCCGAAAATGACTACACCGACTTTCGACCCCAAGCATACCTCCCCCCATTCCCCCTCCGCCGGGCACACCGGAGAGCAACCCGCCCGGGAGACCCCCCTGCGCCGGCGCGCCGTGGCGTGTGCCGTCGTCCTGATTCTCTACCTGGCCTTCCTCCTCTGGATACGCAGCTGGTGGGGACTCGTGGCCGTGCCTTTCATCTTCGACGCCTACATCACGAAGCGCATCCCCTGGACCTGGTGGAAAAAGAGCAAGAATCCCGCCCTGCGCACCCTCATGGGATGGGTAGACGCCATCATCTTTGCCCTCGTGGCCGTGTACTTCGTCAACATCTACTTCTTCCAAAACTACCAGATCCCCACCTCCTCCCTGGAGAAGTCCCTGCTCGTGGGCGACTACCTCTTCGTCAGCAAGATGAGCTACGGGCCGCGCGTGCCCAACACCCCCCTGTCCATGCCCCTGACGCAGCACACCCTGCCCGTCCTGGGCTGCAAGTCGTATCTCGACCGCCCGCAGTGGCCCTACAAGCGCGTGGCCGGATTCGGCACCCCGCAGCGGGGCGACATCGTAGTCTTCAACTTCCCCGCCGGGGACACCGTGGCACTCGGCTTCCAGCAGATGGACATCTATTCCCTGGCCTACGAAGTGGGACGCCAGATCAGCGGCGACCTCGTCCAGATAAACCCCGACAGCCTCTCCCCCGAAGAGCGGCACACCTACTACTCCCTGCTCTACACCTCGGGCATGAACTTCATACGCAGCAACCCGCAGACCTACGGCGAAGTCGTATACCGCCCCGTCGACCGCCGGGAGAACTACGTGAAACGCTGCATAGCCCTGCCGGGCGACGAACTGGAGATAAGGGAAGGCGAAGTCTACATCAACGGCACACGCCAGAAGATGCCCGCCGAGGCGCAATTCACCTACTTCGTCTGGACCGAAGGCCCCCTGAACGAGGGAATCCTGCGGGACTTGCACATCAGCCGTGAAGACGCCGCCCACTACGATGCGGAACTCTCCGTCTACGTCCTGCCCCTCACGGCCGAATCCGCCGCACGCCTGCAACAGATGGCCCCGCTGGTCAAGCGCATGACCCGCCTCACCGACCGCGAAGACGGCGGCAATGTCTATCCGCTCAACATGAATTCCCACTGGGGACGGGACAACTACGGCCCCATCCGCATACCCAAGAAAGGAGAGACCCTCCCCCTCACGCTGGAGACCCTCCCCCTCTACGAGCGCGCCATAGCGGCCTACGAGGGAAACCGCCTCGAAGTGCGCGACGGGCGCATCCTCATCAACGGGAAGGAAGCCCGGTCGTACACCTTCCGCATGGACTATTACTGGATGATGGGCGACAACCGCCACAACTCCCTCGACTCCCGCTATTGGGGCTTCGTGCCGGAAGACCATATTGTAGGCAAACCCATCGTCGTCTGGCTCTCGCTGGACAAAGACCGCGGCTGGCTCGACGGACGGATACGCTGGGACCGCCTCTTCAAGTGGGTCGATAACATCCGATGACTGCCGCCCGAACCATAAGACGCTGGACTCTCGCCCTCGTGGCGGCCGTCGCCGCCGTAGGGCTGCTGCGCACGCTGGCCGTGGCCCCCTTCCGCCTGCCCGACGGGAGCCTCGTTTTCGTAAACCGCTGGAGCTACGGGCTGCGCCTGCCGCTGCCCTCCCTCGCGGGCTACGCACGCTGGCTTCCGGAGCCCATGGAGAAAGGCGACCAAGTGGCCTTCGACAATCCCCTGGAGGCCGGAAGCCTGGAGTTCCGCCAGGTCTTCGTGGGCCGCTGCGCCGCCGCACCGGGCGACACGCTGCACCTGCCCCTCGGGGCGTGGCGCATCCCCCGCCGCGGGGAGTATGCCGAAGTCACCGAGGCCAGCAAGCTCATCCTCCAGGAGGCCCTCCTGCGCTACGAGCGGCTGCAGGCCGTGGTGGGCAGCGACGGGCGCCTCTACGTCGAAGGCCGCCCGGCGCGCAAAGTGCGCCTCACACGCGACTACTACTGGATGCAGACCGCCGACCCCGACCGCCTCATCGACTCGCGCACCTTCGGCCTGATCCCCATGGAACTGGTCATAGGACGCATCATCCGCTGACCCCCTTTTCCCGAAAAAATCACCTAAACCTATACTTCCTATGAAGAAAACTCTTTTTTACGTCTGCCTGCTCTGCTGCTCCGCACTGCTCAACTCCTGCGGAGACGACGACAATGATTTCCAGACCATCCGCCAGAACAAGGAACTCTACATGAACAACACGATGACCCTGCCCGCGGGAGCCTACACGAGCGCCTCCTCTTCCAACACCTTCGTGGCCACCGTGAGCCAAGGGGGCATCATCACCCCGCAACACGTGGGCACGGCAGTCATCAACGCCGTCAACCCCAACGTCCACTACATCTACAACCTGACCGTCCTGCCCTCGCGCACCACCTTCACCGACCTGGGGCAATTCATCGGCAAGACGGAGAAAGAAATCAAAGCCCTGGCCGCCCTGCGCAACATGCCCTCCACCAACGGGCGCGACTCGCTCTACTACCCGCTGCAGAACGAAGACCGCATAGCCCTGCGCTACAACAGCGAGGGGAAAATGTACTACGGCACGCTCTACTTCAACACCGACGTCACCCTGCGGGTCACGGAACAACTGGAAGAATACTACATGGAGTGGAAACAAGAGAACGGCTATACCATCTACATCAATGCCGCCACTTACGAGGACGCCACCGCCGTCGTGGCCCGCAAGCTCATCAACGGCATGGAACGCCTGCTCTACCTCTCGCCAGAGACCTACGACCTCATCGGCGACCTCTCCGACCTCTTCGGCCAGTGAGCCCCGCGCGAAGAGAGGATTTCCCCTGCGCCTTTTTCCGAAAAGCCCCGCACCGCTCCGGCAGAAGCGCCGCATCTTTCCGGAAAAAGGCGCAGCGCTTTTCTCACCCCGCGGGGCAGCGGCCCGCCAGCAGATACAGCACATAGGCCGCCACGCCCGCCAGAAGCAGGAAGCGGAAAAGCACGGCTTTCACCAGCTTCAGCCCCAGCAATACCGCCACGGCACAAAAAAGGACAACAAGGGGATGCTCCATTTCACCTTAATTATTCAGAAAAGCGCGCAAAGCTATCCATATTATTCGAATAAATGGGTAACTTTGCCGATATTTATCCCTCAAAAACCGACAGCCATATGAAAAACTTTCTCATCATCGGACTTCTCTGCCTGTTCGGCGCCGACTCCTACTGCCCCCTGCAGGCCACACCCGCCGCAATCCCCGACAAGGAGGAAAAAGAAGCCGTCCAACAGGAAATCATCAAAAGAGTACAAGCCCGCCGCTTCCGCATCCGCATCACCGAAGCCGCCGGCAGCTACAGCACCTCGGGACTCGAAGACGGTTCCGTGGCCATACAGGACAGCCTCTTCATCTGCAACCTGCCCTACTATGGGAAGATGCGCGGCATGGTGACCGACCCCTCGCAGCTGAGCCTCAACTTCGAGTCGCCCACCATCGACTACATCTCCTCCATCATCTACGACGGGACGTCGAAAATCCTCTTCGATGCCGTCAAGCGCAACGAACACTTCGTCATCTACATCGAAATCTCCCCCGAGGGCGAAGCCAAAGTCACCGTCCGCTCCGACCAGCGCACGCCCGCTTCCTACTCCGGAGAGTTTGAATTCTAAATAAAAACAGACACACAGACCCCCAAAACATGTTCGACAACTTAAGCGAAAGACTGGAACGCTCCTTCAAGATCCTCAAGGGCGAAGGAAAAATCACCGAAATCAACGTAGCCGAAACCCTCAAGGACGTGCGGCGCGCCCTGCTCGATGCCGACGTAAACTACAAGGTAGCCAAGACCTTCACCGATACCGTCAAGGAGAAAGCCCTCGGGCAGAACGTGCTGACCGCCGTCAAGCCCAGCCAGCTGATGGTGAAGATCGTCCACGACGAGCTCACCGCCCTCATGGGCGGCGAGGCGGTGGAGACGAACACCACAGGCGGGCATCCCGCCGTCGTCCTCATGGCCGGACTGCAAGGCTCGGGTAAGACCACCTTCTCCTCCAAGCTGGCCAAGATGCTGGCCGAGAAGCGGCGCCAGAAACCCCTGCTCGTGGCCTGCGACGTCTACCGCCCGGCCGCCATCGAGCAGCTCAAGGTTTTGGGAGAGCAGATAGGCGTTCCCGTCTACACCGAAGACAGCCACTCGCCGGTCGACATAGCCCGCCACGCCATCGCCGAAGCCCGCTCGCGGGGTAACGACGTGGTCATCATCGACACCGCCGGCCGCCTGGCCGTCGACGAGCAGATGATGACGGAGATAGCCGCCATCAAGGAAGCCGTCCGGCCCGACGAAATCCTCTTCGTGGTGGACGCCATGACGGGACAGGATGCCGTCAATACCGCCAAGGAATTCAACGACCGCCTGGACTTCACCGGCGTGGTCCTCACCAAGCTCGACGGCGACACCCGCGGCGGCGCGGCGCTCTCCATACGCACCGTAGTCAACAAGCCCATCAAGTTCATCGGAACCGGCGAAAAGATGGAGGCCATCGACACCTTCCACCCCAGCCGCATGGCCGACCGCATACTCGGCATGGGCGACATCGTCTCCCTCGTGGAGCGCGCGCAGGAGCAATACGACGAAGCCGAAGCCCGGCGCCTCTCGAAGAAGATAGCCAAGAACCAGTTTGACTTCAACGATTTCCTCGGCCAGATACACCAGATCAAAAAGATGGGCAACCTCAAGGAACTGGCCGGCATGATTCCCGGCATAGGCAAGTCGCTGAAAAACCTGGATATAGACGACGATGCCTTCAAGAGCATCGAAGCCATCATCTACTCCATGACCCCCAAGGAGCGCACGCACCCCGAAATCCTCAACAGCAGCCGCCGCTCCCGCATAGCCCGGGGCAGCGGGACGACCCTGCAGGAGGTAAACCGCCTGCTCAAGCAGTTCGACCAGACGCGCAAGATGATGAAGATGATGACCGGCAGCAAGGCCACCCAGCTCCTCGCGCAAATGAAACACATGGGCAACATGCCCGGCGGGATGATGCCCAAGGCGAAATGAGCGAAAAGCTGTCCTATACCTATTATATATAATATATGAATAGGGTGAATTCATATTGCGCCGCACTCCTCCTGCTCTTGGGCGGGAGCAGTGCGGCGCAAGCGCAGATATCCTACAGCATCTCCGCCCGCATCGACAACCCGGATATGGAAGGGAAGAAAATGTACTTGGAAGTCCAAGACAACAAGGCGCGCATCGACTCTGCCACCGTACAAAACGGACAAATCCACATGGCCGGTACTGCCCTTTGGCCCCATTATGTCCGCATAGACTCGGAAGATTTTCAGGAATTTGCCCTTTTCGTATTGGAAGATTCCGTAGTCATCGACTTCAAGGCACACCGCGCCCTACCCGTCAGCCCGCTCAACCGGGCGCTCCAAGCCTATTTCTCGCAGAAAGACTCACTCTTCGCCCAAATAGGAAGCTGGGACCGAGCCCTGCGGGAGCAGTATCCCGACCCGAAAGAATACGAGCAGAAATTTGCGGAAGAATGGCCACGAACCAAAGATCAGCTTTTCGCCCTCTACGAAAATTGGATACGTACCCACCCGAATGATGGAGTGGGCGAAGCAGCCTGGCGGGACGGCAGAGTGGACGCCATAATGTACTGCAGCCCCCAAGCGCTCCGGGCGCTCTATTCCCGGCTCGGTCCCCAACTCCGATCGCTGCAGTCCGCCGAAAAAGGGAAAAAGGACATCGAAGGGCTGGAGACTACGGCCGTAGGCCGGCCGTTCGTGGACATCGCCGGCATCACGGCAGAGAAAAAGCCTGTCCACCTGTCCGACTTTGCCGGAAAGGGAAAATTCACGGTGGTAGACTTCTGGGC
Organism: uncultured Bacteroidaceae bacterium; assembly: GCA_944320955.1. Lineage (GTDB taxonomy): Bacteria > Bacteroidota > Bacteroidia > Bacteroidales > Bacteroidaceae > UBA1794. Next base: position 38,415 of record CALUJL010000020.1, read on the forward strand.
CAGCTGGTGTGGGCCCTGCCGCCAGGAAGGACGGGAGACACTGAAACCCTTGTGGGAGAAGCATAAAGACGGAGGAAACGTGACCATCGTGAGCGTAGCCGTCTCCGATGAATTCAGCCGCACGCTGAAAGCCGTGGAAGAAGACGGCTATACATGGCCGCAAATTATAGATGCCGACAAGAATACCATGTCTCAGTACGGCATTATCGCCATTCCCCACATCCTGCTCATCGCCCCGGACGGCACCATCCTCGCCCGCAACCTGCGGGGAGGAGGCATCGAACAGGCCATCGAAAACTATCTGAAAGAACACCCAACTCCTGCAAAATGAGAAATCTCCTCGGAATGCTGCTCTTCCTCCTCTGCGGGGCGACGGCAACGCAAGCACAGACCTCCTACAGCGTATCCGGCCGCATCGACGACCCGGAGATGGAGGGGAAGAAAGTGTATATGGAAGTGTACGACACCCACCGGCACATCGACACGGCCACGGTGAGAAACGGCCGGTTCCGCTTCGTCGGCACGGCAGACCACCCCTACTTCGTACGTCTGGAGCAAGAAGACCGGAAAAGATATGCAAACTGCATTCTGGAAGACTCCGTAACCATTGACCTCACAGCCAACCAGCCTTCCGAAGGAGGGCCGCTCACCCGAAAATATCTCGCGTACCAAGCGGAGAAAAAAGCCCTTTCTGCCGGAACGAAACAATGGAAAGAAGACTACCGAAAGCAACATCCCGATACCCCGGAAGCAGAATACAGCAAAGCATTCAACGACAGACTGTTCTCCTTCTACTCTAAATGGGTCACGCAAGAACAAAACAATGGTGTAGGCGAAATGGCCTGGAGAGATGGCTATATGCAATTTTACTACACCAACAGTATCGAAACGTTACAAACGCTATATGCACGCCTCGGACCCTATCTGCGATCTACAAGGTTTACCAAAGGAATGGAGGACGAACTCATCAATTTCAACAACACTTCTGCTGGGAAACACTATATAGACATCGAGGGGACAACTCAGGAAGGCAAGCCCGAGAAACTCTCTTCCTTTATAGGAAAGGGGAAATTGGTCTTGGTGGATTTCTGGGCCAGCTGGTGCGGACCCTGCCGCCAGGAAGGTAGGGAAAGTCTGAAACCGCTGTGGGAAAAATACAAGGACAAGGGCAATCTCGTCATCGTGGGCGTGGCTGTCAAGGATAAAGCCGAACAAACGAAAAAAGCCATTGCCGAGGAAGGATACACCTGGCCGCAGATTTTGGATGCCGGCACAAAGCCCATGGAACAATACGGCATCGTAGGCATTCCCCACATCCTGCTCCTCGCCCCGGACGGCACCATCCTCGCCCGCAACCTGCGGGGCGGAGCCATCGAACAAGAGATTCTGAAACACATCGATAAACAATAAAGAAAGGAGAACCAATATGCAACTGATAGACGGAAAGGCTACCGCCGCACAGATCAAGGCGGAGATAGCCGAAGAAGTGAAGCAAATCGTGGAAAACGGCGGCAAACGCCCGCACCTGGCGGCCATCCTCGTGGGACACGACGGGGGCAGCGAGACCTACGTGCGCAACAAGGTGCTGGCCTGCGAGGCCTGCGGATTCAAGTCGACGCTCATCCGCTTCGAGGACAACGTGAGCGAAGAGGAACTCTTGGCCAAGGTGGATGAACTAAACCGCGACGAGGACGTGGACGGATTCATCGTACAGCTCCCCCTGCCCAGGCACATATCGGAGCAGAAAGTCATCGAGGCCATCGACTACCGCAAGGACGTGGACGGCTTCCACCCCATCAACGTAGGCCGCCTCTCCATAGGGCTTCCCTGCTACATCAGCGCCACACCCAACGGAATGCTCGAACTGCTCCGCCGCTACGGCATCGAGACTTCCGGCAAACACTGCGTCGTGCTCGGCCGGAGCAACATCGTGGGCAAACCGATGGCCACGCTCATGATGCAGAAAGCCTATCCGGGCGACTGCACCGTGACCGTATGCCACAGCCGGACGAAGAACCTGAAAGAGATCTGCCGCACGGCCGACATCCTGATAGCCGCCATGGGACAGCCGAATTTCGTGACGGCCGACATGGTGAAGGAAGGCGCCGTCGTCCTGGACGTAGGCACAACCCGCGTGCCCAACCCCGCCATGAAGAGCGGATTCAAGCTGACGGGCGACGTGAAGTTCGACGAAGTAGCCCCGAAGTGCTCCTTCATTACCCCCGTTCCCGGCGGCGTAGGCCCGATGACCATCTGCTCGCTCATGCGAAACACCCTCCTGGCGGGCAAGAAAGCCATCTACGGATAAAAAAACTTCTGCATTCTCTTTGCAGAAACGGAAGAAAGCGCTATCTTTGCAGCGCTTTTCCGGGAAGGAGTTGCTCAGGCAACAACCGAACAGCAAGAGGGAAAGCAGAACATGGTGAGTTTAGCTCAGTTGGTTAGAGCGTCGGATTGTGGTTCCGAAGGTCATGGGTTCGAGCCCCATACCTCACCCTCCCTTTTTTCATAAGCACACAAAAAAGCGAGAACACCTCGGTGTTCTCGCTTTTTCATTTATAATATGCGGGACGCGGCGGACAGAGAGCTGCTCACTTCAGGAACTTGAGCAGGCCGCGGACGGCATAGGTGCAAAGGAAATAGAAGGCGGGGACTTTCTTCACGCCTTCCACCGTGCGGAGCACGTGCCACTGCTGGCGGAACATCTGCAGCTTGTTGCTCGAACGGGTGCCCCGTGCCTCGCGGTACAGGGCATGCACACGGCCTGTATTCCAAGCCGCGACGCCCCGCGTCCGCAGCACGTCCAGCCAGAAGGCATAGTCCTCCTTCGGTATCGGGCGGAAACGGATGTCCCCGATCACCTCGCGCGTCAGCAAGGCCGTCAGGCACGGCACGGAAGAAGTCTCCAGCATGTCCCAATAAGTGGCCGACTGCCGCATCCGGATCACCCGGCCCGAGCGGCGGCCCCCGTAGGTGATTTTCTCATAGTCGGAATAGACAAACCGGTGATGCCCCTCCTCCAGAAAGCGTACCTGCTCCTCCAGTTTCTCCGGGAGCCAGAGGTCATCCGCATCCAGGAAAGCGACATACTCCCCCCGCGCAGCCTCCAGTCCCAGATTCCGCGGCACCGTAGGCGAACCGGACGGGCGTTCCGTCTTCAGATACCGGACCCGCGGATCCCTGCGGGCATACTCCTGTGCGACTTCAGCCGAAGAGTCCGTCGAACAGTCGTCCACGACCAGCATCTCCCACTCCCCATACGTCTGCGCCCGCACCGACTCGATCGTTTCAGACAATACCGAAGCCGCATTATAACACGGGGTTATAATGGAAACAAGTTTGTTGTTCATTTCAAACTATCTGATAATCAGATTCTATTTTACACTTTAATCGCTAAAGCAAGTCAAACAGAAAGAAACGTTCTTAATCTATAACTGCAATAATCTGAGATTGATAAACTGCACTATAAATACTTCCTCCCCTTGTATGGCATTCATTCACATATTTCCCTGTTATCGCTATTTTTGAGGATGACTGACGAAGAAACCATTCATACTCGATGTCAATATGTCCCATATCTATAGCCTGGAATCCTTCGCGAGACAAGTCATAGGCAAGAACCGTAGCCGTTGGACCTAAAGCAATAATAAATAAATTGTCTTTTTCCATTTTCTTTGTCTCACATAAAATCCGTTCATAATAGCAAAACGCATTCTCAGCAGGGCAAATAATCCGCTTAACAGAACTTGAATCGTTAAACAAATCATTACCCACACCCAAACGACTTTCCTCTCCTTCTACTATAACAACATTTCTATTTCTCCACAAAGACTTTATTTCTTCTATTATGTTAGCTGAAGAACTTTTATCCTTCAAATCCATATAGAAGCGAGTAAACTGTGTATCACCATATATTCTACTTTCCTCTAAATAATAATCCCATGCATTTTGGTTTCGCAACAAAGAATACTTCCAAAAAGTTTTTACTTCATTAGAGATATTATCCATATTAGTCAGAAAACGTGGTACACAAATCAGAAGGTTATCACGATGTTCTTGAATCACTTCCCTTAAACGGCAACTCAAGTTAACATCATAACATTGGAATCCAATACTACCACCACGCATAATTTTAAGTTCCCCATCACCAAAACGACTTACAGAAAGCTTTTTCTCTTTAATCAAACGCACCGTATTTACAGAAGAAAGTACGCGCAAATGCTTTCTACGTCGACACAAATTCCTGATAAAAAACAGAAATGCTATGAGATAACGCACAATAATAGAATCCTTCATCATCCTATTCCTTACTTATTGTTGACAAAAAATCCTCCAGCCGTTGTTCAAATATCAAATCAGTAAACTCTTTGTTGAAGAGCTCTTCCGTATAAGGATTCCGCAATTCAATTCTTAACGATTCAATACAGCAGACAAACTCGTCCGCATTCCGACAGAGGCCGCCGATGCGGGCATAGTCGCAGTCGATGCCTACGAATGCTTCGTCCGTACCTACAATGGTTTTGCCATAGCTCATGGCTTCCACGGTTTTCGTCTTCATACCCGAACCGCTAAAGATGGGGGCTACGACGAAAGCCGCACCCCGGTAATAAGCCGACAAGTCATCGACAAAGCCTTCCATATACACGTTTTCCGGCAACGGTAAACCGGCCAATGCCGGATTCTTACAACAAGAACCCACCACCCGCACATCATAAGCAATACGCGGAGCCACTTGAGTGATAAACCACTTGATTCCTTCCACATTCGGAAAAAAGTCGGACCCTACGAACAAGCCATAAGGCCGGGAAAAACATTTTGTCGCCCCTTCCTGCGGGACTTCCGGACAGGTAATGGGCAGGATGGCATCGGCTTTCCGCCCGAAGCGCCGCTCCATACCCTCCGCATCGCGGCGGTTGAGGACGATGAGCCCGGCAGCATGGCGCACCGAAAGGCGTTCGTTGTAGAGCACGAAACGATATTGTATAGCCGTGACAAGACTGCGATGGCCCTCATAGCGCTGACGATAGAGCTCCGAATCCACATTATGGGCAAAGACAACAGTGGCTACACCCCGCTTCCGTAACTTTCGCACGAGCGTACCGAAAAGAGTACCTTCAAGAAAAACAAAATCATAGCCTCCCCCGACAGCCTGTTCCACAATCCGCTGCTCCAACCCACAGCTCACCCCATAGCTTCCCAAGCGAAACAATGACAACCCCACCGAGCGCATCGTCATACGCGGAATCAGAACGACATCCACCTCATCCGTCCCTGCAATCTTCCGCAAAGCCCGCAGATTCCGCTCGCACACAAAATATCCCCCATTACCCCGCTCCAAATCGATGCGGACGTATAATATCTTCATAACAAGTTGGAAGGTCTTTATATATCAGTAAGTATCTCTTTCAACCGAGCTTCGGAAGAAGCGCGCAACTCGCCCAAACGGCGGTTGATTTCTCCATAGTCCAACGGGGAAAGAGCAGCTGGGTCGAACGGGTCAAGCCCCTTGACGCGACCCGCTATCGAAGGAAACAAAACCTCCAGACTGCGCTGCCGCACACTGAAGCGGTCGGGCAGAATGGAGACAAACTCCTTATTGAAATTCAGGGAGAAGACCGTCCCATGAAAACTGCTGGCCACGACAAAATCCGCACCAATCATCAGACGCAGGAAACAAGGAACGGAAGCAAAAGAGAAGATCCGATCGCAACCGAACTTGCGGAGCTTGAACGGGTCGCCCCCGATGACAGCATACAGCCGCAGCCCCCTCTGCTTAGCGATGGCGCGGGCAGCCTCAAAGATGCGTGGATTGTTTTTCTCTTCCACGGAATACACCAGCAGGTAAGGCACGGAGTCCCTCTTCCCTTTATAGCCTATGGCCTGCTTCCACTCCTCCAAGTCAAGCAAAAGGGTCGGGTCGAGATCGTAGGAAAGATGCGACACGCCCAAACGGCGCAAATAGTCGCACGTCAGACTCTCCCTAACCGAGACTCCACTATATGCCTGCAAAAGCCGAAGCACCTCTTCCTCCTGACCCGCAGGGAAAGCATCCATCCCCACAGATGCGGCATAGGAGTACTTGCACCCAGGAGTGAAGTCGAGGAAAAAGGACGGGTCGATGCCGTCGTTGTACGAACTGTTCCAGACCTGGTCGCTACCCGTAAGGTACAGGTCGGCCACCGGCGGCCGACGGCGCAACTCGTCGATGGAACGATAGCGGCGGGTGAAAGCGAAACGCCGCGTCAGGAAGGAGCGCAACCTGCGCTTGATGGGCGGCACAAGCAGCAGTGCCGACACGGCATAGACGAGCCGTCCCAGCGGGCCGCGCTTCTTGTTGCGCAGGATGCCCCATACTTGTTGCCATGTCCCGGAGTTGGGGCGCCAATAATCGATGAACTCGACTTCGCATCCACGGTCTTCTATTCGTTTGGCCAAGGCATAGGCCTGCAGGATGGTGCCGAAATTGATGTTGTCCAATATCGTGATTAGAGCTATTTTCATGGGGTTCTCCGTGGTTTATCTGTGTTTCAAAAGGCGTTTTACCACAGGCTTCAGGTGCAGGAACTCCAAGACTTTCACCCCGGCATACCGCAAAACCCACAGCCATTTGTGGGGATAGCGGAACAATGTCTTTGCCAAATAGTCGAACGAACGCTCGTCCAGCAGCCGGTAGACATCGGCCCGTTCCTGCGGCTTCGGGGTGGGATGTGCCAGGTTCCAGTTCTCGCGCACGGCATCGGCCAGCCCGGAGCGGTGCAGCTCCACCCGGGGGCTAATCGCGCGCAACAGGGATTTCCCCTTATCCGTGTTGGCCAACAGGAGCGACACGCCGTGCCTGCGGTCCAACTTGGGGAACACATCGGCCACGCCCCAATAGTCCGCCAAGGTAAGGTCGCCTACCCGCCCGGTACGGGCATAAGGGCAGGCATAACAGGAGGGACGGGTCATCAGCCCGTGGATGAAGCCGTGGTAGTAAGGGGAGAACTCGTTGAACAAATACCGGACAGATTTTCGAGTGCCGCCAGGCTGGGGGCCCTCGATAGAGAACTCTATCGAGTGCCCCCAGCCTTTCAGGTTACGGAAAGAAAATTCGCGGATTTTTCCGCCATGCCGCCGCTCCTCCCACTCCTTGTAGGCCGCAAACATCTTTTGCGACGGTACACCGTGGCATACCAGGTCGGAGGTCAGGAGACGGTCGTACTCCTTGCGCAGGAACTTACGCAGCCCCGCCACCTGGCAAGGCGTGCCCACGAAGTAGACCCAACGCCCGGCTTTCAAGAAGTCACGCACCCGGGAATAACAATCACCGATGTCGCTCTGCACATATTTCGAGCCGCGCAAGAGCCCCAAACCATCAGCCGATTCAACGGCTACATGGTGCACCGACCCATCCCCTGCGAAGGCCGCGCCAAAAACTGCGCCGCTTTTTTCCAAAACATGCAGCGCAATTTCGGAAAACAGGCCGCCGGATGAGCTGCTCATGCAGAGCTTTTCGCTGCGCGACTTGGCGGCATAGACTTCGGCCGGCTCGTCCACGGGCAAAAGCGGATCGCCCATGGGGCAGACCCGTTCGCACAGGCCGCAGTCCACGCAACGTGCCTCGTCGAACACGGGGTAAAGAAAGCCTTCCCCGTCGGGCTTCATCGACAAGGCGGCGGCATGGCAGGCCTGTTCGCATGCCCGGCAACCACAACAGTGGTCCTTGTTGCCAGTCACAATATATTTCAACTTCATTTGCGCTTATTGCTTGATTTTTCTCAATAATCCTTTCAGCCCGCAGGCAAGTACTGACGCCCCCAGCAAAGCCAACAAGGAAGCGGCACGGAAACGTCCCCGGGCATAATGCACAACGGCCCTACACGCCTGCCCCACCGGAAGCGCACGGGAGAATACCGCCAGGCGTTTGACAAAGGCCCAATCGTTAATCCACCTTACCGGACGGCCCATGCGCCGGCCCGCCTCTTCGCCCCAGCGGAAAAAAGCCAACAGGGCTCCGACTTTGCGCTCTACCGCTTCCCGGGTCTGCAGGGTGGAGATATTTTCCCCGCTGCTGCGCCACGAGACGGTACCACCCGGAAGTGTCCGGATGCCCCGCTCCATACCGAAGTTGACCCACGTGGCCAGGTCGCTGCCCCACGCCAGATCGAACGGCACGAAGCCGCCCGTCCGCCCGTACACGGCACGGGAAAAGACGAACTCCACGACGTAGCACTCCAGCCCGCCGAGCAATTTACGACGATACAACTCATAGGAACTGATGACCTCCGGGTAGACGATACGGCGCAGAGGCTTGTCGTCGCGCCCGACGACCTGTATGTTGAAACGGTAAATATCGTAAGCCGCCCCACCCCTAAGTTCCCGATAAAAAGCTTCCACACAGTCGGGCGAGAGAAAATCGTCGTCGCTGAAGAGCCAGATCCACTCCTCGCCCCGGGTCATCGCCACGCAGCGCGTCCACTGCGCCACCAAGTCACGGCCACCCAGATTCTCCTCGAAACGGTGGTAACACATCGGGAACCGGCCCTCGAACTCCGCCACGATCGGCGCCAGGCCGTGCGGACTGTCGTCGTCACCGATATAAACCGTGAAATCCTTGCACGTCTGCTCCGCCAAGGACTGCAACGTCCGCCGCAGAAATGTAGCCTTATAGGCGGGGATGACGATAGCCAAAGGGAAGACCTGAGACTCATTTGTCAACAATTCTTGTTGCATCGGCTATAAATACATCAAACTCGGCGTATTGTTCCATAAGGAATAGAAATTCAATATGGAAAAAATTATCGCTCCTACAAAACAATATTGCCTCCTCCTTTTAGGAGACAACAGAAGCACTATAGCTAAAGGAAGAAACTGGAAATACAAGAAATTGTAAGCTATACGTATGCCCATCGGTATATCCAATGCCGCCACAATCATCATCAAGCAGAACCCTACAACTTGTACATTTAGGAAAAAGTTATAATACCGAAATAAAAAAAGATCTTTCCAATCAAGTTTGTCTCTGAACATAACCAATAGCAATGTTATCAAAAAGTAAAGTACTTCCGTATTGCCATATAAACTACTACGAACACTTGCCATTTCGCCACTTATGTAGAACATCATACGCCTACTAAACAAAGCTTCTTCAAATACAAAGTCAATCACTCGCCTAAAAACCGATATTTCTCCAATCAAAGGAAGTAGAAATGAAGCGACAGATACAACACATAAAAACCTTGTCGAATATCTTATATTCAAAAACCATGGAAATATCAAAAACAAGGCATATGAAGAGTGAAACTGGGATGCCAAGGCTATTAAAAGAAAATAATACAAATATGAGCGCCACCCCTTATTAGACAAAAACAGCACAAATGCCAAATAAGATATGGCAGCCCCAATAGAAGCGCGCAAAATAATCGCATTATAATATATCCCGAAAAAAGAGACATACACCAATAGCCCTAAAAGGCAATATCGATAAGAAGCCAGAATAGTCTTTGTACAATAAATCCAAATCAGCACTATTCCTATATTAACTATCCAAATATAAAGTCGAAAAGATACTCCTAAGTGATTGAGAAATGAGTTCAATTGCAAATAGAAATGTTCTATACTCTCGGAAAATGCCGAAGGACGCGCATACATTCTCATATAAGGGACCGTATCCGGAGTCAACGGATTCCGAGAACAATACAAGAACAGAGATACCAGAATACCTGCAACAAACAAAAATCCTATTTTCCGGTCTTCATTTATTCCACCTGAGACTATTGCCAAAAGTAGAAGAGATATAAACGAAAGAATCAATAGCATTTACTCTATTCCCGCTTGCCAAGTTTCACAAATACATTCACAAACAAATCATTCCTCATCACGCGAACCTGCACCAATAAGACGTAGCCCATTGTCAGGAGGGCACAGCCTGCCAGCCAAAGCAACGAGTTGCATCCCAATCCCTGGGCCAACAGATAAATTACCAGCAAGGGAAGCATCCATAAAATATTCTTCATTAAACCGGCCCAAGGAATGATGCCTCCCAATTGCGGTTGCCGGTTTATGAAATAGAGTGCCGAGCACAATACGGACAACTCTGAGAGTACCCAGACCCAACTGGAACCCACGCTCAGATAATGATGGACAAGAAGTACGTTCGTCAGTAAAGCTACCGCGGCACCGAACACACTGTTGACGAACACGGCACGGTCTTGCCTCAACGGGGTCAGCAATTGGACAATCAATATCTGCTCCATCCCGATCACCAAGACCAAAGGCATGATGATTCGCATCGGCACGATCGCTTCTTCATAACCCGGACCGGACAACAAACCGATGAGCTGGGGAGCAAAGGCCTCACAAAAAAATACCAACGGAACAGCGCAGGCAAACAACAAGTTGAATGACTGGCGGCTCAAACGGCGGACCGCACCATAATCGCCCTGCGCCACCAGATTGCTCATGCGAGGCATCATCACACCCGTAAAGGCCGTAAACAGCCCCAGCAGGACGGTGTACATCTTACTGGCCGTCGTGTAATAGCCGACTTCCGTATCACCGCCCACAAAACCCAGGTAAAGCACATTAAAAGAGGTGTACATGCTCGTCAGCAACAAGTAGACGCCCAAGACAAAGAAAGGGGGCAAGTATTTCTTCAGCGAAACGCCCTGCCAGACCAAGCGGACGAACTTCATCCGGTAACGCCAGTTTACCAACCCGTTCAGCACGATGGTCCCCACTATCAGGCCGAAATATACCGGATAATCCTCCGGACTGCGGACAAGCAGGAAGACGGCCAGCACATACAAGAAACGGACTGCTATGTTCCGGTACGTGATGTATTTGAAATCTTCTATCCCTTTGAAAAACCACTCGACCAGAAAAAGATTGAATAGTATCTGGAGTGTCCCGATGTGGAGCAAATCCCGGTAAGGATACAACGCCGGGACAAAATAAACGGCACCCACATATAACAACAGGACTATTCCCGTGGCTACCGCATGCAAATAAAACAAGCTGGAAAAGCAGCGGTTCAGTTCCTGGCGGTCCTCACGGCAACGGGCAACTTCCCGGATTCCAAGGATGGAGATGCCCATCGTGGAAAAAAGCAGAATATAATGGACAAAACTGACTGCAAAATTACAGACGCCTATGCGCTCCACACCCAACACACGGGACACATAAGGATAGGTTATCAGTTGGAACAAATAGTTCGAGCAGGTCAGGATACTGCTATATAGTACATTGGTGCGGATACGCATTGATACTTATTTCTTATTATTCGCCACCGTCAATAAAACGGCACCGGCTCGCCGGGGAACTCATAACGTAAGTCCCGCGGACGTTCGCCGATCTTCTTGGCGGGGATGCCCCCGACCAAGGTATAAGGTTCTACGTCTTTCGTCACTACGGCACCGGTCGCCACGACCGCGCCCTCGCCGATTGTCACGCTGTGCAATACGGTCACATCGGCACCCAGCCAGGCACGGTCACCGACCCGTATCGGCCCGCGCCTGCCCGGCATACTGCGGAAATAGGGATCTTTATAGTCATGCTGTCCGGTCCACAAATGCACGCCGCTACCGAAATTCACATTCTTGCCGATGAAGATGCCGCCGCGCCGGGCGTCCAGTATCGACTTGTCGCCGATGATACTGCCCTCCCCGATATGCAACTGCTCGGAAGCGCGGATCTCGGCGCCCCAGTAGATAATGCTCTTCGGGGCCATGTCCACCAGCCATACATGGCGGTACAGGAAATCACGCACATGATGGGAGGGAATCAGCCCGGTCTGGAAATCGGCATAGCGGATATAACCGCCCACGTACCGTTTGAGCTGTCCCAAAAGCCCCAGTTTCTTCTTTGCATTCGTTAGGGGGGGGCAATACTATTTAACTTGCTCTCCACTTCCGGGTAAATGGGGGCACGCCGGCGGCTCCGGGCGCGGACTACACGGATTACGGGAAGCATCAAAACAAATACGATCCATTTCAAATACAACAGCGATACTAAAACAAGCAGCAAGGTCAACATGGCTTTATACGATTCTTGATTTTCTGGCAGGTATAGGTAAACAATAGTGGAACTTCCACACCTACAACCACATACAGCAACCACCAATAAGTATTGTTCTCCCCGATTACCGGGAACTCGGCCAGACGGGCCACAGGCCAATCATAGCAATCTATTTTCAATAGGTTCACGAACTTGAAACAAAGGAAATGGAAAGTCAGGATCCCCATCGTGTGCTCTCCGGCATAGGCCACGAACTTGCGTCCCCAAGGCAGGAAGGCGGAAAAGGACATCATCATCCAACACCCCAGGACCGTACACAAAAGGAAAAACAACGGGTTGGTAATTTCACTGCCAACCAGATTAACATTTCCCCACCGGGTCAGGCACAACAACAGCAGGCAACATGCACAACCGACAGCCGCGTTTTGATATTTCGACAAGAAGCCTTTCAACCGGAGATTGCTGTTCGACAAATAACCCAAATAAAAGGGAAACAAAGCAATCATTTCACGCTCCAAAGAACGGGGCAAGTGCATGCCTAATGTCGCAATACCCCCCCCCCCGAAATGTAAACGAATATTATACAAACAAAAAGTAAGGACTGTCTTCTTTGTTTTCCGAACCGGTCTGCAAAATAGAACAAGCACAAGAACAAGATGGAAACTATAAACAGACTACTCAAGAACCAATAAGCGCCTAACAATTGTTCTGCTCCGCCGAACTTCAACAAGCCAAGAAATTTCTCCCAATAATCGGAGGCGGCGTATAAAAAGGATGCCCCACCTTGGAAGCCATATTCACCGTTGTAGATATTAAAACGAAAAAAAACGTTATGAAGCAGCAAGAAAAAAATCCCGTACTTCAAGAACGGAAAATACAGCCCTTTGACCCGCTTCTTTACGAACTCGAGTTTGCGGGAAAGGTAGGCTTCTTTAAAGAAATAGCCGGAGGCATAGTAAAACAAGGACATGTGGAACAGATAAACGAAATCATGCAACAAGTCCGGGGCACCGCTGTGACCCACGACCATCAGGATGATTCCGAAACCTTTCAATATAGAGAGCTGTTCATTACGCATGTCTGAATTTCAAGAGTTTCATCTGTAAATTAAAATAAACGCGTAAGGAAATAAATTTCCTCCCGTATATATGTTTTCGTCCGTACGGGAGGAAATTTTTGTATGTACGTAGGGAAATTTTTGTGGGTTCTTCGTTAGAGTTGTTGTCCGGCCTCAGGCGGCGGGGAGGTGGAGGGCAAGGGCCGCCTCCAGGCGGTGGCGGAGGGCGTCGCTTGCGGCGGGGAATTGGGACAGGAGGGCTTGGGCCTGCTCTACCAGCTCCGGCAGGCGGC